>NZ_FRFF01000104.1 GCF_900143625.1 Nocardiopsis sp. JB363
CCTTCGAGTTCCTCCCGGATGTTCCGGGGATACAACAAAGCGCCTCATGGCGCACTGGCGTTTCCGGCCAGTTCCGACCCCAGCAGGGTGAAGAGGTAGCGGTACTCGTGGGAGTAGGCGGCCGCGCAGGTGTCCAGGAACGCGCGGGTCAGCGGCATGAGGTGCGGAAGCCCCGGGAAGCTGTAGTCGCGCTGGCGGTAGTGGGGCCGTTCGATCCGCCCGGAGAAGTAGTGGGCGCAGAAGGGCTGGATGAAGCTGGAGAGCGGGACGGTGACCTCGCTGCGGGCGAGCTCGGACGCGAACACGGGCATGACGAACACACTCCTTGACATCACAAGGCATAAAAGGGGTGAATACGGACGCCCGTTGGAAGTTTCACGATTCCCGTGACGCGCGAAACGGGCCAGCCATAGCCTGGCCATATGAACCTGCGGTAATCCATCGGTCACTGGCTACATCTTCATAGTGATACTCAGATTCTGAGTTGTCAACAGACGTGTTCAGAATCTGCGCTAATGAGTCTAGAATCCCCATATGCATAACCCCATCAGCCCTACAGTCCGCCGCCGTCGCCTCGCTCGTGAACTACGCCGCCTTCGCGAGGCGAAGAGCCTCAAGCTCTCTGCCGCAGCGAAAGATTCCGGTGTCCCTCTCTCCACGATCAGCAGCATCGAGAACGCCACCGCAAGACGCATACGACCACGGGATATCGATGCGCTAGCCGACCTCTACGAAACCTCTGACCAGGAACGACAAGCTCTGCACGAGCTGACCAGCGAATCGAAGCAGTCGGGCTGGTGGTCCAGCTACCGAGATGTGTTCGGCGGGAACGCCTTGCCCGACTTTGAGGCAGAGGCATCCCTTATTAGGCGTTTTGAGGGATTAACGGTCCCTGGACTTCTACAAACACCTGAATATGCTGCTCACGTATTCAGAGCCGGGCGTGTACTCGAAGAGTCAGATGTTGAGCGACGTGTTCAGGCACGCATAGAGCGAAAAAGCATCTTCAATCGGATCAAACCAGCACATATGGTGGCGGTGATAGATGAGGGCGCCCTCAGGCGAGTCATCGGTGACCCAGAAATCATGAGGGCGCAACTTGTCTACCTCAAGAACATGGCTCTACGGCATCACATCGACATCCAGGTTCTTCCTTACTCGTCCGGATCCCACCTCGCGTTGGCCGGACCGTTCACCATCTTGGACTTCCCAGCGACGAAGGATGCACCGATCATCTATGTGGAGACCGCAGTGGATGGTCTCTATCTGGATGAACCAGAAGAACTGGAGCGGTATACCTTGGCCTTCGGCAACGCCCAAGGGGTGGCCCTGTCCACCTCCCTGTCGTTCCACTTGATCGACGACATCTTGACATCCCTGGAGAACACGTGATGGTCAATAAGCTGGAGTTCCGAAAGAGTAGCTACAGCGCGCAGGGGCAAGAGTGCGTGGAAGTAGCTCAGATCCCGACGGCCTTCCGTAAGAGCAGCTACAGCGGTCGCGACCAGAACTGCGTCGAAGTCGCTCCCATCCCCGAGACCTTCCACAAGAGCACCCGCAGCGGTCGTGACCAGGACTGCGTAGAAGTGGCCCACCGGCCCTCCGACTTCCGGACGAGCAGCCATAGCGCTCAAGACGTCAACTGCGTCGAGGTCGGCTCCCTCCCCTGCGGCGCCGCCATGCGGGATTCCAAGCACCCCGACGCCGGGTACCTGCCCTTCCCCTCCGACGAGTGGTCCACCTTCCTCACCACCGCACTCAAGTGACCGCCTGACCACCCACTCCCCGCCCCACAACCTGACTCTTATACACAACTGACGCTGCCCACGAATAGAGAGGAGTAGATCTCGGAGGTCGCC
>NZ_FRFF01000144.1 GCF_900143625.1 Nocardiopsis sp. JB363
GGGTGCGGGTGGGCGCGGTGCGCGCTCCCTTCGTCGAGTTGACCGCCGAGGAGGAGTCCGAGTTGTCGGCGTTGATCGAGACCGGTCTGTCCCTGGTCGGGAAGGGCTGAGCGGGTGCGTGTCACCGAGGTGGTGGCCCGCGCGTTCCGTCTGCCGCTGCGGCGGGCGTGGGACGGCGGTGTGGACCGCAACGACATCGTGGTGGTGCGGGTGGCCACCGATGCCGGGGTGGTGGGCACCGGGTTCTGCTGGACCCCGCTGATCGGTGCGGGGGCGGTGGAGTCGCTGATCAACGCCGACCTGGCGCCGGTGGTGGTGGGCGGGGACGCCCACCCGTGCCGGTGGGAGGAGCTGCGGTGGTATCTGCGCGAGGCGGGTACCACCGGGTTGACCCTGATGGCCTTGGCCGGGGTGGACATCGCCCTGTGGGACGTTCAGGCCAAGGCGGCCGGGATGTCGCTGGTGGACCTGCTCGGTCGGCGTCGGGATCGGGTCGCCGCCTATGGCAGTGGGGTCAACCTCGACTACGACTCCGCGGACCTGCTGGAGCAGGTGCGTTCCTGGGTCGGGGCCGGGCACCGGGCCGCCAAGATCAAGGTGGGCTCGCCTGAGGTGGCACGCGACGTCGAACGGGTCGCCGCGGTGCGCGGTGTGTTGGGTCCGGACCGGACGCTGATGGTGGACGCCAACCAGCGTTGGGACGTGCCCACCGCCGTGCGGGCCCTGGACCGGTTGGCCGAACACGACCCGCACTTCGTGGAGGAACCGTTGCCGGCCCAGGACCTGGCCGCGCACGAGCGCCTGCGGGGGCGCACCGCGGTGCCCTTCGCCCTGGGTGAGAATCTGCGCACCCTGGAGGAGTTCGAAGGGTTCGTCGAGGCGGGGGTGTGCGACGTGGCCCAGCCCAACGTGGTGCGGGTCGGTGGGATCACCCCGTTCCTGCGCGTGGCCGAGTCGATGGCGCGTCGTGGGGTGCCGGTGGCGCCGCACCTGTTGCCGGAGCTGTCGGGGCAGTTGGCGTTGTGTCTGCCCCGGGTGGCGATGGTCGAGGACATCGACCACGCCTCGTTCGAAGCGTTGGGGGCTTTGGCCGTCCCCAGCGGGGTGCGGATCGGTGAAGGGTGGCTCAGTGCCGAGACCGGTCTCGGCCATGGTCTGACCTTCGCCCAGGATCTGTCCCCACTCCCCTAGCACGGGACGCGAACGGGGGCGGTGGAGCATCAGGCTCCACCGCCCCCGCGTGGTCTCACCGGGTGGAAGGTTTTCCGGTGCTCTCACGCATGAGGACCTCACCTTGGACGTTGACGGTGCGGTCCTCGCCCTCGTGGTCGCTCTCCAGCGCCATCTGCGCGGCGCGTTCGCCCATCTGTTCCAGGGGCAGGCGCACGGTGGTCAGGGCGGGGGCGAGGTCGCGCAGGGTGGGGATGTCGTCGAATCCGGCCACGGACAGTTCCTCGGGCACGCCGATGCCGGACTCGCGCAGGGCGGCCATGGCGCCGGTGGCCATGACGTCGTTGACCGCGAACAGGCAGGTGGCGTCGGTGCCCAGGCGCATCAGTCGTTGGGTGGACTCGAATCCGCCGTCGCGGGTGAAGTCGCCGTGCACGATGTTGTGGTGTTCCAGCTCCAGGCCGGCGGCCGAGAGCGCCGAGTGGAATCCGTCCAGTCGTTCGCGGGCGGTGCTCAGGTTGGTGGGGCCGGCCAGGATGGCGAAGCGTCGGTGTCCCAGGGCGATGAGGTGGCGGGCCAGTTCGGCGGCCCCGGTGTGGTTGTCGGGGCTGACGGTGTCGGCGGGCAGTCCGGGTTGGGACACGCACGCCACCCGTCCGCCCTGCTGCTGGAAGGCTTCGATCTCGCGGACGAGCCGGGCGTTGCTCTCCTCGTCGGTGGAGCGTGAGCCGACCAGGACGACGGCCTTGGCGCGATGGGCGCGCAGGGCCGCCAGGATCGTGCTCTCCTTCTGGGCGGAGCGGTAGGTGGTGCCCAGGACGGTGACCAGTCCCTGTTCCTCGGTGTATCGGGTGACACCGCGGGCGATGGAGGAGAAGTAGGGGTCGGCGATGTCGTGGACGAGCAGGCCGACCAGGGAGCTGCTGTTGCGGGCCAGGGTCTGGGCGGAGGCGTTGGCCAGGTAACCGAGTTCCTCGGCGCTGGCGTTGACCTTCTCGCTCAGGCGTTGGCTGACCTGGCGGGTGCTGCCGTTGATGACCCGGGAGGCGGTGGCCAGGGAGACCCCCGCGTGCTGTGCCACCTGTTCCAGCGTCACATACGACGAACTCACGCCTTTGGCCCTTCTACCGTGGACTGTGGGAAAACTCTTTCCCAGGCTAGTGGAAGGTGTGGGGTGTCCGTCGCCTCGTGAGGTGGGTGGTTGGGCGCGCACCTAGCCGACCCGCCCTTGGCTCAGTTGTGTGCGCCAGGTGCGGGTGGGTTCCCAGCCCAGTTCGGTGCGGGCGCGTCGGTTGGAGAAGACCGCGCGGCCGTCGGAGAGCGCGGCGCTGTGCGGCGCGGTGGTGGGGTGCAGGCGGGCCATGAGTTCGTCGACGGGGCCGGGTGCCAGGGGGTCGTCGGCCACGGCGTTGTACACCTGGCCGTGGCGGACCCGTTCGGGGTGTTCGATGACCAGGGCGAACAGTTCGGCGGCGTCGCGCGCGTCGACGTAGTTGAACAGTGAGCCGGCGGCCAGGGCCGGGTCGGCCAGGCGTTGGGCCATGGTGTGGCCCTGCTGGGTGGTGGCTCCGGCCCATTCCTCGGGGGCCACGACGTAGCCGGGCCGCAGTGCGGAGAGTACGCAGGTGTCGGTGGTGCGTGCCAGGGACCGGACGGTCCCTTCGATGATCTCCTTGCTCAGCCCGTAGGCGTGCCAGGGCTGGACGGGGTGGTCCTCGTCCAGGGGCAGGTACCGCGGTGTCCAGGTGGGGGTGTTGTAGCCGTAGACGGTGGGGCTGGAGGCGGCCACCGCCGAGTGGGCGCCGTGTTCGATGGCCGCGGACAGTACCGCCCAGGCCAGCCCGGTGTTGACCTGTAGCGTCCGCACGTCGGGGTGGGCGAAGGGGACGGCGATCCCGGCCAGGTGGACCACGGCCTCGGGCGCGGCGCGAGTGAAGGCGTCCTCGCGAGCGGTGGCGTCGAGCAGGTCGGCGGTGATCGCGGCGACCCCGTCCGGTGGGGTGGCCGGGGTGGTGTCGACCGAGGTGACCTGGTGTCCGCGTTCGGCCAGGGTCGACAGCACGCTACGGCCGAGCCTTCCCGAACCTCCGGTGACGAGCACGCGCATGGCGGGGTTTCCTTTCCAGGCCCCGAGCGGGGTCGGGGCGTCGTCTGTGATGGGTGGGGGCCACGCCGCAGAGGGGACGGCGCGGCCCCGGTGGGTCGGGGCCGTGGAGGGGTCCGGGCCCGACCCGGGAGGGCGGGTC
>NZ_FRFF01000177.1 GCF_900143625.1 Nocardiopsis sp. JB363
GTGACCTTGACCCGCACGGCACGGGCGGCGGTTGGCGGCTATCGGGGAAGGGGGAGGTGGGGTCAGGGCCCCAAAGGCAACGGCCCTTCGGGCCCCTGGGGGCCCTCACGGGCCGTCGGGCTTCGCCCGGTCCGGCCGCAGCCGGCCGGATTCCTGCCCCTCCGTCTGGTGTCCTCGTTGAGCGCGTCGCCATCACGTGGCCGGTTGGGTCACGAAGGGCCCGCTACAGGCCGGGCTCGGGGCAGGCCGCGTCCCAGCGGTAGCCAGCTCTGATGGAGGTGGGCCGGTCACTCCCCAGCACCGGTGCGGGTGCGGGGGTGGGTGTGCTGCCGAGACCCCCAACGGGAGCCACGTTGGCCCTTGGATATGGCTCCGGGCAGGGGGTTCGGTGTGCGGGCATGCCGATATCCCCACAAAGCACGGGGCCTTTGGGGTCTGACACCCAACCGGGGTGTTTTTCGAGAGGTGCGGGGGTTTCTGCTCCGGATTGACCGGTCAGAGTGGGGCGAGGTTTTCGCCTGGTGAAAGTGCGTGGTGGTGGTGTTAGAGGGCGGTGGCTGGTGCTGGGTCGCCCTCACCGCCCTCGTCCCCACCGGTCTCAGCTTCTTGGCGGTTCTGGGTGTGATGGTGCTCCCAGATCTGCTGATTCGCCTTCACCTGCAACCGGTGCTTGAGCCGGTTATGGGTGGCACACAGCAGCTGCATGTTGTCCGAGCTCGTCGCCCCACCCTGGGAGAAAGCGATGATGTGGTCGAACTGCGACCAGCTACGCGGCATGTCGCAGCCTTCGTGCCACTCGCAGTGGAACTCCTTGTACCCCGCCGCCTGGCGGACGGGGTCAGGGGCGCACCGCTGCTTCTGGCCCACGTCGAGCAGGGTTTTGCCTTCGGCGTCGGTCAGGAAGCGGCGCAACCAACTCTTCGGGGTGAGGCGGGAGACCATCTGGTCGGGAATGACCACCCCGTCCTCCGTGACAGCGGGTTCGGCGGTTTGGTCGCCGAGGTAGCGCTTCAAAGGCACGGTGATGTTCAACGTCACCACCGGCTTCGGCGCCTTCGCGCACTTGCGGTGGGCCAGGGCGGTCTCGAAGATCCGCATCATCGCGTCATACGTGCGCTGATGCTTCGGCACCGCCGCACTATCCGGACCATACGGCTCGGTGTAAGCGTCCAGGGCGGCCTGGATCAGCTGGTTATCCGCACCCGGCCCCCACATGCGCAGCAGGAACCCGCCTTCGAAGGTCGGCGAGAACTGGGCGCCACGGTTGTCGAAAGCCTCGTCGTAATCCCGGTCGGCCTTTTCGGGGTCCAGTTGGGCGACGAACCATTTCGCCGCGTCCCGCAACTGACGCACCGAAGCTTTCGGGCATTCCTTCTTATAAGCGATCAACCCGAACTCCAACCGGGCCCGAAAACCCTCCACGTCCGGGTGGTCGGCTTTGAACGCCTCATCGGCTGAGTCCAGGACCTTGGCCCACTCAGCGGTGGCTTTTTCGGTGGAGGTCGCGATCGCGCACGCTTCACCCAACGACAGGGTGCTGTCCCCAAACGCCTCATCCACCAACGGCAACTGCTGGCGGTGCACGGCGCGGGCCAGGGTGGCGAGGTTGC
>NZ_FRFF01000146.1 GCF_900143625.1 Nocardiopsis sp. JB363
CCCGCACCCCCACCCGCTCCCCTGGAAGGAACGGACGGCGGAGGTCGAATCATCGGAAATGCCAAGAAGAATCCCTTTCGCCGTTTCTCCTACCGAAATGCGCAAAAGAATACGCCACTGTTGTAAGGACTCAGAAGCCGAACCTAGAATGCGACGACCGCGGTGGCCCATCCCCGACCACCGGTTCCCCCTTTTCTCGAACCTCTCCCCTTCTCATCACCACGGCAGCGTCACATCTTCTCGAAGGGAGGGAAGGGGACCGTGAACCCTCATTCCCGGTCGCCCGCACACCCTGATGACCACGATCCGACCCGACGGAGAACGAGGGATATCCACCCTCGACCAAGGACGTTCGGCCAACGCCACCCGTCTGTACGGAACGACCCCGCCCGGCGGACGCGACGGCCTGTGGCGACGACTCCGCGAGCGGCACGGACCCATCGCACCGGTGGAGCTGGAACCGGGGGTCTTCGCCTGGATCCTGCTCGACTACCACGACAACCTCACCGCGCTCCAGCAGCCGCACCTCTTCTCCCGGGACACCCGCCGCTGGAAGGAGGCGGTCGAAGGCCGCGTCGACCTCGGCAAGACCCTGCCCATGATGTCCTGGTTGCCCAACGCGCTCTTCGCGGACGGCGAGGAGCACATCCGCCTGCGCGCCCCCATCATGGACGGTATCGGCGGGATCGACATGCCCTCCATGGCATGGAGCGTGCGCCACATCGCCGACGAGCTGGTCGATTCCTTCGTCATCCGTGGCGAGGCCGACCTGATCGAGGAGTTCGCCGCCGTCCTACCGGTCCTGGTCCTCAACCGCCTCTTCGGCCTGCCCGACGGTTACGGACGCATGCTCGGGGACCTGACCACGAGCGTGTTCGGCGAGAACGCCGGCCGCGCCGAGGAGGCGGTCGAGCGCATGCAGCAGTACTTCGCCGGGTTGGTCGCCCGCAAAACCGAGCACCCGGGGACCGACCTCGTGACCCGGATGCTCGAACACCGGTCCGGTCTCAGCCCGAGCGAGGTCGCCTACACGGCCGCCCTCATCATCAGCGCGGGCCACATGCCCACCACCCATCTCATCGGCAACACCATGCGCACGTTGCTCACCGATGAGCACATCCGTTCGACCCACACCGACGCGCGCCTGTCCACGCACGACCTCCTGGACCACGTCATGTGGACCGACACACCCTTCCAGGTCCTGGCCGGGCGGATCGCCCTCCAGGACATGCGGATCGGCACCGCGCACATCCGGTCCGGTGACGCCCTCTTCATCGGTATCGACGCCGCGCACCAGGACCCGAACGTGCGAAGCGGCCACCCCGACCCCGATACCGGGCTGGCCAGCGGTCGCCGTGCCCACCTGGTGTTCGGGGCCGGGCCGCACAGCTGTCCCGCCCGCTCGTTGGGACGGTTGGTGGCCGCGACCGGAGTGAGCGTGCTGCAGGAACGGCTCGGCGGCCTGCGACTGGCCGTACCACCGGAGGAACTGTGTTCGGTGAACTCACCGTTCCTGCGCGGGCTGCATCGACTCCCCGTCTCCTTCACCCCCGGACGGCCGAGCGATCCGCCCTCCGACCGGATCCGACAGAGGGAACAGGTGCCGGCCCTGGCCGAGGAGGAAGAACCCCCGGAGGACCTGCTCGGGCGCCTGCTCCGCTGGTGGCGCGGACTGTAGCCGTCAAGCTCGGGTGGTCAGGACCGGGTCGTCAGACTCGGTTGGTCAGGACCGGGTCGTCAGGATCGGGTCGCCCGCGGTGAAGATCGCTCCTCAGATACCGACGGGTGTTCGCGTCATGTCCCGGATCGGTTCGGCCAGTTCGTTCTCGAAGAACGTGAAGAACCCCTCGGGATCGGGCCCGGCGTTGATCAGGGCCAAGTGGTCGAACCCGGCGGAAACGAAGGAACGGACCACCTTCAGGTGACGTTCCGGGTCCGGGCCGTACCCGAACGCGTCCGCCATGGCCTCGCGGCTGATCAGGGCGGTCGCCGCCTCGAAGTTCACCGGATTGGGCAGCTCGGACTGGACCTTCCAACCGGTGAGCCCGAAGCGGAACAGCTCGCGGGCCGATTCCAACGCGGTGCCGTCGTCGGCGGCCCAGGCCAGGGGGACCTCCCCGTAGCAGGGGCCGTCGCCGCCCTGTCCTCGGTAGGTCTCGGTGATCACCGCGTCGGGGTCGGTCGCGAAGATCCCGTCCCCGTACCGGGCGGCGAGGCGTGCCGACCTTGCCCCGGACGCGGCCACGACCACACGTGGCGGCCGTTCGGGCAGATCGAACACCTGAGCGTCCTCCAAGACCAGGTGTTCGCCCTTGTAGGAGTGGTAACCGCCCGACCACAGCAGCCGCATGATGTCGATGGACTCGCGCAGCATCTCGTGGCGCGTGGTGACGTTGGGCCATCCCTTGCCCACCACGTGTTCGTTGAGACGTTCCCCCGATCCGACCCCCAGGGTGAAACGCTCACCGGAGAGCACGGCGGTGGTCGCCGCCGCCTGCGCGACGATCGCCGGGTGGACCCGCAGGAACGGGCACGTCACCCCGGTGACGATCTCGATCCGTTCGGTCCGCTCGGCGATCGCGGCCAGCATGGACCACACGAACCCGGAGTGTCCGTGGCTGAACAGCCACGGGTGGAAGTGATCGCTGATCTCGACGAAGTCGAACCCGGCGCGTTCCGCGCGCACGGCCTGTTCGACGATCTCCCGAGGACCGTACCCCTCGGCGAAAAGCTTGTAGCCGACTCGCATGAGAACCCCCTCTTCAGGGCCCTGACCGGGTCGGTCGCCACGGAAACACCATCGACCGGAAAAGCGCCCTCCACGCTCGGGCCACGTCCGCTCCCCTCATGTGTGGCCGGGCCACCGGTCGGGCAGGGCGGCCGGTGGGAGGGGCACCATGAACGACAGACAACCGACCGCGCAGAACCAACCACACCCGGGCCGGACCGAGCCCATGGATCCTCAGCCTCGAGACGAGATGCGCGACTACGAGGGGCGCGGTCTCCTCAGCGGCCGCCGAGCCCTGATCACGGGAGGCGACTCCGGTATCGGGCGCGCCGTGACGGTGGCGTTCGCCAAGGAGGGCGCCGACTCCGTCTTCGGTTACCTGAGCGAGGACGCCGAGGCCCAGCACACGGCTGACCTGGTGCAGGCGGAAGGCCGCAGGGCCGTGGGCGTCCGAGGGGACCTGGCCGACGAGTCGGACTGCGCACATCTGGTGCATCGGGCCGTCGAGGAGCTCGGTGGGATCGACATCCTGGTGGAGCACGCCGCCACCCAGACGCCCGTCGAGAATTTCACCGACCTGACCACCGAACAGCTGCGTCGGACCTTCGACGTCAACGTGATGGGGGTGTTCTGGACCGTCCGGGAAGCCCTCCCGCACATGTCCGACGGGGGATCGATCATCATCACCGGCTCGATCAACGGGCTGCGGGGCAACGACTCCCTGATCGACTACGCGTCGAGCAAATCGGCCGTGATGAACCTGTCGCTGTCGCTGTCCCAGGTGTTGATGGACCGGGGGATCCGGGTGAACTGCGTGGCCCCCGGGCCGGTGTGGACTCCGCTGATCCCCGCCACACTGGGCGAAGGCGGCACCGAGGGGTTCGGCAAGCAGGATCCCATGGGGCGGGCCGCCGACCCGGACGAGATCGCGCCCTCGTACGTGTTCTTCGCCAGCGAGCGGCTCTCGTCCTTCTACACGGGCGAGACGCTCGCCCCCACCGGGGGTGAGATCCAGGCCGGCTGAGGCACGCGACCGACCAAGTGGAAGGGCGGCGCACCTGTGGGTGCGCCGCCCTCGTGTGTTCGGGCCCGCGTGCGAGGCCCGAGGTTCAGCCGGAACGCCCCGAGCCCGAGGTCCTGCGGTTACTCTCCTTCCGCAGGGCCTCCACCAGTTCGTCCTTGCGCATCCGGGACCGCCCGGAGATGCCCAACTGGCCGGCGCGTCGGTAGAGATGCTCCTTGGTGGCGTTGGCGTCGACACCGCCGGCCGTGGGCCGGTCCGGGCCGGAACGCCGCCCCGCCGAGGGGTTCTTCGCCTGCTGGTCCGAGGGGCCCTTGCTCTCCTTCGGCTCCCAGTGGTCCCCGACCTTCTCGAACTTGTGCTTGACCGCGGCGAAGGCGACCCGATGGGCGCGTTCGCCCTCCCCGTACTCCTGGACCGCGCTGTCGTGCGCCTCGATCCAGGTGCGCTGCGCCTTCTTCGGCGACCGTCGCAACGTGTCCGGTAGTTCGTCCACTCCAGGCACCGTTCTCACCTCCTGGGCTTCGGTTCCTTATGGTGCGCCCTGCCCGGCGCCACGTCCGGGAAAACACTGATAACCCTCGCGAACTGGGAGTACGGGGACACTGGTGATTCGACGGATGCGCGTTCACACAATCGACCTCATAGTGAACCCACATCCCGAGATTCATTAAGGGAAAGGGAGTTCCCTCACCTTTGCCCTTTACTCGGGAAACCCCCGATCCGCGATAACCGAAAGGTCCGCGGATTCCCGCTGCACGAGAAAGGCAAATCACGTGCTGACCGAAACTCCCCCGTCCCCCGTGTCCGAAGGGCGGTCCCGTCCCGGAACCCGGGCCCGCTCCTGGATGTCCGGACTCGCCGCGAAGTCCGCCCTCGTCTTCGGCCTGTCGCTGATCGGCGCCGGCGCCACCGTCAGCCCGGCCCTGGCCGAAAGCCCGCATGAACGCGGCCCGGACCCCACGGAGTCCAGCGTCACCGCACCCCGAGGGCACTTCGACACCGACACCACCTCCGTTTCCTCACTGGTCAGCGGCTTCGGTGGCGGCACGATCTACTACCCGACCGACACCAGCGAGGGCACCTTCGGCGGTGTGGTGATCGCCCCCGGTTACACCGCCGGCGAGTCCTCCATGTCCTGGTACGGACACCGGCTGGCCTCGCAGGGGTTCGTGGTGTTCACCATCGACACCAACACCCGCTACGACCAGCCGAACAGTCGCGGCCGTCAGATCGACGCCGCGCTCGACTACCTGGTCGAGGACAGCGACGTCAACGACACGGTGGACGGTGACCGACTGGCCGTCATGGGGCACTCCATGGGCGGTGGCGGAACGCTCGCCGCGGTGGACGACCGGCCCGAGGTGCGCGCGGCGATCCCGCTCACCCCCTGGCACACCAGCAAGAACTGGTCGAGCGTCGAGACGCCCACGCTGATCGTCGGTGCCGAGAACGACGTGACGGCCTCGGTCCGCTCGCACGCGATCCCGATGTACGAGAGCCTGCCGAGCTCTTTGGACCGCGCCTACCTGGAACTGCGCGGTGCGAGCCACTTCGCGCCGAACGTCTCCAACACCACGATCGCCAAGTACAGCATCTCCTGGCTGAAGCGGTTCGTGGACGAGGACGAGCGGTATGAGCAGTTCCTGTGCCCGCCGCCCTCCACCGGGATCGGCACGGACTTCTCCGACTACCGGGACTCCTGCCCGCACGGCGGCTGACCCCCGCTTCTGAACATCTGACCCCGCACCACGGCGGCCCGGAGGAATCTTCCTCCGGGCCGCCGTTCGTCGTTCTCCCTCCACGCCGGGGTGACCTCCCGGTGCGTCCACGCGGCGCCGGACCGTCTTCGCCGACTCGCGGTATGCGGCGGTGCGGGGTCGAGGCTCGGGGTGCGCGGGCGGTGCGGGGCCGAGGCTCGGGGTGCGCGGG
>NZ_FRFF01000174.1 GCF_900143625.1 Nocardiopsis sp. JB363
CCGCCGGGCTTCGCCCGGTCCGGCCGCAGCCGGCCGCATCCCTACCCGCCCGTCTGGTGGTGTCGTGGGCCGCGTCGCCACTACGTGACGGGCCCGGTAACGAAGGGCCCGCTACAGGTGCGGCTCAGGGCGGGCCGCGTCCCAGCGGTAGCCAGCGCTGGCGGTGGAAAAGCGGCCACGAAAAAAGGGGTTGTGGATAACCCGCAAAAGGCGCCATTCCATGATAGGCATCCCAGTACCCTGAGAAAAGAAAACAATATACCCGGAAGTAGGGCTGCCATTCTCCTGGTCATTGGCATATAATCGGAGTATGCGCTTCTTCGACACCCACACCGCTTCGACCGGGGCCACCCCGGTCGAGAAAGCGATGGCGGGTGTGCGCGAGCAGATCGAGGACATCTTCACCACTCCCATCCCGCCCGGCTGCGCGAAAAGCCGACTGGAACAATCGGTGGGATTGCACCGCGACATGGAACGCTCCACCTACCTTCTGTTGGGTGACCTGGCCACGATGGAAGCCTCCGGGGACCTGCTCGAAGAGGGCGGCCAGCGCAGTATCAAGGCGTGGATCACCCACCAGTGGGGCACCACTCCCGCCGAGGCCGGCAACCTCGCCACTCTGGCCCGGGCCGTGCACCGCCAGCAGTTGCCGTTGGTGGATGAGGCGTTTGGGGACAGCACCCTGTCGTTGGGTGAGGCGTGTGCGATCGCGACCTCCACCGAAAAAGCTGTGACCGACTGGGCCAAGGTCCTGGAAACAGCCGATGAGGACTTCCGGGCACAGCACCCCGACGTGGAGGGTTTCCGGGCCCGCCTGGAGTTCGGGCTGATCGCTTATAAGAAGGAATGCCCGAAAGCGTCGGTGCGGCAGTTGCGGGACGCAGCTAAATGGTTCGTCGCCCAACTGGACCCCGACAAAGCCGACCGGGATTACGACGAGACTTTCGACAACCGTGGCGCGCAGTTCTCGCCGACCTTCGAAGGCGGGTTCCTGCTGCGCATGTGGGGGCCGGGTGCGGATAACCAGCTCATCCAGGCCGCCCTGGACGCTTACACCGAACCGTATGGGCCCGATAACGCCGCCATCCCCAAGCACCAGCGCACCTATGACGCGATGATGCGCATCTTCGAGACCGCCCTGGCCCACCGCACGTGCGCGAAGGCCCCGAAGCCGGTGGTCACGTTGAACATCACCGTGCCCCTCAAGCGCTACCTGGGAGATGCCTCGGCTGAGCCGGCGGTGACCGAGGACGGGGTGGTCATCCCCGACCAGATGATCTCCCGCCTCACGCCCAAGAGCTGGTTGCGCCGGTTCCTGACCGACGCCGAAGGCAAAACCCTGCTGGACGTGGGGCAGAAGCACCGGTGCGCCCCCGACCCTGTCCGCCAAGCGGCGGGGTACAAAGAGTTTCACTGCGAATGGCACGAAGGCTGCGACATGCCGCGTAGCTGGTCGCAGTTCGACCACATCATCGCCTTCTCCCACGGCGGGGCCACCAGCTCGGACAACATGCAGCTGCTGTGCTCCACCCACAACCGGCTCAAGCACCGGTTGCAGGTGAAGGCCAACCAGCAGATCTGGGAACACCACCACACCCAGAACCGCCAAGACACCGAGAAGGACGGTGGCGGTGAGGGCGGTGAGGGTGACCCAGCACCAGCCACCGCCTAACACCACCGCACCAGCTTTGACCAGGCGAACACCTCGCCCCGCTCCGCACCATCAATCCGGAGCAGACCCCCAGATCCAACCCCCGCGCCTCTCGAAAACACCCCTGGGTGGGTGTCAGACCCCAAAGGCCCCGTGCCTTGTGGGGATATCGGCATGCCCACCCCCGCGAAC
>NZ_FRFF01000167.1 GCF_900143625.1 Nocardiopsis sp. JB363
CCCGCGTGCGCGGGGAGCAGCGGGTGGGAGCCTTCCGCCTGCCCGGTGGCGCGGGGCCATCCCCGCGTGCGCGGGGAGCAGGTCGACCACCTCGGTGAGGCGGGTACGCACCCGGGTCCATCCCCGCGTACGCGGGGAGCAGCCTCGTTGACCTGCGGGTTTATCTGCGCCAAGGGCTCAAATCTGCAACTAGTTGAGAAACAGACAAACCAGACACCGAACCTCCGTGGTCACCCTGGAAGAGTCACACGGGTTCCCGGCCGGCACAAGGCGACCGAAAAACTCCCCGATCACCGTTCCCCCGGCCAGAGGAAGCGCTGGGCTCGTTCCCACACAACACTCTCCCCTTCGGGCCGGTAGATACAGATATCGAAGGAATCGGCGACCACCTGTCGCAGCTCGGGCAGACCTCCCCGAATAGCCCCCACAGCCCGGGCCTGCACCAACAGGTTGCCCACGGCCGTACCCTCCGCCGGCCCAGCGATCACCGGCAGGCCGGTGGCCTCGGCGGTCAGTTGACACAACAACGAGTTCCGCGCCCCTCCCCCGACGACGTGCACCACCTCGACCTCTTGGCCGGACAGCTCGGCGGCCTGTCGTACAGCCCGCCGGTAGGCCAGGGCCAAAGAATCCAGCACGCACCGGACCACCTGAACCGGATCGGTGGGTGGCGGTTGGCCGGTCTCGGTGGCGAACTCGGCGATCCTGGCCGGCATGTCACCGGGTGGCGCGAACCGGGGATCGTCCACATCCACCACGCATCTCAGCTTCGGCAGACGAGCCGCCCGCTCCAACAGGTCGGCCAGATCCACGTCGAGCCCTTGGGCCTGCCAGGTGCGCAAAGACTCCTGCAACAACCACAGCCCGGTCACGTTGCGCAGGTACCGGACGGTCCCGTCCACACCGAGTTCGTTGGTGAAGTTGGCGCCCCTCCCCTGCTCGGAGAGCACCGGCCGATCCAGCTCCACGCCCACCAGCGACCACGTCCCCGAGGAGATGTAGGCGAAGCGCGGGGTGCGCGCGGGCACGGCGACCACGGCGGAGGCGGTGTCGTGGGAACCCACCGCGACCAGTGGCGTCCCGGTGTCCCTCACCGTTCCGATGATGTGACCGGGATCGACCAGGTCGGGGAGCAGACCCCTGGCACGGACCCCGAAGGTGTCCTCCAGCAGCTCCAGGCAGGGCTCGGTCCAGTGACGCCCCCGCACGTCCAGCAGCCCGGTGGTGGAGGCGTTGGTCAGCTCCGCCACCTTCCGGCCGGTCAACCAGTAGCCCAGCAGGTCGGGGATCAGCAGCAGGTCGCGCGCGGCCGAGAGCTGGGCGCTTCCGGCGGCGGCCACCAGTTGGAAGAGAGTGTTGAAGGGCTGCACCTGGAGCCCGTTGACCGCGTACAGGTCCGCGGCGGAGAGGTGCTCGAAGACCCGCTCGGGCACACCGTCGGTGCGCCGGTCGCGGTAGTGGACGGGGTTGCCCAGCAACGCGCCGTCGGCGTCGAGCAGGCCGTGGTCCACGGCCCAGGAGTCGATGCCGGCGGAGGCGAGTGGGCCATGAACCCGGGCCGCTTCCGCCAGTCCGGTGAGGGCTCCGGAGTACAGCGCCAACACGTCCCAGTGCAGTCGTTCGCCCACGGCCACCGGGGTGTTGGCGAACCTCACCGTCTCCTCGGTGCGCAGGACACCGTCGCGCAGGTGTCCGGTGATCACCCGGCCGTTGGAGGCGCCCAGGTCGATCGCGGCGTGCGGTCCCACCGCGCTCACCTCAGGAACGCGGCGGCGACCCCGCCGTCGACGGGCACGTGCAGGCCTGTGGTGTGCGCCAACTCCCCCGCACTGAGCGCGAACACGGCATTGGCCACGTGTTCGGGCAGTACCTCGCGCCCCAGAAGGGTGCGCTTGGCGTAGAAGGCGCCCAACTCCTCTTCGGGTACCCCGTACACCTTGGCGCGCTGGGCGCCCCAGCCTCCGGCGAAGATTCCCGAGCCGCGCACCACCCCGTCCGGGTTGACCCCGTTGACCCGGATGGCGTGCTCGCCGAGCTCGGCCGCCAGCAACCGCACCTGGTGAGCCTGGTCGGCCTTGACGGCGGAGTAGGCGATGTTCTTGGGCCCGGCGAACACCGCGTTCTTGGAGGCGATGTAGACGATGTCGCCGCCCATGTCCTGCTCGATCATCAGGCGCGCGGCCTCGCGGGAGACCAGGAAGGACCCCTTGGCCATGACGTCGTGTTGCAGGTCCCAGTCGCGTTCGGTGGTCTCCAGCAGCGGCTTGGAGATGGACAGTCCGGCGTTGTTGACCACCAGGTCCACTCCGCCGAAGGCCAGGGCGGCGGCGCGCAACGCCTCGGCCACGGCGTCGGCGTCGCTCACGTCGCAGCCCACCCCGACGGCGGTGTCGACGCCGCCGAGTTCGGCCGCGACCTCGGCGGCCTGTTCGGCGTCCAGGTCGGAGACGACCACGCACGCGCCTTCGGCGGCCAGGCGGGTCGCGATGGCCTTGCCGATACCGCTCGCGGCTCCGGTGACCAGGGCGACCCGGCCTGCCAGGGCCTTGGGCGCGGGCAGCCGCTTGAGCTTGGCTTCCTCCAGGGCCCAGTACTCGATGCGGAACTTCTCCGACTCCTCGATGGGCCGGTAGGTGGACACGGCCTCGGCACCACGCATCACGTTGATGGCGTTGACGTAGAACTCGCCGGCCACGCGCGCGGTCTTGGCGTCCTTGCCGAAGGAGAACATGCCCACCCCGGGCACCAGGACGATGGCGGGGTCGGCGCCGCGCATGGCCGGGCTGTCGGCTCCTGCGTGGCGTTCGTAGTAGGCGCGGTAGTCCTGGCGGTACTCCCGGTGGAGTTCGCGCAGGCGCTCGACCACCCGCTCCAGGGGTGCTGTGGCGGGCAGGTCCAGCACCAGGGGACGGACCTTGGTGCGCAGGAAGTGGTCGGGGCAGGAGGTGCCCAGGGCGGCCAGGCGGGGGTGTTCGGCGCGGGCGAGGAAGTCCAGGACCTCGTCACTGTCGGTGTAGTGGCCGATCTGTCGGTGGTCGGTGGAGGCCAGGCCGCGGATCACCGGGGCCAAGGCGGCGGCGCGCCGCGCGCGTTCCTCCTCGGGCAACGCCTGGTGCCCGTCCAGGACCGGACCGAAGGGCTCGGGTCGGCCGTGTTCGGCGAGGAAGCTCTGGGCGGTGCGGATGATCTCCAGGGAGTTGGCCTCGCACTGCTCGCTGGTCCGGGCCCAGGTGGTGATGCCGTGTCCTCCCAGGATCGCGCCGATGGCGTTCGGGTTCTCCTGGGCGATGCGGGCGATGTCCAGTCCGAGTTGGAAGCCGGGCCTGCGCCAGGGCACCCACACCACGCGGTCGCCGAAGCACTCGCGGGTCAGGCGTTCGCCGTCGGCGGCGGTGGCCAGGGCGATCCCGGAGTCGGGGTGCAGGTGGTCCACGTGCGCGGCGCGCACCAGCGCGTGCATGGCGGTGTCGATGGAGGGCGCGGCCCCACCCTTGCCGAAGAGACAGTGGTCGAAGGCGGCGACCATCTCGTCCTCGCGTTCCTCCCCCGGGTAGACGTCGGCGAGGGCGCGCACACGGTCCAGGCGTAGGACGGCCAGTCCGTCCTCGGTGAGGGTTCCCAGGTCGCCACCGGAACCCTTGACCCACAGCAGGTCGACGGGCCCGCCGGTGACGGGGTCGGTGGCGCTTCCGGCGGCGGAGGTGTTGCCGCCCGCGTAGTTGGTGTTACGTGGGTCGGCCCCAAGGGCGTTACTACGTGCGATGAGCTGTGCGACGACGGGATCGGACACGGTGTTTCCCTGTTCGGTGTCGTGGTGTTCCGGTTGTGCGGGTCGGCCGGGGCCGCTCATGCGCCCCATCCGGCCTGGGTTCCGCCCTTGCGTTCGTCGGCGACCCGCTCCACGTACCCGGAGGCGGCGTGGGCGGCCATGGGGTCGGGGTGCAGTCCCTGTTCCTCGCGCAGTCCGGCCAGGAGGGGGCGCACGTCGGTGTTGTAGGCGTCCATCAACGCGGCGTTGGCGCCCAGCACGTCGCCTGAGACCTGCGCGGTGGCCAGGGCCTCGGCGTCCACGAGCAGGGCCTTGGCGGTGGCCTCCTGCACGTTCATCACCGAGCGGATCTGTCCGGCGATCTTGGGTTCGATGTTGTGGCACTGGTCGAGCATGAACGCGACCTCGGTGTCGGTGGCCAGGGCACCGCCGCGCACCACCTCGTACATGATGCGGAAGAGCTGGAAGGGGTCGGCGGCGCCGACCATGAGGTCGTCGTCGGCGTAGAAGCGCGAATTGAAGTCGAAGGCGCCGAGCTTTCCGGCGCGCAGCAGGAACGCGACGATGAACTCGATGTTGGTGTGCGCCGCGTGGTGGCCGGTGTCCACACACACCACGGCCCGCTCGCCCAGTTCGAGGCAGTGGGCGTAGGCGGTGCCCCAGTCGGGGACGTCGGTGGCGTAGAAGGCGGGTTCGAAGAGCTTGTACTCCAGCAGGATCCGCTGGTCGCCGCCCAGCCGGTCGTAGACCTCGCGCAGCGCTTCGGCGAGGCGGTCCTGGCGGGCGCGCAGGTCGTCCTGGCCGGGGTAGTTGGTGCCGTCGGCGAACCAGAGCTTGAGGTCGCGCGAGCCGGTGGCGTCCATGACGTCGACGCACTCCAGCAGGTGGTCGATGGCCTTACGGCGCACCCGGGCGTCGGCGTTGGTGACGCTGCCGAGTCTGTAGTCGTCGTCCTGGAAGACGTTGGCGTTGATGGTGCCGATGTCGGTGCCCAGGTCGCGGGCGTGGGCGGCCAGGGCGGCGTAGTCGTCCACCTTGTCCCAGGGGATGTGCAGGGCGACGGTGGGGGCGACCCCGGTGTGGCGGTGCACCTCGGCGGCGTCGGCGATCTTCTCCCAGGGGTCGCGGGGCACCCCGGGCTGTCCGAACACCTTGAATCGGGTCCCGGAGTTGCCGAAGGCCCAGGAGGGGAGTTCGATGTGCTGGCGGCGCAGGACCGCGAGGGTGTCGGGGTGCGAGACGGCGTCCGATGTGACCACGATGGGGCTCCGTTCAGGTGGGGTGGGATCGCGGAGCTCGCGATCATTGAATCGTTTCATTCGCGTATCGCAGAAGCTATCCCGCCACCTGGAAGGGTGTCAACAGTCACCCTTACCCCCGCGGCTCGGGCAGTGCACGGCTCGCTGCTTACAACGTTTTACCCACAGGTCGCACCGCTCCCCCGCAACCGACCGGCCCCATACGAAGGGAGGGCCGGGGCTGCTCGCCCCGACCCTCCCTCGACCTTCCCCCGGTCCCCCGACCTATCCGCGCGCGGCCAGGGTACGGCTGCGTCCGCGGAACTCGGCGACGATCTCCTCGCCCCGCCGGACGGTCACGTCGTAGACGCCACTGCGCCCGTAGACCACACGTTCCTCGGCGGTGGCCACCAGCACATCGCCCTCATGGGCCGGCGCCACGAACGTGACGTCGGCGCCGGAGGCCACGGTCACCCCGCCGCCGTCCACGTTGCAGGCGCACGCGAACGCGGTGTCGGCCAGGGTGAACAGCAACCCGCCGTGGGCGATGTCGTAACCGTTGAGCATGAGCGGTCCCACGACCATCTCCACCACCGCGCGCCCGTCGGTGGCCTCCAGCAGGCGCATGCCCAGGTTCTTGGAGGCACGGTCGGTCTCGAACATCCGCCAGGCGGTCTCGTTGCGCCCCTTGGGCGCCTCGGCCCCGCTCACGAGTCGAAGTCCATGGTCACGGCGTCCGTCACCGGCAGCGACTGGCAGGCCAGCGCGTACCCGGCTTCCACCTCGGCGGGGGTGAGCGCGTAGTTGCGCACCATCTCGACCTCACCACCGCACACCTTGACCCGACAGGTCCCGCACACCCCGCCCTTGCAGGCGAACGGCAGGTCCGGGCGGTAGCGCTGGGCGGAGTCCAGTACCGGTACGCCCTGGGGCAGGGTCAGCGTGGTGGTGCGACCGTCCAACACGACGGTGACCTCGCTGGCGGGCCCCTCGACCTCGGGGTCCTCGTGTCGGGCCTGGGGCGGCGGCTGGGCCCCCTCGACGAAGAACAGCTCCTGGTGGACGCGTTCCCCGTCCACCCCGTGCTCGGCCAACACCCGCTGGGCGTCGGTGACCATCGGGTAGGGACCGCAGATCCACCAGTGGTCGACGCCGTCCGCGGCGATGATGGTCGACAACAGGGCGTCCAGTTTGGCGCCGTCCAGGCGCCCGGTGAACAGCTCCGACTCGCGCGGTTCGCGGGAGAGTACGTGCACCAGTTCCAGGCGCGGCCCGAAGGCGTCCTTGAGGTCGGCCAGGTCGTCGGCGAACATCACCGTGTCGCTGCGCCGGTTCCCGTACAGCAGCGTGACGTGGGAGCCGGTGCGGCGCAGCAGCGAAGCGGCCATGGACAGCACCGGGGTGATGCCCGAACCCGCGGCCACGAGCACGTGCCGGGCGGTCTCGGTCAGGTCGGGGCTGAAGCGGCCCGTGGGCGCGCCCACCTCGATCTCGTCGCCCGTGCGCACTTCGCGGACCAACCAGGTGGAGAAGAGGCCGTCGGCGACCAGACGCACGCCCACGCGGGGGGCCTCGCCCACCGCAGCGCAGATCGAGTAGCTGCGACGCTCCTCCACCCCGTCGATCACACGACGCAGGGTCAGCGACTGCCCGGGCGCGAACGCGAACACCTCGGCCAGGTGGTCGGGGACGTCGAAGGTGACGGCGACGGCGTCCTCGCACAGGCGCTCGACGGCGGCCACGCGCAGCCGGTGGAACGCCGCCCGGCCGCGTCCGGCGGCGGGGGCGGTCTCGGTGACGGGTGTGGTCACGGTCAGATCTCCTTGACGTGCTCGAACGGTTCGAGGCAGGACCGGCAACGGTGCAGCGACTTGCAGGAGGTCGCGCCGAAGCGGGACAGTTCCTCGGTCTCGGCCGACTCGCACAGCGGACAGCGCGGGACGGTTCGGGTGGGCAGCAGGGTGAGGGGGACGGGGCCGGCGGGCCGTTGGGGCGCCCCGCCCGGCGGCGAGATCCCGTTCTCGGTGAGTTTGCGTCGCCCCTCCTCAGTGATCCAGTCGGTGGTCCAGGGCGGGGAGAGCGTGGTGCGCACCCGCACGTGTTCGAACCCGGCCGCGCGCACGGCCGTGTCCACGTCCACGCGCATCTCGGCCAGGGCCGGACAGCCCGAGTAGGTGGGGGTGATCCACACCTGGGCGGTGCCGTCCTGCGCGAGGTCGACCTCGCGCAGGATGCCCAGGTCGGCCAGGGTCAGCATGGGAAGTTCGGGGTCGGTGACCGCGGCCGCCGCCGTCCAGACGCGCCGACGTGCCTCGGTCCGGGAAACGGTGGCTACCATGTCGCCTCCGGGTGCTCGCGGGCCACCCTTTGGAGTTCCTCCAGCAGGGGCGCCAGTTCGTCGGTGTGCCGGCCCTCGCGTCCGGCGATCTCGGCCGGGGGGAAGGTCTCGGGTACCGCCAGCGTGGCCGCGGTCAGTACCTGCGACAGGACCTGGTGGACCTCCTCGCGCACCGTGGCCGGATCCACCGCCGCCCCCTGCTCGGCCAGGGCGGACTCCACCGGGTGGGTGGCGAAGAGTTCACCGGTCATCGGCCACACGTCGGCGACCGCCCGGGCCATGCGCTCGTGCGAATGCTCGGTACCGTCACCCAGGCGCAGCGCCCAGGAGACCGCGTACTCACGGTGGTAGGCCAGTTCGTTGACGCCCTTGGCGGCGATGGCCGACAGCACCGGATCCTTGCTGTCCGCCAGGCGGGTGAACAGGGCCAGCCGCCAACTGGAGAGCACGAGCAGCGTGGCGACGCACCGGGCGAAGTCACCGCGCGGGGCCTCGGTCAGGTGCACGTTGCGGAACTCCTCGGGGTCCCGGTGGTAGGCGAAGGCGTCCTCGTCGCGTCCGGTGCCGTCGGCCTGGCCGGCGCGGGCCAACAACAGGCGGGCCTGGCCCAGCAGGTCCAGGGCGATGTTGGCCAGGGCCACCTCCTCCTCCAGTTCGGGGGCGTCGGTCACCCAGTGGGCGAGCCGCTGCGCCTGGACGAGGGCGTCGTCGCCGAGCATCTGGCAGTAGAGGGCCAGGTCCTGGCCGTCGACCCCCGCGGGAAGGGTCGTGTCCACACCCGCGAGCGCCTCGGTGAAACCGGTGCCGAAGGCCCATCGCGAGTCGCTGTCGTGTTCCTCGGTCAGGCCGGTGAAGATGTTGTCGCCACTCATGTCGTTCCTTTGAAGCCTCGTGCGTCCCGGTGCGTGCGCGCTAGATGTGCGGGACGTCCTCGGGGATCGGATAGAAGGTCGGGTGGCGGTAGACCTTGTCACCGCTGGGCGCGAAGTAGGGGTCCTTCTCGTCCGGGCTGGAGGCGGTGATGTTCTGGGCGAGCACCACCCAGATGCTCACGCCCTCGTTGCGCCGGGTGTAGAGGTTGCGGGCGTTGTGCAGGGCCATCTCGTCGTCGGGGGCGTGCAGGGAGCCCACGTGGACGTGGTTGAGGCCGCGCTTTCCGCGCACGAAGATCTCGTACAGGGGCCATTCGGGCCGGGCCGGGCCGGCGTTGTCGGTGTTGCTCATGCCGCGACCTCCCGGACGCTCTTGTGCTTGTTCGCGTACGCGGTGGCGGCCTCGCGGACCCACGCACCGTTGTCGTGGGCGGCGCGACGCCGTTCCACACGCTCGGCGTTCTTGGGACCGTTGCCGGAGATGACCTGTTTGAACTCGTCCCAGTCCGGCTCACCGAAGTCGTAGTGGCCGCGTTCCTCGTTCCAGGCCAGGTCGGGGTCGGGCAGGGTGACGCCCAACTTGTCGGCCTGCGGGACGGTCATGTCGATGAACTTCTGGCGCAGGTCGTCGTTGGTGTCGATCTTGATGCCCCACGCCAGTGACCGCTGGGTGTTGGGCGAGTCGGCGTCGGGCGGGCCGAGCATCATCAGGGACGGCCACCACCAGCGGTCCACGGATTCCTGGACCATCGCGCGCTGGCCCTCGGTGCCGTCCATCATGCGCATGAGCAGCTCGTAGCCCTGCCGCTGGTGGAAGGACTCCTCCTTGCAGATGCGCACCATGGCGCGGGCGTAGGGGCCGAAGGAGGTGCGGCACAGCGGGACCTGGTTACAGATCGCGGCGCCGTCGACCAGCCAGCCGATCACACCGACGTCGGCGTAGCTCAGTGCCGGGTAGTTGAAGATCGAGGAGTACTTCTGGCGGCCCTCGATCAGCCGTTGGGTGAGGTCGGCGCGGTCCACGCCGAGGGTCTCGGCGGCCGCGTACAGGTACAGGCCGTGCCCGGCCTCGTCCTGGACCTTGGCCAGCAGGATGGCCTTGCGGCGCAGGCTGGGCGCGGACGCGATCCAGTCCCCCTCGGGCTGCATCCCGATGATCTCCGAGTGCGCGTGCTGGGAGACCTGACGGATGAGGGTCTTGCGGTAGGCCTCGGGCATCCAGTCACGCGGTTCGATGCGCTGGTTGGCCGCGATCCTGGCGTCGAAGTCCGCCTGGAGAGCCTCGTCGGCGCCGGGGGGCGCTTCCTGGGCCGTGGTCGACATTGATCATTCCCCATTCATAACCGAACGTTCGGTCAGTAATTAGTATCTCCGGAAGTTCCTGCTCAACGCAAGCCCCTGGCGGGGGTGCGCGCCGCGAACCCGGCGCACACCCCCGTGAGGACTACCTTCCGGTGAAGGTGGGCTTCTGTTTGGCCAGGAACGCGTTGACCGCGCCCCTGTGGTCGGCGGTCTCCCCCAGCTGGTTCTGCAGGTCCGCCTCCTCCTCCAGCAGCTCCGCCACCTCAAGGCCGCCCTCGGCCGCCGAGCGCACCTCGCGCTTGGCCGCCACGAAGGCGGCGGTGGGCCCCGAGGCCAACAGCAGGGCCACCTCGCGAGCGCGCGTCTCCCAGTCCTGGTCGTCCACCACCTCGGTGACCAGGCCCAACTCCAGGGCGCGATCCGCGACCATCATGGTGCCCAGCAGCAGAAGCTCCATCGCCCGGGCCTGGCCCAGGTTGCGCACCAGACGCATCGCCAGCCCCGAGTCCGAGCCCAGCCCGACCCCGGTGAAGGCGGTGCCGAACTTGGCGCGACGAGCCGCCACCCGCACGTCACCGGCCAGGGCGAGCCCCATGCCGGCGCCCACGCAGGCCCCGCCGATCCCCACCACGACCGGCACCTGAATGCGCTCCAGGGCCAGCACGATCGGGTTGTAGTGCCGTCGCACCGTGTCCAACGCCCCGACACCGGAGGAATCCTCCAGGAACCGCGCGTGCTCGGCCAGGTCCTGGCCCACGCAGAAAGCCTTGTCCGATCCCAGGAACAGCACCGCGCGCGCGGTGGTGGACTCGGCCGCCCGGTTCACCGCCTCCAGCAGCTCCTCCTTGACCCGAACGGTCAACGCCGGAGTGTTCAGCCGGATCGTGGCGAGCCCGTCGGTCTCCTCGAACCACGCCGCCTTGTCTTCGCTCACGCTTTGTCTCCCTCGTCCCAGATGTGGAAACCCTCGCCGCTCTTGCGGCCGAGCCTGCCCTCGGCGACCTTACGGCGCAACAGCTCCGGAGGGGTGAACCGGTCCCCCAGTTCGGTGGCCAGGTACTCGGCGATGGCCAACCGCACGTCCAATCCGACCAGGTCGGTGAGCTTGAGCGGTCCCATGGGGTGGCGGTAGCCCAGTTCCATGGCGGTGTCGATGTCGGCGGGCGAGGCCACACCCTCCTCGACCATGCGGATCGCCTCCAGGCCCAACATGACGCCCAGGCGGCTGGTGGCGAATCCGGGGGCGTCGCGCACCACGATCTCGGTCTTGCCCAGTGCGCCCACCCAGCCGCGCACCGACTCCAGCACCGCCGGGTCGGTCTCGGGCACGGTGACGATCTCCACCAGCTTGGAGGCCGGGACCGGGTTGAAGAAGTGCGTGCCGAGGAACCGGTGCGGACGCTTGAGCGCGGCGGCCAGTTCGGTCACCGACAGCGAACTGGTGTTGGAGGCCAGTACCGTCTCCTCGCCCACGGCCGCCTCGGCCGCGGTGAGCACGGCGATCTTCAGCTCGGGTTTCTCGGGCACGGCCTCGATGACGATCCCGGCCTCGGCGGGAATGGCGGCGGTGTCGGTGACCGCGTCCATCCGCGCCAGGTAGAGGGCGGGTTCGAGGTCGATCTTGCCGCGCTCACGCGCCTTGTCCAGCCCGGCCACGACCCGACCCCGGCCCGCCTCGGCGGCTTCGACGGTGGCCTCGACCAGCACCACGCGCGCGCCGGCCATAAGGAACTGCTGGACGATACCGGCGCCCATGGTGCCGCCGCCGATGACGGCCACGATCTCGGGCACGCCCTGTGGGGTGATCTCGCTCAACGCTTCTTCCTCTCCAGGAAACGGGTCATGCGCTCGTGCTTGTCGGCGCTCTCGAACAGCACCGCCTGGACCAGGTCGTCGGCCAGCGGGTGCGCCCCGTCGGCGTCCAGGACCATCTTGGTCATGCGCAGAGCCATCGGCGAGGACGCCGCCATGCGGTCCAGCAGGGCGTGGGCGCTCTCGCGCAGCTCCTCGGTGGAAACGATCCGCGCGATGAGTCCGTGGCGCAGCGCGGCCTCGGCGTCCAGCCGGAAGCCGCCCAACAGCACCTGTTTGGCCACCGAGGCGCCCACCAACTCCTTGAGCCGCCAGCACGCGCCGGCGCCGGCGATGATGCCCAGGCCCGGCTCGGGTTGGGCGAACACGGCGGTGGGGGTGGCGATGCGGATGTCGCAGGAGTAGGACAGCTCGGCCCCGCCGCCCAACGCCCAACCGTCGACCGCCGCCACGGTGGGCGCCGGCAGGCGGTGCAGCCGTTCGAACAGCCGGCTGTTGATCCCGGCCAGGGCCTCCTCACGGCCGCGTTCACGCAGCTCGGAGATGTCGGCTCCGCCGGCGAAGACCGTGCCGTGCCCGGTCAGCAGCAGGGGCTTGGGATCGGCCTCCAGTTCGGCGCACACCCGGTGCAGTTCGGCGATCATCCGCCCGTTGATGGCGTTGCGGGCCTCGGGGCGGTGCAGCTCGACCACCGTGCGGTCCTCGCGCCGCTCCACCAACAGGGTCTCGAAGTCCTCGTCGTTCTCGCTCATACACGCTCCAACAGAAGCGCCGCACCCTGGCCCACGCCCACGCACAGGGTGGCCAGGCCGCGCCGCACGTCCTCGCGTTCCATGCGGTTGAGCAGGGTGATCAGGATACGGGCGCCGGAGGAACCCAGCGGGTGGCCCAGCGCGATGGCGCCGCCGTCGGCGTTGACCCGGTCCTCCTTCAGCCCCAGCTGACGCATCACGCCCAAGGACTGGGCGGCGAAGGCCTCGTTGAGTTCGATCGCGCCGACCTCGTCCAGCTTCCAACCGGCACGGTCCAAGACCTTGCGGGTGGCCGGGACCGGACCGAGCCCCATGACCTGGGGGGCGACCCCGGCCGAGGCCGAGGAGACCACGCGGGCGCGGGGCGTGAGGCCGTACCGTTCCACCGCGTCCGCGCCGGCCAGGACCAGGGCGGAGGCTCCGTCGGAGAGGGAGGAGGAGTTGCCGGCCGTAACGATGCCGCCCTGGCGGAAGACCGGACGCAGTCTGCCCAGGCTCTCCATGCTCGAACCCGCGCGCGGGCCCTCGTCGGCGGTGACCTCGTGGGTCGCACCCTTGCGGCCGTGCACGGTGACCGGGACGATCTCGTCGTCGAAGCGGCCGGCCTCGGCGGCAGCGATGGCGCGCTCGTGGCTGCGCAGCGCGAAGGCGTCGCACTCCTGTCGGCTCAGCCCCTCCAGACGCGCGACCTCCTCGGCCGTCTCGCCCATGGAGAGGGTGTAGCGCAGCTCGTCTGGGGAGGCGTCGGCCGGCACCCGGGCGTCGACCTCGGCGAAGCGGGGGTTGGTGAAGCGCCATCCCAGGGAGGTGTCGGCGACCTCGCCCGGCTTGGCCCAGGGGGTGCCGGGCTTGGCCATCACCCAGGGGGCGCGGGTCATCGACTCCACACCGCCGGCGACCACCACGTCGGCCTCACCCGAACGGATGGCCTGCGCGGCGGAGGAGACGGCGGTCAGGCCGCTGGCGCACAGCCGGTTCACGGTGTAGCCGGGCACGCTGGGGTCCAGTCCGGCGAGCAGGGTCGCCATGCGCGCCACGTTGCGGTTGTCCTCACCCGCCTGGTTGGCGGCGCCGAGGATGACCTCGTCGACGACCTCACCGGGCACGCCACCGCGGCGGACCACCTCGGACACGACCCGGGCGGCGAGGTCGTCGGGGCGCACGGACGCGAGAGCGCCCCCGTATCGGCCCTGAGGGGTGCGAACCCCGTCGACCACGTAGACGTCGCTCACGAACGGCCTCCCATGTTGAGCGCGGTGGCGTGCGCCACCGCCTGGTGTGAACTCATCGACACATCTCCTTGACACGGCAGGTCGGAGACTGGATAAATGCATTAGTAACCGACCGTTCGGTCAGTAAGCAAGTCGGTCCGGCCCTTGACAGGGCCGACCCACACCCGTCACCGCGCGGCGGACCGCCCACCCACCCAGGCTTCCGGCCTGCGCGGGCCACCGCGCACCGTACTCGGAGAGGCCCATGGCAAGCCAGGACACCACCACGCAGCCGGCCGGCACCGCGATCCCCCGACGGCTCGGACAGGCCCCCGCACCCGAGTCGCTCGACCCGGCCGAACGCATGAGCGTCGACGAGCTCCGCGCGTTGCAGCTCGACCGCATGCGCTGGACCCTGGAGCACGCCTACACCAGCGTGCCCCTGTACAAGCGCAAGTTCGACGAGGCAGGCGTCCGCCCCGAGGACCTCAAGACCCTGGAGGACCTCGCCCTCTTCCCCCACACCACCAAGGCCGACCTGCGCGACAACTACCCCTTCGGCATGTTCGCCGTGCCCCAGGACCGGATCAGCCGCATCCACGCCTCCAGCGGCACCACCGGCAAGCCCACCGTGGTCGGCTACACGCGTGAGGACATCGACGTCTGGGCCGAGGTGGTGGCCCGCTCCATCCGCGCCGCCGGCGGGCGCCCCGAACACAAGGTGCACGTCTCCTACGGCTACGGCCTGTTCACCGGCGGCCTCGGCGCCCACTACGGCGCCGAAAGACTCGGTTGCACCGTCATCCCCGCCTCCGGCGGCCAGACGGCCAAGCAGGTCCAGCTCATCCAGGACTTCCGCCCCGAGATCATCATGATCACCCCCAGCTACATGTTGACGCTGTTGGACGAGTTCGAGAATCAGGGAATCGACCCGCGTTCCACCTCGCTCCGGATCGGTGTCTTCGGCGCCGAGCCCTGGACCGAGAAGATGCGCCGCGAGATCGAGGAACGCTTCGACATCAACGCCGTGGACATCTACGGCCTCTCCGAGGTCATGGGCCCGGGCGTGGCCAACGAGTGCGTGGAGACCAAGGACGGCCTGCACATCTGGGAGGACCACTTCTACCCCGAGGTCCTGGACCCCATCACCCAACGGGTCCTGCCCGACGGCGAGAACGGTGAACTGGCCTTCACCTCGCTGACCAAGCAGGCCATGCCGGTCATCCGCTACCGCACCCGCGACCTGACCACCCTGCGCCCGGGCACCGCCCGCCCCATGCGCCGCATGGACAAGGTCACCGGCCGCAGCGACGACATGATCATCCTGCGCGGGGTCAACGTCTTCCCCACCCAGATCGAGGAGATCGTGCTGGGCCTGGACGGTCTGGCGCCCCACTTCCAGCTGGTGCTCACCAAGGAGGGCCGCCTGGACCGCATGTCCGTGCGAGTGGAGGCCGCGCCCGACTGCACCACCGACCGCCGTGTGGTCCTGCGCCGCGAGATCACCGCCACCATCAAGGACAAGGTCGGGATCAGCGTCACCGTGGACGTGGTCGACCCCGAACGGATCGAACGTTCGGTGGGCAAGTTCCGCCGCATCATCGACCAGCGCCCCAGGGGCTGACACCCCGACGATCCGGGTCCCCGGCCCCGGGACGCGCCCTATCGGGTCAAGCCCTCCCCCTCCACCAAGGGGAGCGCGCGCCCGCCCACGTGGACGTACTCGTGCCCCGATTCCAGGGCGTAGAAGGTGACGGGGACCCAGGTGCGCTGTTCTTCGGGACGGAACAGGTAAGCGCTTTCACCCCGCGGTGCCAACGGGTGGGCCTTGGGCGGCTCGGGTTCGATCCCGGGCAGTCCGCTCAGGTCGACCACGCGCAGCACGAGCCGTTCACCGGTGCCGCGCACCTCCAGTCGCTGCACGGCGTTGCGATAGGTCCCCAACAGCGGCAGGTCCTCGGCCTCCGCCACGAAGCCGGATCCGGATTCGGGTTCGGGGTCGGACACGGGAACGGGCGCCGGACGGATCCGCACCCCCGCCACCTCATCGAACACCTCCGCGTACAGCTCCTGGTACAGATCACGGGCCTGTCCACCGTTGGTCAACAACGTCACCGCCAGACCGGCCTCCGGCAACAGGCGCAGGAAGGCCGACTGTCCGATGGTGTTGCCGTCGTGCCCCACCAGCCGGTGCCCGCCCCAGCCGTAGCGGATCCAACCCAGGCCCCAGGAGTCGCCCAGGGTGTCGGGTTCGGGCAGGTCCACCGAGTGCCCCGTCATGGCCTCGACCGACTCCGGTGAGAGCACCCGTTCGCCCCCGACCGTGCGGCCACCCCGCAGGTGCATCGCGGCGAAGGCCAACACGTCCCCGGCATTGGCGTGAACCAACCCCGCGGGCCCCATGGACCGCGGGAGCCCCCACACCGGGGCCGGCACGGCGTCGGGCAGACCCCTCACGTGCCCCACCGCGGCCCCGTACAGCAGCGCCTCCTCCGGCAGGGTCCCGGCCCGGGCCAACCCCAACGGGGTGTACAGACGCTCACGCATGGCCTCGTCCCACACCCGCCCAGTGAGCTTCTCGATGATCCGACCCAACAGCGGGAACCCGGAGTTGCAATAGGAGAAGGTGGCGCCCAGCGGATGAGTCGGTTCGGAGTCGCGCAACCGCTCCACGTAGCGCTCCAGGGCGTCGTCGCCGCGCCCGGTGTCGGTGAACAGGTCACCGTCGATGCCGCTGGTGTGGTTCAACAGGTGGCGGACGGTGATCCGCTCGGCGTGCTCGGGGTCGGCCAGACCGAACTCGGGCAGCACCTCGACCACCGGGGTGTCCAAGGAGAGCAGCCCCTCGTCGACCAGACCCATGACGACGGTGGCCGTCCACACCTTGGTGATCGACCCGATCTGGAACACCGAACCGATCTCGACGGCGTGCCCGGTCCCCGTATGGAGCACCCCGTACGCGCTCTCGGCCACTTCCTCACCGCCGTCGGCGCCCAGGCGCAGGATCCCGAGCTGGGCGCCGGGCACCCCGTGCCGTTCTGCCAGGGCGGCCAACCGCCCGCGCCAATGCTCGACGTCGATGGGGGTGTGCGCGTCTTCGGGCACGGTGATCCCTTCCGGTGTTTCGTGGGGAACCCGCGCCGGTGCGCGGGTCCGCCGCAAGGTTAGAACCCGGCACCCGGGCCCACAAGAGCCCCGTGGAGCACGGCCGGTGCTGGTCGGGCGGCGGGCCACGCGTAGGGCGGGCGTGCCCGTGCCGATGCTCCGCTCATCGACCCCCTGGCCCACGTCCCTTCACCCCGGCGCCACGTGTTGTGCATCTGCCCATCACCGGAGGCGTGATCCAGGGTGAATCGTCATTGAGCTCGGGCTCACACACCCTGCAACCTGGGAGGGAACCCATCACACCGCGCCTGGAGCCCTGCCCGCATGCTCGACCTCAAACTCACCCGCGCACGCGTGCGCACCCTCGACGACGCCCACCCCCACGCCACCACCGTGGGCATCGTCGGCGGCCGTGTCCTGGGCCTCGACGACGACGTCGCCGACCTGCCCGCGCGCGCCGAGGTCGATCTCGACGGCGCCACGGTCGTCCCCGGCTTCAGCGACGCCCACAACCACATGGCCTGGTTCGGGCAGTCCCTGACCGAACTGCCCCTGGAGAACGCCACCACCCCGACCGAGCTCTACGAAGCCGTCGCCGCCAAGGCCGCCACCCTGCCCGAGGACGCCTGGATCATCGGCTCCGGCTACGACGACACCGTGCTCGGCGCCCACCCCGACCGCGCGGCCCTCGATCGCGCCGCGCACGGCCGCCCCGTCTGGCTCAAACACCGCTCCGGTCACATGTGCGCGGTCAACAGCACCGTCCTGCGCCTGAGCGGCGCCGAGGACGCCCCCGACCCCGAGGGCGGCGTCATCGTCCGCGACGACCGCGGTGTGGCCACCGGTCTGCTCCAGGAACGCGCCCAGGAAATGGTCACCGCCCTGGTCATGCCCTACCCCGTCGACGAACTCGCCGATGCCCTGGGACACGCCTCCCGCGTCTACGCCGCCGAGGGCCTCACCCACGTCGTCGAGGCCGGGATCGGATGCGGACTCGTCGGCCGCTCCCCCGTGGAGGCCGCCGCCTACCAACGAGCCCGCGACCAGGGCCTGCTCCTGCCCCGAGTGGAACTCATGGTCGCCGCCGACAACCTCCACACCCTGCGCACCCACCCCCGAGACACCATCACCACCGGGCTCGACCTGGGTCTGCGCAGCGGCTTCGGCGACGACCGGCTACGCCTGGGCCCGATGAAGATCTGGCTGGACGGCTCCCTCATCGGCCGCACCGCCGCCGTCACCGAGCCCCTGTGCGGACACGGCCACAGCCTCTACCAGAACCCGCCCGAAGAGATGCGCGCCCTGGTCGTGGCCGCCCACCGATCCGGCTGGCGCGTGGCCGCCCACGCCATCGGCGACGACGCCATCGACCTGGCCCTGGACGCCTTCGAGGAGGCCCAACGGCGTCACCCGCGCCCCGACGTGCGTCACCGCGTCGAGCACGCCGGGATCGTGCGCCCCGACCAGCTGCCCCGTATGGCCGCCCTGGGTGTGATCCCCGTCCCCCAACCACGCTTCCTGCACACTGTCGGCGACGCCATGGCCGCGTCGCTGGGCCCGGACCGGGTCCCCTGGCTCTACCGCCATCGTTCCTTCCTCGACCACGGCATCCGCGTGCCGGGCAGTTCCGACCGCCCGGTCGCCCCCGGCGCCCCACTGCTGGGCATGGAGTCGATGGTCGAACGCACCAGTTCCGAGGGCGCGGTCCTGGCCCCCGACGAACGCGTCACCCCCGAACAGGCCCTGCGCGCCTACACCCTGGACGCCGCCTGGGCGAGCCACGACGAACACCACCGTGGCAGCCTCACCCCCGGCAAACTCGCCGACCTGGTGGTCCTGGACCGCGACCCGGTCGAGACCGCCGACCAGGGCATCGGCTCCATTCGGGTCCTGGCGACCCTGGTGGGCGGCCGGCCCGTCCACGGCGCCGACGCCCTCGGTCTACCGAACCGGGCGACCGCGCACCACGGTGCCTGAGGGCCCACCCGAACCCCGAACCCCCGTCCGTGCCCCGCTCGGCACGGACCTTCCGATTGGAGAGGACCCCACCCATGCGTGACCTCGACACAGAGGCCGCCCAGGAACCGGAGCCGACCGGTTCGGCGGTGGTCAAGGAACGCGAAGCGGGCAAGATCGCCTTCGCCGCCTTCGTCGGCACCGCCCTGGAGTGGTACGACTACTTCCTCTTCGGCACCGCCGCCGCCCTGGTCTTCAACCGCCTGTACTTCACGACGTTGAACGCGACCGCGGCCACCCTGGCGGCCTTCGCCACCTTCGGCGTGGGCTTCGTCGCACGTCCCCTGGGCGCCGTCGTGTTCGGCTGGATGGGCGACCGCATCGGCCGCAAACCCGCCCTATTGCTCACCGTCGTCGCCATCGGCACCGCCACCGGCCTCATCGGCCTACTGCCCGACTACGCCTCCATCGGCCTCGCCGCGCCCCTGCTGTTGGCCCTGCTGCGTCTGGTGCAGGGCGTCGCCGTCGGAGGCGAATGGGGCGGTGCCGTCACCATCGCCGTCGAACACGCCCCACCCGAGAAGCGTGGACGCTACGCCGCCCTGCCGCAGATCGGCTCCCCCGTGGGCACCCTGCTCTCCTCCGGGGCGTTCGCCCTGGTGCTGACGCTGCCGCCGGAACAGTTCGACTCCTGGGGCTGGCGCCTGCCCTTCCTGGCCGCCTTCCCACTGCTGCTCGTCGCCGTCTACATCCGCCGCAAGGTGGAGGAGTCCCCCGTCTTCGAGGAAATGGAGAAGCAGCAGGAACGCTCCAAGGTCCCCGCACTGGACGTCTTCCGCCACGCCTGGGGCCGCCTGCTGGTGGCCATCGCCTCGGCCCTGCTGGGCGTGGGCGGTTTCTACATCATGACCACGTTCGCCATCAGCTACGGCACCGGCACCCTGGGGCTACCGCGTGAGCTGATGGTCAACGCCACCCTGGTCGCCGCGGTCGTCCAGATCGCGATCATCCTCATCTTCGGACGCATGGCCGAACGTCTGGGCCCAGGCCGTGTCACCCTGTGGGGCGGACTGGCCACCGCGCTCGTCGCCTTCCCGGTGTTCTGGCTCATCGACACCCGATCCCCCCTCCTGGTCGTCACGGCAGTGGCCGCCGGGGTGGCGGTGCTGTCCATCGCCTACGCGGTCTCCGGAGCGCTGCTCACCGAATTGTTCCCCGCCCATCTGCGCTACAGCGGCGTTGCGCTGGCCTACAACTTCGCCGGTGCGCTCAGCGGTTTCCTGCCCTTCATCGCCACCGCGTTGTTGGAGGGGACCGATGGCGGCTCCTGGGTGGCGGCCCTGCTCTTGGCCGGGATCGCCCTGATCACCGCGCTGGGCGGCCTGTACGGAGAACGGCTGCGTGTGCGCGACGAGGTCGTGGTGCGCTGACCTCTCGGAGACGAACGGGGCCCCGACCGGGGGACTTCTCCGGTCGGGGCCCGTTCGTGGGTTCAGTCTCGTGCGGCGGGATCGTGGACCCCGGTCGAGGGCAGCTCGCCCCTCCCCAGCCGACGCACCACCTCGGTGAGCACATCCAGCCCGGACACCAGGTCGGCGTCGGTGGTGTACTCCGCCTCGTTGTGGGAGATCCCCTCCACCGACGGTACGAACAGCATCACCGTGGGCACCCGGTTCTTCATGTTGACCGAGTCGTGCCCGGCCACGGTCCGCACCCTCCGGTGGCTCAGCCCCAGTTTCTCGGCCCCGGCCCGGGCCAACTCCACCCCCTCGGGCTGGAAGGGATCGACCCCCCAGGCGTGGGACTGCTCCAGCTCCACCGACACCGACGCCGACTCCTCCACCCGGGTCACGTGTTCGCGAAGCAGCCGGTCGGCCTCGGCCAGCACCTCCTCGTCGTTGGAACGCAGATCCAACAGCAGTTCGGCGCGCGAGGCCACCACCACCGGCGAGTTCGGGTACACGTCCATGCTGCCCACGGCCGTGTGCAGCACGCCCGGGAACCGGTCGGCCAGATCACGGGCGGCCACCACCAACATCGAGGCTCCCAGCAGGGCGTCACGACGGTCGGCCATCACCGCCGCGCCCGAGTGCGCCTGCTCCCCGCTCACCACGACCCGGTACTTGCGGGCCGCCCAGGTGGCCTCCACCAGACCGATCGTGGCCCCGGACTCCTCCAGCACCCGCCCCTGCTCGACGTGGATCTCGGCGCAGAACGCCGCTTCGGGTCCCTCTCCCTCGCCCAGGAAACCGGTGCCGGCCAGGGCCTCGGCCACCGACACCCCGGCCCGGTCTCGCACCGCGAGCGCCGTCTCCAACGGAAGTCGTCCGGTGTACACCGCACTGCCCATCATGGACGGAGGGAACCGGGAGCCCTCCTCGTTGAACCAGTTGACCACCGCCAGGTTGTACGCCGGGTCCGCCCCCTCGGCGGTGTCGGCGCGGGCGGCGCGAGAGACGGCGTGCAGCGCGGCGAGCACACCGTAGGCCCCATCGAACCGCCCGGCCGTGGGCTGAGAGTCCATGTGCGAGCCGACCACCACGTAGGGGGCGCCGGGGACTCGTTCGACCAGACCGAACTGGTTGCCGATACGGTCGTGGACCACCCGCATCCCGTGGTCGGTCAACAGGTCCCTCAACCAGCCGCGCTGGGCCAGGTCGGGTTCGGTGGCGGCCTGCCGGTCCACCCCGCCCGCGGGGGTGGCGCCGAAGGTGCCCATGGCTTCGAAGTCGGCCAGAAAACGTGTGTCGTCGCTGTTCAAGGGGTCGGACCTCCCGGGTGAGAACGGTGGCCCGCACGAGTGTGGACGGACCCCGTCCATCGTGGGCATGCCCACCGGCCGGGCTCAAGCGACATCCACCCACGTTTTCCTCCGTCCACTGTGCACATGACCAGCACGCGCCTCGGGGCGTGACACCATCGGGGTGGGTGACCACGACGAGCAGCAAGGACACGGTATGGCCGCAGCACAGGGACCCCGCTCCTGGCCCGGGACCCTCGAACTGTTGGCCCGCGACCGCGACGACCTCGTCGAGGACTTCCTCCACCGGCTGCGGGAACTGGGCCACTACGACGACGGCGTCATCCCCGCCGACGACCTGCGTCAGACCGCCGTGGAGACCTTCGACCTGCTCACCCGCCGGATCGCCGGGCTTCCGGTGCCCGCGCACCTGCGCGGCCTGTCCACTCGGTTGGGCGTGCGACGGGCCCGCCAGGGTGTGGCCCGCGATGACCTTCTCGAAGCGGTGCGTATGGACTTCCGGGTGCTGTGGGCCGGGTTGGTGCGCGCCGGTGGCGACGACTCCGCGCCCGTGCTGGTCCTGCACGTGGAGGAGGTACTGGAGGCGGTCGAACAGTTCATCAGCGACGTCCAGGCCGCGTTCCTGGAGGAGCGCACCGTGCTGGAGCGGGACTCGCGCGCGGCCGCCGCGCAGGCCTTCGCCCGGTTGTTGAGCGCCGGGGAGCACACTTCCGAGGTGGCCGGGGAGGTCGCCTCGGTGTTGGGACTGCCCCTGGACGGGGTTGTGGAGGTGACCTTCGTGGTGACGCCACCGGAAGGCGAACGCCCCATCGACACCCGTGCGCTCTCCCGCGGCGGCTGCCTGACCTGGGAGTTCAACGACGGTGTGGCTTTGGTGCGCGAACCGGGGCGCACGCGCCCGCCCGCGCTGTCCCAGGACGTGGTCGGTGCCCGCGTCCACGACACCCGGGGCCTGGCGGAGGTGCCCGCCGCCATCGAGGCCGCGCGCGTCCTGGCCCGCTACGCCCGCCCCGGGGAGGCGCCGGTGACCCCCGAGGACGTGTGGCCCGCCCTGGCGCGCGACCGTGTGGAGGCCCTGGTGCCGGGTTTCGGCCGACGGGCGGTGGAACGCGTGGAGGCGTTGGACCCCGACGCCCGTGCCCGTCTGCTGGAGACGTTGGCCCACTACACGACCACCGGCTCGGTGAAGGCCACGGCCGCTTCGCTGTACTGCCACCGCAACACGGTGGTCAACCGCCTCCAGCACTTCCGCGAGGTGAGCGGCCTGGACCTGACCATCCCGGCCCAGGCCGCCCTGGCCCTCGTGCTTTTCGCCGACCGCGCCCCCACACCGCACCGACGAGCGACGAACACGGCGAGCACCGTCGGCCGCCAGGCCGCCCGTTGAGGGTGGTGGGCGACGAAGAGGGCGAGGCGGAGGCCTTGGAGACCGACCGTTCCTAGTTCTTGCGGGCGACACCGCCGTATTCGGCGACCGGGCGCGTGTCCCCCACCTCGGTGGGGTCCGGGCGCCACAGCGAGCAGGACACCACACCCGGCTCCAGCAGCTCCAGGCCGTCGAAGAGCGCCTCGATGCCCGCCGCCGTCCGGATGGTCAGCTTGGGGGTGCCCCTCTCGTTCCAGGCCTCGGCCACCTGGTGGGCCCGCTCCTGGTCGATGTCGTCGGTGGGGTGGGACACCACGAGGAAGCTACCGGGGGCCAGGGCCTCGATCAGCCGGTCCAGGATGGAGCGCACCTCGGCGTCGTCGCCGATGAAGTTGACCACGCCGAGCAGCATCAGGGCCACCGGACGCGACAGGTCCAGGGTCCGCGACGCGGCTTTCAGGATCGCCTCGGGGTCGCGCAGGTCGGCGTCGACGTAGTCGGTGGCCCCCTCTTCGGTACCGACCAGCAGGGCCCGGGCGTGCGCGAGCACCAGCGGGTCGTTGTCGGTGTACACCACCCGGGCGTCCGAGGCCGCCGATTGGGCGACCTCGTGGGTGTTGTTGTGGGTGGGCAGCCCGGTGCCGATGTCCAGGAACTGCCGGATCCCCTCTTCCTGGACCAGGTGGGTGACAGTGCGCACCAGGAAGGCTCGATCGGCGATCGCGTTGTCGACGATCTCGGGGAAGAAGGAGCGGATCTGCTCGCCCATCTCCTGGTCGACCGGGTAGTTGTCCTTACCGCCCAACCAGTAGTTCCAGATACGGGCGTTGTGCGGGATGGTGGTGTCGATCTTCGCTTCGGGGATCTCGGGGGGCACGGTCCTGCTCTTTCCACTGCGGTCTCCGGCGGACGCCGGACGGGGTACGGCACCAGTAAACGGATCTCCCACCCGTCGCACAAGTACCAAAACCCCTTCCATACCGAGAAAACGGATGTTTCAGGCAAGTCGTGACAATTGGTGATCGACCGCTGTCACAGCCACTTCCGGCGACACACATCCGGTGAGCAGATCCGATCCCAGACCGTCGACCATCGCCGCCGGCCGGCACGGAAAACCGTTCGTGACCGCGTCGGGCCGAACGATAGGTTGCGGTGACACCACGACCCACCGAACCGGGAGGCCCGGGTGAAGCACTCCGGCGAGGAACACGCGCGCATCGCCGAACAAGGCACCGTGCTGCGCTGTCAGGTCGGTTCCCGCGTCCATGGCCTCGATCTGCCGGGCAGCGCCGACCGCGATGAGATGGGCATCTGCCTCGAACCGCCCGAATACGTCATCGGTCTGCGCTCCTTCGAGCAGTACATCCACCGCAGCAGCCCCGAGCACACCCGCTCCGGCCACGACGACCTGGACCTGACCGTCTACTCCCTGCGCAAGTGGACACGTCTGGCCCTGGACGGCAACCCCACCGTGCTGCTGCCGCTGTTCGTCCCCGAGAGCGAGATCGTCACCATCACCGACATCGGCCACGACCTGCGCGCCAACGCCCACCGCTTCCTCTCCCGCAAGGCGGGCGAACGCTTCCTCGGTTACCTGCGCGCCCAACGCGAGCGGATGGACGGGGTCCGCGGCGGCAAGCACACCAACCGTCCCGAACTCGTCGAACGGCACGGCTTCGACACCAAGTACGCCTACCACATGGTCCGGCTCGGCGTTCAGGGCGTCGAACTCCTCTCCACCGGCCGTATCACCCTGCCCATGCCCGAACCCGACCGCTCCTGGCTGCTCGCCCTGCGCCGCGGCGAGTACACCCGGGCACAGGCCCTGGACCGCACCGGCGCGCTGGAGGAACGACTCGCCGACCTGTGCCGCGCCTCGCCCCTGCCCGAGTCACCCGACATCGAATGGGCCGACCAGTGGCTCTCGGACACCTACCGACGCCACTGGGACGAGGACCACGCTGGTCGGAGGGGCACCCGACGCGGCACCCACGAGCCGGCGGGATAGGCTGAATCACCGAAGAGGTACATGCCGCGCCCGAAACTCCGGGTGGCCCGGTGTGCCGGTGCCGGGGACACGGCCCTCGGCACCCGGAGGACGACAAGTGAAGGAAACACCATGGTCGGAACCATCGGATTCGTGCTCATGATCATCAGCCTGTCGATGATGATCATCTCCGGTCTCCTCGCGGCCGTCGTGAAGACCCGATAGCACCGCGTCGGCGGGTGCGGCCGAGAACGCACCCGCCGCACCGCGCCCTACCTCGGGTTCTCCACCGTCTCCAGGGCCAGGCGTGCCATCTCCTGCCCGTCCGAGCCGGTGATCACCACCTCGTCCCCGACGACCTCGTACCGGGTCTGCCCGGACTCCGCCACGTAGCCCTCGTCGGTGTGTTCGGCGGGCACCACCATCGCCTCGCCGTCGCCGTGCAGGAACTCCCCGAAGTAGAACAGTTCCCCCACGCTGTTCGAGCACAGCACGATCCGGTGCCGTTCGGTCTCGTAGGCCGCCTCCAACGAACCCGGCCCCTCCCCCGGCATCAGTTCCGAGACCCGGTCCGGACAGAACTCCTCGACGGCGGGTGTCCGCGGCGTCCCGGCCGCGTCCTCCCCGGCCACCCTGGGCAGGACCCACACCGAAAGCAGCACCCCCGCACCGACCACCGCCAGCGTCAGGGCGCGCACCGTGCCCTGCGGCCACCGCGGCAGGCCCCCTTTCGACCGTCGACGGTGGGACTCGGCCGCCGGTTCCGGTTCGGTGCCCGCGGCCTCCGACCCGTCCCCGGCCGGTCCATCCCCGCCCGGGCGGACCCCCGTCGGGGCGAACACTCCGCTCGGATCGGTACGTCGCGGTGTTTCCATCACCCGTATCGGTGGCGCCTCCTCCGGGGAGAAGGCCGTGCTCTCGACAGGGGCGAGCAGGTCACCCTCACCGGATTCCCCACGCGTGCCCACTTCACGCACCGTGTCGCACACCATGCACGTGTGCTTGGACGGTTCGTTGTGGGCGGCGCACATGCCGCACCGCCAGAGTCCCTCTGCCATGCGTGCGCGCTCCTCCGCCACGTGGTGACCCGGCCGCTTCCTCGGGCGCGCATCACGCGGTGCGTGCCGGGGCCTCGGCCGCTGAATCAGAGAACATGCAACACCCACGGGTACGCACGCACAAGGGGAAAAGCCACACGACCCGTACTTCACACCCGTAACGGACGAGGGGGCCGGCACGGGACACCCGTCCACGGTGCCCCACACCGACCCTTCGCGCGCCTTCGGCGCGAGAACAGCCTACGGAACCCGATCCGGTGGTCGATTCGGACCCCTGAAGCGGCACCTTTATGACGTAGATTGCCCGATTTGCCCCTTGGTAGCTTGGCGTCCATTCGTCGAGCACGAAAGCAGACCATGTCCCCCTCGCCCGATGACCATGGTTCCCCCGGCACGCCGGCCCAGGAGAACGTCGCCCCTCGCCCCTTCTCCGCACTGAGCAGGGACATCGCGGCCAAGACGTTCCCGCTGTATCTGTCGATGATCGCCGGCGTGGTCGGCACCCTGGTCACCGCCGCCGTCCTGGGCCACGCCGGCACCGCCTCCCTGGCCGCCTACGCGATGACCGTCGCCGTGTTCAACCCGGCCGTCATGGTCGTCCAAGGCGCGCTACGCGGCACCATGCCGTTCGTCGCCCCGAGCGGTGACGACCCCGGAACGCTCGAAACCACCTTCCGCGACGCGATGTGGCTGGCCCTGTGCGCCGGAGCCCTGGGCGGCTTGGCGGTGACCGCCGTCCCCGTCCTGTCCACGCTCATCGGCGTTCCCGAGGCGACCGTCGCCGCTTTCGGACCCTTCCCCTACCTGATGGCCCTCACCCTGGTGGTCGTCTCGTTCCAGACCTCGGCCACCACGTTGCTGATCGCCCTGGGCCGCTCCAAGGAGGCCCTGTGGGTGGGCCTGGTCAACACCGGTTCCTCGATCGTGCTCATCCCGACGCTGGTCCTGGGCCCCGGTCCGCTGCCCGCCCTGGGCATGACCGGCGCGGGCGTCGCCATGTTCGTCAACGCCGTCGCGGCCCTGACCACCGCACACCTGCTGTTGCGTCGCCGCACCGTTCTGGCCGGGCGCCGGGTCGGCCTGGGCCGGCCCGTCTGGACCACCGTGTGGCGGATGGCCCGGGTCGGGCTGCCCATGGGGGCCACCATGCTGATCAAGTTCGGTGTGCTGGGCCTGCTGGCGGTGGCCGCGGCGACCACCGGAGTGGCCGACGCCGCCGCGCACCAGATCATGGTCACCCTGGCCACGTTCGTGTTCCTGCCGGCCACGGCGGTGGGGCAGGCGACCGTACCGTTCATGGCCCGGGCCGCCTCCGACGCCGACCGACACGGGTACCGAGAGGTACGCCGTTCCCTGCTGGCCGGGGCTCCACCATGCAGGAGACCCAGTCCCTGACCTCGGTGGAGTCGTCGACGCTCGCCACCATCCGAAGGCGGATCTCCTCGATCTCCTCGGTGTGCTTGCGCGCGATCGCGCGCACCATACCGGCCTTGGAGCCGAAGTGGTAGGGCCTTGACTCTGGATCCTGGACAAGGCCTAGGGAAGCCACCGCATAGGCGGCCCAGAGCCAGGCCAGCCCGCCGGCGGCCGCGATGGGGAAGGCCACCAGGGCCAACGCCCCGAAGCAGATCGCGAACGTGTACAGCGTCGTGGTGGTGGCCGATCACCAGGTCCTGCACCCGAGGGTCGGGGGTGAAAACGCCCAGCAGCGGGTGGGCCAGCAGGAAGACCAGCAGCACACTGGCCGCCACCATCGGCAGGGCCAGACAGACCGTTCCTAGAGACTGAGCATGAGTTGCGCATGCTCGGCCGAGCGCCCCGAACGGTCTTGGGCGTTCTGGTCCACCGCGTTCCGTCCGTGTCCAGCTCCATCGGATCGTGTCCGTGGTCCGGATGCGCGAGGGCGGTCTTCCTCACGCCCCGGGCTACGTGATTCGGCCTGGATGGTCCGATGCCCCGCACCATCACTCCGGTGATGCGGGGGCGGTGCCATCCGACGCCGGATCGCGTGCCCCAGAGCGCGCCTACCGATCGCCACCGCAGCGGCGGCGTGTCGGGAAGTCCTACGTTTCCTACCGGTCAGTGGCTTGTGCCAGTGCTGGGCGCCCCATCTGGAGGTGTAGGCGGGATCAACGGCGATCACACCGATACCGGTCTCGGCGCACATCGACAGGAGCCGGGCACGCAGTTTGCCGGTGGGCATCCCGGAGATGAGCTGCCGGAACCGCTTCCTGCGGCCGTGCTTCTCCCGACTCTTGGAGTCGGTGAAGTCCAGGTCCTCGACCGCGATCGCTCGCACACCACAGCTTTGCGCCCAGCGCAACAACCGGGTCAGGGCATGCCTGACCTGGGCATCGCGGTGGGTAGCGCTGCCGGACAACTGGTAGTCGAACCGGCGCGGGTCACCGATGGGGTTGCCATGGGTGTCCAGGCGCCAGGCGGCCAGGTGGTCGGCGTTGGTGTCCACTCCGATCACCCCTGGGGCCAGGGCGGCCCGAAGAGGGACCTGCGGTGGCGCCGCGATCTGCCATGAGGCGGTCAGGTACCAACGCCGCCGTTCCGCGTCCAGGTGCACTCGGTAGGCCACCGCCCGGTTCTCCGCCACCCGCTCGGCCCACTCCTGGCCTCGGTGTGCGAAGGCGGCCGTTCCCGAGAGCACATATCGGCCGTTCGGGGCGTTCGCCCATTCCTTGAGTGGCGCCGGGAGTTTGATCGACACCTCACCGTCAGGGGTGATGCGGATCGTCTCGTTACCGAACCGCTTCCCCGATTCCCCATCAGCCTGAAGGAACCAGCGGGCCGTTTCCCACCGCTCACGCCACTGAGATCGGTCCACACCCGTGGCGTCCAGGTGGTGGCGGTTGCGGGCCAGATGTTTACCGCCGCGCACCACGCGCACCAGGCCGGCCTCGAAGTCAGCCCGCACCGTGGCCAACCGGTCTTGAAGGCTGGCCAGACGTCGGGACTTGGCGTGCCACTCCTGCCGGGACCGATAGCCGCCGGGCTTCTTCTTGGTGCCCTTGGCGCCGACCGGCAACGACAGCCGGTGCCGGATCGTCGCGATCCCCGCTTGAAGGGAGCGCAGGTGCGCCACCTGGCCACGCCGGGCCAGCGCCCACTGGTCGTGGGTGGCCTTGGTGATCGACCCCGCCCACCGCGAAGACGACTCCGGCGTCAACGCCCGCTTACGCGCCGCCCACCTCGCGCTGTCGTGGTCCAGGCCATCAGCACAGCGGGCCTTGAGGTCGGCGGAGGCCAGCGACCCCAAGTGTGCGCCGACCAGCCGCAACACCTTCTCGTCCTGGGCGGTCAGGTGTTTGAGGCGGGTGCGCACGGCCACACCGGTGGGCCCCGGAACCAGGTAGGGGCCGGCGATCGGTCGCAAACCTCGCTGGTCGGTGCCCACCACTGGCTTGCCACCCCCTGCCCTTGACCGTGTTCGATCCCCGTTTTCGAACACCACGCTAGCCACCTCCGAGGGTGGGTGTCCCGCGAACCGGGAAACTCCTCTGCCCGGTCAGGGGGCGGACCGGTGCCGAACCGTCTCGTCGGTGAAGTGGTTCGAGGTGTTCGCTCATGAACGTTCACGCACACCGATGTGACCGCGCACACGAACAGACGAAACCCCTCGCCCGGCACCTCGCCGATCTGGGCACGCCCTCCTGGTACGCGAGGTTCACCGTCCAGGTGATGAGCGACCTCTCCCTGCGCGAGCTCGTGAGCCGAGAGGCCCTCGACTGTTCCTCCCTCGTCCGAGCGGGGGAAGCGCTGCGCGCGTGCCTGCCCGACCTTCCCGACGAGGTCCGCGCCGAACGCCAGGACATGGCGCGGCAACTCATGCTCTTGACGTTGGCGCGGCGCGAGCGTGCGCTGAGCGAGGGGACGGACACACGCCCGGACTCCTGGAACCGCACCGCCGTCGGGCTCACCGACGCCCTCACCGGGCTCTGGCTCGCGCCCGTCACCGAGGTCCCGGGACCGGCCGGGCCGGAGGTCGCGCGTTCCGCGCACTCCTGAACACCTGTGCGGTCGCACAAGCCTCGGATAAGGTCTTTCGCGCCCGCCACGCGGGCGCTAGTGTGCGAACAGGCCCCGCCGCCACGGGGCGCCACGGTGTGTAGCTCAGCAGCAGAGCGCCCGGCTCTTATCCGGGAGGGCGCGGGGGCGGAACCCGCCGCACCGGCATGGAACACCGACCTCCCGTCCACGTGGGCCCGGCCTACCCCGCGAGTCGACTCGCCAAGGCGCTGACCACCGCCGCCTCCCACGACGACCCGGATGTACGCCGGGCCGCCGAGCGGCGTGCCACGTCCTGGTTGCGCGTCCTGGGCGGCATGGGCGACGGCACCCTGACCATCGGGTCGCGCACCCCCGTCCGGGACCTGCCCCCGTGGGTCACCCCCGAGGTCGTCCACGGTGGTTTCGCCACCGGCGCGGCCGCCGCCGGTGGCCCGCTGCGCCCGCACGAAATCGAACTCATCGAACGGCACGGCCTGCGGGCCGACCGCGGTTCGCTGTACTCCCACCACCTGACCGAGACCGGGCTGTCCCACCTGAGCGCGCTGCTCGACAGCGGCGGCTACGCACTCGACCAGCCCGAACAGGCCGCGCTGCTCACCGTGGTGTGGCTGCTGCGGGCCGGGGACACCGCCGCCGCCCTGCGGCTGCTGAGCGCCTTGGACCCCTTCGGCGCGTCCCTGTGCCTGACCCCGCGCCCGGCCCCGGTCGTGGACCTGCCCGAGGGTTCGGTCTTTCGTTGGTCGGTGGCGGATGTGCGCGCCGGGTTGGAGAGGGTCGCCCGTGAGCCCGCCCCTCAGCCGACCGCTCAGCGCGAAGCGCTGCGCGTGTGGAACCCCTTCGCCGACCGGGCCCTGGCGCACTGGTGGGAGACGGTCGAGAACGGGGTGGTCGACTCGCGCCGTTCCAAGGGCTGGGAGGCGCGCGGCGCCGACCTGCTGGAGGAGTACGGGCGGCTGGCCGCCGAGCACACCCTGTGTTCCAAGCACCGTGATCCCGAGGAGAACCTGGGGATCCTGCTCGCGGCGCTGCGCGAGACGCTGTCCGAGGAGGGGCTGGGAGCGCGCCGACGCGGGCTGCTCCGGCACGCGGTGGGCTCCATGGTGGCCAAGCGGGGCGTGCCCGGTTCCGCCGAGCACACCGCCCTGCGCGACGCCCAGGCCGCGCAGGCGGCGCCGCCTACCCACGACGCGTTCGCGACCGTGCTGCTGGGCCGGTTGTCCGCCTTCGCCGCCAACTCCGGGCTGGCCGACCCCGAGTCCGTCCTGACGCCGCTCTCCCCCTCGGAGGCACGGGAATTCGACGTACCCGAAGTCACCACGATCCCGACGCCTCTGCGGGAACGAGTGGAACGGGCGGTCATCGCTCCGTTGGACACCCTGGTGGAACGCGGGCTGATCCCCTCCGCCGAGGTACTGGCCTCGCTGGTGCCCACGTTGGCCGCCACCGCCGAGGCCGCCGCGATCGATGATCCGGCCCTGAACCGCCTGGTGGCCGCGCACCACCGCGCGTTCGCCGCGCGGCGTTCCCTGCTGTTGCTGAACCTGTCCTCCCAGGTGCGGCGGGAGGAGCTGCCTTGGGTCCGGGAGGCGGCCCCCCATCACGCCACGGACGACCTGCGCCGGTCCGCGGCCCGAACCCTCATCACCCGTCTGGGTGAGACGACGCTGACCCGGTTCCCGGGGACCATCACGCCCAATCCGCTGGTGCGCGAGCTCAACGGGCTGGCCGGCACCGCCGGCTCACCGGTGCGGTTCGTGGAGGAGCTGGCCGCCGACATCTTCATGCGCGACTTCTCCGCCAAGTTCGTGCGGGCCGCCAAGGTGGCTGCGGAACTGCTGAGCGATGGCCTGTACACCCGCTACTACGGGATCGACACCGCCCGGGTGCTCGCCTTGGACGAGAAGCACGATCCGGCCGGCTTCGCCGCCCTGTGCGTCGAACGGGCCCACGACCCCGAGTGGTCGGTGCCCGGCAACGGCACGATCATCGAGCAGGCCCAGATCCTGACCACGCACAACCTGGCCGCCCTGACCCTGTCCGGCGCGCGCCCCGCCGACGGGTGGGTCGAGGCCGCGCGCCGGGCGCATCTGCACACGGTGCGTCTGGTCGAGACGCTGCCGAAGGTCTTCGACGTCCTGGCGCACGTGAAGAACGCGGCGTTCGCCTGGCGACAGACGGTGTTCCTGCTGTCCCTGTGTCCCTTGGAGGAACAACGAGCGAGCCTGAAGTGGATGTCCCACCTGTCCGAGCGGCAGCCGGCCCACGTGCGCGATCGGTTGGCCCCGGCGTTGGCCGGACTGCGCGCGGTGGTGGAGGGACGGCCCCCCGATTCCGACGGAGGCACGGTGTTCCTGGGCTGGACGACCCGGCCGCACTGGATGCCGGCGATCGCTCCGGGGGCGCTACGCTCCCCGCAGGGCCCGACTTGAACCGGAAAGGCCGACGGGTGGCCGGATCCGGCCATCCACACGTGAGCATGCACGTGCACTTGCACCGCCGGTGATACCACTGGGGAGTACGCAGTCGCCCACCTCGGACCGGGAGGTCGGCTCCGCCGTCGGCCACGCGCCGTAGTTAGGGTGAGACGCATGTCGATATGGGCGCGAGGAGACCGCACAGGGAGGGTCGGCGAGGCCCTCCTGATGTTGGAGGGGCAGGGGATCATCGACGGACTGGAGATCCTCCCGGCCGAGGAGAAGCCCTACCGTGTCCGCGTCCCGGCCGGCATCGTCCACATGGACGAGGACGAGGCCTCCATGTTCGCCCTGGGCGCGGTCGTCGGCGCCTTCGGGAACGTGGCCCGCCAGCGCGCCTGATCCGAACTCCCTGCCTTCGGTCCCCCGTCGGTAGGGGCCTGTCGACGGGCCCCTACCGACGGCCCATGGTGCGCAGGATCGCGTCCAACAGCAGGTCCCTGACCATCGTGCGGTGTTCGGAGTCGTGCTGGACCGTCAGCTCGTTGTTGAAGGTGGACAGGCACATGCCCACCGTCATCTCGGCCAGGGGACCGGCCGGACGCCCGTCCTTGGGCAGCTCCTCCACGAAACGGGCGACCTCGATGGCCTCGCGGACCGCTTCGATCCACGGTGCGATGCGCTCGCGCCACCACGTCCGTTGGGGTCCGGGCTCCGCGCCCATCCCCGACGCCGCCGCGAGCAGCGCGCCGGACTCCAGCCACAGCCCGATCCAGCCGTCGACCAGGCGCCCCATGTAGCCGTCGATGGACTCCATCCGCCCGAACGTCAGGTCCACTTGGGAGGAGAAGGCGGTCAGGCGTACGTCCACGGCGGCCTGGAGCACCTGGTTCTTGTGGTTGTAGTAGCGGTAGACGGTGGAGCGGTCGATGTCGACGCCCTCGGTGATCTCCTTGTAGGTGACCTGGCTGAAGGGCTTGGTCCGCAGCAACGCCACGAGGCTGTTCTGCAGCTGGAGCATGCGCTGCGCGGCGCGCAGGCTCCCGCTGGTCCCCGGGCTCGAATCCTGCGGCACCGTCATACCCGATCCGTCCGTCATGGGCTCCCACGGCCCTCGCGTCATTGACGGAGTCCAGCTTGCCCCAGATCGAATCGGATGCCAACACGGCGTTGGCCACCGAGGCACCCCTGTGGAACGGGGTACCCGTCAGGCATCCGCCGCTCGCGTGCGCGTGGCCCGGTGGGCGGTCAGGTAGTCGCGGTACCAGTGGAAGCTGTCCTTGGGGTGACGTTCCAACAGGTCGTAGTCGACCCGCACCAACCCGAACCGGCGGTCGTAGCCGTAAGCCCACTCGAAGTTGTCCAGCAACGACCACACGAAGTACCCGCGCACGTCCACGCCGGCCTCGATGGCGCGGCCCAGTGCCGCCAGGTGGTCGCGCAGGTAGTCGACGCGGTCGGTGTCGCGCACACGGCCGTCGGCGTCGGGGGCGTCGGGTTCGGCCGACCCGTTCTCGGTGATGAGGATGGGCGGCAGGTCCGGGTAGCGGCGATCCAGGTCGACGAGCAGATCGGTGAGGTTCTCGGGCACCACGGGCCAGCCCATGGTGGTGTGCCGGACTCCCTCGTAGGGGACCTGTTCCACGCCGATGTCGACGGCGGTGCGGCGGGCGGGGTCGGGCTCGGTGTGCGGGGCGTCGCGCAACATGATCGGCCGGTAGAAGTTGACGCCGAGGAAGTCCAGGGGCTGACCGATCGTTTCCAGGTCGCCCTCGACCCGGTGGGAGCCGTCGGCGAGTTCGCCCCACACCTCCTTCTCGTTGTCCGGGTAGGCGCCGGTGAAGATGGGGTCGAACCAGGTGCGGTTGTGCAGGGTGCGGGCCCGTTCCACGGCGGCGCGGTCGGCCTCGGAGTCGGTGGCCGGCACCAGGTGGTCGGGGTTGAGGGTGATACCGACCTCTCCCGCGTCGGCGGCGCGCAGTTCGCCGACCGCCGTGCCGTGCGCCAAGAGCAGGTGGTGGGCGACGGCCAGGGCGGGCGCGCCCTCCTTCGTTCCGGGGGCGTGGCGTCCGATGGCGTGCCCGACGAACGCCGAGCAGAAGGGTTCGTTGAGGGTGATCCACCGGTTGACGCGGTCGCCGAGGCGTTCGGCGACGATCGCGGTGTACTCGCCGAAGCGGTGCGCCGTGTCACGGACCCGCCAGCCGCCCTCGTCCTCCAGGGCCTGCGGTAGGTCCCAGTGGTAGAGGGTGAGCACGGGTTCGATACCGGCGGCCAGGATGGTGTCGACCAGGCGGTCGTAGAAGGCCAGCCCCTCGGGGTTGGGGCGTCCCCGGCCGGTGGGTTGGACGCGCGACCAGGAGACCGAGAAGCGGTACAGGTCCACGCCCAGCTCGGCGAGCAGTGCGACGTCCTCGCCGTAGCGGTGGTAATGGTCGCAGGCGACGTCGCCGCTCTCGCCTCGGGCGACGCGTCCGGGGGTGTGAGAGTAGGTGTCCCAGATCGAGGGACCCCGACCGCCTTCGTCGGCGGCGCCCTCGACCTGGTAGGCGGCGGTGGCGGTGCCGAAGAGGAGTTCGGCGGGAAGCACTGGGTCTGCCTGGGGGTAGCGGCCGGACATGGGATCACCCTCCTTTGGGAGCGCTCCCAATTGTGATCCACCCGATCCCGAAGATCAAGCACCACCGTGCGGTCGTCCCATCACACATCGTGACAACGGAAAGGCTACCGAGCCGAGACCTCCCGCGTCGAACCGGGTCGCGCCCGACACCGTCACAACATCAGCGCGCCCCTGTCCCCGCACGCGCGCCGTAGAAAGGGCGAAGGCATGAGTTGGACCGACTACTCGCAGAACGTGCGCATCCGTGACCTCCAGGAGAGCCTGGACAGCGCACACTCACAGATGGCCCACGAGCGCAGCCGCATGCGCTCGGAGCTGGGACGGCTCAGGGGAAGTCTGGAACAACGACTGGATCGCGTCTCCGCCACCCTGGACGCCTTCATCGAGCTCAGCGACCTGCGCGTCACCCTCACCATGTTCGACGGTGCCGCCATCGCCCGTCACCGCACCCTCCAGATGATCGACGGCGCGGTCCTGGGGAGTCTGGACCTCGACGACGTGCCCGGATACTGGCTCGTGCCCGCCGCGCGGGGCCTGCACGCCCTGCTCAACGGCGACCTCGCGCGGGCACGGCTTCGCTTCGACGAGGCCGCCGGCATCGACCCCGAGCGCGCCCGCAGCTTCAGCGCCCTGGCCTCAGCGCTCACCAGTGCCGAGCACGCCCGGGCGCTGGGAGAGAACACGGCCGCCGACCTCCTCCCCCACCTTCCGGTCCCGGGCACCCGGTCGACCCGTGGTCAGCGCGCCCTGTGGCTGTTGAGCGCCGACGGTTCCCTCGGCGACGACGCCCGCGAACGACTGCTGCTGTCCACCCTGCGCCACTGGTCGGCCGAGGGCGTCCGTACGCCGAAGGTGGAAGGCTGGTTCTCTTCCACCCCTTCGTCCGCTGGTCGCCACCCGCGGTCCGATGACGGATTCGCCGCGCGGTCCGGGGCGGCTCGCCGCCTCGCCGAGGTGCGCGAACGCGTCACCCGCGTCACCACGCTGAGCGGTGAGGACGCCCCGACCGAGGTCTTGGCCCCCGACCAGGACAGCGCCGACTTCCTCCACGAGACCCTGCGCCTTCTGGTGGAGGAGGGCAGCCCGGAGGAGGCGCCCCTGCTCACCGAGGCCAATCGGCTGCGCGCGGTGATCGAGGGTTCGGGCAAGGAGATCGTCCTGCCCTCCTGGGGTGAGAGCGTCGAGGAGGTCGGTGCTCTGCTCCAGCGCGACCTGGTCTCCGAACAGGCGCCCCCGCACCGTCGGACCTTCGCGCTGGTACTGCAACGCGCCACCGTGCTGGAGGGCGCCGAGGAGCTGGCGGCCCGGGCCACCGAACCGGTGCCCGATCGGACCAGCGTCTCCTTTCGGGGCACCTCCGTCACCATCACCTCCGCCGGCGCGGACCGCGGGCAGCTCGAACAGGCCCGAAAGCGGACCGAGGTCGCGGCCACCCCGGGCAGCGACTCCCGCACCCTGCTGTGGATCACCGTGGCCACCGCCGGCGTGCTGCTGATCATGTCCCTGCTGACGATGCACGGTTTCCTGTGGTTGCTGACCCTGGTCGCACTGGGCGGCGTCGGGCTGGCCTACCGCTCCGCTTCCCGGGCGACGGAGGACGCCGCACAGGCGCGTACCCACGAGCTGCGCAGGATGGACGAGCGGGTCGAGAAGGCCGTCCGGGAGTGGCGCGACAGCCGGGCCGAGGCCGAGCGGAACCAGGGCGAGGCGAAGGAGGACCTCCAGGAGATCCGCCGACTGCTCAACCCGTGAGGGACTCTCCCCCGGCCCCTACAACCACCCGTTGCGTTTGAAGAGCAGGTACAGGACGACACTGAGCAAGGCCATGCCCGCCAGGGTGATCGGCCAGGTGAACAACCAGTGGAAACCCGGCTGGGGGGCGATGTTCATCCCGTAGACAGAGGAGATGAGCGTGGGCACGACCAGGATGCCGCCCCAGGAGGACACCTTCCTCATCACCTCGTTCTGGGCCTGGTCCACGAGGCTGCCCTCCACCGCCATGATGTTCTGCAGCAGCTGGCGGAAGCCGTCCACGCGTTCGCGGATCGAGGCCACGTGGTCGGCGACGTCGCGCAGGTACTCGCTCAGCCCACCTCGTGGTTCCCCCACCACTCGCTCCCACCTCGCGGCGAGCCCGTCCAAGACCTCACCGAGAGGATCCACGGCCCGTTGCAGCATGATCACCTCGCGGATCAGGCCGTAGATGCGCCGGGAGACGCTCTTCTCCTCGTTGAAGACCTGGTTCTCCACCTCGTCCACGTCCTCTTGGAGTCCGGCGACCGTCGGCGCGTAGTCGTCGACCACCCGGTCCAGGACGGCGTAGACCACCCCGAGCGCGCCCTGGTCCCTCAGGTTCGCGTGTTCGTCCAGGCGGGCGCGGATCCCCTCGAAATCCGGCCCGACCCCGTTTCGGAGGGTGACGACGAGGCGATGGGTGGCGAAGACATGGGTCTCACCGACCCGCAGTCTCTCCTCGTCCTCGTCGTAGACCGCGGGACGCAGGGCCGCGAACAGGGTGTCGCCGTAGGCCTCGATCTTGGGCCGTTGGTGGGCCACGATCGCGTCCTCCACCGCCAGGTGGGGCAGGTCGAAGTGGCGGGCGATCTCCTCCACCTGCTCACGGTTGGGTTCGGTCAGCGCGATCCACGCGACCGAGGCGGGGTCGGCGGTGTTCGCCTCGTCGACCTCGGCGAAGGTGTCGACCACACGCGAGGACGCCCCCTCCCGGTACAGGACGATCCGGCGTTCCCCGGGCGGCGCGTCGACCGGCAGGGCGGCGCCCTCCCTGCCCAGGGCCATGGTGCGCTCGGGCGCGGACTCGGTCATGGGTCGGCCTCCTTCGGTTCTCCCCATGCCCGATCCTGGCCAAGACGGTGGCATTGGGCCAGGAGGACACGCGTTGCTCAGTCACCGATCCCGGAGGCTCGGACGGTGATGTTGAGCCGCCCCCGCAGACCGAGTGCGGGGTCGGCGGTGCCGGGGCGGACCCGGGGCACCCCGTGGTAGGCCATGCGGGAGGGGCCGCCGAAGACGAACAGGTCGCCGCTGCGCAGTTCGACGTCGGTGTAGGGCCGGTTGCGGTTCTCGGTGTTGCCGAAGCGGAACACGCACGTGTCACCGAGGCTGGCCGACACCACGGGGGCGCGGGAGAGTTCGTCGCGGTCCTGGTGCATGCCCATGCGGGCGTCGGCGTCGTAGAAGTTGACCAGCGCCACGTCGTAGGGGTCGCCCTCGTGGAGCGCGCCGTAGGCCTCCCGGACCGCGCGTTCGGCCAGGTCGTCCAGCAGGTCGGGAAAGGGCCGGACGGGCGTTCCGTCGGGCAGGGCACGGCTGTAGGAAAACGGTTTCCAGTGCCATCCCAGCGAGACCATCGCCACGCTCATGGTCCCGCCGCGCGGCATGGTGTGCCGTCGCATCCCGGCGGGACCGCGCGCCCACTCACGGCAGTGTTCGAGTAGTTCACGCTGGGCTGGGAAAGGGATCTTCCCGGGCAGGTGGACCGCTCCGGGTGCCACGTTCACCGGTGGAGAACCGAACAGGGCGTCGTCCATGGACCCATTGTGCCCCGCGCGTGGCGACTTCGCACGGGGCCCGGGTTCAGCGTCGGAAGAGGTCGCGGAGGTTGACGAACAACAGCACCACGACGATGAGGCCGATGGGGACGGTGACGGCGATGCGCCAGTCGGCGATGAAGGCCATCACCACCCCCAAGAGGACCGCGGTGATCACGACCAGAGCCATCACCCCGGTGAGGTACTGGACGAATCTGCGGCGGGCCACGGAGTCGATGGCGGCGAACGACAGCACGACGCCGAGCATCGCCCACAGGGTCATCTGGCCGTCGAGCAGGAACAGGGGCAGTGCCAACGAGATCAGCAACAGCGGGGTGCTCAGGGCCACCCACAGGTGCAGGAATCGGGTGGTCCGCTGCTCCCCCGAGGCGTAGGGCAGGTGCGGGGCCTTGAGGTGCCCGGTGGGAGAAGGCACCAGCGGGACGTCGCTGTCGAGGGCGCGCGAGTGGGTGTCGCGTTCGTCCGCGGTCAGGACACGCTTTTCGTAGACCTCGGCGAGTTCCTCCTCCAGCTCCTCGATCCGTTCTTCGTATTCTTGCGAGAGTGCCCTGGTCTGGGCTTCACGACACAGGACCAAGCGTGCGGACTCCAGCTGCCGCAGTTCGTCACGACGACGAAGGACGTCGGCGTCGTGGGCGCGCACCTTCCTGTCGAGGGTCCGCACGTGGGCGCGCAGTTCGGCGCGCGCCGCGGTCTCGGTGGGGGCGACCTTCTGCAACCCCACCCAGGCCAGCGGGTCGGCCCAGGATCGGCGGATGGTGCCGTCGCGTTCGTAGCGGGGTCCGCTGGGGGCGCGTTCCCCGTCGAAGAAGTCACCGGTGTCGCGTCCCCACAGGCCGCGGAAGCCCTTGACCCAGGAGGTCTCGTCGTCGATGAGGACGGCGTTCCACTCCCGGTCCCCGCCGGGGCCCAAACGCTCGCCGTCGCCACGGGCGTAGTCGACGAAGGGCACCCCGATGCCGTGCCGGTTCAGGGCGCTGTCGGCGCGGAAGAGGCGGTTGGTGATCCGCCGCCAGAAGCGGACCAGACCGCGCAGGAACGCCGGGTCGACCTGGATGAGGTAGTCGCCGGGCAACATCTGGTGGGAGTGGGAGCCGGCACCGACGTAGACCATCGGGTGGTCGCCGTCCCGGTGCAGGTCCGGGTCCTGCCAGGAACGGCGCAGATCGTCGCCGTGGTACTCGTGCGAGGAGGCGCCGACCCAGACCGGACGGGTGGTGCCGTCGGGGTTCTCCACGACGTAGATGGTGACGCGTTCCCAGTCGGCCTCGTGGTCGTTGACTCCGCCGTAGATGGTGCGCCAGTCGTTCATCGCGTAGAAGAACCAGTACTGGAGGATGGTGTAGCCGCCCTCGCGGGTGACGCGTCCGTAGTAGGTGGCGCCCCCGTCGTCGACCCGCTCACGGAAACGGGTGACGGCGGCGAAGGTGAGGCCGCCGGGGACCGCGCCGCGGATGAGCAGGGACAGCTTCATCAGGATGTCGAGGACACGACCGAGCACGCCCACGGCAGCCAGGCGTCCGCTCTTGGGGATGACCGAGCGCGCGATGCCCTTGAAGCGGCGAGCCTCCTCGCGCAGGGTTTCCTCTTGGACGAAGCGCAGGTGCTTGTGGCGGCGCGGCCACTCCTCCTCCGCCTGCGCGAGGCGATCGAGGGTGAGTTCTCCAACGGGGACGATGACGCTCTCGCGTCCGCCGGGTTCCTCGATCCAGAGACTGCAGTTGCGGACATAGGCGTCCACGTCGGTGGGGAAGAAGAGTTCGCCCTTGGTGCACATGAGCACCGGTTCGTGGGCGCGCAGAAGTTCGAGGTCAGTTGTCTCGGCCATGATTCGCACCAAGTTAGTGCATTCGACGCTGTGTGCGCGCTTCGCGGGAACGTGGGACGTGCCATGACCCAGTATGTTTCTTTGTGGAAATCACTTGCCGACATGGAAAGTAAATGTCAGCATAGAAACATGACGACCACGGGAGGCGTGCACATGCGCAGGGAAGATGCCTGGGACGCACTGGAACAGGCCCAGGACATGAACGAGAAGGTCCGTCCCATGGGCGGTTGGTACGCGTTCTACGGAATCGCGTTCGGGATGACGAGTCTGGGTCTGGTGCTGACCCTGGGCATCACCAACTCCGCCGCCGGAGCCCTCGTGGCCAGCATGGTGGCCGTGCCGATCATCTGCCTGCTGAGCGTCTACGCGGCGCGACAGCCGGTCAAACCCCTGGGGTACGGCCCACTGCACGTGTGGGGCATCGCCGTCTGGGGCGTGATCTACGGCGTCGCCCTGTTCGTGGGCATGTACCTCTTCCCCGGAGACCTGCTCTGGTGGGCCCCGATGGCGGTGCTGAGCGCCCTGCCGACCACGATCACCGGACTGATCGCCCTGCGTCGCAGCAGGAGCACGAAGTGACCCATCCACGCGTTCGACTGGACGAGGTCATCCACTCCCCCGTCCGCTTCTCCGTCGTGGCCGCACTGGCCTCGGCCGCCACCATCGAGTTCCGTGTCCTGCGCGACCTGGTGGAGGTCAGCGACTCGGTGTTGTCCAAGCAGATCGCCACCCTGGAGGAAGCCGAGTACGTCGCGGTGAGCAAGTTCCGGGTGGGGCGGCGTACGCGCACCTCGCTCACGCTGACCTCGCAGGGGCGCAAGGCCTTCGACCAGCACGTGCGGGCGCTGCGCGACATCGCCGACGGGGTGACGTTCCCCCTGCCCACGGACGACCAGGAGAACGGGTAGGGGCGGGCGGCCGCCTCGGGCCACCCGCCCCCGTTCTCAGGCCGCGATCCCGCGGCCGGACTCCCGACCCTCGAACCTGGGGGGCTCGGGGGTCGCGATGTGCGCGGGTCCCCCCACCTGTCTCCCTTCCGCCCGGGTGTGCGGTCCGGGGACGCCGTCCTTCGCCCCCGGACCCGTTCGGATGTGGCGTTCGCGCACCACCTTCTTCTCTGGGACGGCCGGGCCCGAACCACGGTCGCCTCGCGCCGCCCCGATACCGGCGATCACCACCAGCCCCATACCCACCAGTTGGATGCCGACCGGGGCCTGGCCGATGATGATCATGCCCATCACCAGGGCCACCGCCGGCTCCAGGCTGGAGAAGGTGCTGTAGCCGGTCCGGCTCATCCGCTGGAGGGCGAGCATCTCCAGCAGGAACGGCACCATCGGGAACAGCAGCGCGATGAGCAGGGTGAAGCCGATCAGTTCCAGGTTCGGCTCGGCGATCACGCCCGGGGCGCCCAGCGGTGCGGTGACCACCGCGCCCACCACCATAGACAGGGTCAGCCCGTGTACGGCGCCGAAGCCCGCGCCGACCTTCTGGGTGAGGATGATGTAACCGATCACGCAGACCGCTCCGGCGAGCGCGAAGCCGATACCGATCAGGTCCAGGTCGCCGTGCCAGGGGCGGGTCAGGCACACCACGCCGACGACGGCGGCGACGATCCACACGAGTTCGCGACGGCGGCGCATCGCGGCCACCGCCACCACGAGGGTGCCGAGGAACTCGATGGAGGTGGCGGTGCCGAGCTCGATCCGCGCCGTCGCCTCGGAGTAGAACAGCATCATCCCCGCACTCGCTGTGCCCAGGATCACCACCGCACCCAGTTCACGCCGCTTCGCCGCGCGCACGGCCCGCCACAGGGGGCGACCACCGATCATGAGCAGCAGCAGCGCGGCCCACGCGAGTCGGAGCCAGGTGACCGTGGCGGGGTCCGCGTGTTCGAAGGCGGTCACGGCCAGCGCGCTGCCGGTGTGCAGCGTGAACATGCCGATGAGCAGCATCAGAGGGGCCGGGACCCGGAAGCGGGCAGGGCTGAATGAGGGGAGGAAGGAGCGGATCACCCGACCATTCGATCCAAGCCCTTCGTTTCTGTCCACGAACTCATGGTTGATGAACCATGTAGTTTTGGTGGATGGATTTCACCCGCCTGCGTCTCCTCGTGGAGTTGGACCGACTCGGCACGATGGCGTCGGTGTCCGAGGTCACAGGCATGAGCACCTCGGCGGTCTCCAAGCACCTCGCCGTCTTGGAGAAGGAGGCGGGGGTGGACCTGCTCGCCCCCGACGGACGCCGGGTGCGCCTCACCCCGGCCGGGCGCAGGCTCGCCGAGCACGCGGTCGACATCCTCGCGCGCGTGGAGGCGGCCCAGGCCGAGTTCGACGGCGAGGCCGACCCGGTGGGCCGCGTCGACCTGGTCATGTACACCTCGGCGGCGCCGATCGTACTGCCGGCGCTACGTCGACTGCGCCGCGACCACCCGGGGATCGACATCCACCTGACCGAGTACGAATCGGAGCAGGCGCTGGCGCTGTTGCAGGACGGCGAGGCGGATCTGGGGGTGGTGTACCAGTACAGTCTTCTCCCCCGACGATTCCCGGGGACGTTGACGGTACATCCGGTGGGGACGGAGGGGCTGTTGCTGTCCCAGCCCTCTCATGGGGCGGACAGCCGTACCCTCACCCGTCGGCGACTGCGCGAGCTGACCGACGCCGCCTGGATCGCCAGTCCCTACCGGGGTGACGAGGAGGCGCTGGTGCACCGGATGTGCGCCGACGCGGGGTTCACCCCCCGGATCGTGCACCGGATCGACACCTTGGAGCTGTTCGAGGAGCTGGTGGCCACCGGGCTGGGCGTGGGTGTGGTGCCCCGCCTGTCGACCGTCACCCGTCGAGGCGTGGCCCACGCGCCACTGGGCGAGTTGGGCGGGGTGCGTCAGGTGTACCTGGCCGGGCGTACCGGCGGCTGGTCCTGGCGGCCGATCCGGGTGGTCGCCGCCTACCTGCACCAGGCCGCCGAGGACGTGCTCGACGACGTCCCGCCCCTGCCGTGGTCCACGGTGCCGGACTGACCGGTGCGGCGCCGACCCCTTCGCGATCGCGGCCCGACCGGGTCAGCCCGCGATCGCGAAGGGACCCACCGATGGCACCGGCACCTTGCTGGCGGCCTCACGGACCGCGGTGAGCAGGGGTTCGGGTGTGGCCCCGGCCCGAGAGAGCACGATGACGTGCCGGCGGGCGGTCTCGCGCACCCCGCGTACGACGATCTGCGGGTGGTGGAGGCCGGTCCAGGCCAGACGGGGCATCAGGGCGACCCCCAGGCCCGCTTGGACCATGGAGAACACGGCGCTGAAGTCGTCGACGGTGTGCACCACGCGCGGCTGGAAGCCTGCCTGGTTGGCGGCGGCGGTCACGCAGGCGTGCCAGGCCGTGCCAGGTGCGGACATGATCCAGTCCTCCTCGGCCAGGTCGTCGGCCAGGTGGAGGCTGGTGCGCGTGGCCAGGGGGTGTTGGTAGGGCAGGATCGCGTCGAAGAGCTCGACCATCACCCGGTCGGTGCGAAAGTCCGGGTCACCGGCGGCCGGCAGGTGGCTGGAGGACATGGTGACGGCCACGTCCAGTCGGCCCGAGCGCACCATCTCGGCGCTCTCCTCCGGTTCGGCCTGCACGACCTCGAAGCTCCACCCGGGGTGGCTGTCGCGCAGCCGGGCCAGGGCGGGCGCCACCAGGTCGCTGATGCCGGTGGAGAAGGAGCCGACGCGAACGACGCCGCGGTCTCCGCCGGAGTACTCGGCGAGGTCGGCGGTGGCGCGTTCCATCTCCGCGAAGATCACGTGCGCGCGTTTGAGCAGCACGCGGGCGGCCCCGGTGAGTAGGAAACGTCGGCCCTGACGTTCCACCAGTGGGACACCCGTCTCTTTGGCCAGGGCGGCCAGCTGTTGGGAGACGGCAGAAGGTGTGACGCTGAGCGCCTCCGCGGTGGCGGCCACCGTGCGGTGGTGGTCGAGGGCCTGGAGGAGCTGCAAACGCCGGACATCGATCATGAACCCAAGTTATGGCAGGACCATAAGGTTTCGATGTGATTTCGATCCGATCATGGGTTCTTTCCAGGTGATTCGCTGCACACCACCCGGGCCGCCACGCCACACTTCGACGAACCCCAAATGGAAAGATTCGCACTTTTTCTCTATTGACGATGCCGTGCGCAGTTTTTCCTCGTGTCGCGTCTTCCCCTTCCGTTACCGGCACGTAGAGTCAGACTCACAGCTCAACCACGAATCCGCATCGAGCGGCTTTCAGGGGTGCCAGTGCCCAAGCTGGTGGAACGGGTGAGAAGAAAATGCAAACTTCGCTGATGACCAAACCTCGACCGAACAACGTCGGAGTCCTCGGTTTCCGTTACCTCGGTACCCACGAGGTGGAGGAACTCGCGGACCTGTGGGGTGCCCTCCACCAGAGGCACACGGTGACCGCTCCCCACATCGAGGACATCATCAGCGCCGTGAGCCTGGACGAGTCCTGGCGCAGGCGCCGTGCCCAGTACCTGTCCTGGATGTCCGACCCCGACACCATGGCGATCCTCGCCGAGAACGAGGGCGACCTGGCCGGGTACGCGATGGTGACCCTTCGCGAGAACGCGCAGGGCAGCTGGGATCGGGGCGACCAGATCGCGGTCGTGCAGACCTTCGCCATCGACCCCGAGTACACCGGCACCGGGGTGGGATCCAAGCTCTTGGAGGAGGTCCGCCGGCAGCTGGCCGCCATGAACGTGCGGGACGTCGAGTTCTCCGCCCTGGCCACCGCTTCCGAGGACATCCACTTCCTGGAGGAGGAGGGTTTCCGACCCTTCGTCACCACCATGGTGTGCCGCGTCGACGGCTTCGGCGCCCACGACTGAGACAGTGTTCGCCTTGGTCCTTCACTGACGACGCGGACCACGTTCGGACGCCAAGGGCACGGGAGCTTTACTTCCTCCCCTGCCACGTCCGACGCTCGTTCCTCGCCGACGCCCGGCGTCGCGCAGCGGACCGCCGGCGCCCGAAGGTAAGGATCCGGCCGACCTGTCCTCGAACCGGCCCCCGCGCGGTCATACCCACGTCCCGCGCGGGGGCTTCTCCCTGTCCGGCCCCCGGCGACACACCCCGGCGGCGCTCCGGCCGAAGGCGCTACGCTCGCCCCGTGGCCTCCTCCGACTCGAACACCTGTGTTTTTCCCGGCTGTAGCCGACCGGTCCCCCGCGGTTCCTCCCCCGGACGTCCGCCGCAATACTGCGACCTGCCCGAACACACGCGGTGGCGGGCCTGGAAGGAACGCCAGCGACAGGCACAGGAGGCGGAGAACGCTCAGAGCGAGGCCCTCGCCGAGCAGCGGGAACAGGGCCCCGCCATCGCGCCGCGGGCCGCCGAGCCCGTGACCGCCGCACGACTGCGCGCCGACGATCTGCTCACCCGCTTCGCCGTGCAGACCGAACAGCTGAGCGCGACCCTGAACGCGGCCACCGAGGCCTTCTCGACCATGTCCGACCCCGCCGCCGCCGAGGCCCAGGTGGAGGCGGCCCGTCTGGAGTCCGCCCGTAGGGTCTCGGAGGCCGACTCCGCCCGGTTGGAGGCGGAGAACCGTCGCCGAGAGGCCGAGGCCGCCCGGCGCGCCGCGGAGGAGGCCACCGCCGCGGCCGTGGCCGACACCCAGGAAGCCGAGCGCATGGCGGAGGAGGCCCTGAATCGCAGGGACACCGCCGAGGCCGAGCGCGACCGGTGGGAGGAGTCCGCCCGTGTCGCGGGTCTGGAACGAGATGCGGCCGTGGCCGAGGCCAATGCCGGGTTGGCAACCGCCGAGCGTCGGATCACCGACACGATCGAACGTGCCCGCGCCGACCTGGAGCGTGAGCGCACCGAAGCGGCGCTGCGCCTGGACCGGTCACGTGGCGAGGCCGAGCGGGCCCGGGTCGAACTGAGCGAACAATCCCGGTTGCGCGAGGATGCCGATCTGGCCGCGCGGGAGGCCCGTACTCGCGCGGAGGCCGCCGAGGATCGGTCCCACCGGGCCACCCGGGATCTGGAGACGGAGCGGTCCCGGTTCGACACCGAGCTGGAGCGCGCCCATCAGCGGCTGGAGTCGGACCGTACGGCCGCCGAGGGTGAGCGCGCACGTCTGACCGCCGAGCTGGAACGGTCGACCGCGGATCGCGAACGACTGGCCTCGGAGCTGGAGTCCCAGCGCCGTAACGCCGAGTTGACCCTGAACGAGGCCCGCGAGGCCGGGGCGGCGCGGCTGTCGGTGGCCGAGGAGGCCCGTGACCTGGCCCTGGAGCGGGCCGAACGGGCCGAGGCGGAACTCGACTCCCTCCGAGACCGCGCACGTGAGGAGGCGGGCTCCACCTGAGCCCGCCCTGCATATGACTTACGTCCCCTTTAGTACCTTTTATTCGGCTTAGGATGGTGGCCGTGCGAGATCTGGGAACCACTGGTGACACCGGCGCGATGCCTCTGGGCGACGGTCGGCCCGATCAAGGTCCCCAGCGTGCGACCGTGGGCGAACGCCCGCGTCCTCGGCTGGACCTCAGGGCGATCTTCGGTCTGGAGGCCGGGACCTGGGCGTGGACGACCGCCCTGAAGGCGACCGTGGCGATGACGTCGTCCTTCGCCCTGGCGGCGCTGCTCTTCGGCCCCCAGGTCGGCACGCTGGCCGCTCTGGGTTCCATGACCGTCCTGTACGAGAAGAAGACCCCCTACTCCTACCGGGCCGCGGCCCTGGCCCTGGTCGGTCTGGGATTCGTCGTCGCGGTGGCGGCCAACTCTCTGGCCGCGTCCCTGTCCCCCTGGGCCGCGGTGGCCTCCATCGGGGTGACGGCCGGACTGGCCACCTGGGTGTGCGCGGCTTGGCGGGTCGACAAGCCCGGCCCCATCTTCTTCGTCCTGGTCGCCAGCATCTCCACCATCGCCCCCGGCGGCCCGGCCGACGTGCCACTGCACGCGCTCATCGCCGCCTTGGGCGCGTCCGTGGGCTGGCTGGTGTCGATGTCCGGTGCTCCGCTGCGATCCCGTCGCCCCGAGTACCAGGCGGTGGCCGCGGCCTACCGCACCCTCGCCACCCTCCTGAGGGCGGTGGGCACCCCCGAACTCGACCACGCTCAGCACAAGGCGTCGGTGGCGGTGGCCGACGCCTGGCGCATCGTGCTGCTGGGACAGACCCGCGGCTACCGCACCACCGCGGAGGCCGCCCGGCTGCGCGCGCTGCTGCGTTGGGTCTCCGACGTGCACTTGGCGGCGACGCAGGTCTGTATGGCCAGAACCGCTCGCCTGCCCGAGGAGTCCGCGGACTTCGCCGACCGGATGGCCGTGGCGGTGGCCGATCCGGAACGCGCACCCGATCCCGGGTCGTTGAACGAGCTGCGCCGCGGCATGCGGCCCCGTTCGTTGGAGGCACGCCTGTACAGCCTCCTGGCCCGGGCGGCCCAGACCGCGCACCGTGGTCCCGACGAGGAGGACGAGCGTCGTACCGCCGACCTGCACGACGAGCGTTATCCGGCCCTGTTGTCGGCCCTTCGCTCCAGTCTGAGCAAGGACTCCCTGATCCGTCCGACCGCACTGCGGATGGGACTGACGGTGACCGCCGCCGGGGTCTTCGGGCTGTGGATGGGGCTGGACCACTACTACTGGGTGGCGCTGACCACCACGGCGGTGCTCCAGGCAGGCAGCGTGGTACTGACGCTCAACCGTTCGGTGCAGCGTTCCCTCGGCACCCTGCTGGGCGTGGTGGCCGGGGTGGGCCTGCTCATGTTGGAGCCGCCGTTGGCCGTGGTGATCGTTCTGGCCGGGCTGATGCAGGGTGCCACCCAGCTGGTGGTGGCGCGTAACTTCCTGTACGCCTCGGTGCTGTTGACCCCGATGGCGCTCATGCTCTCCTACACGGCCAACCCCTACCCGCTGGCCGAACTGGCCGGATCACGGCTCATCGACACCGTGGTGGGGTCGGCGTTCGGTCTGGCCGGCTCGCTGCTGCTGTGGCGCAAGGCGTCGGCGACCCGGTTGCCACAGGCCATCGGCAAGGTCCTGGAGAGCACCCGTCAGTGCATGATGGCCGCGCTGGACCAGGACGTGGTGCTCGACGAGGAAGACCGTTACCTGCTGCGTCGGGACATGCGGGCGGCCACGGTCAGCCTGCGGGGCGTGTACGACAGCGCCATCGGCGACGTGCCCCGGTCGGCCTCCACCCGACCGCTGTGGCCGGTGGTGGTGGCCACCCAGCGCATCGGCTATCTGGCGCTGGCCGCGCTCTCTCAGGACCGCGGCCCCGAGCCGGTGGGCACCATCACCCTTCAGCGCGTGGACCTGGCGTTCCGTGAGCTCATCTCGGCCATGGAGGAGCGCCGGACCCCGCGGTTGGGCGCGCTTCCCCGACTGTCCGCCTATCCGCGGATCAACATGGAACTGCGGGCGCTGGCCACCGCCATGACGACCGCGGTGGCCCAGGATGAGAGGTCGGCCCATCAGGAGGCCGAGCGAAGGGCCCGCCGAGAGCGGCGCCGTGCCCAGCGCGACGTGGACGCCGACCTGTAACGAGGGCGACGGGCCCGCCTCGGCTCAGTCCTCGTCGAGGACGGCGAAGGCCCGGACCGGGAAGGCCGCCACCGCGCGCACCTTGGCGGGAACCGCGTGGAAGGTGAAGCCCTCGGCGGGGAGTCGATCGAGCAGGCACAGGTGGCTGACGATCGGCACACCCGCGGTGAGCAGGGTGGCCTGGGCGGGACGGGACCCCTCGGTGGCCGGTGAGGTGTCGTCGACCCCGATCGAGTCGATGCCGACCAGCGTGACCCCCGCCTGGACCAGGGTCTTGGCGGCCGTCTCGGTCAGGTGGGGGTGCTCATGGGTGCCGTAGGTCTCTGTGCGCCAGTGCCGGTCCCAACCCGTGCGGAGCAGGACGGCGCGGCCGCGCAGGTCCAGACCGGAGAAGACCTCGGGACCGATCTGGCGGTGCCCGGTGGCGTCGACCACGATCCCGCGCAGGCACGCGACACGGTCCAGGTCCAGGTCGGCGGGGTCGGCGGCGTCGCGGTAGGAGTGTGCGGGGATCTCGACGTAGGTTCCGGTCGCCCCGACCATCGAGACCCGGCCGCTGCTGTCACCGTGCCCGGGGACCGCGCCCGCGACGGTGGTGCTCTCCTTGATCACGGGCTCGGGCAGTCCGGGGCAGGTGGTCATTCCGTCGGTGATCTGGTGGCTGACGTCGACCAGTTTCGGCATGGGTGTGCTTCCTCGCTCGCGTCCGGAAAGAGGGCCTCTGAACAAGACCAGAGGTCTAGACCACAACTCTAGCGCGCGTGGCGCAGATCACGACAGTGGTTCAGGGCCCCGATCGAACGCCGTCCGGCCCCCGCTAAACTCGTAGGGCACCTCAGCGGACCGTCGCCCCCGACGGCCGCGCACCCTCACAGCGCACTCACCCACCGAGAAGGGGCGACTCCATCGTGTCACTGTACGGAGCGGCCAGGTCCGTCGTCGCACCCGCCAGCCGCATGGCGTGGCCCCAGCGCGTGGAAGGCGTCCACCACGTCCCCGCGAGCGGCCCGGTGATCCTGGCCGTCAACCACCTGTCATTGATCGACCCCCTCTTCGTCGGCGTCGCCTGCCCCCGCCAGGTGCGCTTCATCGCCAAGCAGGAGCTGTTCGACGAGAGCACCCTGGTGAAGAAGGCCTTCGCACGAGCCCTGCGGGCCCTGGGGCCGCTCTCGGTGGACCGTCGTCCCGGACAGAGCTCCCAGGAGGCCATGGACAACAGCCTGGCCGTCCTCGAAAGCGGCGAGGTGTTCGGGATCTTCCCCGAGGGCACCCGCTCCCCCGACGGTCGCCTGCACAAGGGGCAGACCGGGCTGGCCTGGCTGGCCCTGACCACGGGCGCACCGGTCGTCCCGGTCGCGCTGGCCGGCACCGGACGTATCCTTCCGCCAGGGCGCAAAGTGCCCTCCTTCAACCGGGTGGGGATCCGGTTCGGCGAGCCCGTGGACCTGTCGCCGTGGCGGGACAAGGCGCACAAGGCCAAGCCCCGCCGGGAGGCGACCGACGCGATCATGGACGCGATCGCCAAACTGTCGGGACAACGGCAGGTGGCGCGCTTCGCCGCTTCGGTCAAGGCCGAACTGGAACAGGAGTGACTTTCCCCACAGCTTTTTCCGGGCTGATTCACCCTTGACGGGGCGTTGACCCGAGATCGAGGGCCCCTTTTTCGAGCCCGAATCCGGGCGCCGGCCTGGCCTTCGAGCATGCGGGGCCCTTGGAGCGTCCTCGTTCTCCCTGGAAGCGGGAACGAGATTCCCTACCCTTATAGTGGGTTTTCCCGGTGGCCACACCGGATAGTTTAGGCAAGCCTTACCTTTCGATGGCGTCCGACCCTGGCGCGAAGACTTGGAGCTGTGCGATGACGCGACCACTGCGAGTGGGAATCGTGGGTGCGGGCCCGGCGGGCATCTACGCCGCGGACCTGCTCACCAAGGACGAGACCCTGTCCGCGTGCGGCACGTCCGTCAGCATCGACATCCTCGACAAGCTGCCCTCGCCGTACGGCCTGGTCCGCTACGGCGTGGCCCCCGACCACCCCCGGATCAAGCAGATCCAGGGTGCGCTGCACAAGATCCTCGACAAGCCCCAGATCACCTTCTACGGCAACGTCGAGTACGGCGTGGACCTCAAGCTCGAAGACCTGCGTCGCCACTACGACGCGGTCGTCTTCGCCACCGGCAGCGACCGCGACCGTCCGCTGGACATCCCCGGCGTGGACCTGCCCGGCAATCACGGCGCCGCCGACTTCGTCTTCTGGTACGACTCCCACCCCGACGTCAACCCGTCCTGGCACGTGGACGGCACCAGCGTCGCGGTGATCGGCGCGGGCAACGTCGCCGTCGACGTCGCCCGCATCCTGGCCAAGGACGCCGACGACCTGCTGTCGACCGACATCACCGACAACGTCTACGAGGGTCTGCGCGCCAAACAGATCACCGACGTGCACGTGTTCTCCCGTCGCGGCATCGCCCAGTGCAAGGCCACCCCGATGGAGCTGCGCGAGCTGGACAAGCAGCCCGGCGTGGAGGTCCTGGTCTACGCCGAGGACTTCGACATGGACGAGGGCAGCCTCAAGGCCTGCGAGGACTCCAACCAGGTCAAGACCAACGTCAAGGTCCTGCAGAACTGGGCGATCCGGGACGAGCGCGGGGCCGAGCGGCGCCTGCACCTGCACTTCCTGCACTCACCCGCCGAGATCCTGGGTCAGGACAAGGTCACCGGGATCCGCACCGAGCGCATGGAGCTGACCGGCGAAGGCAACGTCAAGGGCACGGGCGAGTTCATCGACACCGAGGTGCAGGCCGTCTATCGCGCCATCGGCTACCTGGGCTCACCCCTGGCCGACCTGCCCTTCGACGGCGAGCGGGGCGTGGTCCCCAACTCCGAGGGCCGGGTCCTGGACCTGGACGAGGCCCCCATCGACGGCGTGTACGCCACCGGTTGGATCAAGCGCGGCCCCGTCGGCCTCATCGGACACACCAAGGGCGACGCCCTGGAGACCGTCACCAACCTGGTCGCCGACCGGGACTCCTTCACCCCCGCCACCGAACCCGACCCGGTGTCCTTCCAGGCCCTGCTCTCCGAGCGCGGTGTCGAGTACACCACGTGGGAGGGCTGGCAGCGCATCGAGGCCAAGGAGGAGGAGCTGGGCGCCGAGCGCGGCCGCAAGCGCCTCAAGTTGCTCAGCCGCAAGGAACAGACCAGCGTCGCACGCCAGGCATAGCCTCGCGCGAGCTTCCCGGCCGGTCCCGCGCCCCTTTGCGGGACCGGCCCTCGCTCTTCACCCGTCGCCGCCGATTCCGGCATCGTGAGATTGCACATTCGGCTCTCTCCGGATTCGTGGAACAACTCCCCGGACCGATGGGTTAGAGTCACTGTTGGTCGGTGTGGTAGCAAGTGTCCCCCGGGCCTCAACTATTGCCTTCGCGGAATACCGCGTCCGGCACCCGCCCTTCGGGGTGGGACGGACCGGACGGCCAGGAGCCCCGTTGTGCCCCGCGCCGAGAGGCGACCGCCATGCCGACCATCAACCTCGTGCCCCGCTCCCACCGAAGTGGGAGCGGGGCATCGTGGTCTCTCCCGGAAACGTAACGAAGGACGGTCAGGCGTGGACGAATGGTCCCCCCGACAGCCGGATTCCTCTGGCCCGCCCGACGATCAGTCGGACGGTACCGACGCGCGGCAGCCGCGCCCGGAGAATCCCTACCGCATCCCCCAACGGCCACCCGGGGCTCGCCCCAAGGACACCGGCGGTCTCGGTTTCGGGCACCCGCGCCCCGCGGACCCCGAACCGAGCACTCCCGCCACCGAGGCCTGGGAAGCGCAAGGGGATACCGGTGGGACCGAGGACGCCGAGCGCCCGGACCGCGCGCTCGGTGGCGGTGACGCGCCCTGGAGCCCACCCGAGCCCGAGACCTCCTCCGAGCGGAACCCCGCCGACAGCCCGCGCCCCTGGGACGTGGCCCCCGCCGATTCCGCGTCGCAGGATCGTGAGCGGCCCGCGGAGAACCTGTGGGACACCCCCGGCGGTGGCGGTGCTGCTTCCTGGGACGTCGGTGCCGAGCCCGCGCAGCAGAGCCCGACCTCTTCCTTCGAGCCCGAACCCGAACCCGAACCCGGCCCCGCCGGCTGGGGTCTGGCCCCCGAACCACCGGCCGGCCAGGACAGCTGGAGCCACGGCCGAACCGAGGAGCAGGGGCTGGACCAGGATCACTGGAACGCACCGGCCCCCGAGACCTCGTGGGACGACGCTCAGAGCGGTCGGGAAACCTCCGGCGACCACCCCGAGTGGGGCCGGCCCGCACAGTCCGCGCCAGGCGACCACGGCGGGCAGGCCGGCGACCCACGCAGATCCTGGGGCGAGGAGACCTTCCCGGAACGCCCCGAGAACGAGTGGGGCGAACCAGCACAGAACGCCCCCTGGGAGCACCAGGCGGCCTCTGGGGCCGGCGAGGACCACTGGGGCGCCCCGGCCGCGGCCGAGTCCGCTCCGGGCGGCTGGGAGCCCTCCACGGAGTCCGCTCAGAACCACTGGGGAGCGCCCGCCCCCGACCCCCGGGAAGGCTGGGGTCAGACCCCGCCGGAACCGGCCTCCACCGAGTCCTGGGAGACGCCCTACCGCGGGCAGGCCACCTACGGGGGCGATACCCCCTACCCGGGTTCGGCCCCGCTTCGGCCCGAGGACGGCATCACCCCTCAGCAGGAGAACCAGGGCCAGGGATACGAGTACCTCTACAGCGGTCCCGGCGGCCAGGGTCCCGGAGGCCCCCAGGGCCCCGACGGCCCCGACGACGGCTACCACGACAACGACGCCTACGACCCCGGACCGCCGCGGAAGAAGTCCCGCCGCGGACTGTTCATCGGTCTGGCCGCGGTCGTGGTCGTCCTGGCCCTGGTCGGCGGTGGAGTGGGCTGGTACGTCTACACCCTGCCCGAGCCCGAGGAGGCCACCACCGAGTACGAGGCCGCCTGGGAAGAGCAGGACTTCGCCCGACTGGCCGCCGTCACCACCGGTGACGACGCCGAGGCGATCCTCGGCGGAATCGACGCCGGTCTGGGTGTGGACGGGGTCGACGTGGAGATCGGTACCCCGGTCACCGACGGCGGCACCGGAAGCGCCTCCTACGAGGTGACGCTCTCGCTGACCAACGCCTCGGACTGGGGCTGGGAGGGCGAACTCCCGCTCGTGCGCGAGGACGGTGAGTGGTGGGTCGACTTCTCCCCCGAGGTCGCCTACCCGGGACTGGGTGAGGGCCAGGTACTCGCCCGCACCGCCGTGTTCGGCGAGCGCGGCCAGATCCAGGCAGCCGACGGCACCCGCCTGGACACCCCGGACGTGTCCGGTTCGCTGCAGATGATCATCGGCGGACTGGGCGAGGCCGACGAGGACGACATCGAGCGGTTGGGCCCGGCCTACAGCATCGGCGACACCGTCGGTAAGAGCGGGCTCCAGCGCACCTACGAGGAGCGCCTGGCCGGTGAGGCCGCGACCACCATCCTGATGGTGGACGCCGCCGCGGCCGAGGAGCCCGACTCGTTGGAGGCCACCGAGGACAACACCCTGGCGACCCTGGACGGGTCCGACGGCGAGTCCATCACGACCAGTGTCGACATGGGGGTCCAGAACGCGGCGTCGAACGCCATCATCGACGCCGACGACCCGGCCGGGCTGGTCGCGATCCGCCCTTCCACCGGGGAGATCCTGGCCGCGGTGAACGTGCCCGGCGGGTTCAACCGGGCCTTCGAGGGCCAGTACGCGCCCGGTTCGTCGTTCAAGATCGTCACCTACAGCGCGCTGTTGGACAACGGTCTTTCCACGGACGCCACGATGGACTGTCCCGAGGAGTACGAGCTGGGCGGGTGGCCGTTCCGCAACGCGGGCGAGGCCGAGTACGGCGAGCAGTCGGTGACCGAGGCGTTCGCGACCTCCTGCAACACCGCGCTCGTGCACGAGATCGGTGAGCACCTGAACCCGGAGACGCTGCTTTCCAGCGCCGAGCAGTTCGGGATGAACAAGCCGTTGGACATCGGAGTGACCACCCACGAGCCCAGCTTCCCGCCGGTGGACAGCACCACCATGATGGGCGCGCAGGGCATCGGTCAGGGCCAGATCCTCACCTCGCCGCTGCACATGGCGACGGTGCCCGCGGCGGTCGCCGACGGTTCGTGGCGGCACCCGGTCCTGGTGACCGAACCGGCCTCCGAGGAACTGCCGGAGCCGACGGCCATCGCCAACGCCGAGGCGCTGCGGCCGATGATGCGCGCGGTGATCACCGACGGCACCGCCAAGAACGTCGACTTCGATGGCGAGGTGTACGGCAAGACCGGAACCGCGGAGTACGGGACGGCCGAGGACGCCGACGAGGACGACGAGCTGCCCAGCCACGCGTGGATGGTCGGTTACAAGGGCGACGTGGCCTTCGCCGTGGTGGTGGACGGCGGCGGTGGCGGTTCGGCCGTGGCCGGTCCGCTGGCCGCGAAGTTCACCAACGCGCTCTAGTCGGTCCCGCGCTCGAAACCCACCGATGAGACTGCTCCCTGGGAGTGGGACCGCAAACCCGGTCCCATCGACCAGGGAGCAGTTTCGTGAGAGCGGATGGCTCGCTCGTCCCTCCCGACGCCCGAAGACGTGATCCTTGCGTGCTCCGGGCACGCAAGCGCAAGTGCAAGGGAATGGCGAGGAGTCGTTGGTCCGGCCGGGGCGGGCTCGACCGTCGATTCCGCCGATCGACGAGGGGCCGGACCAGCCGATGCGAAGGCCGGCGGGGCGAGAGTCCCGCATGTGCTCGCCTTCGGCCATCGGAGTGATGTCCGAGTCGGTCGAGTTCGGGTGAGAAGCAGGCTTTCCCCACGCCACTGCCGTCTCTCCGACGCGCAAGAAGGAGGTCGGGGTTGCACAGAGCGAGTCATTATTACTTTAAGTAACTAGACAGATGCATAGTGTTATGAACAAAGGTGTGCGGGCATTCCCTTCAGCGGCGCCGAAAACGGATTCCGCTGACCGAGGGTCGGAGGAACAGGCGCTTCCCGGACCGACACGGTGTCGGTCCACGTCGGAAGGACAAAGCATGAACCGCAAGACTGTCGCTCGCATCGCCTTCGCCGCCGTCGTCGCCCCGACCCTGGCCTTCGGCGCTCCCGCCGCCGCGATGGCGGACAGCTACTTCAACGCGGAGTCGACCGCCGCCGGTTTCGAGGGCGCCGCCAGCAACAGCGTGACCGCCATCGCCGTGGATGGTAGCCACAAGCACGACGGTGGCTCCTACTTCGAGCACAACGCCAGCGCTGCGGGCCCCCTGGGTGCCGCCAGCAACAGCACCACGAGTGCGGCCAACTAACTCTGATCCTGCCGGGCGCGGCGATTCCCGAGCCGCCGCGCCCGGCCATGCACCGGAGGAAGAGGTAACGCCAATGCCCTCAGTAAGAGGAGCGCTGTGCGTGGGTATCGCGGCAGTGGGCCTGACGGTGGGCGCGCCCTCACTGGCGATGGCCGACGCGGGTTTCCAGCACGACTCCAGCTCCGCGGGGCCGGAGGGCGCCACCCTGAGCCTGGTTCGCAGCCACGTGAGCGATGACGGAAGCGTGAGCTACGAACATGTGACCTACACCGCTGGTCCTGGGAGCGCGGGAGTGGACCGGATCAACAGCATGGCCGAATGAACCATCACGGCCAGGGCGGGCAGTCGTCGACTGCCCGCTCACGTGTGTCCGGGCCGAGGGCCCGATCGCGCACACGGCTGATCGCACGAACGGTGAGCGGAAGGAAGAGATGCGCCACCATTGGAAACCCATACTCATGGGAACGGCTCTGACGTTGTGCTGCGCGGGTGTGACGGGCGGAGCGCACCCCGACGCGACCGGCCCGAACCCGAGCGCCACGTCCCCGGTCGCCCAACCCGGCGTCACCGCCGAATGGCCGCCTGCCTGGCTCGACGCCTCGTCGACGGAGTCGTGGCCCGAGGCGGAAGAGGAGACCCTGCGCCTGGTGAACCAGGAGCGGGCCCGAAGCGGCTGTGATCCGGTCCAGGTCGACGAACGCCTCGCCCAAGCCGCTCGCGAGCACAGTCGCCACATGGCCGGGCAGGGCAAGGTCACCCACGTCGGTTCCCAGGGTCGATCCTTCACCCAACGGGCCAAGGCAGCGGGTTACGACCGGCCCTCGGGCGAGGTCACCGCCGCCGGCTACGACACGGCCGCCGAGACGGTGCGCACCTGGGTCGAAAGCTCGGGACACCGGAAGGTACTCCTGAATTGCGACTCGGTGGACACCGGTGTCGGGGTGGTCACCGCCGAGGACGGCGTCTACTGGACCCAGGTCTTCGGGCTCGGTTCCTGAGGCCGCTTCCCGTCCACGGAGCGGCCATCGCGCACACACGCGCCACGCCTCGCCCGCGGTCGGGTTCGTCCACACTCTGAAACCCGCACGCCCATGGGGAAGGTTCCGTCGGTCGACGGGACCTTCGCCCATGTCCGAGGGTCGCCGGTGCCGGCCGTGGTCGACCGAAGGGCCCCGCTCCGGACACGATGTCCGGGCTACGGGGCCCCTTGAGCGTGACGAACCGGGTCCGCCCGGTGAGCTATCCGACCGGGTCGGCGGGTTCGGTCCGGCCGTCCGCGGTCTCCCCCTCTGGGACCGGGTCCGGCACGGTATCGGTTCCCTCGCTGCTCTCCGAGGTTCCGGTGGCTCGTGGCTGGTCCGGTTGTGGGGCACTCGGAGTGAGGACGAACAACAGCACCAAGAGCCCCGCGGTGACCGCGGCGATCAAAGCGCAGGCCACCCATGGTCTCCAGCTCCGTAGCCCAGGGTCGGCCGGGGCGTCCGGATCGTCGATTCCGAAGGCCTCTAGACGGCCGGCCAGTTCCGGAGCGTCCTCGCTGAGCTGTTTCTCGATCTCAGCGAGAATCCTCCGTTCGTGTTCTCTCAGGGACATGGCACCCTCCTCAACCGCCGGGGAAGGACTTCGTCGTCGGGTGCTAACAGTCTCCCCCAGGCGGGCGGCGCTTATCCAAGCGTCCACAGGTTTTTCCGGGTCCCTTTTCTGCCGGTTCGCGAAATCGGGGCGAGAGCCCTCATCGCGCGAGGGCCATAGGTCCCCGACCAGAGGGGAAAGAGGCCCTCATCCGGGGTAGCACTCGACCTCGGTGGCCTTGACCCCGGCCCAGACCTCCTCGCCCCGGGCGAGCCCGAGTTCGGCCAGGGCCGCCGGAGTGATGTCGGCCGCCAGGGACAGAACACCCTCCAGGTTCACCCGCACCTGATCGCCGAAACGTTCGATCCCCTCCACCCGCAGCCGCCACATGTTGCGCGGGCTGCCGTGGGGACGCTCCTGGTACAGGGCCACGGCGCGCGGGGGGAAGGCCACCAGGACACGCCCGTGACGGGCTTCCCGGACCTCCACCCCGGCGGGCTCTCCCGAGCCGTCTCCGTCCAGGGTGACGGTGCCTCCTCGCGCCTCGCCCCGGAACAGGTTGAGGCCCACCAGTCGGGCGACGTAGGTGGTGCGGGGGCGGCGGGCCACCTCGGCCGGTGTGCCCTCCTGCACCAACCGGCCGTCCTCGATGACGGCGATGTGGTCGGCCAGCACCATGGCGTCGAGCGGGTCGTGGGTGACCAGGACCGTCACCCCGTCGAACTCCTCCAGAAGGTGTCTCAGGCGCGAGCGCACCGCCACACGCGTACTGGCGTCCAGAGCGGCCATGGGTTCGTCCATCAGCAGCATGCGAGGGCGGACCGCCAGGGCACGGGCCAGAGCGACCCGTTGGGCCTGGCCACCGGACAGCCGCGGTGGCCGGGACGCGGAGTGGTCGCCCAGGTCCATGTGGTCCAGCAGGGCACGGGCGCGTTCGCGTGCCTCGGCGCGCCCCACGCCCTGACAGCGCGGCCCGAAGGCGACGTTGTCGAGGGCGCTCATGTGCGGGAACAGCAGGTAGTCCTGGAAGACCATGCCGATGGGGCGGTGCTCGACGGCCGTGGTGGTGTGGTCGTCACCGTTCAGGCGGATGTGTCCGCCCGTGAGCGGGACCAGACCGGCCAGGGCGCGCAGAGCCGAGGACTTCCCGGCCCCGTTGGGCCCCAGCAGCGCCAGGATGCGGCCGGGCGGACAGGACAGGCGGACGTCCAGATCGAACGAACCCCGACTCAATCGCAGGTCCGCGTCCAGACCCGGGTGCGGCGAGGGATCGGAGTCGGTCGGGGCAGGGGTGGTCCGGGTGGCCATCAGGGGTTCACCCACCTCTCGCGCAGGGTGACCAGGACGGCCAGGGAGACCAGGAGCAGGACCAGACTGAGCACGATGGCGGCCTCGGGGTCGCGTTGCATGGCCATGTAGACCGCCAACGGCATGGTCTGGGTGGTACCGGGGAAGTTTCCGGCAAAGGTGATGGTGGCGCCGAACTCACCCAGGGCGCGCGCCCAGCACAGGATCGCGCCCGCGCCGATGCCGGGAAGCACCATGGGCAGGGTGACACGGGTGAAGATCGTGACGCGGCTCGCGCCCAGGGTCGCGGCGGCCTCCTCGTACCGTCGGTCGGCGCCGCGCAGCGCCCCCTCGACGGTGATCACCAGGAAGGGCATGGCCACGAACACCTGGGCGATGACCACGGCGGCGGGGGTGAAGGGCAGGGTCAGTCCGAACCAGGCGTCCAGGTAGCGGCCGACCAGCCCGTTGCGGCCCAGCACGAGCAACAGGGCCACACCACCGACCACCGGGGGGATGACCAGGGGGATGGTGACCAGGGCCCGCACGACGCGGCGGCCGGGGAACTCGGTGCGCGCCAGCATCCAGGCCAGCGGAACACCGAAGGACAAGGAGACGAGGGTGGCCACCGTGGCGGTGGACAGCGACAGCCACAGGGCGGCCAGCACCTCGGGTTCGGTGACGCGCTCCACCATGGTGGGCCAGGGCGCGCGGACGAGCAGCCCGGCGAAGGGCAGGATCAGGAACGACAGGCCCACCAGCGCGGGCAGGACGAGGATCCAGGGGACCCGCCCCGACCGGGTGCGCGGGGCACGCCGATCGGAGCGGGTCGCGACGGCGGTCACGGGGTGCCGAACCCCGCGTCCCGCAGGACCGGGGCACCCTCGGTGGTGACGAACTCGACCCAGGCGGCGGCCAGGTCGGTGTCGCCCGAAGCGGAGAGGACACCGATCGGGTAGTCGTTGATCGCCTCCTCGGACTCGGGGAAGTCCAGGCCCTCCACCCGGCCCTCGGCGGAGATGACGTCGGTGGCGTAGACCAGGCCGGCGTCCACCTCGCCCAGCTCGACCTTGGTCAGGACGGCCCGTACGTCCTCTTCCAGGGTGACGGGGGTGACGTCCAGGTCGGCGGCCTCCAGCGCGGTCACCGTGGCGGCGCCGCAGGGCACCTCCTGCGAGCAGAAGGCCACGTCGACGTCGTCCTCGGCCAGGTCGGCGAAGCTCTCGACGCCGGCGGGGTTGTCCGGTGGCACCGCGATCCGCAGGTTGTTGGTGACGAAGACCTGTCCGTCCTCGCTGTGTTCAGCGGCCCAATCGGCGTCCAGACCCTCGCCCTCCACGACCTGGCCCATGGTGTCGGTGTCGGCGGCGGCGAACACGTCGGCGGGTGCGCCGGAGTTGATCTGCTGGGCGAGTTCGCTGCTGCCGGCGAAGTTGAAGGTGACCTCCACCTCCGGGTTCTCCTCCTCGAAGGAGGTGGCGATCTCCTCGAACACGTCGGTGAGGGACGCGGCGGCGAACACGGTGAGCTCACCACTGAACGCGGCGCCGTCGGCCCCTCCCCCGGACCCTTCCTCGGTGTCGGCGCCCCCGCCGGAGCAGGCGGTCAGCGCCAGGACGAGTGCGGCCGTGGCCGCGGTCGGTCCGTGGGCGGTACGCCTCGGGCGGGGGGAACGAGCGGTGGGCTCACGCATGGTGTCCTCCGGTGGTCTCGATGATGACGTTGGTGGACTTGACGACCGCGGTGGCCACGGTCCCGACCTCCAGGCCGAGCTCGTCGGCGGCCTCACGGCTCATCAGGGAGACCACCCGGTGTGGTCCGGCCTGGAGTTCGACGGCGGCCATCACCTGGTCGCGGACCACATTGGTCACCAGGCCCTGGAAGCGGTTGCGGGCGGAGGAGACGCGACGGCCCGGGTCGTCGTCGACGCCGGCCCGCATGAAGGCCGCGAGTTCGGCGCCGTCGAGACGGCGACGCCCGGTGGTGTCGCGTTCGGCTGGCAGTCTCCCGGAGTCGACCCAGCGTCGGACGGTGTCGGCGCTGACCCCGAGCAGCTCGGCGGCCTCACTGATCTGGAAGGTGGGCATACGAAGAACCTACTAGCCGCAGTCGCGAGGCCATAATGGACCTTTGGCTAGCAGATCATAACTTTTTCCCTGTCCTCCTGTGGCATACGCCGACTCATCGCATACAAGACGGGCCCGTTCCCCGGCCGGGGAACGGGCCCGTCTCAGGTTCGGGCGATCGGATCAGCTGCGCACGTCGGCGACCTCGCTGACCGGCCCCTCGGCCCGGTAGTCGTCCAGCGCGGTGACCACGTAACCGGCGCCGTCCTCCAGGGGCTCGTTGTCGGTCAGGAGGGAACCACCGGTCATACCGACCAGGTTGTCCGCGGTCAGCGCCGTGCAGTAGGCGTCCTCGTCCCCGGACTCCAGGGCCTGGGCGGCCTCGGCCGACAGTCGGTACAGGGCGTAGAAGCGGGCGTCCTCGATCTCGTTCCACGCCACCTCGACGCCGCCGTCGACGCTCTGCGCGGCCACGTCGTTGACCGCTCCGACCAGGGGCTCCTCACCCTCGGGGTTCTCGATCACCGGCGGCAGCGCGGCGTTGGAGTAGTGACCGTCGAGCAGGTGGTCGACCACGTCGCCGTTCTCGCGCAGGTTCTTGATGGAGAAGTAGATGTCGCCGGAGACCTCGTCGAGCTCACCCGAGTAGTCGAGTTGGTTGCTCAGGGCGTCGTCCCCGGTCCAGCCGTCCTCACCCAGGCGGTAGGCGCCCTGACCGACGTACAGGTCGACGTCGGTGCCCTCGACCTCGTTCGACCACCAGTCGGTCATCGCCTCGTAGTCGGCGGTGTCGAAACCGCGCTCCCAGTACAGCTGAGGGGCGATGTAGTCGACCGTGCCCTCCTCGATCCAGGTACGGGTGTCGGCGTACTGGGCGTCGTAGGACTGCAACCCGGAGCTGGGCGAACCGGAGGAGTCGGTGTTGTCGTTGCGCCAGATGCCGAACGGGGACACACCGAAGCTCACCCAGGGCTTGGTCTCCTGGATCCGTCCGTGCACGTCCCGCATGAGCTGGTCGACGTTGTCGCGCCGCCAGTCCCCTCGGTCGTCGAAGTCGTCCCCGTGGGCCTCCCAGCTGGCGTCGTCGTCGAAGGTCGCGCCGTCCTGCGGGTAGGGGTAGAAGAAGTCGTCGAAGTGCATGCCGTCGACGTCGTAGCGGTCGACGACGTCCATGATGACCGAGGTGACCCACTCACGGACCTCGGGGTTGCCCGGGTCGACGTAGGCCTCGCTACCGAAGTCCACCAACCACTCGGGGTTCTCCTTGACCGGGTGGTCGTCGGCGAGGTTCTCCACGTCCGGGTCCTGTAGGCCCACGCGGTAGGGGTTGAACCAGGCATGCAGTTCCAGGCCGCGCTCGTGCGCCTCCTCGACCGCGTACTCCAACGGGTCGTAGCCGGGGTCACCGCCCTGCTCACCGGTGAGGTAGCGGGCCCAGGGCTCCAGCTCGGAGTCGTAGACGGCGTCGGCGGTGGGGCGAGCGTGCAGGAAGACGGCGTTGAGGCCCATCTCCACCGAATCGTCGAGCCAGGCGTCGAGTTCGGCCTTCTGCTCGTCGGCGGACAGACCGGGTTCGGAGGGCCAGTCGATGTTGCGCACGGTGGTGAGCCACGCACCGCGCATCTGGCGCTTGTCGTCGTCGGCCTGACAGGTGGCGGGGGCCGCGATGCCCTCGCCGCCGGGCTCGGGGGCGTCGTCGGAGGCGGAGTCGCCATCGTTGGCGGAACAACCCGCCAACAGCATGGTCGTGGCCGCGATCGCCGCCCACCGTCCCCCGGCGCGTGGCGTGGTCAGGGCCCGTGCCTTGGATCGCATCTACGTTCTCCTTCGGGGATGTCCGGCGCGTCGCCGTTCGGCCTGGCGCCACGCCGGGACCCAGATTAGGGCAAGATGTCAAGTTTCGGATACGATTCGGCCAATGTGTGGATAACATCGCACACGGTGGACCATGGGAATGTCGCCGCAGGTCAATGAAGCACCGTGGCGACGGAGTCGGGGCGGGCTCTGACCCTCCGACCGAGGTTCTAGACTCGATTCCCGTGAACGCAGTACAGAGCCCACCCAAACTCTTCGTCCGCACCATCCCGCTGGACGACCGCGCCGGCAGCCTGATCGACCAGCTGCCGCAGGAGACGCCCCTGGCCTGGTTGAGCGGAGACGACGGCCTCGTCGGATGGGGACGGGCGGCGCGGTTCGAACCCGAGATCGCCCCCGAGGGCACCACCCCCACCGACAACTCCCGCATCGGGCAGGGGGCCCGCTGGTTCGCCGACCTGCTGGCGAACGCCGAGGTCGAGGACGAAGTGGGCTTGCCCGGCACCGGCGCGGTCACCTTCGGCACGTTCACGTTCGCACCCACATCCCCCGGTTCGGCGCTCGTGGTGCCCCGAGTACTCGTGGGCCGGCGCGGTGACCACTCCTGGTTGACCACCGTCACCGACGAACCCGGCGAACGCCCCGCGCCACCATCGCGTTCGGTCACCGAGCCACGCCCTGTCGGCCCCTTGCGATGGCGCCCCGGTTCCCTCACCCCGGAGCAGTGGATGGACGTGATCGCCGCGACGATCGCGCGCATCCGCGCGGGCGAACTCGACAAGGCCGTGCTGGCCCGCGACGCCCACGCCGAGGCCGACGCGCCCTTGGACGTGCGGATGCTGTTGAAGCGGCTGCACGCTCGCTTCCCCGGCTGCTTCACCTTCTCCGTCGACGGCATGGTCGGCGCCACCCCCGAACTCCTGCTGCGTATGGAGGGCAGCGAGTTCGACTCCCTGGTACTGGCCGGGACGCGTCCGCGCGGAGAGGACGAGGAGTCCGACCGGCGTCTGGGCCGGGAGATGATGGCCTCCGCCAAGGACGTGGAGGAGCACGGCCTGGCCGTGGACTCGCTGCGCGCCGCCATGGAGCCGCTCACCGAGGAGCTCACCGTCCCGGACCGGCCGCACCTGCTCAAGCTCGCCAACGTCCAGCACCTGGCCACCAGCGCTCACGCGCGCCTGGCTCCCGGAGTCTCCGCCCTGGACGCCGTGGCGGCGCTGCACCCGACCGCCGCCGTGGGCGGTACGCCCACCGAGGCCGCGATGCGGCTGATCGCCGCGACGGAGGGCATGGACCGTGGCGGCTACGCCGGCCCCGTGGGCTGGCTGGACGGCGCGGGCAACGCCGAGTGGGGCATCGCACTGCGCAGCGCCCACGTGGACGGGGCGCGCGCCCGCCTGTACGCGGGCGGTGGGATCGTCGCCGGGTCCGACCCCGAGGCCGAACTCGCCGAGACCGAGGCCAAGTTCCGGGTGATGCGCGAGGCCCTCACCGACCCCGGTACCTGAACCGGCCCCGGTCCTCCCCCACGACGGAGGGACCGGGGCCGGTGGCCTCGTCCGGGCCGGAGCCCGGGCCCGGGGTCAGTTGCCGACGTCGCGGCCGCCCTTGTGCCAGGCGCACACCACCGACGGGCGTGGGAAGCCGCCGTCGGGCCACACGCTGGTGGGCTCTTCGACGGTGCCGTTCTCACCCGGGTGCTGCGGGGCGAGGAACACCGTCTTCTGGTCCTCGGAGATGAGCGGGCCACAGGCCTCGGCTTCGACCGGGACCGTGGCGAAGGTCCGCAGCTCGCCTCGGAAACGACCCTCGACCGGCATCACGTGCAGGGCGTCGTTGGTCTGCAGGGTGCCCGGCTGGCCATCGGTGGAGATCCACAGGTTGCCCTGCTTGTCGAAGGCCAGGTTGTCCGGAGCCGAGATCGCCATGACCTTGGACTTGTCGAAACCTGCGTAGTAGGTGGAGTCGTCCTCGGGTTCACCGCACACCAGGGGCACGATCCAGCCGAACGTGGTGGCCGCCGAATCGGCTCCGTCCTCGATGATCTCCAGGACGTGGCCGAACTTGTTGGGGCCGCGCGGGTTGGGCTCGTCGGCCTGACCCGGTTCGCGGGCGTCGTTGTTGGTCAGTGCGCAGTACACCTTGCCGGTGACCGGGCTGGGCTCGACGTCCTCGGGGCGGTCCATCTTGGTGGCGCCGACCGCGTCCGCGGCCAAACGGGTGTGGACGAGCACCTCGGCCACGGAGAAGCCGTCGACATGGCTCTCGGCGTCGGTGCACAGCGCGATCCACTCGCCGGTGCCGTCGAACTCACCGTCGGAGGGCAGTGTGCCGGTGCCGTCGATCTCCTCGGCGGGGCTGTTGCCCTCCAGACGGGCCACGTAGAGCGTGCCGCTGTCCAGCAGCGTCATGTTGTGTTTGTGGGAGCCCTCGACGTACTTCTTGTCGCTGACGAACTTGTACAGGTAGTCGAAGCGCTCGTCGTCGCCCATGTAGGCGGCCACCCGACCGTCCTCGGTGATGTTGACGTTGGCGCCCTCGTGCTTGAAACGGCCCAACATGGTGCGCTTGACCGGGGTCGAGTCGGGATCGTGCGGGTCGATCTCCACGATGTAGCCGAAACGGTGGGCCTCATTGGGGTGCTTGGCCAGGTCGAAGCGCTCGTCGACCCGGTCCCAGCGACGACCGGAGTAGTCGGTGGGGAAGCCGTAGCGGGCGTAGGACTCGGTGTCGGGAGCACCGACGAAGTACTGGTTGAAGTTCTCCTCACCGCTGAGGACGGTCCCCCACGGTGTCATTCCACCGGCGCAGTTGTTGAGCATGCCCAACACGTTCACGCCCTCGGGGTCGGCGTCGGTGCGCAGCAGCTCGTGCCCGGCGGCCGGACCCGTCACCCGGAACGGAGTCTCGTTGGTGATGCGACGGTTGAAGGGACGCTCGCCCTCGGTGATCAGCTTCCACTGGCCGGTGCCGTCGACCCGCTCCAGCTCCACCACCGAACCGCCGTGCGCGGCCATGGCGACCTTGATCCACTCCGGGTCGGCCGTCTCACCGTCGGTGTACCCGGCGAACATGATCTCTTCGTTGGTGTACTCGTGGTTGACCCACAGCAGACCGTGGTCGCCGTCGAGGGTGAAGAAACCGACGTAGTCGCAGTTGTAGCCGAACTGCTGCGCCTGGGCCTCACCGGTCTGATTCTCGAAGTCGAACTCCGGGGCGCCGGGCAACACGGGGTCGCCCCAGCGGACGATGACGTGGTGGTCGTAGCCCTCGGGGACGGTGATCTCGTCGCGGTTATTGGGCAGCACGTTCTTGAACGTGGGGCGCGGCGAGGGGTGCGGACGGTTCGGCCCCCGGTCCGCGGCGGCCGGGCTCAGGGCCGCCAGTCCCAGGGATCCGGCGCCGGTGCCGACCAGTGCCCCCTTCAGGGCGGTCCGGCGGGACAGCACACCCTGGAAGATGTCACCGAAATAGGGGTTGTCGCTCTTGTTGGGAGCAGGGTGGAAGCAGGCGTTGCCACAGCGGTACAGGCAGGTCTTCGCGGATCGACCACCACCGACACCACCGATGAGCGGCAGCAGACGACGGCGGGGCGCGGATTCGGGCACGCGTTCTCCTCGGGCTTGGTGAACTGCTCCGCGTTCCCGAGGGGGCTTGCGGGGCTCCGCTCGGGGGTGCGGAGTGGTGCGGGCAGTGGGTCCTGCCGGTCGCTCTCGACCTTGGCCGAGGTTTCACACGTTGGGGTGAAACCGGCGTGAACGCCCCTACAACTCCTCTACACGGCTGTGGTCATTCCACACAGGGCAGTCGCACGCGCACCCACAGTCGGACCTCGTGGTGATCCTCGCCTACCCGTTTCGTCACGTCCACAAGCCTCGCCCAGGTGAGGTGGGTCATGATTCGGTCATCCCCTCGAAGAGCCGCCCGATCGACTCCAAGCGCCGCCCCCGATGAGCGACACGGACCCGAGCGCCTCGGCGGGCCCGTTTCCCGTGTGGCACCCTCGGGGAACGTCCACCGGTATCGCACCGTGGTCCGGATGGGAAAATCGCCGAAAGCACCACGGCAAGGTGATGAGGATGGCTACCGTGAGCAACGAGAACGATCCGACCACCGGAGGCAGTCACGTGTCCGCTCCGACAGTTGCCCGGCAACGAGCGTCAGAGACCACCGACGGCGTGGTCATCCCCATGCCCCCACAGGACGGTTTCACCGCCGAGGACCTCGACCACATCCCGGATCTTCCACCGCACACCGAACTCATCGACGGAAACCTGGTGCTGGTGAGCCCGCAGAAGCTGTTCCACATGCTCGTCCTCGAACTCTTGGGGGACGCACTGAAAGCACACGCGCCTGAAGACCTTCGAGTGGCGAGAGAGTTCTCGGTCAAACTCGCCGAACGGCAACGGCCGGAGCCGGACCTGATGCTGGTTCGCGCAAGCGCTTTCCGGGAACTGGACCAAACGTGGTTTCCGCCGGAGGTCGTCGAACTGGCGGTGGAGGTGGTCTCCCCCGAATCAGAGATCCGGGACCGGGAGCGCAAACCCCAACTCTACGCACGTGCCGGCGTGCGGTTCTTCTGGCGGATCGAACGGGACGGGAACGACGCCGTGCTCTACGAGTACGAGAAGGACCCGGCCTCTCCGTCCGGTGACTACGGCAGGCCGACCATCCACCGGGGCACCCTCAAGACCTCCGTCCCGGTGAAACTGGAGTTCGACCTGACGGACATCCTGCGCCGTTGACCCACATGGCGAAGGGGAGACATCGGCGTCCGATGCCTCCCCTTCGTCGCGTCTGGGGACGCCGGGTCAGAACGTTCCGGTCACCGCGGTGTCGACAGCGTCCTGTAGCCGACGACGCAGGGCCGCGCTACCGGCGCGTTCGGTGCACACCTCGATGATCCGCAGTCCCTCGCCCAGGAGGGCCTTGGGCAGGTCGGTGGCCCACTCCACCCGGGTGTAGGGCAGGTCCGCCACCGCGGCCACCCGCTCCATGGACACTCCGTGCGGGGTACCGAACACTCTCTCGAAGTCCGGGTGTCCGGCCTGTTCGAGCCCGGAGAAGATCCCGCCGCCATCGTTGTTGACCACCACGATCGCCAGCTCCGGGCGAGGCTCGCCGGGGCCGATGATCAACCCGTTCTGGTCGTGCAGCAGCGCCAGGTCCCCGAGTAGAGCGTAGGCATGCCCCTCCCCCTCCCTCTGGTGGGCCAGCGCGGCGCCGATGGCCGTGGACACCGTCCCGTCGATGCCGCTCACCCCGCGGTTGCCCACCAGGCGTACCCCGCAGCGGGGATGCATGGTGGCGTCCAGGTCGCGGATGGGCATGCTGGAGCCGGCGAACAGCAGTGAACCCGCCGTCATCTGCGAGGCGAGGTCCCGGGCCAGGCGCGGCTCCGTCAAGGTCTCCTCGGCGTCCAACACCCCGTCGACGGCCGCGCGGGCGATGGCCTCGGCACGTTCCCAGGAACGCGACCAGTCGGTGCGCGCCGGCTCGTCCCAGTTCAGACCGGCGGGCGGGGCGACCGCGGCGACCACGTCGGTGGCGGTACGGACGGGGTCGGAGAAGTCGTTGAGCAGGCCCGCCGCGGGGTCACCGACCGTGGAGGAGGTGACCACCACGTGGCGTTCGGCGCGGCGCAGGTAGGCGAGGATCTGCCGGGACAGATTGGGCTTGCCCACGCTCACCACGAGTTCGGGGGCGTGCGCGTCGGCGAAACCCGGCACGGCCAGCAGTTGCCGAGAGGTGGAGATCGCACCCGAGCGGCGGGCGTTGGATGTGGGCTCGGCCAGCAGCGGCCAGCCGGTCAGTTCCGCCAGGGCCAGGAACGGCACCGGGTCGTAGTCGCCGTCACCGCAGACGATGACGCCGCGTTCGACGTCGGGCAGTACGTGGGGCGCGGGTTCGGTGTGCGGGCCGGGCCGTGAGATCCAGGGACCGCCGTCGTCGCGCCCGTCCAGGGGCGTGGTCCACTCGGGACCGCTACCGGCGGGCTGGTCGGGGGTCAGGGGGTCACGGAAGGCCACGTTGAGGTGCACGGGTCCGGGGCGTCCACCCTGGGCCGTCGCCCAGGCACGACAGCTCAGTGAACGCCAATAGGCGACCATCCCGGGCGCGGGGTCGGGGGTACCGACCTCGGCGAACATGCGTACCGCGCCGCCGTACAGGCCGATCTGGTCCACCGTCTGGTTGGCGCCGGTGCCGCGCAGTTCCGGGGGCCGGTCGGCGGTCAGCACCAGCAGCGGCACCCCGCTCTCGTCGGCCTCCATCACCGCGGGGTGGAAGTTGGCGGCCGCGGTACCGGAGGTGCACACCACCGCGACGGGGCGCCGGGAGGACCGCGCCAGTCCCAAGGCGAGGAAGGAGGCGGAACGTTCGTCCACCCGCACATGGACGCGGATCCCGGGGTGCGCGACCAGCGCCAACGCCAGCGGGGTCGAACGCGACCCGGGCGCGACGACGGCCTCGGCCAGCCCGCATCGGGCCAGCTCGTCGACGAGGACCCGCGCCAGGGCGGTAGACGGATTCATCGATTTGTTGGGCGTTTCCTCCCGGCCCTTCAGGGCCGGGAGGAAACGCCCTCTCCCTTCCAGGTGTAGCCGTAGCCGTCCGCTCGTTGGAGCAGACGCACGTGCTTGTGACGGATGCCTTGGACGGTGCCGTGGGTGGTGGTGATGTTGAAGTTGCCCGAGGCGCGTACCGCGACCCGGCCGGTGTGTGTACCCGTCTTTTTGCCTTGGGGGACCACGGCCCGGACCAGGTCGCCGGTGGTGAACCCGAAGAACCCCTTGGTTCGGGGCAGTCGCAATCTCGGGAATCCATGTTTGTCGGGTCGGGTGCGGGCGTAGGAGCCCCGACCGGCGCAGCCGGCGATCAGTACCCGGTTGGTGGTCTGGGTGATGGTGTCGACCTTGCCCACGGCCAGGGCGTCCAGGGTGTGCGATTTCGGCAGGTGGTTGCGGGTCCGGTTCCATTTGGTCCGTCCACCCGAACCGACATGGGTGGGCAATCGTTGGTCCAAGGCCCGCCAGAGCGCCCACCGGGTGGACTGCACCGCCGCCGCGTCCCGCAAGGGTGCTTTGGACCGGGCCAGAATCCTTGCTAGAGCGAGCTTGTCGGTGACGAACTCTTCCACGGGCCGGTCGCCCTTGGCCTGGTTGCAGGGCACGCACGCCAAGACCAGGTTGGACACCCGATCCGACCCGCTACGGGAGCGGGGGTGGACGTGGTCCAGGTTCAGCGGTGTATTCGTCGCCCCGCAGTACACACAGGCACGGTCGAACTTGGCCAACAGGTACTCACGAACCTCAAAGCCGTGCAGGGTGCCCCGCTGATACTCCGCACCCTCCAACGGCCGTCCAGCGGACAAGGCATGAGTGTCGAACGCCACCCGCTCCACATGCACCGCCTTGACCGGCGCCCACCGGGCGAGCCGGTCCACCCAACCGGTGGTGGTCTCCACCCGATGTTTGAGGGACGGGGGCAGCCACCCTTGAGGGCGGGTGCGATTGAAGAACCGGGGGGCACGGTAGCGCAGATTCGCTGTCCGGCGCCGTCGCCGATAAGCGGACCGTTGCCCCATCTTCTTACGGACCCGCGCACCACGATGGTCCAGCTGGATGCCGTACCGGCCGCATCGTTCCCCAGCCTGCTGGGTGAACACGGCGATGCCGGTGTGTTTGCTGCCCGGATCGACGCCGATCTCGACACCGTCCACCTCGGACTCGGCGATGGTGCGGTCCTTGAGTCGGATGGTGAAGGGGGTGTGTCGGGCCACGACCGCCCGGCCCTTGTTCAACAGTTTGCGTGCCCTGGCCGGGTGACAGGGTTGGAGCGGTGCGTGGTGTTTGTCCAGGACGAAGACGGACGGGTGCCTCTCACGCGGCCTCTCCCCAGCCAAAGGCTGGGAGGTGACGCCACCGACATCAGGTGAGATGTGGGTGGTCTCCCCTCGCACATGGTCCGCACCGGGTACCACCCTGGGGTGGTGCCGGAGTCCCGTTTCGTGCCCGATCCGGGGCGTGTCTATTGACTCCGATTCCAGAGCAGGCCGCTGAGGAAGCACGGCCTGGTGGGTCTTCTGTCCTGTGCGGAACGTAGCCATCGAGGTCACCTCCTCGTGGGTGATGGCTGGTGCTGGTAAAGACGGCTTTCAGCCACAAGGGGCTGAAAAGCCCGGCCCTTCAGGACCGGGATCCCTTTACTCAAAAACTTTCGTTCGTCAAAGTGTCGACCAAGTATCACCGCGCGGCCGGACCGCATCGCACGGTGCCCCGCATCCGAGGCGGCCACGCTCCCGCGTGCACGTGCGACGCCGGGGTTCCTCCCAGTGAACCCCGTTCCGCCGCATTGGGCGACCGAACCCGACTGTGATCTCATGCCCATCCGGTCGACCGCACCCAACGCTCCGATCGTCAGCGCAGGTCAAAACGGGGGTAAATCGCACTCTCCGGATTTTCAGAGTGTTTCCGCCTCGGCAGCGGCCCGGGCGCGTTCCCGCCAGGACGAGGCGTCGATCTCCACCGCGGACAGTGCGTCCTCCTCCACCTCGACCGGTCGGACCGGCAGGGAGCCGTCGACCGGTAAGAGCGGGTCGGCGGTGACGTCGGCGGTCAGCATCTGCATGGTCGCCAGCCCGCAGGCGTAGGGCAGTTCGGGCAGGGCGGCGGCCAGGGCCACTCCCGCGGCCAAACCCACCGAGCTCTCCACTGCGCTGGAGACCACGACCGGCAGACCGCAGGCCTCAGCCACGCGCAGAGCGGCCCGCACCCCGCCCAGGGGTTGGACCTTGAGCACCACGATGTCGGCGGCTTCGGCGGCGCGTACCCGGAGCGGATCCTCGGCACGGCGGATAGACTCGTCGGCGGCCACCGGCACGTCCACCCGGCGACGGACCGCGCCCAATTCCGCCAATGAGGCGCAGGGCTGCTCGACGTACTCCAGGTCGAACCGGTCCAGTTCGCGGACCATCCGCACGGCGGTGTCCACGTCCCAGGCACCGTTGGCATCGACCCGCACCCGACCCGAAGGCCCGAGGGTCGAACGCACGGCCTCGACCCGGGCGATGTCCTCGCTCGGGTCCTGGCCCTTCTCGGCGACCTTCACCTTGGCGGTAGCGCACCCTCCGGCGGCCACGATCGCCGCGGCGCGTTCGGGGTCCACGGCGGGCACGGTGACGTTGACCGGGACCCGTTCGCGCAGGGGTTCGGGCCACCCCTGGTGGGCGGCCTCACGACAGGCCGCCCACCAGCGGGAGGCCTCACGCGGTCCGTACTCGGCGAAGGGTGAGAACTCGCCCCACCCGGCGGGCCCGCGCACCAGTAGGCCCTCGCGCACGGTGATGCCGCGGAAGCGATTGCGCAGACCGATCGCGAAGGCTCGGCCCCGGGCGGAATCCCCCGCCGGACCGTGCTTCTCGGGTACCCGAGGCGTGCTCACGGGAGACGCGGGAACTCGTCGAGCTCCGGGCGACGCCGCTCTTTGAAGGCGTCGTGTCGCTCGGGCCGGTCGATCGTGATCTCGGCGATGCCCTCCGCTGTCTCGTGGATGACGTCGGAGTACTCGCCCGATCGCTGCCGATCGATCACACTGCTCACGGCTACTGTTTCTCCCTCGCACGGAAACCTCGGAAGACGTCCGGCGCACGAGGGATCCTCGAACCCCGGCGTCCGCACGTCGGCCCTACGCATTCTGCCAGGCGAGTCGAGGAGGACGGGCACAGGCCCGGCTCCGAGGCTCCGGCGAGCCGGTCTCTCCACCACCGGGCTACTCTGGGGCACCGTGGCAGCAGTCGAAGAACACCGGTCCCCGTCCCCTCGTATCCAAGGCGGACGTCCACTACAGGCCGTACGCGGCCTGTCCCCCGAACTCTTGGAAGGGATGCTCGGTGAGGCTCTGGAGGGCACAGGGCCGGCCCTGCTGCCCGTCCCCGACGGCACCCCCGACGCCCGTGCCGCCGAACTCCTCACCTCCATGCGTCCCTCGTCGCTGCGTACCCCGGAGGGGGTCGTTCCCCTCGACGGGGGTGTTCCGGTGGGGGCGGACGCGGCGCTGGTCATCACCACCTCCGGCTCCACCGGCGCCCCCAAGGGGGTGGAGCTCTCCGCGAGCGCGTTGTCGGCGTCGGCTCGCACGTCCGTGGCCCGGATCGGCGCGGCTCACGGCGACACCTGGCTGTGCGTGTTGCCGGCCGGACACATCTCCGGTGTGCAGGTGATGACACGGGCCCACGTCACCGGGACCCGGGCCGTGCACGCCCCCTTCGACGTGGACGGTGTCCTCGAATCGGCCGAGAGGCTGCGGCCCCACGTCTCCCTGGTCCCCACCCAACTGCGTCGACTCCTGACGGCCGGCGCCGATCTGTCGCTGTTCGGCACGATCCTGCTCGGTGGGGCTGCGGCCGAACCCGACCTGCTGGAGCGGGCCCACTCCGCGGGCGGTCGCGTGATCACCACCTACGGCATGAGCGAGACCTGCGGCGGGTGTGTCTACGACGGCGTCCCGTTGGACGGGGTGCTGGTGCGGATCGACTCCGAGGAGGAAGGGAGCCCCGGACGAATCCTGTTGGGCGGCCCGACCCTGTTGACCGACTACCGCATGCCCCCGGGAACGGCCACGGACCCCCACGTTCTGACCGACGACGGCTCCGGGCGGCGCCTGCTGCGCACCAACGACCTGGGCCGGACGGGTCCGGACGGCCGCCTCCAGGTGCTGGGACGCGTGGACGAGGTGGTCAACACCGGTGGGCACAAGGTGGTCCCCGGTCAGGTCAAGGCGCTCCTGAGCGAGCACCCGAAGGTCGCCGAGTCCGTGGTGGTGGGCCGTCCCGACCCCGAGTGGGGCGAACGGGTGTGCGCGGTCGTGGTCGCGGTCGACCCCGCCGACCCGCCCGTGCTGGACGAACTTCGGTCCCACGTACGCGAGCGGCTGCCGGCCTACGCCGCTCCTCGGGAGTTGGAGGTGCGTACGAAGCTGCCGATGCTCGCCTCCGGCAAGCCGGACCTGGTGGCGCTGCGCCGACCCGCTTCCTGATCGCCGCTTCCGGTCTGATCGACATCGCGGATCGGCCTTCAGGAATCGGCCCGGACACTGCGGCGTTACCGGTAGTACCCGAACCCGTGGGACCCTGGCCGCGGCGGATGCCGTCCCGGGCGATTCGGCCCACCACCGGTTCGGGGCGTCCCGGGGCCCACATGGTCGTTCCACCCCTTCGACCACGATCGATTCCGTTCGGGTCCGAAAAGGTGGGGAACTTCCCAAAGCTCCCTGACGTCTACCTGAGTATCCGGATGTCTTCGGTCCCGTTCCTAGGAGGTCCGCAGTTGGCGGCAGCCCTCGGCTCACCCGTACGCGTCCGTGCGGCCTCTCTCGTGTCGGGACGGTCCCGCCCCGGGGTACCCGAGGACCGACATGGAGCCGTCTCCATTACCCGCACGCTCCCGCTCACCGCCACTCACGACCCGGTGATCTATGCCACCATCCTCGATATCCAATCGAGACAGGGAACATTTGACTCGCCGACACGTTGGACATATTGGCGCGTCCAGTCGGCGGTGACCCTCCGCCACGTGCCATACGTCTTGGAAGGGAGGGATGTGCCCCAATGACGAGCACCGCCCTAGCAGCCTCCGGCCAATCGGCCCAGGCCCCCAACGGCGCCGCTCCGAACCCGGCCCCCGAGGCCCGCGCGGCCCTGACCGACCTGATAGCCCAGGGACGTGCTCAGGGACACCTGTCCCTCTCCGAACTACGTACCGCTTTCACCGCGGCCGGAGTCACCTCCAGTGACGGCCGCTCCATCCTGCGTGAACTCACCGACCACGGGGTCCGGCTCGCCGACGGGGGCGAGGAGTCCGTGAAGGTGGCCGAACCTGACGCCGAGGACGACGTGCTGGAAAACACTCTCATCGCGACGGTGCCCGACACCGACGAGGCACCCAAGGCCGCATCCGGCAAGGTCGCATCGCGAAAGGGCCCCTCCACCGGGAGGAAGACCCGCACCACGCGACGCACCAAGAAGACCGAGACCGCCCAGGCCTCCACCGACCCGGAGACCGGCGAGGCCGACCTCGACGACCAGTCACCCGCCATGGGCGACTCGGTCCACACCTACCTCAAGGCGATCGGGCGGCGGCAGCTGCTCACCGCCGAGCAGGAGGTGGACCTGGCCAAGCGTGTCGAGGCCGGACTCTACGCCGAGTACCGACTCGGACAGCACGGCGAGATCGACGAGTCCTTCAAGAGGGCCAAGGTCGGTCGCGAGGCACTCGAATGGGTGGCCGAGGACGGCCGCAAGGCCAAGTCCCACATGCTGGAGGCCAACCTGCGCCTGGTCGTGTCGGTGGCCAAGAAGTACAGCGACCGGGGGATGTCGCTGCTGGACGTGGTCCAGGAGGGTAACCTGGGTCTCATCCGCGCGGTGGAGAAGTTCGACTACACCAAGGGCTTCAAGTTCTCCACCTACGCCATGTGGTGGATTCGCCAGGCCATCCAGCGCGGGTTCGCCGACTCCGCGCGCACCATCCGCCTGCCCGTGCACGTTCTGGAGCTCCTCAGCAAGGTGAGCCGGCTGGAGCGCGACATGCACCAGGCGCTGGGCCGCGAGCCCACCCCCGAGGAGCTGGGGCTGGAGCTGGACAAGACTCCGACCCAGATCGAGGAGCTCCTGCGGGTCACCCGCCAGCCCATCAGCCTCGACTCGACCATCGGTGAGGACGGCGAGACCCGTATCGGTGACCTGATCGAGGACGTGGACGCCTCGGAGGCCTCCGAGGTGGTCGATCGTCAGATCATGGCCGACCAGCTGCGCAACGCCCTGTCCGACCTGGAGCCGCGCGAGGCGACCATCATGTCGCTGCGGTTCGGGCTGATGGACGGACGTCCCCGCACGCTGGACGAGATCGGCAAGCACCTGGGACTGACCCGCGAGCGCATCCGTCAGCTGGAGAAGCAGTCGCTGGCCAAGCTGCGCCACCCGAGCCGGGCCCAGCAACTGCTGGACTTCGCCAGTTAGCACCGCGCCAACCGAGGTTCACTCCGTCGCGGCACTGGGAATCACGACGGACACGGGGCCGTCCTCCACGCGGAGGACGGCCCCGTCCTCGTGTCCGAGGTTCCCACGGCCTGCCACGTGCCACCTCGGGGAGAACCCCGAATTCTCCCTGGGATCGACCACGATCCCTCACACGACCCGGTGCGCGGTGGGACGATGGCGAATATGACGAACCATCCCCGAGGGAACAAGGACGAGATCGCCGCCGCGCTGCGCGCCAGTCGCGAGCTGGGACCGGAGTACGACGACGCGATCTCCGCCTCCCTCGTGGAGCGGGTCGACGACGCCATCGAGGAGCGCGTCAAGCACCACGTCGCCCGCCAGATGAATGCCGGAGAGTCTCCGAAGGGCGTGGCCTCCAACACCGTGCGGATGGTCCTGGCCTTGGTGTGCCTGGGCATCAGCATCCCGATCACGGCCATCGTCGCCTCGCTGGTCGGTGGTGCCGGCCCCGTCTTCGTGGTGTGGCTGGGCCTGATCGGCTTCTACCTGGTCGCGGTGGGGGGCCTGCGCCGCTGACGGCCCGGTGGATGGCGCCGTGAGAACGCGGTGGGGCGGGGACCGATATGGTCCCCGCCCCACCTTTGTCTCCGCTCTCTAGAAGCCGCAGGCCTCCAGGATCATGTCGTGCGTTTCGGCGGTCCAGTCCAGGGCGTCCGCCAGTCCGTTCTCGTCGCCGTTGTCCAGCTCCGCCAGGACGGCGTCGACAGCGTCGGCTCGCTCGGTCGCGTCGTCGCGCAGATCGCCGCGGGCGGCCTCCTCCAAACGTTCGACGTCGTCCAGGTGGGCGGACAGTTCGTCGGCGTGCTGGTCCTGGTAGGGCACCCCGGCGACGAGGAGGTCCTGTTCCAGACTGGACGCGGCCATGTCGACCGCCGAGATGTTGGCCTGGATGTCGGCGCAGGCCGCGTCGATCTCGGCCCGATCGCCCGAACAGGCGCTCAGTACCAGCGGCAGGGCCAGAGCGCCGGCGACCAAGGACAGAACACGGGCGTTGATTCGGGGGTGGGACACGGGTGGTGCTCGTTCCTACTCGTGATTCTCAGTGGGGGAAGGGCCCGGTGTCCGAGCGGGGACCGCGCGGATCACAGAACGGCGATGGCGATGACCACGACCAGGGCCACCACGGCGAACGCCAAGCAGCCGATCGCGGAGGCGATGCCACCGCCTCGACGGCGCGGGGCGTAACCGTGACCGTCGTCGTAGTACCGGTTTCCGCCGTACCAGCGGCGCCGGTACCCGAAGGCCGGCGCGGCCACATAGGTGGAGTCGGATCGAGACGACCGAGAGGGCCTCGCGGATCTGGGGCTACGCGCCGGCCGGGCCGAGCGACCGCTACGGGAGTTGAACCCGCCACCGGAACGTGCGGCCCCGCCGCGGGCCGAACGGCCGCTGCGCGAACTGAAACCACCACCGGAGCGGGAGGAGCCGCCGGCACGGCGTCCGCTGAAGCCACCGCCGCCCGAGGAGCGGCCGCCGCCGGAACGACCACCGCCGGAGCGACCTCCACTCGAACGGCCACCACCGGAACGTCCACCCGATGACCGTCCTCCGCCGGATCTCCTGCTCATGGGGCCCTCCTTGGGGGATTTATCCTCATCGACACCGTCAGGGGAACGGTGCACCTCTGAGATTAGCGTTGGTCTTCGCAGTTCAGGGAGGATGCGAGCACTTTCGTCCGGTTATGGTCATCACCGCGTCGCAGTGGAACCGGAAGCGCCCAGGGTGCGTCGTGTCGGTACGGGGGACGTTCCCGGGATCGGTGTCGTTTCCCCGAGGGCCGGCTCAGCTCTCCAGGGCCGCCCTCAGGATCTCGACGGCCTCGTCGTGGTCCAGGCCCACCCTGGTGATGACCTCGGCGTACACCCGGGCCGCGGCCAATGCCTCGGCCCGTTGGTCGTCGCCGGCCGCCGCCACGAAGGTCCCCGAACGGCCCCGTGTCTCCACCACCCCGGCCTGTTCCAGCTCGCGGTAGGCGCGAGCGACGGTGTTGACGGCGACCGCCAGCTCTCCGGCCAAGGCCCGTACCGTCGGCAACCGATACCCGACCGGAAGTTCGCCATTGGCGGCCGCGATCGCGACCAAAGCCCTGATCTGTTCGTAGGGCGGCACCTTCGACGTCGGATCAATGCGGATGAAATCCGCCATGTCCCTTTTCGCTCCCTACGTGAATCGCCTGCTCCCGGCCCGGTCTCGACCGGGCACGCTCCCCCAACCTATCGCCCACCGATCGACATGTCGGGCGGCCTCGCGGGCCCCGCGCCAGGATCGGAGCGCGGGGCCCGCCGGGGGCACCGGTCAGATCACGCGGCGGGGCACGCGCTGGATGCCGTGCAAGCGGTGGGCCTCGCGTTCGGTGAGCAGACGCTCGGCGGTCCGCGTGGCCTGCTTGACCTGAGGACGGGCCATGCGCTTGCGGCGCTGGATGCGGTCGGCGTACCCCTTGGGGCCGACGAGTACGCGCTCGTGCGCGTAGGCCGCGCGCATGGCGTCGGTGAGCGCGGTGTCCAGGGCCAACCCGCGGTCCCGGAGCTCCTCCACCGTGACGTCGTGCTGACGGGCCGAGTCCAAGGCGTCCTCGGTCTCGGACACGCTCTTCAGCAGCTCGGGCAGCCGATCGGCCAACTCTTGGTCGTGGGCGAGCCTCTCGCGCACCTGGGTCCTGTCCTGCTTGGGAACTCGCATCTTGCGCTCTCCATCGGGCGTGACATCGGCGGTCTCGTCGCAACTCTAGACGTGACGCGGATCATCCGACGACCCGGGAGGTGTGTCGGTGCCGGCATTCACCGACCGGACCTGTCACCTTACTTTGTAGATCCCCTTGAGCCTCCGGAGGAACCCGTGGTCAGTAGGAACAACGCCGGTCTCAGCCGCGAGCTCATCATCGTGGAAGCCCTGCACATCATCGCCGGACGTGGTCTGGGCGGCCTGTCCATGCGCCGGCTGGGGGACGCCCTGGAGGTGGAGGCCATGGCGATCTACCACCACTTTCCCAAGGGCAAGGAACAGCTGTTCAACTCCATCGCCGCCTATGTCACCACCGCTCGGGTGGTGAGCGGACTGACCGAGGGCCAGGGGCCCGAGGAAGAGGAGCTGCCCGCCGCCGGGCTCGACGAGGAGGACCCCGAACAGGTCGAGAACGTGTCCTGGGACCGTCGGATCACGGCGTGGGCCGAGGCCTACCGCGCCCGGCTCCTGACCTACTCGGGGGCCATGTCGCTGCTGATGCACCGTGCACCGTTGACCTTGGCCGAACAGCGCACCATCGCCATGTTGGACGCCGCCCTAGCGGAGGCCGGCCTGTCCGGGGACGACGTGCCCCGGGGACGCGATGCCCTTTTCTCCTATTGTCTGGGCTCCGTGGGGCACCAGGTGCGCCACGAGGGCCGCGATGACGCCCCAGAGGAGGTCGAGGCCTTGGCCCGCTTCCTCTTCGGCCTGCGTGCCCTTCTGCGCGGACTCTCCACGTCCTGACCCGACCGCGTCCCGAGGCCCCCGCCTCGCCGAACCGTTCAGCCGGCGGCGCGCTGTCGCACGCGTTCGGCGCGCAGACGTCGGGCCTCGTCCGGGTCCAGGACCGGAGCGGCAGTGAGCAACTGCTTGGTGTAGTCGCTGCGCGGGGCCTCGTAGATGCTGTCGCTGTCGCCCATCTCCACGACCTCGCCCTTGCGCATGACGGCCACGCGGTCGCTGACCTGACGTACGACCGCCAGGTCGTGGGCCACGAAGATGTAGGTCAGACCGAAGTCGTCCTGCAGCTCCGAGAGCAGCCGCAGCACCTGGTCCTGCGTGGACACGTCCAGCGCCGAGACCGGCTCGTCACAGATGATGAGCTTGGGTTTGAGGATCAACGCGCGGGCGATGGCGACGCGCTGACGCTGCCCACCGGAGAACGCGTGCGGGAACCGGTTGTAGTGGTGGGGCTCCAGGCCCACCCGCTCCAGCAGGGACTGGACTCGGGTACGGATCTTCTTGCCGTCGCGCTCGCCCTGCACCTTCAGGGCGGTGCCGATGCTCTCACCGATGGTCAGACGCGGGTTCAGTGAGGAGTAGGGGTTCTGGAACACCATCTGGATCTGTTTACGCAGCGGGCGCAGGTGTCGCTCCGGCAGGTGGGTGATGTCGCGTCCCTGGAACTCCACGGTCCCGGCGGTGGGTTCCAGCAGGCGCATGATCATGCGTGAGAGTGTGCTCTTGCCCGAGCCGGACTCGCCCACGATGCCGAGCGTCTCGCCTTGGTACAGCTCGAAACCGACGTCCTTGACCGCCCAGAAGTCGCTGGAGCGGCCCCACATCCCCCCACGGACCTTGAAGCTCTGCGCGAGGTCGTTCACGCGCAGCAGCGGTTCGCCCTTCCCGCCACCTTCCTCGGCCGGGACAAAAGCCTGGAAAGCGCTTGCCCCTCCGGTCGACTCCTCGATGCCCTCCGTCGCGGGGCGAGGCGCCTCTCCCCCACCTTCCTTGTCCGCACGCTCCGCCCGATCCGCGCGGTCTTGGGCCCGGCGCTGGGCCCGGGAGACCTCCACGCGCGGCACCGCGTCCAGCAGCGCCCGGGTGTAGGGGTGCTCGGGCCGGGAAAGGACGTCGCGCACGTCGCCGCGCTCCACGGCCCGGCCGTGGCGCATCACCACGACCTCGTCCACCGAACCGGCCACCACGGCCAGGTCGTGGGAGACCAGGATGAGGCCCATGTTCAGGTCACGGCGCAGCTCGTCGAGCAGATCCAGGATCTGAGCCTGGACGGTCACGTCCAACGCGGTGGTGGGCTCGTCCGCCAGCAGCACCTTGGGGTCGCACATCAGGCCCATGGCGATGAGGACGCGCTGGCGCATACCGCCGGAGAACTCGTGCGGGTAGGAGTTGATCCGTTTGGCCGGCTCGGGGATGCCGACGCGTTCCAGCGACTCGATCGCCCGTTCGCGTGCCCCCGAGCGCGAGACCTGTGACCGATGCACCCGCAACGCCTCGATGAGCTGGTCGCCGATGGTGTACTGCGGGTGCAGCGACTGCATCGGGTCCTGGAAGACCATCGCGATGTCGTTGCCGCGCATCTGCCGCAACCTCTTGTCGGAGGCGGCCACCACGTCGTTGCCCACCACCTCGATCCCGCCGGTGATCTCGGCACGGGTGCCCCGGTGCAACCCCATCAGGGCCATCGAGGTCACGCTCTTGCCCGAACCCGATTCCCCCACGATGCCCAGGGCGCCACCGGCCGGGACCTCGAAGGACAGTCCCTTGACCGCGTGGACGTCGCCGTCCATCGTCGGGAACGTCACCCGCAGGTCGTCCACGCGGACGACGGTGTCGGCGGGAGCGGACTCACTCATTCAGGACGCCTCTCTTTAGTCGTGGATGCGCACGCGCGGGTCGATCAGCGGGTACACCAGGTCCACGATCAGGTTGCAGATGACGATGAAGAACGCGCCGAACAGGGTCACTCCGAGGATCACCGGCAGGTCGCTCTGGGTGATGGCCTGCACTGCGTACCGGCCGATGCCGTTGAGCGAGAAGACCTGCTCGGTGAGGACCGCACCACCCAGGACCAAGCCCAGGTCGAGACCGAAGATGGTGACGATGGGGGTCAGGGTGGGGCGCAGGGCGTGTTTGAGCACCACCTTGCGTTCGCTCAGCCCTTTGGCGCGGGCCGTGCGAATGTAGTCCTCGTTGAGGGCCTCCAGCATGCCCGCGCGGGTCTGGCGGGCGTACATGGCCGCGTGCAGGAACGCGAGCGTCAGCCACGGCAGCAGCAGGCCCTGGACCCAGCCGAACGGGTCCTGGGTGAAGGGGACGTATCCGGGGGTACCGAACAGGCCCCAGGAGTGCACGAGGAAGGCCAGGGCGAGCAGACCGGTGAAGAAGATCGGCAGCGACACCCCGGCCAGGGCCACCGCCATCGCCAGCCGGTCGAAGAGACTGCCCTTCCACACGGCGGAGACCACGCCCACCGCGATTCCGCCGACCAGCCAGATGATGCCGGCCCCCAGAGCCAGCGAGGCGGTCACCGGCAGCCGGGCCAGGATCTCGGGGAAGACCTCTTGGTAGGTCTGGAAGGAGTAACCGAAGCAGGGGGCGGCGCACTCGATGGTCTCGCCGCCGAAGCGGTACTGGGCGCCGAAGAAGATCCCGCGGACGAACTCGCCGAACTGCACGGCGATGGGTTGGTCCAACCCCAGCCGCTCGATGGTGGCCTGGATGGCCTCCGGCGTGGGTGCCCGACCCACGTACATGGTGGCGAGTTGTTCGGTGGTCCGTCCCGCCCAACGCGGCACCACATAGAAGATGGCGAAGGTGACCATGGTGACCACGGCCAGGAGCAGCAGACCGGCGCCCAGTCGGCGCAGGATGTAGGTCAGCAAGGCGCGTGCTTTCTGTCGTCGGATCCATGGCCCGGGGCCCGGGTCCTGGGCCGCGGTGACTCCACCCCGGAGCCAAACAGTAACCCAAGGGAAACATGCGATCACGTCTAGTCACCGGTGTGTGCGCGGGGGTTCACCCGAACAGGACGAGGGCGGCGCCCCCCGGAAGGAGGACGCCGCCCTCGGGCCCATCGCGCCGATCAGTCGGTGTTGCCGGTGCCCAGGCTCATGTAGTCGTACATGCTGTAGCCCGCGTGGTAGTACACGTTCGTCAGGTTGGCCGGCCGGTACAGCACCGTGCGCTCGAACACCGCCGGCAGGATCGCGGCCTGATCCATGGCCCGCTCGTCGATCTGCGTGTAGATCGACGCCCTGGCCTCGGGATCCTCCTCGGCGACGACCTCGTCGAACCATTCGTTGATCTGGTCGTCGTCCAGTTCGGCGATGTTGGAGTTGCCCGCGTCCTGGATGGCGTCACCGTCCAGGATCTTGCTCATGAAGCCGTAACCGCTGGCCCAGTCCGGCGCCCAGCCGTACACGGTCAGCCCCAGGTCGTTGTCGTGCACGAAGTCCGGGGAACCCGCCTGGGTGTTGGTGAAGGTGTCGGACGGGTACTGCTTGATCTCCGTCTCGATGCCCACCCGGGCCAACGCCTGCTGAAGTGCCTCGGCGGTGCTCACGTCGGCGGGGCGGTCGGCGCGAGCGCCGATGGAGGTGGAGAACCCGTCGGGTTGCCCGCACTCCTCCAGCTTCTCTCGCGCCATGTCCAGGTCGCCCTTGTTGTCCTCGGACGGGTACAGGTCGATGCTCGGGTCCGCCCCGGGCAGCGACGTCGGCATGATCTGGGTGGCGATGTCACCGCCGGTGTCCCCGCCCCAGGCACGCTGTAGGGCGTCCCGGTCGGCCGCGTACAGGATGGCCTCTCGGCAGGCGAGGTCGTTCAGGGGTTCGACGACGGTGTTGACGTTGACGTAGCGCAGGGTGCTGGTCTGCGGGTTGTCGATGTTGTGGCGCTCACTCTCGTCGGTGATCAGGGTGCCCTTCATGGCCGGGCCCACACCGGTACCGCCCAGGTCGACGTCGAGCTCGCCGTTGACCAGACGCTGGTCGATCTCGTTCTGGTCGACACCCAGCTGCACCTCGATCCGGTCGGGCAGCGCCTTGCGGATCGGGTCGGTGGAGGCGTCCCACTCCTCGTTGCGCACCAGGTTCAGGGAGGCACCGGGCCGGTACTCACCGTCGAACTTGTACGGTCCGGAGGAGACCACGCTGCTCTGGTACTGCTCACCGCGGTCGGCGTCGGCCGGCACCGGCGCGGTCTGCGGCTGGATGAGCACGTACGGGAACTCCGAGAAGCTCGTGTTCAGGTGGAAGACCAGGGTGTGGTCGTCCGGTGTCTCGATTCCGTCGAACCCTTCCAGCGGATCGTCCTCGTTGGCGTAGGGGCCCTCGTAGTCGTCGCTGTCGGCGAGCAGGTCCTGGAAGTACTTGGGCCCGTTGGGCATCGCCTGGTCACCGAAGTTGCTGCGCGCGATGGCGTACTTGATGTCCTGGGCGGTGATCTCCGAGCCGTCCTCGAAGCGCAGGCCCTCCTTGATGGGGACCGTCCACTCGGTGGAGTCGTCGTTGCCCTCGGGCATCTCCGCGGCGATGTCGGGCTGCAACTCCACGCCCTGTTCGCCGGGCGCCTCGGTGTAGGTCAGCAGGGTGCGGGCGTAGTAGCGGGAGAAGTTCCAGGAGAACGCGTAGTAGGTGTTGCCCGGGTCCGGTGAGTCGAAGTCGGCGGAGATGGCGTAGCGCAGGGTCCCGCCGGTCTCGTCGGAGGGGTTGACGACTGCGGTCTCGCCCTCGTTGAACTCCGCGTCGGACTCCCCCGCTCCGCCTCCCCCTCCCGCGCCGCCGCAGGCGGCCAGGAACAGGGCCAGGGCGGTGCCGGCCGCGGCGGATGTCGTGGTGCGTCGGAGCGCGCCGGACCGCCGGGGCGGTTCCTGGCGCGTGAAGTGATGGGTGGTCACCTTGCCTCCTGGTGGGATTCGGTAGTGGCGTGCGGCGCACGTCCCGGTGAGTGGGTCGATACCGACTGTGATGACCCTAGAGGGGGCCCGTCAGTCGGAGGAACGCGGGTCGAAGGCGTCGCGCAGGCCGTCACCGAAGAGGTTGAACGCCAGGACGGTGATGAAGATGGCCAGACCCGGGACGATCACGAAGTGCGGGGACGTGGTGTAGAAGCGCAACGCGTTCTCCAACATGCCGCCCCAGGTCGCCATGGGCGGGTTGATGCCCACGCCCAGGAAGCTCAGGGCCGCCTCGAAGAGAATGTTCGTGGGGATCAGCAGCGTGGAGTAGACGAGGATCGGGGTGATGAGGTTGGGCAGGATCTCACGGAAGACGATGTGGGTGTTGCCGGCTCCGAGGCTGCGGGCGGCCTCCACGAACTCGCGTTCCTTGAGGGTGAGGGTCTGTCCGCGCACGATGCGGCCGATGTAGGGCCAGTTGAAGAACCCGATGATGAACACCAGGACACCGATGCGCAGGTAGTTGCCCTCCAGGCCGAAGGCGCCGTCGGGGATGACGCCGACCAGGGCGATGGCGAACAACAGCAGCGGGAAGGCGAGGAAGATGTCCATGGTGCGGCTGATGACGGTGTCGACCCAGCCGCCGAAGTAACCGGCGAGGATGCCGAGGACGGTCCCGATGACCACGCACAGCAGGGTGGCGACGGTGGCGACCAGCAGTGAGGTCCGGGCGCCGTAGACGATGCGGCTGAACAGGTCTCGCCCGTTGACGGGTTCGACGCCCAGGAGGTGTTGGGCGCTGATGCCGCCCCAGGGGTCGAGCCCTTGGGAGACGTCGTCGGGGTCGCGCAGTACACCGCCGGTGAGCGGGTCGACGAGCCCCTGGTTGAACTGGTTGGGCGGGTGACCCAACCAGGCGGTGAGCAGCGGCGCGCACAGGGCGATGAGGATGAGCAGGATGACGATGACGCCGCCGGCCATGCCGACCTTGTCCTTGCGGAAGCGTCTCCAGGCGATCTGGCGCAGGGACCTGCCCCCGGCGCCTCGGTCGCCCGCGGCGACGGCTTCCGGGTCGGCGTGCTGGGACGACTCGGGCACGTCCATCGGCACGGTCATGTACCCCTGCCCCCGCTCTCTACGAGTGACTGAATCACCACACAGAGTGTGCATCAGGGGTCGTGGGGGTTTCCAGTGACCGCGCCGGAACCCGATGGGCCGGGCACCCCCTTCTCGGAAATGCCCGGCCCGTCCCGCCCGAGGTCGTTCGGTCGTCTATGACCTGTGGCCGTCAGCGTCCGCGCAGGTCCCGGTAGCGACGGACCAACCCCTTGGTCGAGGAGTCCAGGCCGGGCACCTCGGCGCCCTCGGTGAGCGCGGGCTCCACCTTCTTGGCCAGGACCTTGCCGAGCTGGACCCCCCACTGGTCGAAGGAGTTGATGTTCCACACCGCGCCCTGCACGAACACCTTGTGCTCGTAGAGGGCGACGAGCTGGCCCAGGGTGGAGGGGTCGAGCCGTTCGGCGAGGATCGTGGTGGTGGGCCGGTTGCCCGGGAAGGAGCGGTGCGGCACCAGTTCGGGGCGTACCCCCTCGGCGGCGACCTCCTCCTCGGTGCGTCCGAAGGCCAGGGCCTGACCCTGCGCGAACAGGTTGGCCATGAGCAGGTCGTGCTGGGGCACCAGTGTCTCGGCCAGGTCGGGAGCCGGTCGGGCGAAACCGATCAGGTCGGCCGGGACGAACCGGGTTCCCTGGTGCAGCAGCTGGAAGTAGGCGTGCTGGCCGTTGGTACCGGGGGTGCCCCACACCACCGGCCCGGTCTGCCACCTGACGGGGCGCCCGTCGCGCTGGACCGACTTACCGTTCGACTCCATGTCGAGCTGTTGGAGGTAGGCGGGGAAACGCGACATGTGGTGGCTGTAGGGCAGCACCGCGTGCGACTGGGCTTCGAAGAAGCCGCCGTACCAGACACCGAGGAGCCCGAGCAGGAACGGCAGGTTGCGTTCGGCGGGCGCGGTGGCGAAGTGGGTGTCCATGAGGTGGAACCCGGCGAGCATCTCCCGGAACAGCTCCGGGCCGAGCGCCACCATGAGGGAGAGACCGATGGCCGAGTCATAGGAGTAGCGGCCGCCCACCCAGTCCCAGAACTCGAACATGTTGGCGGTGTCGATGCCGAACTTCGCGACCTCTTCGGCGTTGGTGGACACGGCCACGAAGTGGCGGGCGATCGCGTCGTCCCCGGCGCCGAGCCCGGCGAGCAACCAGTCGCGGGCCACGGTGGCGTTGGTGATGGTCTCGATGGTGGTGAAGGTCTTGGAGGCCACCACGAACAGGGTGTGTTCGGGGTCGGCGTCGATGAGCGCCTCGTTCAGATCGGTGCCGTCCACGTTGGAGACGAACCGGAACTCCAGGCCGCGGTCGGTGTAGGGGCGCAACGCCTCGTAGGCCATGGCCGGGCCCAGGTCGGAGCCGCCGATGCCGATGTTGACCACGCGGGTCAGCGGCTTACCGGTGTGCCCGAGCCAGGTACGCGCACGCACCTTCTCGGCGAAGCCCGCCATCTTTTCCAGGACCTCGTGCACCTCGGGGACCACGTCCTGGCCGTCGGCTCGGACGACCTGCCCTCGGGGTGCGCGCAGGGCGGTGTGCAGGACGGCGCGGTCCTCGGTGACGTTGATGTGGTCGCCGCGCAGCATGGCGTCGCGCAGCCCGGCCACCCCGGTGGCGGCGGCCAGGTCACCGAGCAGCCCCAGGGTCCGGTCGTCGACGAGGTTCTTGGAGTAGTCGACGTGCAGCGACCCGACGTCGAGGCTGTACCGCTCGGCCCGCTCGGGGTCGTCGGCGAAGAGCCGGCGCAGGTGGGTGTCGCCCAACCCGTCCCGGTGCTCACGCAGACGGATCCACTCGTCCCTGCGGTCCAGCGGCGTACCGGCGTGATCGCCGGTGTCCTCGGTTCGAGGCAGGGGTGTGCTGGCAGACATCCGGTGGCTCCTCGTCGTCCATGGTCCGAGTGGGGGCGTGCGGGTCCACGGCTGCCCGGACCACGCACCGCGCCCACGGTTGGTGGCTGTGCCCCACCTTCCCACGAAAGGCGGCGGCCTTGTGGACCAGCGGGTCGAGGGAGGTCAGACGGGGCTGCGGTCCACGTTCTGGTCGACTCGCCGCTCTCGCAGGTGGGCGACCTCCTCGCGCAGGGACCGGAGTTCGGCGAGGATCTGGCGTTGGCCCTCGTCCGGGCCGCCCCGGGGACCATCGTCCGGCCCTTCGGAGCCCTGTCCGGACTCGCCACCGCCACCGGCTTCGCGTTCCTCGTGCCCGGCCTTGTCGAGCGCCTCCACCGCGACGGCGATGAACAAGTTGAGTGCGATGAGCGTGGACACCGTCACGAAGACCACGAAGAACACCCAGGCCAGGGGTTGATCCTTCATGACCTCCTGGGCGATGTTCCCCCAGCCATCGGCGGTGAAGATCTGGAAGAGGGTGAACAGGGACGTCCAGAGGTCACCGAAGTAGCGGGGGGTGTCGTCGCCGAAGAGCCTGGTGGCCATCACCGCCGACACGTAGAGCAGCAGCGCCACCAGCACCATGATGGAGGCCATGCCGGGCAGGGCCCGGAAGAGGCCCGTCACCACGTGACGCAGGGTCGGTATCACCGACAGCAGCCGGAGCACCCGAAGGACCCTGAGCACCCGCAGCACCGCGAACGGGCCGGTGGCCGGCAGCAGCGCGATACCGATGATGATGACGTCGAACCAACCCCAGGCGTCGCGTAGGAAGTCCTTGCGGTACGCGAAGATCCGCATGCCCAACTCGATGACGAACAGGGTCAGGATCGCCCTGTCGATAACGGTGAGCAGGTCACCGTGGTCCTCCATCATCGGTTTCGACGTCTCGATGCCGAGGATGATGGCGTTGATCAGGATGAGGGTGATGACTCCGGCCTGGAACCAGGATGAGTCGACGAGGGATCGGACCCGTTCGCGTACGGTCACTAGGAGGGGAACTCCGTCTCTTGATGTCGGACAGGCGACGAAAAAGCCTACCGTCGCGCGATGTGCCCCGTTACGCCCTCGTCGCCCTCGGCACGCGGCCCACTGGCGTCCGCCGCCGTGAACAGGCATGATCGACATAGGGAACCGAGGCGAGGGGGTCGCCTGTGACGGAATCCGCGAACGCATCCGGAGAGCTCGGCGGGGACGACGAGGACATCGACGACGTCGACGCCGAAATGGACGTGGGAGCACCGGACCAGGACACCGCCGTGGCGGAGTACCTGGAGGAGCACCCGAACGACTACCGCATCGAGGAGATCGAGGACCACGAGGTACTCGGTATAGATGCGGAAACGCGCCAGGAGGTTCCGGAACGGGCACCCGAACACGAGGAGGAGAGCCCGCCGGCGCGGGACCGCGGGGAGACGTCCCGTCTGCTGCGCGCCGAACAGTACGCCGAACGCGTGGAGCGCCGCCTGGAGCGGTGAGCGCCCCCTCGCGGCCGGCCCCTGGCGACCCGTCGTGGGCAAGCGGGCCGCGAGGGGGTCCAGCGTCCGAGCGTCCTCGTGGTCGACGGACTCACGGGCGCAGGTGGGCCCGGAGCCAGCGTTCCACCCGCAGGACGTGGGCAGTCGCCGCCGCCCGCGCGGCCTCGGGGTCACGATCGCGGAGGGCCTCCAGGATGCGCCGATGGTCCTCGTGCAGGTCCCGGGCGATCCCTTCCGCGTCGTGTCCTGCCCAGACCCGTTCGTTGAGAGTGGGCGAGGAGAGCCCGGCGTGCACGGCAGACAGGGTGGCGTTGCCGGCGCACTCGACGATCCTGCGGTGGAAACCCAGGTCGAAGGCGCCGGAGTCGCCGGGTTCGGCGGAGCGGTCGGTGTCCTCCAGCCGGTCCAGCACCTCACCGATGCGGTCCAGGTCCTCGTCGGTGGCGCGGGCGGCGGTGATGGCGGTGGCGGCGGGTTCGATCATCCGCCGTACCTGCAACACCTCCAGCAGGGTGGGGTCGGGGGAGACCTCCGAGAGGACACCGAAGGCCTCCAGGAGGTCGTCGGGGCGCAGGGCGGTGACGTACACGCCCGCTCCATGGCGGACCTCCAGGACGCCGAGGGTGGTGAGGGTGCGGATGGCCTCGCGCACCGAACCACGGGAGACACCGAAGCGGGCCGAAAGGTCACGCTCTGTAGGCAAACGCTGTTGAGGTCCTACCTCTCCAATGGCGATCATCGCCTTGATCTGTTCGACCGTCCGCTGTGTGACCGGCGTGCGCACCCCTTCACTCACGTAATTCCCCCTCCTTCTTCGCTGTGAACATGCAAGAATCCTACCCTCTCGCCCTGAGACCCCCTTGCTCACAGCGCCGAGTTATTGCAGAGTGGTCGGACCACTCGGCGTGCCGGTCACCCGGCGCGTCGAGCGCCCCCATCGGCGGCGAGCCCCGCATCATCATCGAGTGGGACCGATGGGGCACGAAGGAGGCACATGCGGATCGCGTTGTTCATCACCTGCGTCAACGACACGCTCTTCCCCGACACCGGACGTGCGGTCGTGCGGTTGCTGGAGCGGCTGGGCCACGAGGTCGTCTTCCCCACCGGGCAGACCTGCTGCGGCCAGATGCACTACAACACGGGCTATCGACGCCCGGCGGCCCGGCTCGCCGTGCGCTTCGTCCAGACCTTCGAGGGGGCCGACGCCGTCGTGGTCCCGTCCGCGTCGTGCGCGGCCATGATCCGGGAGCACTATCCGAAGCTGGGGCGGACCGGCAGCCGATTGTCCCGCCGAATGGCCGACCTGGGCCCGCGCGTGTACGACCTCACCGAGTTCCTCGTGGACGTGCTCCAGGTGACCGATGTGGGCGCCTACTACCCGCACAAGGTCGTCTACCACCCCACCTGTCACGGGCTGCGGTTCCTGGGCCTGGGCGACCGCCCCTACCGACTACTGCGCGCCGTCCGCGGACTGGAGCTGTTGGAGCTGCCCGGGGCCACCGAGTGCTGCGGATTCGGCGGCACCTTCGCGGTCAAGAACGGCGCCGTGTCCGCCGCGATGGGCTTCGACAAGGCCCGCCACGCGGTGGGGACCGGCGCCGAAGTGCTGTGCGCGGTGGACAACTCCTGCCTGATGCACATCGGCGGGACGCTGTCGCGCCAGCGATCGGGCCTGCGGATCACCCACATCGCGGAGATCCTGGCGAGCACGGAGAAGGAGTACGCGACCACATGAGCAGCGCGACGTTCCTGGGCATGCCGCCCTTCCCCGAGGCGGCCCGGAGTGCCGTGGAGGATTCACGCACCCGGCACAACCTGCACAAGGCCACGCACACCATCCGCGGTAAACGCGACGCCGTCGTCGGCGAACTCGGCGACGACTGGCAGCGACTGCGCGCCGAGGGCGAAGCGGTCAAGACCCACACCCTGCGCCACTTGGACCACTATCTGGAGAAGCTGGAGGAGTCGGTCCGGCGTGCGGGCGGAACCGTGCACTGGGCGGCCGACGCCGACGAGGCCAACGCGATCGTCACCCGTCTGGTGAAACAGACCGGCGAGTCGGAGGTCGTCAAGGTCAAGTCGATGGCCACCCAGGAGATCGAACTCAACAACGCCTTGGAGGCGGCGGGCATCACCGCCTACGAGACCGACCTGGCGGAGCTGATCGTGCAGCTGGGCGAGGACCTGCCCTCGCACATCCTGGTGCCGGCCATCCACCTGGGCCGGGCCCAGATCCGGGAGATCTTCCTGGACAAGATGGCCGAGTGGGGTGTCCCCGCGCCGGAGGGCCTGACCGACGACCCACGAGCGCTGGCCGAGGCCGCCCGGGTCCACCTGCGGGAACTGTTCCTTCGCGCCAAGGTGGCGGTGTCGGGCGCCAACTTCGCGGTGGCCGACTCCGGGACGCTCGTGGTGTTGGAGTCGGAGGGCAATGGGCGCATGTGCCTGACCCTGCCGGAGACGCTCATCTCGGTGGTGGGCATCGAGAAGATCGTGCCCACGTGGTCCGACCTCGAAGTGTTCATGCAGTTGCTGCCGCGCTCCTCCACGGGGGAGCGGATGAACCCCTACACCTCGACCTGGACCGGGGTGACTCCCGGGGACGGACCCCAGGACTTCCACCTGGTGCTGTTGGACAACGGTCGCACCGACGTGCTGGCCGACACCGTGGGGCGCCAGGCGCTGCGCTGCATCCGGTGTTCGGCGTGCCTGAACATCTGCCCGGTCTACGAACGCACCGGAGGGCACGCCTACGGTTCGGTCTACCCGGGGCCGATCGGCGCGATCCTCACCCCGCAGTTGAAGGGGATGTCCTCGGAGGCGGACCGGGCACTGCCGTACGCCTCGTCGCTGTGCGGGGCCTGCTACGACGTGTGTCCGGTGGCCATCGACATCCCCGAGGTGCTGGTGCACCTGCGCGAACAGGTCGCGTCCACCGAGGCGCCCCTGGGCGAGAAGGCCCTGATGGCGGGGGCCGAGGCGGTGTTCGGTTCCTCGACCGCGCTGGACGCGGCCCAGCGCGCGGCCGGGGTGATGCGCGGCGCGGTGCCCAAGCATCTACCGGGGCTCGCGGGCAAGTGGACCGACACCCGGGACATCCCCGACATCCCCGAGGAGTCCTTCCGGAAGTGGTGGAACGAACGAGAGGAGGGCCGGTGATGGGCGGCTCCCGTGAACGCGTGTTGGCGCGGGTGCGTGCGGCGCTGAGCGACGTGCCCGCCGACGAGCCGGTGGAGCGTCACCCGCACCGCTCCTACGCCGACGGCCATTTCGAGGGGGACACCCTGGAGGTGCTGGTGGATCGGTTGTTGGACTACAAGGCGTTGGTGGAACGGGTCCCGGAGAGCGAACTTCCGGGTCGGATCGCGGCGGCCCTGGAACGGCGCGGCGCCGCTCGTGTGGCGGTCCCGCCGGGGCTGCCGTCGGAGTGGCTGGCCGAGGCTTCGGTGGAGCGTGTGGGCGATGTCCCCGACGCCCCGCTGTCATCGATGGATCTGGACGCCACCGACGGGGTGGTGACCGGTTGCGCGGTGGCGATCGCCGAGACCGGCACCATCGTCCTGGACGCGAGCCCCGACCAGGGCCGCCGGGCGCTGACCCTGGTCCCGGACTACCACCTGTGCGTGGTCCGGTCCGACCAGGTCGTCGACGGGGTGCCGGAAGGGGTACGACGGTTGGATCCGGCGCGTCCCCTCACCTGGATCAGTGGTCCCTCGGCCACCAGCGACATCGAGCTCAACCGGGTGGAGGGCGTACACGGCCCCCGCACCCTGGAGGTGCTGTTGGTGGAGGCCGACGGCTGAGAGCGGCCCGGTCTTCGCAGGTGACGGTGGCCGGGGTAGGGCGTGCCTTACCGCGGTGGGTGAGGCGCGCCCTCCACCACTCCACCGGCCTGCCCTCTCGTGCGTGCCGGTCCCCGATCCCTAGCGTTGAGGGGAAACGGAGTCGACACGAGGGACGGATCGCATGCCATTCCCCCTACGAACGATCGGCGCCCTGGCCGGGGCGCTCAGCCTGGCCATCGTGGCCGCCTGCGGCGTCGAGAACGCCTCCTTGGCCGGTGCCGAGGAAGAGCACCCGGCGCCGCCCCTGGTGACCCTGCCCGAACCCACCGGTGAGTACACGGTGGGCGGCACCGACTTCCACTTGGTGGACGACGAACGCGAGGACCCGTGGGTCGGCGGCGCCCGGGAACTCATGGTGACGATGTGGTACCCGACCGAGGCCGACACCGGGGAGCGGGCGCCCTACCTGACCGAGGCGGAGGCCGAGGCGACCCTTGCCGAACTCGACTTGGACGACCTACCGGCCGAGGCGCTCATCCAGGTGGACACGCACACCTCACCGGGTGTGGGCCCCGTCGACGAGGCCGGACTGCCGCTGGTGCTGTTCTCCCCCGGTGCCGGGCTCTCCCGGGTGTGGGCGACTTCGCTCGCCACGGAACTGGCCTCGCACGGTTTCGCGGTGGCGGGGATCGACCACCGGTACGAGGCCGCACCGGTGGAGTTCCCCGACGGGCTGGTCGACGAGTGCACGGGTTGTCTGGCCGAGGACTGGGAGCTGGGCGCCCGTACCCGCGCCGCCGATGTCACCTTCCTGCTCGACGAACTGGAGCGTGGTGAGGCTCTGGACTGGTCGCCCGCCCTGGATACCGAGGCCGTGGGCATGATCGGGCACTCCTGGGGAGGGACCGCGGTCGCCCAGAGTCTGTTGGACGAGGAGCGGGTGGCCGCCGGGATCAACCTGGACGGGCCCTACTACCCCTCCCAGCTGGAGGGTGAGATCGACCGGCCTCTGGCATTGCTCGCCAACGACCAGGGGCGCCCTTGGCAGGGATGGGACGAGCGTTGGGAGGGACTGACCGATTGGCGGCAGTGGATCCGTGTCACCGACTCGGGACACTCCAACGCCTTGGACCGGGGCGTGGTCATGGACCGGTTGGGCCTGCGCGACCTGCTCACCCCCGAACAGTGGCGGGCGCAGTTCGGTGACCTGGAGCCCGAACACGGTGTGCGGCTGACGCGCGACTATTCCACCGGGTTCTTCGACCACCACCTGCGCGGCGGGGAGCAGCCGATCCTGGAGGACCCGGAGAGCGTCCACCCCGAGCTGGTCGAGGTGGGCCCGAAGGAGTGAGGCCGCTCTTCACCGGTCGTCGAGACACCGGCACGGGGTTCGGTGGGGCGCCGGCACGTCGATCCGGACGTGTCGGCGCCCCTCTTCGGTTCATCACCCCGTGCCGCCTGCGTGAATCCGCGAAGCCCGATGGGTCAGGGCTTTCGGCCTTGTGGGAGCGGGTTCCCCACGGGGAGAATACGGCTGTCCCCGCCACCGCGGCGGCCGACTATGAAGGGAACCCATGACCGACGCCACCCCCACCATCGACACGACCGTGCCCCACTCCGCGCGGGTATTCAACTACTGGCTCGGGGGCAAGGACCACTACCCGGTCGATCGAGAGCTCGGCCGACAGATCGAACAGGCCTTCCCCGAGATCGCCGACATCGCGCGGGCCGACCGACAGTTCATCAGCCGCTCCATCACCCACCTGGCCAAGGAAGAGGGCGTCCGCCAGTTCCTGGACATCGGCACCGGACTGCCCACCGCGAACAACACCCACGAGGTCGCCCAATCGATCGCGCCAGAGGCCAGGGTCGTCTACGCCGACAACGACCCGCTCGTGCTCACGCACGCCCGGGCCCTGCTCACCAGCTCCCCCGAAGGCGCGACCCACTACATAGACGCCGACCTGCTCGACCCGGAAGCGCTACTGGCCCAGGCCCGCGAACACCTCGACTTCACACAGCCGATCGGGTTGGCGATCATGGGTACCCTCGGGCACTTCCCCGCCGATGAGAAGACCTACGCGCTGGCCCGCGCCTACGTGGACGCGCTGCCCTCGGGAAGCTTCCTGGCCCTGAACGACAGCACCGACACCAGCCAGCAGATCATCGACGCCGCCGCGGCCTGGAACGAGCAGGCCGCCCAACCCATCCACCTGCGTTCGCCGGAACAGATCGAGGCGTTCTTCGAGGGGCTGGAACTGTTGGAACCCGGGGTCGTCTCCGTCCCCTTCTGGCGTCCCGACTCGTCCCAGGTCGGGGAGATCCGTGAAGCCGCTCAGTACGGAGGCGTGGCCCGCAAACCCTGACACCCACGGACGAAGCGAACCTTCCCCGGCCGGTAGGATGGTCTGTCGATCCAGACCCCCTTCGACCAGGGAGAACACGTGGGCAGGAAAGGCCGCCGGCGCGGCACCGACCGGAACGTCCAGGAGTGGGCCGGCCCCTCCCCCGACGACACCCCGATGGAGGTGATCGCCCAAGCCGTCGACGCCATCGTGTCTCGCCGTGAGGGGTCCGGCATGGACCTCGCGGCGGCCCGTCTGGCCGATGTGGAAGACGTCCACTGGGCCGGGGCGTCCGCACGCTCGCTCTTCGACACCCTGCTGTTCGGGGTGGCCGATGCCTGGGCGCGTGGTTGGCAACCCGCCGAAACCGTCCGCCACGTGCGGCGTGAGGCGGGCGCGCCGGCCGCCGCGGTGTGCGCCGACGCCGTCACCGCCGACCTGGAACGCCATTCCCTCGCGACCGTGGACCCACGGTGGATCGAGCAGGTACGCGCTCTGGGCGTGGACACCGCGCACCTGTCGGAGGAACGGCACCTGGACCACCTGAGCGCCGAACACGGGCTGATGCGGTTCGAGGTGGTCGAGGTGGTGTTGCGGCTTTCGGCGGTTCTGCGCACCCTTCCGCCGATGCGTCGTCTGGGACCGCCGCCCGGGACGTTCCGACCCGGTGTCCGCGCCCCGGTACCCGTGGACCGAGGCCGTCTTCAGCGGGTCCGGGCGTTGCTGGCCAAGGCCGAGTCCACCGAGTTTCCCCAAGAGGCCGAGGCGTTGACCGCCCGGGCCCAGGAGATGATGGCCAGGCACAGCATCGACCTGGCGCTGGTGGAGGCCGATCCAGAGGAGCCGGACACCGCCGGTGCCCGCAGACTGCCGGTGGACTCGCCCTACGACGAGCATCGGGCCGTGCTGCTCGACCAGGTGGCCGGGGCCAACCACTGTCGGGCCGTGTGGCACCGCGAACTGGGACTGAGCACCGTGATGGGCTTCCCCGGCGACGTGGAGGCGGTGGACCTGCTGTACACGTCGTTGTTGGTGCAGGCGGAGACGGCCATGCGGGTGAGCGGATCGGCTCGGGACAGATCCGGGCGCGGAGCACGCAAGGACTACCGGTCCTCGTTCATGGCGGCGTTCGCGGTACGGGTCGGCGAGCGTCTCACCGAGTCCGCGAGAGCCACCGAGGAGGCGGTCGGCGCCGAGACCGGCACCGACCTGGTTCCGGTCCTCGCCGCACGGGAACGCGCGGTGGAGGCCGCCGTGAACGAGGCGTTCGGGGCACTGACCACCTCGCGGGTGCGCGGCCCGGCCGACCCCGACGGCTGGCACGAGGGAAGGGCCGCCGCCGACGCCGCGTCCCTGGGCACCCGCAGCGGTGTCACCCGCTGAAGCCCGGGTGGCCTGAGTCCCCGCCGTGGGAAAACCGGTGGCCCTGGAGACGCGGGCACCGGTAGAACCTCGGTATGCGCGAGTACCCCCTGTGCACGAGGCGGGACGAGGCGGGTCGTGTCACCGCCCATGGGCACTCACGCCGGGGCGACCTCATGGTGCGCCGCGTCTTGTGGGAGGCGGGGGCTCCGATCGCCTGGCGCGAGCACATGGCGTCCCTGGTGCGCCACCACCAGGCGCTGTTCTGGGCCATGGAACGGCCCGATCTGCGAAAGATCGTGTTCCGTGTGAGCCTCAGTGCGCGTAACGACGACCTGGCGCTGCCGGCCACCGCCGACATCCTGGGCCGCCGATGTGGGGACACCGCCGAGGTGTCCGTGGGGTTGGCCGCCACCTACCGGGCACGGGTGGAGATCACGGCGTTGGAGGCCCCGCCTCGGGTCCTGCGCGATCGAATGGCGCGGCGGTCGTCCCCGGTTCCGACCGCCGCGATGGAACGCCTGGTCCGCAGGTGGGAGACGCCCGACCCGACCGAGGCCCACCGGGTCGCGCACGAATCGACCGCGTGAGTCCGCTCCGGTCCCGGGAAGTGACGAGCGAGGTTCAGGAGGTCCCCGGTTCCGGCCCGGTCCGGGTGGTCTCGGGGGCTTCGTCGGCCATCAGCCAGCGAGTCACGCCGACCTCCAGCAGGGAACGGTGCGGGTCGGCGCCGTAGGGGGTGCGGGGATCCCAGCCGTAGCGGTCCTCGAAGGCGGCGAGCACGTCGTCGGGGAAGTCCTCGCGTACGGTGACCAGCCCCTGGGCCACGACGGGATGGTCGCCGTCCTCCAGTGCCAGGCTCACCCGAGGATCGTGCAGCGCGTTACGGACCTTGACCGAACGGGTCGAGGCCCCGATCCACCAGCGTTCGCGCAGGTGGGCGAACCAGACGGGGACTACGTGCGGGGAACCGTCCGGGCGCAGGGTGCACAGCCACACGTTGCGGTCCTCCTCCAGACGCCGCAGGACGCTTCGGGGTGCGGGAACCGGGTTCGAGGTCGGATCGACGGTCACGAATCTCCTTTGTTTCGGGTCGTCAGGAGAGCCTAGAACCTCGACCCGTGTTCAGGTCAACGAACCGAATCGGTGTTCGGGTCAACCGAAATACGGACCGAAGGAAAGGTCGCCACGTCACGCTTTCCTCCGTTGACACTCGCCACCACACGTTCCCCAACCGCGGGCAAGGAGAATTCTTTCCCGATACGATGAGCGCTGCCTTGGAGAACGGCGTCGATCACGCGACCGGGGCACCACAGGGCCGACCACACCACACGTGCCGAATCTGCGTTTATCACCTGAACGCCCTTTTCGGACCTTTCGGTCCCCACCGTTCAACCACCGGCACGGATAGCGATGTCCAGCACAGATCAACTCAATGGGGAGAGCGTTCCATCACGGGCGGACGCTGGTTGGCGTCACCGATTCGCCCTGTTGTGGAGCAGCGTGGCCCTGTCCGGTCTCGGCACCATGACGTTCGGACTGGCCATCCCGCTGCTGGCACTGTTCCACACCGGCTCCCCCGTGCTGGCCGGATGGATCGCGGCCGCGGGGATGGTGCCCCGGACCCTGCTGCACATCCCGGTCGGGCTGGTGGTCGACCGGCACGACCCACGGAACGTCATGATCGCCGGCCTCGTCGGTCGCATCCTGTGCGTGGTGCTGTTCGTCGCCCCCGTCCTGCTACTGGACGCCCCCGTGGTGATCCTCGCCCTCGCCTCCGCCCTGCACGGGGTATGCGGGACACTGCACTCCACCGCGGGGGCCGCCGCCGTCCCCCACCTGGTCCCCCGCGAGGAGCTCACCGGAGCCGCCGCCAAGAACGAGGCACGCAACGACGCCACCCAAATGCTCGGTCGGCCCTTGGGCGGGGCGCTGTACGGGCTGGCACACGGGCTGCCCGCGCTGTTCGACGTCCTGGTGTGTCTGCTGTCCCTGTGGGCCACGCTGCTGCTGCCCTCCCTACGCCGCCGAGACACCCCGGCCCGAGGCCACCGAGCCTGCCGTCCCCGGCGCGGGATCGGCAGGCTCGCGCGCGAACTCGCCGGCGGGTTCCTCCTCCTGCGCGGTGACCGCTTCCTCTTGCTCTCACTGATGGTGTGCACCATCACCAACGCCCTGTTCCAGGTGGTGTGGCTGGTCATCATGTTGATGACCACGGGAGAGGGCATCTCACCGTTCGTCCTGGGTCTGGTGCTGGCCGCCACCGGAGCGGGCGGCCTGCTCGGCGCCGTCGCCGCGCCGTACCTGGTCCGTCGGCTGAACCCGGCCCGCATGGTGCGGTCGTGCACGTGGGCGTGGCTGCTGCTGACCGTGGTGCTGCTGAGCGCCGACCGGGCCGGGCCCGACTGGACGACGGTGGTCCTGCCGCTGGTCTGGGGCGGGATCGGGTTCGTCGGCGCGCACATGAACGTCACCGTGACCGCCTACCACACCGCGTACGTCCCCTCTCGGATGTTGGGGCGGCTCACCGGCACCGTCCGGTTCCTCACCGGCGCGGCCCTGCCCCTGGGCCTTTTGATAGGGGGCTACTCATTGGAACACCTGGGCGTGCGCACCACGCTGGTGCTGGTGGTGGCCGTCGCCGGGGCCGTCGCGCTGGCCGTCACACTGGTTCCTCCGGCACGTCGGGTACCAGGTCGTGCCCTCCCCGCCCGAACACCTCCGCGAGCTCTCGAAGCCCCTCCACCAGGTCACGGTGCACCGACTCCGCTCCCTCACCCGGATCCGGTCGCACCTGAACGTGGCCCAGGGTCCGGTCCACCGCCTCCCTGAGCCTGTCGACCGCCTCCTGATCGCTCGTGGGCAGCAGGTCGCGCACGCGTTCGACGGCGATCACCGCCTCGTACATGTGGCCGCGGCACGTGCGCACCTCCTCGACCAGGTCGTTTCCTCCTTCTCCCGGAGGGCCGAGTCTGCGGAGCTCACCGATCTGTCGCATGCTCTGGTCGAGCCGGTGCACCCCGTGGCGAACGTCCTCCAGTCGTTGCCGGACCTCCCGGACCCGGGAGCGTTCGCGTTCGTTCGCCCGTCGTTCCCGTTCCACCCTCAGAGTGTGCTCGGCGCGCCATCGTTCCACCGTCTCGGCCCGCCACGCGGCCAGGGCGGTGGCTCCCAGGGTGCTGGTCGCCGTCACCACACCGGTGATCAGCGCCACCAGAACAGTAGAGTCCAATCCTCACCCTCTCCATCGCTGTTGGAGGACGGGCCCCTCCTTGGCGACGGCGTCTCGGATCTCGTCGCGCGTGCGCCGCGCCTCGGAGACACCGCCCCCGCCCCGAAGAGCTCCCTCCAACTCGTCCAAGGCGGCCTCCGCCTGTCCCGCCAGCCACAGCACCTGGCCGATGCCGGCGCGCAGGCTGGGGTCGCCGTGCACCCGACCGGTGATGGCGGAGACCAGGGCCAGAGCGCTCGCGCGTTCCCCGCACAAGAGTCTGCTACGCGCCTCGGCGACCAACAGACGCAGCACCGCCACACCCTCACCGACGGACTCCCGGGTACGGGCCGCCGCCGTGTAGTACTCGGCCGCGGCCCGGTGCTCGCCCCGTTCGAAGGCCAGGTCCGCCAGCAGCGTGGTGAACAGGGCGTGCGTTCCGGGAGCGGGTGAGGACAGGGACCGCAGCGTCTGCGCTGCGTGTTCGGCGGCCAGGCCGGACTCCCCTCGGGTCCGCGCCCCCAGGGCCACACCCAACCGGTCCCGGTCGCCCCAGGCGCGCAGCCCGTGGGCGTAGGGCGACAGGGCCAGACCCATGAGGGGGCGGGCGAGCCGAGGATGGCGCAGGACCCAGGTGGTGCCCTCGGTGTGGGTGGTGACCAGCCGCCGGTCCTCCAGAGCGTGGACGATCCCAGGGGTCAAGGAGCCGTCGGGATCGTCGTGGGAGGGACCGGTCGGCCCGCGATCATCGGAGACCACGAGTCTGCGCAGCCAGGCCTGCGGGACGTCGGGCGGGACCAGGTGTTCGGCGGCCACCTCTTCTAAAAGCCCGGCCAGGCGTTCGGTGAGGGCGCGGTCGATCTCGGTGTCGTCGTCGGGCATCAGGGCCGTGTGGTCTTCGGTCGCCTCTTCCCACAGGGTGAGCCCCAGCAACTGCACCAGCGCCGGTTCGACCCCGTTCGTGCGGTGGTCGGGGCGACCGTCGGGGGCGCGGACGGTGCGCGCCTCCTCCACCAGACGTCCGGGTTCGACGGCACCGATCCGGGACCCCACCGTGGCCAGGCAGCCCGCCACCACGGACCGGGCGGTGTTCGGGGTGAACGGTCTCAGCGCCACCTCCGCGTGTTCGACCTCGCGTTTGTCCACGAGTCGGCGCAGTTCGTCGAGGTGGCCGTTGCGCACGGTCACCAACAGGCGCAAGTCCTCACGGGTCTCCAGGGCACCGAAGAGTTCCTCCAGGAAGTCCTTGCGCCACTGCTCGGGCGCGGGCGAACGGCGCAGGAGGAGTTCGGTCTGGTCCAGGACGGCGAACACGGGGCGGGAACGGCCGTAGCGATCGGTTCCGGTTCGGGTGCGCAGGAAGTCGATGAGCGAGGTGCCCGGTCCGTGGGTGGGGAACTCCTCGGGGCTCCACACCGCCAGTAGGGCCCGGGTGTAGGGGTTGTGGGCAGGCAGTACCGCCGTGGGAAAGCCCGGGTCGAAGCACAGGTCTCCGGTGGGCAGCACCGTGTGCCCCTGATCGGCCAGGACGGGGGCCGCACCGGCACGCACCAGAGAGGTCTTGCCGACACCGCTGTCTCCGTGCAGCACCGTGAGGCGGTGCCCGGTCCAGGCTCGCACCACCGCCTCGGTCTCCTCGTCACGGCCGAGGAAGAGCGGGCGGTCCCGGGTGAGATAGGGGCGCAGCCCGATGAAAGGACCGTGTGCGCGCCCGAGGACGGCTCGTGTCATGGAACGGCTCCCGGCCGGCGAGAACAAGGACGGTTCTGGCGCGAAACAGCGCTGTCCATAGTGCCACGAACCAGGCGCTCTTTCGAGCCCCGGAGACATTCATGTGGCCTTTTGGCTGCATCCGACCATGGAACGTGTCCGCGCTTCCCTAGAGAACTTGCCCATACGAGCGCGACATAATCATGGATGTCGATCGGGTGACGTCAGCGGGCACGGAAAGTGTCCGTGCCCGTGATCGGAATCCCGTTTTCTCATTCGGGGTCGTTGACGAACCCGGCGACCACCTCCGCGCCGGCGTCTCTCGGGTCGAGCACCGAGCGCAGGGCCTCGGCGATCACCGAACCCCCGATCCCGTCGAGGTCGCGCAGGGACAACCCGCCGACGTCGACCAGGGCGGTGCCGCCGCCGAACTCGTGTTCCGCCATGTCCTTCCCTCCGTGTCGCCGTCTTTCGACAGCCCACCGTGAAAGGACGGTGGGTACCGCCCTTTCACGTGATCATTCGAACCGGTTGCCGTAGGGAGTTCCTACCACACACCTGTCGCTGACTAACATCATCGCCTACTCTGAGTTTTCACACACGATTCCCGAGCGACTTTCATCGACACAACACAACACCAGGGCTTTTCACGGAGTGAGAAATGAGAAGCCTGGTGAGGCCTATGTGAAAACGGAGGATACCGAGTGACCACTTCCCAGGGGAGCTTTCCCGGCCAGGGCAGGAGCCGATTCCCGGAGGTGTGGGGCAGGGTTCCACCGCGCCACAAGAACTTCACCGGACGTACCGAGCAGCTCAACGAACTACGCGCGGGCCTGCTCAACCAGATGACCGCGGTCGTACCCACCCCCGAACCGGTGGTACCCCGGACCCTTCACGGGTACGGCGGCGTTGGCAAGACCCTCATGGCGGTGGAGTACGCGCACCGGTTTCGGGACGAGTACGACCTGGTGTGGTGGGTGATGGCCGACCAGCCCGGGCTGGTCCGTTCCGCCCTGGCCCACCTGGCGCCGCACCTGGAGCTGCCGGGACCCGCCGTCACCGGTGTGGAGGAGGCCGCCAACGGGGTCCTGGCGGCGCTGCGCAAGGGCGAGCCCTACTCCCGGTGGCTGATCGTCTTCGACAACGCCGACGAGCCCGAGGAACTCAACGACGTCATCCCCCAGGGTCCCGGACACGTCCTCATCACCACCCGCAACCACCGGTGGGGAGGGGTGGCCGAGACCGTGCCGGTGAACGTCTTCGCCGACCACGAGAGCGTGGAGTTCCTCAAGAAGCGCATCCCCCGGGGCATCAGCGGAGGGGAGGCCACCGAATTGGCCGAGGCCTTGGGCCACCTGCCTCTGGCCTTGGAACAGGCGGGCGCGTTGCAGTCCGAGACCGGCATGTCGGTCAGAGAGTACCTGGGGCTGTTGTCGGAACGGACCGGGCCCCTGCTCCGCGAGGGCAAGCCGCCCGAGTACCCCCAGCCCATGACCGCCGCCTGGCAGTTGTCGGTGGCCAAGCTGCAGGAGAACCTGCCCGAGGCGATGGAGCTCCTGCGCTGCTGCGCCTTCTTCGGGCCCGAACCGATCCCCCGCGACCTGTTCTTCCCCGTGGAGGACGGTACGGTGCGCCCGGAGATGGCGCAGCTGATGTCCGACCCGATCCGGCTCAGCAAGGCCATCGGCCAGTTGGGGCGGTACGCGCTGGTCCGTCTGGACAACTCCAATCGCACCGTCCAGGTGCACCGGTTGATCCAAGCGCTGGTCCGCGAGGAGCTGGATCCACAGACCCAGGAGGAGATCCGTGTCGAAGTGTGGTCGCTGATCAGCGCCGCGGCCCCCAGGAACTTCACCGACCCTTCTTCCCAGGCCCGCTACTTGGAATTGCTGTCCCACATGCGCCCGGCACGGGTCGCCGAGTCCGCCATCCCCGAGGTGCGGGAGTTCGGGCTGAACATGCTCGACTTCCTGTACACGTCGGGTAACTACGAGACGGCGAGCGACCACGCGCGAAGGTTCATCGAGAAGTGGACCGCCGACTCGGGCAACGAGGACCCGCACGTGCTGCGGGCCCAGGCCAAGTACGCCAACCGGCTGCGCGACCTCGGCCGGTTCACCGACGCCCAGGACATCAACCGGGCGATCCTGCCGTCGCTGACGCGGGTCCTGGGCGCGACCCACTCCGACACCCTGTCGGTGCTCTCCGGTCGCGGCGCCGACTACCGGGCCCGCGGGGATTTCTGGAAGGCCCGTGAACACGACGAGGAGGTGCTGCGTCAATACGAGGAGGCGTTCGGGCCCAACGACCCCGCCACCCTGCGCGCCCTGAACAACCTCGCCCTGGATCACGCGCTGACCAGTGACTTCACCGGTTCCCAGGCCAAGCACGAACGTTCCTACATGTTGTTCAAGCGGGTCGGGCCGGCGGGCGGCTCACCCGTTCTGCTCGCGTACTGGAACGCGCTGGCGCAGGCGGTGCGCCTGTCCGGGGACTACACCGAGGCCTGCGACCTGGGTGAGGACGCCCTGGCCTATGGTCGTGACCAGTTGGGGGTGGAGGATCCTCGTACCCTGCGCACCCAGGTGGACCTGGCCATCGCCCGCCGCCTGTCCGGTGAGCTGGAGGAGGCCCTCGAACTGGGCCAGGACGCACACTCCCGTTACCTGCGTCTGCACGGCATCCACCACCCCAGCACCCTGGCCGCGGCGATGTGCCTGGCCAACCTGTGGCGGATGACCGGGGAGCTGGACGGCGCGCTGGAACTGGCGGAGGACACCGACCTGCGCTACGCCCAGGCGTACGGCCACGACCACCCCTACAAGCACGGCTGCACCAGCAACGTGGCGCTGCTGTACCGGCTGTTGGGCGACCCGGAGCGGGCCAGGTCGATGAACGAGAGCGCGCTGATCGCCTTGGAGGCCCGTCTGGGCCGCGACCACCACTACACGCTGGCCGCCGCCACCAACCTGGCCGGCGACCTGGCGGGACTGGGCGAGACCGACAACGCGGTCCGCCTGGGACAGGGGACACTGCGCCGCTACCGCCGACTGGTGGGCGAGGAACACCCCAGCAGCCTGGCCTGTGCCTCCAACCTGGTGTTGGACCTGCGGGCCGAGAAGAAGTCGACGGAGGCCAAGGAACTGGCCGACCACACCTATGACTCCTACGTGCGCGGCTTGGGCCGCGAACACATCTTCACCAGCGCATGCGAGGAGAACCGCCGGTTGGTCGCCGACTTCGACCCACCCCTGCTGTGAGGCTCCCGCACACCGGCGGGATCTCGGGCTTCAGCCCGGGATCCCGTTGTGGGCGCGCCACTGTCGCAGGTGTCGACGGGCCGTGTCCCGCGCGGCCCGTTCGGCCCGGTCCGGGACCGGCTCCTCCAGCCACTCCCGCAGGGTGTAGTCGGTCAGGGCGAGGAATCGTTTGCCCTCGGTGGTGAGCCGCCCCGAGTCGGCCAGGGCGCGGGCCGCGTCGACCGTGGAGCGGCGCCAGTGCGCGAAGTCCACGTGAGCGCGGCGCGCCTCCTCCCCCTCGGTGACGTGCCGGTGCCTGCGCCAGAATCCGGCCACTCCCAAGTGGGCGTACACACCCTGTAGCAGCCCGGCGGCGGGGCGGGGGTCGGGCCGCCAAGGCGCGTAGTAGCGGCTCCCGTCCTCGGGCAGGGTGAGTTCGACCAGGTCGAGCAGGGCGGTGAGCTTGGCGTGCTGCACCTCGTGCGCGAAGGTGAGCGCGAACGGCACCGGGCCGGTGGGACGGGACAGCCCCAGGTTGCCGAAGGCGTGCCGGGCCGTGGCGCTGGTGTGGACCCTCCCACCCGGCGCGGTGATGGGGGTGAGCGTGGTGACGGTGGCCGCCGTCTCCTCGGCGATGGTCCAGTGGTGGTCCACCAGCGACTCCCAGGCCTCTTGCAGGGTGCGGCGCCACCAGTGCAGTTCCTCCGCGTCCAGACGGCGGGCCACCAGGTCGGTGCCGGGCATACGGTCCGGGTCCTGATCGTCCAGGAACAGTTCGAGTCGCCGGCCTCGGTGTTCGGCGGCGAGCCGCCGCAGGGCGTGCCATCCGGGTGCGTCCTCGTGCGGGTCCTCGGGGACCTCCACTTCGGGCCGACCCGCCACTCCGATGGTGGCCCGACCGCCGACGATCTCCACCAGCGCGGACGGCGCCTCACCGACCAGGGCCCGTCCCAGGGAGGGCAGCGGAGCGGTCGGACCGTCCAAGGGGACTTCGACGCGGGCCTCCACTCCGGCGCGCAGGGCCGCCACCGCGGCGAGCGCGGACAGCGCGCCGACGCGGGCGGGTTCGGGCCGGTGACCGGCCAGGGCCAAGGCGGTACGACGCGCCCACACCCCGACCGTGGGGGTGCGCAGTACCCGCGCGACCGGATCGGGCGCGTGTTGTTGGGCGCGGGTCAGTAGCTCGTAGGCGTCTCGGACGCGCTCGGCCTCGGGGTGTCCCGTCTCGTGGGCGACGTCCACGACGCGGCGCAGCAGGAGCAGGTGTTTGCCGTACTGCGCGGAGCGCAGGTGGGCGGTGGCGGCCTGCCCACCCGCTCCTCGGGCCAGGTCGTCGAACAGCGGGTCGGGAACCGGTCCCGGCATCTAGAGTTCCTTCCTGATCCGGGCCACATCGGCGGCCACGGTCCGGTGGATGTGGGTGATCAGGTGGTAGAGGTCGGCGCAGTAGACCGAGGGGTTGAGGAAACCGTGGCCGGAGCGGTAGCGGTGCGGGTAGAGCCCGCCCCCGCACACCTTGGCCAGCGGACAAGCGGCGCAGGTGGGGCTCAGGGCGCGAGCACCGATCTGACGGGCGGCGACCGAGGGCAGGTAGAGGGCGTCTTCGAAGGGGTGGGTGAAAGTGTGCAAGGGGGTGTGGGCGGCCCCCTCGAACGCCGACTTGAGGCTGTCGACCTGTTCGATGCTCCCGTCGGTCTCCACGACCACCAGCGCGGCCGGTGACAGCCCGATGCTCTCGGTGCGGGAGGGACTGCCCAGGAGCAGGCGGATGATCTCGTTGAACATGCGGACGTTGGTCTCGCGTTCGGGGGCGCCGTACCAGCGGTCGAACACCGCGGCCATCCAACGGCCATAGCGGGGTTCGGTGGGGGACCAACCCGGCGGCGGCTCGTCCCAGTGGCCGTGCGGCAGGAGGAAGTCGATACCGGGTGGGTCGTATCCGATCAGGTGCTCGAAGGTGGCGACCGGGTCCGATTCCAGGTCGACGGTGGTGAGCAGCCCGGCCAGCAGTTGGCCGTTGCGGGTGTTGAGGCGTTCGATGCCGGCCTGTACCTCGGCGTGGGTGCCGCGTCCGTTGGCGCGGGTTCGATGACGGTCGTGGTCCTCGCGCGCGCCGTCGATGCTGACGCCGACCCGGATCCCGAACTCCTCGAACAGGTCGAGGTAGTGCCGGTCGATGAGCACGCCGTTGGTCTGCATGCGCAAGGCGACGCGCACGTCGGGTTCACAGGCCTTGCGCAGCGACTCGGCGACGTACCGCAGGTGGTCGAGGCCCACGAGGAGGGGTTCGCCACCGTGCAGGACGATGTCGACGTGGTCACGGCCGTGGACGCGGGCGTGTTCGGCGATGCGTTCGGCGACCCGGTCGACGGTGGCCCTGGCCATGCGTCGAGGTTGGGAACGCCAGCCCTGGTCGGCCATCTCGTACATGTAGCAGTAGTCGCAGGCCAGGTTGCAGCGACTGTGGATCTTGAGGATGAACTCACGAAAGGGTGTGGGACGCCAGCCCTTGCCGAGGAGTCCGTCGACGTCCATGTCTTCGGGCCATTCGGGGAGTCTTTCCGATTTGGTACTCCTTGCCACGCCGGGGCCTCCTGGGGTGAGGGCACACGCGAAATACGACTGATCATCGCATTTACCGAAGTACGTACTCTCAAGGGGTATCCACAAACCTCACCCGCGGATAGTCCATCCGCTCCTTCCGGTAGCGACGACCTGTCCCGAAAGTCCGGTCCGTCCTAGTTCATCCTGCGACGGGGTGGTGGGAGCGCCTCGGAGCGGCCTCCCGCCGGCGAACTCTCCCCAATGGCCGATACCGGCCGGCTCAACGAAGATTGCCCAGCCCCCGAACGCGGTAGAGATCCCTTTCTCATCCCCAGTTCGATCCGGAGCTTTCGTCGTCTATTCCGGCGGCTTCTCCCACCTTCGTTACGATGGCCCGCCAACTCCGGAGGAATGGCGGACCATTCCCGACGAACCGGGACACGAGCTGGCACACCGGACCGCCGAGGTGGGTACCGATTTCCGCGTTTCCCCATGCGAGGCCCCTGCGTGCGGCTAGTCTGATGCCGTTTCGGCCACCCCCGTCACTGTCGGTGAAGACTTAATGACTGAGCGCCTTCTCCCTGCCATCTCCGCCTGTCTCGAATGGGCCCACACCGCTGAGGAGCCTCCCACGCTGCACATCGAGGCACTGGTGCTCCTGCTCAGCACCCACCAGGACGCGGGCGCCACCGAGCCCGGTGACTGGACCGTGGAGGACGTCCACGAGGTGGCGGCCCTGATCCGCCGCCGGGACAAGTTGCCCGAAGAGTTCCGCGATACCTGGCTCAGCTGGTGCGACCACCTGGTCACCGATGGCCGCCTCGTGTCGACGGAGACCCCGCGCCGGCTGCGCGCGGCGATCGAGGTGGTCGACCTGACCCGGTCCGGTCACGCGGCGCCCGATCCCGAGACACCACCGGAGATCGCCGCCCCGCTCCTGGAACGTCTGGGGTACGGGGAGGACCCGCATCCCGAGCCGCTGCGTCCCCACCTGCCCACACCCCTGGCCGATCTGGACACCCGTGCCGGGGCCTGCCCCACCCTGCATCTGGCCGCCCGGCTGACGGCGTGGATGGACCCGCAGGCGCTGCTGCGCCCGTACACCGAACACGACGCGCTGGGTGAGGACGACACCGCCGAGGCGGCCCGGATCCTGGACGTCCGCTCCGACGAGATCACGTTCCTGTTCGCCGTCGCCCGAGCCGCGGGTCTGGTACGCACCACCTATCTGCACGCCCTGCCCGGGCCGGCGGCACACGCCTGGGTCCGAGAGACTCCGGGTGCGGTCGCCGATGCCTGGGCCGATGCCCTGGCCACCATGACCGGCCTACCCGGGGCCACACCCTTCCTGCTGCTCGGCGAACTCTTCCTCACCGGGCGGGCCCTGTCGCTGGACGAACTGGTCCACGTGTGCGCCGAACCGGACCCGGAGTCGTATCTGCCCCGGGTGTTGGCCGCCCTGACCGACCTGGGAGCGGTGACGGCGACCGACGACGGTCGACACCGGATCACGGGCCTGGGCGACCACTGTGTCGCCCGCCGGTTGCGCGCCTGCGGGATCGAGGTGCCCAGGACGCCACCGGTCACGGGGCTGAGCGCCACCGAACTCTTGGAATTGGCGGCGACGACCCGACCGATCGACGTCGAACCCCTGCTGGATCGGTGGTTGGCCGGCCGAGACTCGGCCGAGGCCGCCCACGGGCTTCTCGCTGCCGGGCTGACTCCGGCCGACCCGGAGGACTTCGTTCGCGCCGTCATCGACCGTCCCTGGGCGGACACCATTTTGGAGAGAGCGAGCCAGAACCCGGGCCTCACCGAGGCCGTGCGCCGGGGCCCCGCCCCTTCGCCCGGCGCCGTCCTCGACGAACGCGTCGATGCGATGAGGTCTCCCTTCGAACCCGACGAGCCGCCTCTTGAGGTGTCCATGTTGTTCGGACAGTCGACCTACTGACCTTCATCCCTACCCCGGTGGGGAAGGCGGGTCCCGGTACACGACGTGGCCCCTGGTGCACGGCAGTGCCGCATCCGCGAAGCGGGGATACGAGCCGCTCACCAGGGCCGGCGATCCCGCCAGGGGACGGCTTGTTCCAGTTGGGCGGCCACCTCGATCAGCAGGTCCTCTCGACCGTGCGCGGCCACCAACTGCACCCCGATCGGCAACCCCTCGGGGCTCTGCGCCAAGGGCAGGCTGATCGCTGGGTTGCCCGCGACGTTGAACGGGGCGGTGAAGGGCCCGTGTCGATAGATCTCCCGTAGCCAGGAACGCACCGTGTGCTCCCCGTCGTGGTCGAGTGTGCCGTGCGGCAGTGGCGGACCGGCCACCGTCGGCGTCACCAGCAGGTCGTACTCGGCGAAGAAGCGTCCGACCGGTGCGGTGACCCGATGTTGGGCTTGAAGACACGCCACCACGTCCATGGCGCTGTGGGCCCGTGTCTCGGTCAGGATGCGGGCGGGAACCGACTCCATCCGCGCGGGGTCGACGGCCGTGGAATTCAGTGCCGCTCCGGTGGCGATCGCCGCGAGCACCGATGCCTCCACCACGTCCTCGGCGTCGAACACGGGGGCGTCCTCGCTCACCGTGTGCCCGATCCATTCCAGGACCCGGCCGGTGTCCCGGGCCGCCTCGGCCACCCTCGGGGCGACCCGCGCCGTGCCCCAGGCCGCGGTGGTCACGGCCACCCGTCGCCCGACCGGGGACGTGTTCAGCCGATCGACGTAACGTCCCGTCGATGGTGGCGCCGTGTGCTTCTCCCCCACCGGAGGGGCTCCCACCAGGTCCAGGAGCAGCGCGGTATCGCGGACGGTGCGGGTCAGACCGAACTCGCACACCAGCCCGAACCCGGCCTCCCCCACCTGGGGTCCGCAGGGCACCCGGCCCCGACTCGGTTTGAGGCCCACCACCCCGCAGGCCGCGGCGGGCACCCGGATCGACCCGCCGCCGTCGTTGCCGTGCGCGAAGGGAACCGCCCCGGCCGCCACCAGCGCCGCCGATCCACCGCTGGATCCGCCGACCCCGCGTCCGGGGTCCCACGGGTTGCGGGTGGGCCCGTACAACGCCGACTCGGTGGCGAAGCTCAGCCCCAGCTCCGGTGCGGTGCTCTGGCCCAGCGCCACCAGGCCGACCTTTCGGAAACGGGCCATCACCTCCTGGTCCACGGCGGCGGACGCGCCGCGCAGGGCCCGACTGCCCAGGGTGAAGGGCACCCCTCGGGCCACGGGTCCGCTGTCCTTGATCACGAAGGGAACCCCGGCCAAGGGCCCACCGGGGTCGTGGGACAGCGCCGGTTCGAACAACGGCCGGGTCAGGGCGTTGAGCTCGGTGTGGGCTCGGGTCAGGGACTCCCTGGCCGCGGACTCCACTTCGGCCGCTGAGACCTCTCCGGCCCGCAGCATCGCAGCCAGGGCGGTGGCGTCCAGTTCGGCGTACTCGTGTCCGGGCGCAGGTCGTTCAGCCCCTCAGGTGCCGGACGTAGACGAGGAGGTCCACGCCGGGGACCGGGGACCAGTCACGCTCGGGCAGTCGGGTGAAACCGTGCGTCTCGTACAGGCGTCGGGCACCGCTCATGATCTCCTGGGTGGACAACACCAGACGGTCGAGGCCTTCTCGTTCGGCACGTTCGATCACGGCCTTGACCAGGGTGGCGCCGACTCCGCGACGTTGCGCCTCGGGGGCGACGGCGAAGGCTCTGATCTCGGCTTCCCGCGGCCCTCGCGCCGCCTCGCAGCGTGGCCCCCAGGGTACGTACACGACCGTGCCCAGCACGGTCTCACCGTCCACGGCCGCCATGACCTCGTCGGGGGCACCCCACCCCAGTTCGCGCAAGGTGTCGGCGTAGGAGGGACTGGCGTCCAACAGGCTCTGGTCCCGGTAGGCCCGGACCCTGAGGTCTCCGATCACGGTGCGCTCGGAGGGCAGCGCGGCGCGAATCATCATTCCGACATTGAAGCAGAGTCGTTCCGGTCGCCGCCTCCATTTTTCCCTCACCCCCCTGACCTGGGAAAACAAAGTTATCCACAGGCCTTCTGCAGATTGCTCCGACTTCACCGACGATGGAGTCACGGCCATCTCGACACCCGATCCCGTGGGGCGCCATGACCATCGTCGAACCCTTCCGTTTCCGCCTGCTTCGAGGCACCATTCCGTATCTGCTCTCCCTCGTCGTCGAGGAGGGCCTACGCGCCCTGGGCGAACTCCTTCTGCCTTACCCCGAGCTCGCACCCCCACGTCCGAAGGACCCCGTGCCGGTTCCGGGGCACGTCGACATCGAGGCCTCGTCTCCTGAGGCCAAGACGCCGCGCACCGCTCTGAGCGATATGTGCGAACAGCTCGGCGAGGCCACGGCTCCGCCCACCGGTCTCCCCCGGCGTGAGACGGCCCGGGCACGATCACGGTGTGGGACGAGTGGCCCACCGGTGAGCGAAGGTGATGCGGGCGCCCCGAGGGCGATGTGGCGGCCGACCGGCACCCGTTCCAAGGTCGATTGGATCTCCGCCTCGGCGGCCGGTCCCGTGAGCGCGGCACATGTCGGATCACGGCGTCATGAGGAGAAGACCGCTCCCCCGGCGACCGAGGATGCGGGCCTCCCGTGGCGGCCGGAGAGGGGCGAGGAGGGACCACCGAGGGTCCGCCTGGTGCCGGTGGAACGGGCGGCCCTCCAGGCACGGGGTTGTCCGGGCCTGGCCGACGCCCTCCGACTGGCCTCGTGGGTGGGTTCGGGGGCTCCGCTGGTCCGCGGGAGCGGCCCCGAGCGGCTCCGCTCCGAGGACCGGAGTCGGGCAGCCTCCGACCTGGGTCTGACCCCCAAGGAGATCCCCCAGGTATTCGAGACGGCATTGCGGGCCGGGTTCGTGCACACCACCGCCTCAGAGGTCCGGCCCGAGGACGCCCTGGAGATCTGGCGTGACGATGACCGCCTCGTACGGGCCTGGGCCCGATCCCTGTCGATCCTGGCGGGACCCGATCCGGCCCCGCGCGTTCTGGACATCCTCTTCACCTCCGGCTGCGGGTGGCACCTGGAGGAGTTGGCACAAGAGCTCGGCGACGCCGAAGGGCTCCCGGCGGCGGTGCACGCCCTGATCCGGTCGGGAGCGGTGGAACCCCTCCCGGACGGACAGGTGCGCATCACCCGACTGGGCGACCACGGTATGGCCCATCGGTGGCGGGACCGGGGCGAACCGCCACTCGAACACCCGCCGACCGGCGGACTCCGAGCGCGGGAACTATTGCTGCTCCTGTGGGACTCGCGTCCGGTCGACGCCGAGAGCATGGGGGCGGAGTGGATCACCGAACGTGGTGCGCGGGAGGCGGCGAGGTCTCTCCTGGCCGCCTGTACCGACCCCGTGGACTGGCGACTGCGTGTGCACGCCTTCCGGGTGCTGCGCGGGGCGGGTCCCGAGGCCGACGAGGTCCTGGACTCCTACCGGGACCACCCGGTCCTGGGCGGCTGGGTGGCGCACGCTCGACGACGGGCGGGGCGGGTTCGTCCGGCACAGCTGGTGATGGCCGTGCTCGACACCTACGCGCTGCGAGTGGACTCGGGGATGCCCTTGCCGCAGGACACCGAACTCTGGCGCGACCCGGAGGCCGTCACGAGGCTGATGTGGGGGTCGGGGCATCCGGCCGCCGACAGTGTGCTCAGCGCGATCGCGCTGGGCGCCTTGGGACCACGTCCGGCCCGTGCCGCCCGACGCACCCCCGTGTTCTACGCCGGGTGAGGCCACCTCGACACGAAGGCCGCGCGCCGTCACCCGGTCCGGTGGCCCGATGACCTCCGGGCCGGGAGCCGCCTCGGCACACGCCCCGCGGTTCGGCGACCCGAAGTCCACACTCCGGGCCGCCGAACGGCGAACACGACGATGCGACCGGTCAGCCGCGAACCGTGCTCATGGTCGACGTGTCGGCCAGCAGTTCCGTCAGCTCCTCGAAGGCACCGGCCAGTTCCTGGACGAAGCGCTCCTGTACCTCGGCCAGGCTCCGCGGAGCGTGCAGGTGGAGGTCGATCCGCTCCGGCAACAGGATGTACCCGATGCCGATGCAGTCGGGGCCGGTCGAGCCGAACCCCCACAGGCGCACCGGCCGGCAGGGCACCGAACTGGTGGACAGGTGGTCCGAACGCATGATCCGCCAGCCGGGGCTGTTGTACAGGGCCATCGGGGACTCGGCGCCGACCGAGGCGCCGCGGTCCCTGCGGATGAGTTCGAGCGTCCACAGGTGCCGTTCGGGGCCCTCACCGACCTGGCAGCCCTTGGCCCGCGCCGAGTGTTCCCGGGCGGCGGCTCGCGCGGCGGTCTCGCGGGTGTCCACGTCCGTGCCGGGGTCCTCCATGGCCTCGACAAAGGCGACCGACTCGGGGGTGAGCACGCGCATCGTCTCGGTGCGGCCGTAGTGGTACTGGCGGCTGGAGATCGACTCGTAGGTGGCGCCCAGGTGCCCCTTGGCACGCCGGTGGGCGAGTTGGAAGGCCAACTGGATGAAGGCGTCGGGTGAGACGCCGAGCGTCTTGGCGCGGTCGCTGTTGAACTCGCGGCTGCTGAACGTGGCGTTGACGCCCTGGGCCGCGTAGTCGGAGAAGGCCGCACCGGATTCTCGGATGTCGGTGCGCAGGGCCTCGTCGAGGACGAACTCCACCGGCGCGAACCCGGGCACGCGATCGGTGTCCCGACCGATGCGTGCCGGTGTCGAGGAGCCATCGACCGCGTTGAGGAAGGAGGCCGCCGTGGTGCCGTCCAGTGTGCTGTGCTCGCAGTTGAGACCGGCCCTGCCGTCGGGGAAGACGATGAAGGAGAGGGCCTTGTCGAACCAGCGGTTCGCGCTGTCGCCGTGCAGGACCCGCTCGGCGGCGGCCCGGTCGTCGGCCGGGGTGTCCCCCTCCAGGGACAGGCACAGCAGCGCGGTCTCGACCGTGTCCAGGGCGGCGGGGTTGGCGGGGTCGATCTCGATTAGCGCACGCCTACTGCGCGCCCACTCGGTTCGGTCCTTGGTGGTCAGGTGACCGACCGACCGGCCCGGGGCGGCCCGTTCGGGTACCGCCGCGAGGAGCGCGCGCAACCCGGCGGTCAGCTCGTCGGGGGTGTAGGGGCGGCCGTCGGGGTCGATCACGTCGAAGGCGAACATGTGCCCGCGGGAGAACACGACCACGTGCCTCGCCCGTGAAGGCCCGGGGTGTTCGGGACTGTAGGGGGTACGGACGGTGTCCATCGTCTCGCCGGGGATCCGGGTCGTGCCGAAGAGGCGTTTGAGCTGTTCCATCGACTGGGGTCGCCCACGCGGTGCCTCCGGGGGCACCTCTTCGGTGTCGACGCGCCGCTTGAAGTCCACGGCGGCGGCCAACAGGTCGGCCGCGCGTTCGCACTGGTCGCCTTCGCGGTCGTCGAGCAGGAAGAAGTAGTTCACGTCGAGCGCGACCCGGCCCCGGGCGCCGAGGTACTGGCTGGGCCAGAAGTCGTCCAACCAGGACTGTGAGTCCTCACTCGCGTCGACGCGTTCCAGTTCGCTCTGTAGTGCCCAGGCGGGACTCTTCGGGCGCAGGAACTCCGCCACGGCGGTCTCCGTGGCGGTGAACTGCGCGTTGTCCAGCAAGGGTTCGCACCAGCGCAGGAACCGCTGCGCGCTGTCGCGGAGCGCGGGCAGCGGAAGTCGGGGCAGGCCGTCGTCATGGGCGAAGGTGCCCGGTCGGTGGGGGTCGGTCATGGGGGTTCTCGCTTTCGTTCTTCGACGGTGACGACCGAGTGCGCGCGGTCACTCTCGTGGGTCGTGGGGGCGGAGCCGCCTGTGCGGTCCGCCGCTGGGCCTCACGGGTGTACTCGGCGTCTCGGAGTCGTGGACGGCGCTGCGAGGCGCCTTCCAGCGTGGGTGTCACCGGTCGACCTCGGTGTTCCGGGCAGGGTGGTCGTCTCGTGTGCCCGGGCCGTCGGTCCAGGGGGCTTCGCCGTGGGCGGGGCGCCCATCGGCAGTGGGAGGTTCGGGGAGGTGTTCGGGGTGGGGCTCGGCGTGCCTCGGGTCGAGTACCGGTGGTCGACCGTTCCACTCGTGCGCGCGTCGCCGTTCACCCATCGCCTCCCGGAAGGTGGGATCAACCGTTGTGATCGCGGCGCGAGTCTACTGGCCGGTAACCAAGGTTTTGTAGGCGGGAGGGCCTACGACGCCGAGGCTTCGGGTGTGCGTCCGGCGGTCAGGGCCGCCAGACCCAGCGCCGGTTCCCGCGCCTTCGGCGGGAAGGACGGGGCTCCGTCCTGGTGAGGGAACGCCGATTCTCGATGCCGGGTAGCCTCGGTGCGCCATCATCGTCGTCGAAGGGCCTTCGTTCATGAGTCGTCACGTCCTGGTCACCGGTGCCGCACGCGGTATCGGCCGCGCGATCGCGCTCGCCTTCGCCGAGACGGGTGACCGGGTCGCCGTGCACTACGGGTCGCGCCGAGAGGAGGCCGAGGAGACGTTCCGACTGCTGCCCGGCGACGGGCACGTACTGGTCGGCGCCGACCTGCGGGAACCTGTCGCCGCGACCGAACTGGTCGAGACGGTCCTTGAACGACTCGGAGGGTTGGACGTACTGGTCAACAACGCGGCGGTGAACCTGCCCCACCCGATCGCCGAGACCCCCTTCGAGGCATGGGCTCAGGTGTGGCGCCAGACCTTGGACGTCAACGTCCTGGGAGCCGCGCACGTCAGTCATCGGGCCGCCCGGCACATGATCGACCAAGGGGTGCGCGGACGCATCGTCAATATCGGGTCGCGGGGTGCGTTCAAGGGGGAGCCGGATCATCCGGCCTACGGTGCGAGCAAGGCCGCCCTGCACGCGATGGGCCAGTCCCTCGCGGTGGCCCTGGCCCCGCACGGGATCGGGGTGGCTTCCGTCGCGCCGGGCTTCGTCGCGACCGAGCGGGTGGCCCACCGGGTCACCGACCAGGTGCGCGCGCAGAGCCCTTTCGGGCGGGTGGCCACCCCCGAGGAGGTCGCCGCGGCCGTACGTTTCCTTGCCTCCCCCGAGGCGGAGTGGGCCTCGGGTACCGTCCTGGACCTGAACGGTGCCTCGTACCTGCGTTGATCCCCTCCGCGGCCGTGTGCGTCCCAGGGTCCGGGACGAACACGCTCGGAGAGTGGGTCGAGGGACGCCGGCTCCAGAGCTTCCCACCGTGTAGAGCCCCGCGCACCATGTCCGAAACCTCACCTTCGCCGCTTTCGTTCCCACGAGGTCGGCGAAACCACCACACGAACACGCCGAGTCGCTGTACAAGGGAGAGAAAGGGAGTTCGAGCCACCAGGACTCGGGGGCAGGAATGTCATCGCACCACTCGGACGCGTCGGACCACCATCGTTTCGCCGCCCGACCGGTGTCCCTTCGGCCGCCCCGGGAACTGGCCCGCTCCGCCCTGGCGAGCCCGCTGTTGGGCACCGCTCTGGAACTGGCTCGATGGTGCGGGCCCATCACCCACGTGGACGTGCACGGCCTGCCGGACCTGAACGACACCCGCAACGCGATCCGCAGGTTCGGGCTCTGGCCCCGTCACCTGTGCCGGGACCCCGGCCGCCGGGACGAGTGGTTGCGACGGATCGGTTCCCCCGAACAGGCGCACCGTTTCATTCGGCCCTGGCGCACCGCCCTGAGGTTGGGGTTGATCCAGTGCGAAACGGCCCAGGCACGTCCGGCCCGGGAGCTGGACCGCTGGATGCGCTCCCCCGACCAGATCCTGCGCTGGTGGATGCTCGGTTTCCGCGAGTGCGTGGAACGTTCGTTGCGGGAGACCGCCGGCATCTCCCCCGACACAGCGCTGAGCCGACTGTACGAGTCCCCCGACGGCGCCCGTGTTCCGCTGCACATGGTGACCCAGGAGGTCGTGACCGCGCAGGAGGAAAGCCACCTGCCGACGGCGTCTCCCGGGCACAGTACCGGCAGGCTCGCCCGCGGGACGTGGGAACTGCGCGACTCCGGCGCCGTCGACATGGGACACAGTGCGCCCAGAGCGCCCAGGGACGTGCCCCGCGATCATCGGACCGATCCGCTCTGGGTGGAGCTGACCGACCTGGGCCGGTACGGGATCCGACAGATCCTGCTGGCGCGTCGGCGACCGGCGCCCTTGCTCGAAGAGTTCGTCCGGCTCGACGCGGGCGCGTTCTTGGACGCGCTGTCGACGTTCTCCCCAGACGGCCAGCTCGTCGCGCTCACCTCGTGGTCGGACGCCCGCGCACCCGAGGAGACCTTGAGGGAGATCGTCGCGGTCTGCGCCGGGCCGGGGCGGGCACTGCGTCGTTGGAACGCCGCTTTGGTCCTGGGCTCGGTCAGTTCGCGCATCGGTCAACGCCTGCGCCGGTTGCTGGCCGAACCCGATCCCACGGTGGCGGGCCTGGCGTCCGTGGTGTTGTTGGCCTCGCACATGCTCTCGCAGGAGGAACGTGAGTCGTTGAGCTCCCGGTTCGGGCACTGGACCGCCATCGACGTGTTCGCCGCGGCCACCGCCCTGGGCGAGTCCGGGATGCGGTCCTTCCTGGTCTCGGAGGCCGCCGAGGGCATCGACCGGCACCTGTTCGACGACGTCGACCGGCTCTGGAACCCGGAACATCCCGACACCCGTGAGGTTCTGCGCGTCCTGGGCAGTCACCACCCCGATCCCGCGGTGGCGGCGCGGGCACGGGCCGCTCGGGCCCGCGCACCGCACTCACCCTGAAACGGGGGGCCGACGACGGCCGCCCCGGACGCTACACCGCGGCCTTGCCTTGTTCCTTGGCCGCGGCACGCTGTTCCTTGCGGTGTCGGCGGCGCAGGACCACCAGCCCGAAGAAGAGCGCGATGGCCATCGTCACCGCCATGATGCCCAGGAAGCCCCAGGGGCCCACCAACGGGCTGACCATCAACGGGATGGCCGCCGCGGTGACCAGGCCACCGCCGAAGAAGGGTTCGAAGATGAGCTGCTTGTATCCGAACGCCGGGTAGGCGGGGGTACGCGCCTCCGGGTCCACCACGCGCATCAGCACCATGCCGGTGGCCGTCACGCCCATCGACTGACCGAACTCGCCGATACCCCGCTCGAACCAGAAGTCCGGCATCATGCGCGGAGCCAGGAAGAGGAAGGCGAACAGGCACCACAGGATGCCGGCGGTCGCCAGGATCGCGAAGGGGGCGAGGTTGTCGGCGATGGCCTGCAACGACAACGTCGCCATGGCGGCGATGATGAGCACGTCCAAAGACAGGCCCTGGATCCGCTCCACGGAGCGTTGGTCGACGATGTCGTCCCGGTCGAACCGGTCGATCACCATCTGGACGATGATTCCGCCGATCATGGCCAGCGGGAACAGCGGCACGTACGCCATGACCTCGATGGTCTCGGCCCACAGGGCCTGCTCCAGCCATTGCAGTCCGGACAGGATCAGCTGACCGATGATGACGGCGACCGCCACCAGACCGAAGTGCAGGGTCAAGGGGTCCATGGACGAGGGGTGCACGGTCATCGTCGAACCGGCGGTGCGGTCGGCGCGGTCGATCAGACCGGCCTGTTCACGGTCGGTGCCCTTGTTGTCGGCGCTGATCACCGTGGTCTTACCGCGACGCGCACCCCAGTTGATGAGGGCGATGCCGATGATGACGCCGGAGAGCAGGCCGACGGTGGCCATGCCCAGCGCGAGGTCCTGGCCCTCGGCCCAGCCGACTTGTTCGAAGGTGGTGCCCAGACCGGCGGCGGTACCGTGACCGCCCAGGAAACCGATCTCGATGAGTGCGCCGGAGATCACCGGGACGTCGAGGAAGGGCACCAGGACCAGCAGGGCCAGGAGGATGCCGATCACGTACTGGCCGCTGGCCACGGTGACACCGAAGGCCAGGTTGGGGCCGGCCAGGTTGACGGCCTCGCGCATCTTCGGCAGTCGCTTGCCGAGGAAGAGGCTGGCGAAGACCACCGAGATGAGCAGGCTGGGCAGGGCCGACCAGACCGACATGACGTCCACACCGAACAGGCCGCCCTCGGCCATGCGCGCGGTGAGGTCGACCGCGATGCCCCGGCCCGCGAGCAGACCCATGGCCCGGCCGAGGACGTCGGGACCGAGTAGCAGGGCGATACCGCCACCGATGATCGAACCGGGCAGGTAGAGCTTCTGGGTGAGCTTCCACTTGACCCGGACCAGTTTGGAGACCAGTAGCAACAGCCCCAGTAGCAGGAGCGCCAGACCAACGGTGTCAGGGGACATATCCACCTCTCGGGACGGCCCCGAGAAGTAACGGCACGGGGCGAACGTGTTACCCCCGGTGTGCGGACACACGCGTGGCTCGGCGCGTGGTGCACCTGCACGGGGGTTGTGGCTGGGAGGTAGGTCGCATGTGTCAGTGGCTCGGCTGACACGAACACCCGGGAATCGTACACACGGTGACGAAGTCGCCGAGACTTCCCCGATCCATGCTCGGGGAGAACGTGACGGGCGGGCGATAACACCCCGATAACCCCAGGGGCCGGCAGGGAGAAGGGGGAAGACCGGAAAGCACCACCGTTGCCGTGTTCACGCTCCGTCAGCGTTTTCCGAGGCGGTGACGGTTACCCGGAACGGGCCTTCGCACACATCCGGTACCCCTCCGATCACAGTGGGGATCCTCATGCTTTCCAGTGAGCCGTTCGGCTCTCCTTCGGCGTGTCCCCCCGGGCGGGACGCTTACTCGACCTCGCCCGGTTCCTCCCCTGAGGAAGCGGAACCGCTCCGTTCCGCCGCCCACGACCGCCCGAACAGCTCCCGGGCCCATCGGGTCAGCTCCCGATGACGAGTGTGCTCCGGACCGACCGGGTCGAGTGGCCCGCCCCAGTTCTCCCCCGGTTCCGGCACCCCCAACCCGAGGGTCTCCCGAACCGCCGCCAGGACCTCCTCCCCCGGCTCGTCCCGAACGCGAGGGGCCGAGCGGACTCGTTCCGACAGCGCGCGCCCCACACGGGTGGCGGCCCCCGCGCACACCACTCCCAGGAACTCGGCCTCATGGAAGGCACGCAGCACCCGGAACTCGTGGCCCGGGTCGACGGCGGTCAACGGCTGGTGCCAGTGGGCTGCCGAGATCAGCCACTCGGTTCCCGCGACCCGTTTGTCCTCCTCGGCCAGTTCCCGCGTGGCTCGCGCACCGTTGATGCCCAGGGTGATCCCGCTCGGCACGTCCGACAGCGCGCACACCACGGCCCACCTGGTGCGGGCGTCGGCGCCCTCGTCCACGGCCCCGGACGCCACGGGTTCGTCGTCGGTGGGCCACCACAGGCCGTCCTCCGCACGCCGGGCCCATCCCTCCAGCAGCGCCACCAGGCGCACCTCCGGAGCGGCCGCCGACCAATCGCCCACCTGCGCGGAGAGCATGACGTGACCGTCCTGGGCGACCAACAGCCCGGTCTGCGCTCCCACCTCGATCCAGGTCCTGGCCAGGTCCTCGTTCCCGCCCGCCGCCCTGGTGAGGCGGCGCCGAGACGGCACCGCCAGGCGACCGTCCCGGCGCAACCTCCCGGGACGTTCGGCGAGCGCGGTCACCAGCCGGGTGTCGGCCCCCGCCAGGGCGGTGAGCGCCTCCCGGGAGATCTCCTCCACCGCGCCCGGTCCACGCCCCGGCAGCATCCCCTCGACCGGGGGTCCCATGATCTGTGGCGGAGCCGGGTCGAACCGGTGCGGGAAGGCACGCCGGATCGCTAGGGCCACCTCACGCGCGACCACGAAGAGGCAACTGTCCCCCGTCTCGGTCTCGTACTCCGACGGTAGGAGCAGAGCTCGCTCCAACAACCAGTCCAGTTCAACGTCGCCCGTTCCGTTCACCGGCAAAGCGATGTTCCCCGGAGCGATCGAGTCGATCTCCACCACCTCGGAGAAGAAGGTCAACTGGAGGAGTCGGTGCCCCACTTCGTGCGGTGCCTCGCGCACCAGGGACTCCACCCTGCGTTCGTCGGTGAGGACTGCCTCCAATGCGGCCACGGACTCCCGCCAACCTTGGGTGGGGTCCAGCCCCCACGCCAATGCCATTCGGCGCAACATCGCCAGGTCGCACCACTCCAAGGCTTCCCCGACCGACCGGGGAAAGCCGCGCGTGCCGAACTGGTGACCCGCGTCGTCGGGCAGGTGGTAGCCACCGTCGCCGTCCGGCCACAGGACCGCCAGGTCCACGAGGTCGGATATGCACTCCTGCGCGCGCATCCGTGCCAGTCCGGGACGGTCGGCGCCCACCCTGGCCAATAGGGCCTCATGGTCGACCGGCCCCAGAAGAAACTGGTCCTGGGCGAGGGACCGCCGGGGGCGAGGCCACTCACCCTCCGGCCCGCCCGGGAGCAGCTCCCGCGCGTTCTCCGCGACGCCCACGATGGCGCGCAGGATCTGGTGGTGGGGCAGAGGCAGACGCTCGAAGACCGTGGGACGGTAGGCCAGAGTCATGATCAGGTCGAGCAGGGTGTCGGGAGTGGCCGTCCGGTAGCGGACGGCACCGTCGGGGATGGTGGCCAGGATGTCCGCGACCCGTTCCGGAGGCATGGTGCGGAGGTGGGCGTCCAACGCGGCGAGTCGGTCCATGGCGCCAACTCTAGGGATCGTCGTCCCCACGCGCACCGACGATCTCCAAGCCTGTGGACAACCCGGGCACGGCCGGCCCTCACTCCCGGCTTCGTACCGATCTACGCGAAAGCACCCCACCGCACCGGCGCGGAACGGTAGTAAGGGTGCACCCTCGCTCACACCCACACCCGATGCTGGAAACGGGACCGGACATGCCCTCTCACGAACCGTCACGGCCGGGACGACCTCCCCTGTCGGCCAGGCCCGTGTCGTTGCCACCGATCGAGGTCCTGGCCCGCATGGCGCTGGACTCCCCACTACTATGCGACGCTCTGAGCCTCGCCCGCTGGAGCGCCCCCACCACCCCGGTCACCTCCGGTGGGGTCCCCGGCATCGACGACGCCCGGTCGGCGATCTCCCGCTTCTCCCTGTGGCCGCACGACCTGCCCGGCCACCTGGATCAACGGGTGATCTGGCTCGGTGCCCTGCACTCGGTCGCCGACGTCGCCCACTTCGTGGTGCCCTGGTCCGCCGCGCTACGCCTGGGGCTGGTCCGCATCGACGATTCCCTGGCCCGGCCCGACCCCGACCTGGAACGTCGGGTACGCGACCCCGAGCAGGTCCTGGAGTGGTGGTTCCACGAATTCGAGCACACCATCGCGCACGCCCGCGGCGACCTGTCCCGCCCGCACGACCCCGCGCCCGGTACGACCGGGCCCGATCTACTCCCGGAGGTGTTGCGGTTCCTGTACGAGGCTCCTGACGGGCACCGGCCCGATCTGGACACCCTGGCTTTGGAAGCCCTGTCCAGACCGGTCCCGCGCTCCGCCTCGACCGACACGCCCCACACCACCGACCTGCTCCTGCACGTGTTATGGCAGCTTTCCGACACCGGGGCCGTGGCTTTGGACCACCGTCCCGAGGACGAGGGCGAGGATCGGTGCACCATCGAGCTCACCTCGCTGGGCCGCCACGGGGTACGCCGGTTGCTCCTGGAGGTGGGTATCCACGCGCCCCTCGTGGACACCCTCGCCGAGGCGTGCGCCTCCCGGTTCCTGGACGCCCTGGCCGTGCTGCCGTTCGAGGAGCGCTCACCGGAGGCCGCGCAATGGTTGGACCGGCGTGGACCGGACGAGGCCCTGCGCCAGATCACCGAAGTGGTGCGAGGCCCCGGTCTGGCCCTTCGCCGTTGGGTCGCCGCCCAGGTACTCAACACCACCAGTTCCGAGCTCGAACCGCGGCTGCGCGTCTTGTTGACCTCACCGCACAGCACGGAGGCCTGTCTGGCCGCGATGGTCCTGCTCTCCTCCGGCATGCTGGGCCAGCGCGGTATCGACCGGCTGTTGGCCGAGTACGGGCCATGGGTGGTGATCGACATGGTGGCCGCGGCGATGTCCCCCGACGGTTCCGGGTTGCCTTCCTTCCTGGCCGCGGAGGACACCCCCGACGTGTACCGACTGCTGTTGGCGGACGCCGACCCCGTGGTGTTGGGGGCGCACCCCGACGCCCTGACCGTCCTGGACGCCTTGGCCCATCACCACCCCGTCTCCGAGGCCGCGGCCCGGTCCGGGGAACTGGCCGATCGGATCCGAGCGTTCGGGCGCCCCATGGAACAGTGAGGAATCAGACCTTCCCCTCGGCCACCGCCCGGGCGATCTGTTCGTTCATCTCTCGGGCGAGCACATCCGCGTGGTAGGCGATGTGTTCGGGCAAGTGCCCTTCCATCGCGGCACGGAAACCGGTGATGTCCGTGGTCGCGTTTCGCCCGCTCGGCAGGGGCACGAGCAGTGTGTCGGTGCCGCGGAAGGCGATCTGCGTCCCGTACCCGGCGAAGGCCCGGCGGAGCGCGGCCATGGCGGTGTCGTCCGGCGTGGCGATCAGCCCCTGCCGGCGGGCGTTCTCGGCCGTGAGCCCGGCCACGCCCGCCGCGATGCGGGGCCACCGGGCCGTGGTCGCGACCACGGCCCGTTCGAAGGTCTCCACCATGTCGCTGGGCGCGAAGGGGCCGTGTCCGGGGACGAGAAGTCGCACGCTGGTGGGCGGCAGGTACTCGATCCGCAGGCCTTCCTCTTGGAAGGCCCGGACCAGAACGTCACCGAAGTCGGCGTGGACGGGGCCCAGGTCGAACGTGCGGGCCTGTTCCAGGTGGGTCCGCATCCAGCCGGGGATCTCCTCCGGGGTGCGGGGGTAGCGGCGCATCTCCTGGGCGTAGGCCAGGGGCGCGAGCCCGTTGGGCACTGCCACCTCGTCGTACTCGTACTCGACCCGGAAGCGTCCGGCGGCCTCCACCGAGATCCGCGCCTCGAACCAGGTGCCCGCTCCCGGCTTCTCGCCCAGGTCCTTCAGTTCCGTGGCCAGTACCCGGACCGGCTCGGGCGGGACGAACTCGCGGATCGTGCCGTCGGTACTCCCCGCGATGAGGTCCTCGAAGGTGAAGCCGCCCACCTGACGCGTCAGGTATATGACGTTCTGCCAGTCCTCGGGCATGATCTCGACCAGTGCGCGGGCGATCTCCTCGACGGTCTGCTGTTGCCGGAGCATGGGCGGCGTCGCGTCCTGCGGTGATTCGGTCATCGGGGGGCTCCGAAGCGAGGGGGTACTGTGACCCGCTCTTCCTACCGTGCGCGTCCGCCTTCTCCCACATCGCGCAGGTCGGTGGCCCATCGGGGATCGGTGAGGCGACCGGCCGCGCACCGTGCCCCTCCCATGCGAGCCGGTGCGACGCGGTGTCAGATCCGCTCCGCCGCGGGGCGGGGTCAGCCGACCACGGCGTCCAGGTAGACCCACTCACCCTCGTGTCGGCGGAACCGGCTGTACTCGCACAGTTCACCGTCCTGGCCTTCCTCCCGATAGCGCGCCCGGAACTCGACGGCGCCCTCCTTGTGGAAGGGGGTCCCCTCATTCGTACGCAGGATCTCCAGCCCCGTCCACTCGGTGTCGGGGTCCAGGCCCACCCGGCGGGGTCGGGTGGCGGGATCCCAGGAACGCAGGAGGTAGTCCTCGTCGCCCACGACGAAGGCGCTGTAGCGCGAACGCATGAGGTCCTCCGCGGTGGCCGCACGGGCCGTGCCCGCGTGCAGGCGACCGCAACACGCACCGTACTCCTCGGGCCGGCCGCACGGGCAGGGTGCGTCGGTGAGGACGGGTCGCGGGCCGGTGGAACGCTGGGAACGGTGGGGACGCTGCTGGGCCATGCACCCATTCTGGCGTGCCGGGGGTACCACCCGGCCCGATGGAGGGGAATCGGGTCGGATGGTTCGGGTGGAGGGGTCAGGCTCCGCCGTCACCTGGGCGGCGCGGTGGAGGTGGCGGCAACCACCGTGGAGGTGGACCGTCGTCGGGGGCAGGGCGCGGTTGAGGGATCGGGAGCGCGTTCACGTGGGCGTAGTCCATGTCCATCCCCCGGGGTGATACCCATCCTGGCCGGTGGAACGAAACGCGCGGGATGTCCACTTCCGGCGCCCGACCGTCACCTTTCGACCCTGGCTGAGCGTGCCATTCCGTGGCTTCCACACCAACCTTGCCCTGTGAAATAACCCAACCACTCACGAATGGGCGTGTCCGGGTCGAGACCAGACCACATGTGTATAGTCGGTCCGACCGCTGGCCAGGAAAGGTTGAGATCATGGACAACGTGGAGGTGAGCTCCGCCGACATCGCCCGTATCGCCGGGGTCAAACCGACGGCGGTCAGCAACTGGCGTCGACGCCACGACGACTTCCCCACCCCCGTCGGCGGTACCGACCGCAGCCCCCGCTTCGACCTGGCGGAGATCGAGGCGTGGCTGTCCACCCACCGCAGTGTGCCGACCATCGACCCCGACCAGCGTCTGTGGCAGGTGGTGGACTCCCTGCGCGGGTCCGCTCCGGTCGAGGACCTCCTCGGGCTGGTCGGCGCGTTGGCCCTGCACCTGCGCGACCACCCCGAAGCTCCCCCGAGGGACCCGGCCGCGTTGGTGGCCGCGGCCTTGGACGGCTTCGAGACACGATTGCGGGCCTCCGGTTCGGCCTGCCTGGCCGACCATCGGCCCGTCGAGGTCCCCGACACCCTGCTCCCCGCCCTGGTGGAGGCGACCGTGCGCGCCGTCGCCGAGAGCGGCCCCGGCCCGGTCCTGGAACGCATGAGCCGAAGGTCGGAGCAACGTTCCCCCGTCGGTTCGCACAACCTTCCCCCCGCCCTGGCCGACCTGATGGTCCACCTCGCCGGCACCGGCGGTGCCCTGACCGATCCCGCCTGTGGCGGGAGCGAACTCCTGTTGGCGGGGATCCGAGCCGGACGCGCGCCACTGCGCGGCCAGGACCGGGAGCGGGCGACACTGTGGCTGACCGCGCTGCGCCTGGCCTTCCACGACGCCCTGGACGAGCAGGTCGAACTACGGGTCGGCGACGCCCTGCGAGAACCGGCCTTCACCGCTGCCCCGGCCGACTCGGTGGTCATCGCTCCCCCGTTCGGTGAACGCAACTGGGGCCTGGAGGACCTGGTCGATGACCCCCGGTGGGTGCACGGGCTGCCGCCTCGCCTGGAATCCGACCTGGCCTGGGTACAGCACGCCCTTTCCCAACTGCGACCGAGCGGCAGGGCCGTGCTGCTGATGCCTCCGGCCGCGGCCCAACGTCCCTCCGGGCGGCGGATCCGCCGTTCGCTGCTACGGTCCGGTGCGTTCCTCGCGGTGGTGTCGCTGCCCGCCGGTTTCGCCGCGCACTACGCCGTGCCGCTGCAGCTGTGGGTGCTGCGCCGGACCGACGAGACGACGACGCCCACGCCTTTGCTGTTGGTGGACACCGAGCCGACCGACCCCCACGATGTGGATCGCCCCGAGGAAGTGATCGACCGGATCCGAGGACTCTGGGAGGACTTCCACGGCTATCCGGAGAGGTTCGAGGAAGTGCCGGGGACGGCCCGGGCCGTGGAACCGGTGGAGCTGCTGGACGAGGAGATCGACCTCACCCCGCGCCGCCACCTGCCACCGCCCCGTTCGAGCACCCGAGACCTGGACCTGTTCGCGCGGCGCCGCGCCGAGATGGAACGGTCGCTGCGGTCGCTGCGGTCCCTGCTCCCGGAGGTTCCCGAGGCCCTGCCAGAGGCCGCGCCCACCCCGGTCGTCACCCTGGGCGAACTGGCCAAGGCCGGTTCGGTCTCCATCCGACGCCACCGTGCCCGACGCCCCGAGGAGGAAAGCGGTTCCCAGACCCAGGCGCGAGTGCTGACGCCCCAGGACGTGATGCGGGGAACGCCGGCGACCCGGACCGAACGCGTCGACGCCGACCCCATGCGCAACCCCCCGTTGCGGGAGGGCGACATCGTCATCCCCGTCGTCACCGAACGACCGTTGGCTCGGGTGGTCACCGCCGAGGACGCGGGGGCCCACCCCCATGGTGGGCTGTACGTGGTGAGCACCAACCCCGCGTCCGTGGACCCCTGGTTCCTGGCGGGTTTCGTCAGCAGCGAGGCCGAGCGCGGACACATCACCCGGGTGAGCAGCAGCATGCGCGGGTCCCTGCGGTTGGAACCGCAGCGGTTCCGTCTACCGGTGTTGTCCATCCAGGAGCAGCGCGCGCACGGTGAGCGCTTCCGTCGGGTCGAACGGTTCCGTCGGGCGCTACGGGAGCTGCAGGAGTTGGGTACGGAACTGGCCGACCAGGCCGTCGACCTGGCCGTCGAGCTCACCACCGACCAGGCCGAACAGCCTTGACCGCACGTCGCTGAGGGCCCGAGCACCGGAGTGATATCCGGTGGTCGGGCCCTCGTGCCGTCTCAGGGGCGCGGCGATGCTCAGCCGATGTCCGCGGTGACGGTCACTCCCAGGCCGAGGTTCTCCTCGAACTCGACGGAGGCCGGGGTGAAGTCGCCCTCGGCGGTGACCAGGCCCTCGGCCCGCTGGCCGGGGTCGAGCGTCACGGTGTCGATCTGGGACTCGGACATACCCAGGGCACTGGTCGTGTCCTTCTTGGTGCCGTCGTCGGCGACGAGCGCGAAGTACAGCGGGTTGACCTCGATGGCGGTGTCACCGTTGTTCTCCACGGCGACGTGCACGCTGGTGTAGTCGCCGCCGTCGTGCAGGACGCTCGGCACGAAGTCGGCGGCCTCCGCGGTCAGCACGACCGGTTCGTCTTCGGCCGGCTCTTCGGCGGCCTCCTCGACCTCGCCTTCGGCCGTGTCCTCGGTCTGCTCGGAAGGGGCCTGCGCGGACTCCGAGCCGTCGGAGCCCCCCGAGAGAGCGGCCATGCAGCCACCCATCAGGAAGAACAGGAGCAGGAACGCTCCGCAGCCGAGACCGAGCTTCTTGCCGGTGGACATGCCCTGCTTCGGAGGCATGGGCTGGTACGGCTGCTGGGGCGGGAAAGGCTGGGGGTGGGGCTGGGTCATGGTGGGCTCCGGTCTGTGCGGTGGCGACGAGGCCGTGGGGTGTGAACACCGAACCGGGCGGTTCGGCACGCAGCGGGACAGGTAGTCTCCGGAACGCTGAACCAACCCGAAGACACTCACACCATACACGACTATCTGTGAATATAACCAACCATGAACACGAAGCTGTTTTCATGCTCAAGATGAGAGAAGAATGAACAGCACCATCTTCCAGCACTCACAGCGCAGGGCGGAGCGGCCACCGAAGGGTTCACCGTCCTGTGCTGACGGCATCACCGGGTTGGAGTCCTTTTCGGGGATTCCGGCAGAGGAACCCGTATGAGATCGCCGTCATCCTCGGTGACCTCGGACCCGCGTCCACCCGGGGGACGTCTCCCGGGTGGACGCGGGCGTCGGGGAGCGCCGCCCACATGGGCCGGGGGCTCAGGGCCGGGGATAGAGCGGTCGAGGCACGGTCACCCGCGACCAGTCGGTGTCCGACCCCAGATAGAACTCCGGGTAGGTCGGCTGGTTGTAGGTGGTCTGCTGCGAGGCGATACCGACCCGGTACTGAGGGTCGTGCATGAGCGTGTGCAACATGTGTTCGGTCTCTTCGGTGGAGGTGTGCACACGCAGCGCCGTGCCGTCCTCGGTGCGCAGGACGAGCTCCTCCCGCCAGTCACCGAACACGTCGGCGACCAGGGACGGGTTTCCCTTGGTGCCGTTGTTGGTCGAGGTTCCCTCCGCGTTCAGCAGGGTGCCGCGGTTCCAGTCCTCGATCGTGGGGGTCTCCACCACACCGTCGACCTCGGCTCCCTCGATGATCTGGGTGGTCATGTCACCCGCCCAACGAATGCTCATGTTGGTGCCGGGGACCTCCTCGCCCAGGCGCTCGCCCTCGGCCGACCACAGACCGCCGTCGCCGTCCTCCCCCGGGGGCATCGACGACCACACCTCGTACCCGGGGCTCGCGGGGTCGACGTCGCCGACCATGCCGCGGCCGGTGTCCCGGCCGGAGTAGGTACCGAACAGCACCTCACCGGTGTCGGCGTCCCGCATGGCCTGACCGTAGGGCGCCCAGGTGGCGCCCTCGTGGACGGTCCAGATCCGCACGTCACCGTCGGGGGTGAACCGGCCGGTGTGCATGGCGTCGCCGTGGCCGAGCTTGACGGACTCACCCGGGGAACCGCTTCCGGGCGGCAGGGTGGCGTGGGAGGAGTATCGCAACGTTCCATCGGAGTTCAGGGTGGCTGCACCGTAGACGATCTCCTGCCGGTGGTCGCCGTCCACGTCGGCCACGCTCAGGGAGTGGAAGCCCTGCCCGGCGAGGGTGCCGTGTTCGGGGTCGGTACCCACACCTCCGTGCGGGGTGTCGTCGAAGGGATTGTCCATGGGCACGTGCCCGCTGTCGGCCACCCAGCGTTCCCGGATCCGTTCGCCATCGAAGTCGTGGGCCACGATCACCGATCGGGTGTAATAGCCGCGCGCGAAGATCGCGGAGGGGGTGCGTCCGTCCAGGTGGACGACGCCGGCCAGGAAACGGTCGACTCGGTTGCCCGGTTCGACGCGGCTCATGGCGTAGTCGCCCCACAGGAGCCCGTCGTCCCCGCGTCCGGGGTTATAGGGGATGGTGTCCAGCTCTTGGCCGGTGAGCCCGTCGAACACGGTGAGGTACTCGGGCCCGTCCACCACGAATCCCTCGAACTCGCGCAGTCGGTTGTTCTCGCTGCGTCCGGGTGCGTAGACGTCCATGAGGTGGTCGGCCAAAGCCTCGGCGTCCACGCGTGAGAGCGGATAGTCGTACTCGGGGTCGATCCCGAAGGCCTCCTCCAGGGTGGCGGGCCAGTTGTCGGCCAGTACCTCGGGGTGTTCGTACCAGCCGAGAAACATGTCGACGACGTGGTCGTGGTAGTCCTCGGCGCTCATGCGGTGGTCTTCGTCGTGGGTGACGCCCGCCGCGACGTCTTCCTTGGGCAGGGTGACGTGCCCTTCCTCGATCACCTCCCCCTCGGACCCGTAGGTGGTGCTCTTCGTACCGGGCGCGGTCTTGAACATCAGTTCCGCGCGGCCGTCCCCGTCGAGGTCGTAGACCAGGAACTGGGTGTAGTGGGCGCCGGAGCGGATGTTCACGCCCAGGTCGATCCGGTTCAGCAGGGTGCCGTCGAGCGTGTAGGTGTCGATGAGGGTGTTGCCGGTGTAGCCCACCTGGGAGACGTCCTTGGAATTCGTGGGGTCCCACTTGACCACGAACTCGTACTGCCCATCGCCGTCCACGTCACCGACGGAGACGTCGTTCGCGGTGTGGGTGTAGTCCTCCCCCACCGGGGTGGTGCCGCCCTCGGGTTGTTGGAGTGGGATGTCGAGGTGTCCGTCGGCCCAGGGGGCGACGGCCTCGGAGGCCTGCTGTTCACGGCCGCGGACCACTGCGGCGACCCGGTACTCGGAGTCGGCTGTGCCCTCGGCGTCCAGCAGATTCGTGCCGTCGGCGACGGTCGTGATCGGTTTCCCGTCCCGATAGACGCGGAAGTCGGGGCCGGTCAGCCCCGTGTCGGTGTGTCCGGTGACCTCGTGGGCGAGCAGCCGCCAGCCAAGGTGGACGCCGTTGTCGGTGTCGACGGCGACCAGCCCGCGGTCGAGTCGTTCGAGCCGCATGAGGTGTCCGGGGCCGGTGCCCGCGGACGTCTCCGACGCGGCCGCGGCGCCGCCCGGGATCAGGAGCAGAGTGGCGGCGGTGAGCGCGGCCAGCCGGACGGGGGTGTGCACGGGGGTGCGGGGGGTCAAGGTTCCACCTCCTGGTGCGAGGGGCAACAACCTGACACGGAAAGCGCTTTCCGTCAAGAGGGTCGGACAGCCCGCTTCTTTCCCGTGGAGGCCCGGGGGCACGGGGTGTGAAACGGGTGGGCTGGGGCGATACGGCCCGCCCCGCCGGTCACAGGTTCTTGCTCTCCACGTCCCACTCCGGGTCGACGCACAGACCACACTCCTCGCCCACGAACAGGTCCGCGGCCTCGGCGTCGTCCTTGAGCTGCCAGCGCAGCCACGCGCTCCCGACCCGCCCGTACTCGCCGCCGTCGGGCTCGGGGAAGGTCCCGTAGTGCCCCACGTCGAGGTGGCCCATGAACGCGGGCAGCCCCTCCGGCAGGTCGCGCCAGTCGTTGAGCGCGTTGCCATAGGCGATATCACTCGGCCCACCGGTGAAGTAGGCGATCGGCGCGTGCAGGTGGTCGAGACGGTCGGGGTCCCCATCATCGAACATGCCGCTGTTCCAGATCACGGTGGTGGTGATGCGGGGGTCATCGGCGACATCGTAGGTTTCCAACCCACCGCACGACTGACCCATGACGGCGATCCGCTCGGTGTCCACGTGCCCGCGGTACTCGCTGAACAATCGGGTGTTCTCTTCGACCGACCAGTCCACCGACTCGATGAGCATCTCCGCGTCGGTACTGCCCGAACCACCCGGGCGACCGTTGGCGATGACCAGGAAACCGTGGGAGGCGAACTCGGTGAGGATGTTCTCGAACCACGTCCCGTCGGCGCGGCAGGCGCCGTTGCCCCAGGCCACGATCGGCAGCGGATCGTTCTCGGGCAGGTCCAACGGCCGGTAGACGGTGTGGTCGGGCAGGCGTCGGTCGACGACGTGCCCGGCCTCGTAGGGGCCACTGCCGCCGGCGACCTCCATGATGTCGGCCGAGGCGGCCCCCGAGGGGATCCCGGCCAGGGCCGCGACCAGGAGCGTTCCGGTCAGGAGGGCGGTGGATCTTCGGGCGGGGGTCGATGTTCCCATCGCGTTCTCCCTTGGCTGGAGGAAAGACACCGGCTGTCCGGTGTCCAGAAGGTGAATATCCGCGTCGCCCACCGGAGCGTCAACGGGTCCACCGACGAACGGGTGGGAACACCGATCCCACGCTCCCGGGCCCCACAGAGGTCGCGGTGTTCCACCGATGCGCGCCCCCGCGCCCGAGGCGGAGAGTGAGACGGACTTATCCGACCGGTAAGGGAGAGACCCCGCGTGGACGACAACCCCCTGCGCATCTACGACTTCATGGCCTGCGACGTCTACTGGGACTTCGACGGAACGCCGTTGCCCGCGAAGCAGCACAAGTTCCTCGTCTCCTTCCACCCCACCCCGGGGATCCCCACCCCCGAGCTGATCCGCTCCATCACCGCGCGCGGACCGGACGGGTACCGGGTGGAGTTCGCCGACCAGGAGTTCACTCCGGCCAATACCAACGGCTACATCTACGACCACGCGCTCGACCACTACTGGTACATGGTCAACCTGCCCACCGGCTTCCTTCCCGGGGGCGTGTACTCCATCGAGGTGATGGGGGTCGACGGCGAGGTCCGGACCCGTTCACGCCACCACGACATCGCGGCCTCCCGGCGTCTGGTGGAGTTCTACACCTCGCACCGGACCGAACTCTCGGAGTCCTTCACGCCCTCGGGCCGGAGCGAGCTGGGGACGGTGCCGACCGACGGCGAGCTGGAGTGCTCCTGGTCAACCCTGAAGGACCTGGGCGGACCGGACGCCCACTACATCTTCCGCCTGTCCACCGGGGGGTCGGCCCGGGAGTTCGACACCCAGAACCTGACCTGGTGGGACAACATCTTCGTCGAACACATGCGTGGGCGTCTGGACGCGGGCCTGAACCGTTCCTCGGTACGGGTGGGCGCCGATCTGGCGACGGGCACCCCCTACGCCTACTTCGTCGAGGCCACCGACTCCAACGTGCAGAGCGAGACCAACATCTGCCTCTTCCAGCCGCACCAGTACTTCCACACCCCGTCTCGGAACAAGGCCGGCACCGGGACCTGAGCCGGAGGCCGCCACGGGCCGGGTGGGCTCTGGGAGATCGCTCGACGGTGGGGTGAGCGCTCAGACCGTACCCGCGCGCCGGACCACGAGCCGGGTTCGGTGTGGCAGGGGGCGCGACGGTCGCGGACCGTCGCGCCCCCGTTCTCAGCCGCTGACGTTCAGATCGGAGCTGCCGCTGCTCTGGTAGCCCTCGGTCGCCAGGATCATGTAGTGGACGAAGTCGCCCAGTCCCATGCCCGCGGCGTTCCAGGCGTCGAAGTGGTTTCCGGTGGTGATGGTGCCGCCGGTACGGGTGGACTGGCGCACGCTCCAGAACTGCGGGAACGTCTCGCTGTCACCCTCCACTGACGGGGAGTCGTAACGCATCGTGTGGTAGAGGTCGTAGCTTCCGCCGTCGCTGTCGACCGTGCCGCGGAAATCGCCTTCGGGCCGGTAGGTACCGAAGTTATCGACGATGTAGTACTCCACGAGCGGGTTCGAGGTCCACCCGTACAGGCACAGGTAGCCGTTGCCGGACGGGTGGAAGCTCCCCGAGTAGTTCACGTTCCTGCGGCCGCCGGTGCTCCAGCCCTTGCCGCACACGAAGTTGCCGGTGTCGCTCCACTGGGTGCTATAGGAGCCCCCGGAACCCAGGGTCATGGAGACCGAGCCACCGCCGTCGGTCCAGAACGAGTAGAAGTATCCGTCGTGTGTTCCGGTCTGGTTCTCGGTGATGGTCTGGGCGTGCGCGGTGCCGGGCATCAGCAGCGAGGGCACCGCCACGGCCAGGGCGCCGGCTCCGGTGAGCCCGATGAAGTTCCTGCGGTCGAACGGGGGGTGGGGGGTGTCGTTCATGGTCGTCTTCCTCCTGGTGGGCCAGGCGGCGCGGCAGGGCACGGAAGGAGCACGCGGTGACCAGGGGTGCGTCACCGTGTGTCGGCGCCGTGCGGCGCAGCGGGGTCGGCTTTTCGCCGTGTCCCGAAGTATCTGTTCGCAAGGAACGTGAGTCAATGTTTTCCGGAAAGTTTCGAAACCTTCATCGGGCGCATGATCGACATATTCCCAGTTGAGTTCGGCTTCTCCATCACGAAAAAAGCAGAGGCCGCCGGATCCGAGTCCAGGCGGGCCTCTGCCCGAGGTGATTTCTACGAAAGTTTCGGAGATCGCGTCCGCCCTGAGGGCATGTTCAGGCGTCGCGGCGCGAGCCCCAGGGCCGGGTGGGCTGAAGTACGGCCTCACTCAGAGCCTCGGAGCGCAGCCGGGTGATCTTCTGGTATTCGGGATCGGCGACCATATCGCTGAACGCCTTTCGGTCGGGGTAACGCACCAACAGGACCGCGTCCCATCCCCGATCGTCCTCTGCCACCAGGGGCGTGTACCCGTCTCCGGCATAGAGCAGTTCGGCCCCGTATTTCTTCAGGAAGGGGGCCGCGCGGCGCGAGTACTCCTCGTACGAGGAGCGTCCTCCGGGGGCGAACCGGAGCAGGTTGAGCATGACGATAGGCCCCCTCCCTCTTCCAGCATGTCCGCGAGCGCCGGGCCCGAGGGGTCGATGGCCATGGATGACTCCTTGCGCGTTCGTCGGATGAGCGTGGACTGCGACACCCACCGTAGCAACCGACTGGTCGGTATGTAACGCTCGGACCATCGGATCACCCTTTCGCACGACTCGCGCCGCGACCCCCGCCCCGCAGCATCGACCCCCTCGGCTCGGACGTGGGCATCCGTGCCAGGGGCGGCATTCTCGCAGCCCACGCCATACGCCGAAAGTCCTCAAAGGCGGCAAATGCCACCGCGAAATGTCACGCGAAAATAACGAAACGATATCGCAGAATCGCTTCTCCGTGACTCGATTTCGGCTTGATCGACACCCTCAATTAAGCATGGTTCAACCCTTTTGCTACAGTTCGTCCGTTGACCACATCCGCCCCACGCGTCCCAAGGGTGACACGCGTCATCGAGCGGTGAACAAAGACACCACGCCCGACCGACCAGAAATCGGAAGGGCGCGCGCACCGGTGAAGCCACTGCCGGACGCCCAGCGCACAGCGTCGTGCGCCGGGGCCGGTGGCCCCAGGACCATTGCGCGCCACAAAAACCGGCAGGCGGTCCGGCACCTGCCCTAAGAAAGGAAATTAATGAGCTCGGAGGAAATGGCGAGCCAGCAATTGAGCGCCCCCGTTACCATTTTTCTCATCGTGCTTTTCTTCGGCGGAACTCTGTTGATGTCGATTCTGATCAGCAAGAAGCGTGAGAACGCCGACGGTTACATGAACGCCGGCCACAATATCGGTTTCGGTATCGCTGCCACCTCCATGACCGCGACTTGGATCTGGGCGTCCTCCATGTACGCCTCGGCCACCGCGGGCTACACCTACGGCATCTCCGGCCCGATCCACTACGGGCTGTGGGGTGCGTTGATGATCCTGTTCATCTACCCCTTCGGCCGACGCATTCGAGCGGTGGCTCCTCGCGCGCACACACTCGCCGAGGTCATGTACGCCCGTCACGGGCGCTCCAGTCAGCTGATGCTCGCAGGCTCCAACGTGCTGGGCAGCCTCATCTCGCTGACCTCCAACTTCATCGCCGGTGGCGCGCTGGTGGCGATGCTCTCGCCGTTCGGCTTCTCCCAGGGCATCGTCGTGATGGCCGCCGGTGTACTCCTGTACACCCTGTGGTCCGGCTTCCGCGCCTCGGTGCTCACCGACTTCGCCCAGGCGATGGCGATGTTGGGCGCCGTGGCCGTCATCATCCCGGTCGTCTTCTACGCCGCCGGTGGCCCGGACATGTTCGAGACCGGGGCACAGAACCTGACCCCCCAGCAGTCGAACTTCTTCTCCTCGGACGCCTTCCTGAACCAGGGTGCGCCCTACATCGCCGCCGTACTGGCCTACGCGATCGGTAACCAGACCATCGCCCAGCGCCTCTTCGCGGTTCGAGAAGACCTGATCAAGCCCACCTTCATCACCGCCACCATCGGTTACGGCGCCACCGTCATCGGTATCGGCATGCTCGGCGTCATGGCCCTCTACCTGGGCATGGAGCCGGCGGGCGGGGACGTCAACAACCTCATCCCCCAGATGGCGACCACCTACCTGGGCCCGATCCTGCTGTGCGTCTTCTTCATCATGATCATCGGCGCGCTGGCCTCCACCGCCGACTCCGACCTGGCGGCGCTGTCGTCGATCATGATGGCCGATGTCTACGGCCAGAACGTCACCGGGCGCAAGAAGGCGAACCCGAAGACGATGCTGCTGATCGGCCGCGTCACGATGATCGTCGCCACGGCCGCGGCCCTGTACTTCGCCAGCGGGCAGATGAACATCCTGGACCTGCTGGTCTTCGTCGGTGCCCTGTGGGGCGCGCTGGTCTTCCCCGTCATCGCCTCCTTCTACTGGCAGAAGGTCACCAACGCGGCCTTCACCGTGTCCACCCTGGCGGCCTTGGCGATCTTCATCCCCGTCCGCTTCGAGATGCTGCCGATGGCCATGGGGATCGATCTCGCCATCGACGTGCTGTCCATCATCGGTGTCGGCGTGGTCCTGGGTCTGATGGCGTTCGGCTTCTTCGGGCTCAAGCCGGCCCTGTGGATCGGTTCGATCGCCGCGATCGTCACCGCGCCGTTCGCGATCGGGTTCCTGCACGACTACACCGTGCTCAGCGGTTCCCTCGTCGCCTACTCCGTGAGCACACTGGTCTGCTACTTCATGTGCTTCCGCAACAAGAAGTCCTTCGACTTCGACCTCATCAAGGAGCGGATCGGTTCGTTCGACCAGAACGAAACCAAGACCTCCACCGATGACACCACCCCGACCCACTGACCGAGAAAGGAAATCATGACGACCTTGGCTCTGACCGCCTACGTGCTCATCTGGCCCCTCATCGTGGCCTTCGTGCTCTACTTCCTCGGGCGCGGTTTCTTCAAGGACTGGCGCCAATCGCGTAAGGACGGGCGTCCGATCATCTGATCCGTGTCTCCTGACCGGTCGGTGAACCGGTCGAATACCGAGCGCTGGGCGCCGGCCCCGAAGGGTCGGCGCCCAGCGCTCGTGCGTCCGAACGACCCTTCCGCTCGGCGATGGATGTTTCCCGATTCGGGGTAGGGCGGTACACAGGCGGAAGAAGACCGAGGACGCCTCCGGCCGGCACAGGTGGCGAACGCATGACGGCAGAACCTACGGCCGTGTGGCTACCAGGAGGCTTCTGGTATGGAAGCGGTACGGATCAGCAGTGTCAACGCGGCCCTACCGACCGCCGCCCTGGAGCAGGCGGACCTGCCCGACATGCTGCCCGCCGGGCACACCGGGGAGCAGGTGCTGCGCAAGGTCGTGGCCGGTTCCGGGATACGCAAACGCCACATGGCGGTCGACCCCCGTGCCGAGGACGTGGCGTACTGGTCCACATCGACCAGGATGCGCCGGTTCCAGGACGAGGGCCTGCCCCTGGCGACGGAAGCGGTCAGCGGCGCTCTCGACCAGGCCGGGGTGACCCCGGAAGAGGTCGGGTTGCTGTGTCTCGTCTCCTCGACCGGTTACGGGACCCCCGGGGTCGATTCCCGGCTGCTCCGGGATCTGGGGATGCGTCCCTCCACACGGCGACTCGTGGTCGGCCACATGGGATGCTTCGCCGCGCTGCCCGGTCTGGCCGTGTGCACCGACTTCGCCGGACACCACTCGGAGCCCGCGGTACTGCTCAATCTCGAACTGTCCTCTCTGCATCTACAGCCCCCGCCGTGGGACACCGAGCAGTTCGTGATCAACTCCCTGTTCGGCGACGCGGCCGTGGCCATGGTGGTCGAGAACGCCGCGGAACGAACGGCGGGACGAGGCCCCGCCCCGCTCGTGGTGGACCTGGCCTCCCACACCGCCTACGAGCATGAGGAGCACATGGCGTGGGAAGTGGGAGACGCGGGCTTCAAGATGGGCCTCACCGCGGCGGTCCCCGACCTGATCGCGGCCTGCCTGCCCGAACTGGTCACCGAGCTGCTGTCCCCGCACGGACTGACCACCGAGGCCATCGACTGGTGGGCGGTCCACCCCGGGGGCCGGCGCATCATCGACGCCGCCGAGGAGAGCCTCTCCTTGAGCCCCTCGGCGGTCCTCCCCTCCCGGCACGTCCTCCAGGAGTACGGCAACTGTTCCTCCGCCGGGCTACCGCTCGTCATCGCCGAGCTCCAGCGCACCATGCCCTTGGCCCCCGGAGAAGACGGTGTCGCCATGACCTTCGGCCCCGGCCTGACGCTGTGCACCGCCCTGCTGCGGGGATAGGCCGACCGCGTACAGGAACCGAGTCCAAGGGGGGACCGTGCACGAAGCAGCCTCGCGTCTGCGTTCCCTGCTCGACCGCGCCGACATCGGTGACCTGCTGACCGAGTTCGTCCACCGCCTCGACGAGCGGGACTTCACCGGATACGCCGCGCTGTTCACCGAGGACGGCGTCCTGCGGATGCCGGGGGCGGAGCACCACGGCCGTGCCGGTCTCGCCGAGTACGTGTCCGCCGACCTGGGCCGTTACCACCGGACCCACCATCTGAGCAGCAACCACCGGATCGCGGTCGACGGGGACCACGCCACGTCCCGGTCCACCATGCACGCGGTCCATCTGCGCGGCTCGGACGATCCCACGGACTGGTGGGCGGCCGGTGGCTGGTACGACAACACCTACCGGCGGGTGGGAGCGGGCTGGTTGATCCATACGGTCGACATCACTCCGCTCTGGCTCGACGAAGGACCCTGAGTCCGCCCCTCCCCTTCGTCGGAGAGCGCGGACAGAGGATGCGCGTCGGACCGGTTCGGCGGAGAACCGGTTCAGCGCTGGGCGACTTCGATGGGGGACGCCTCCACCAGACTGTGCGGCGAACGGGTCGGAACCACCCGTTCGAGCCTCAGCCCGGCACCGGCCAGCAGTTCGGTGAACTGCTCCTCCGTGCGTTCCCGGCCGCCATGGAGAACGAGCATCGCCAGGTCCATGGCCTTCCCCGGGTGGGGGTCATCGCCCGCGGGCAGCACCGACTCGATGAGCAGGAGCTTGGAATCCTCGCTCATGGACCTGCGGCAATTGCGCAGGATGTCCGTCGCCCGTTCGTCGGACCAGTTGTGCAGAACCCACTTCAGTAGGTAGAGGTCGCCGCCCGCCGGCACCTCACGGAAGAAATCCCCGCCCACCACCGAACACCGGTCGGCCAGCCCTTCCTCCCGGATCCTGTCCCGGGCGGAGTCCGCGACCCCGGGGGCCTCGAAGAGGATCCCGCTCGCGGCGGGCTCACGGTGCAGGATCGCGCTGAGCAGAGCCCCCGATCCGCCCCCGACGTCGATGATCCGAGGAGCGCCCGTGAAGTCGTAGACGTCGAGCACAGCGGGCACCACGAGGTGGGTCAGGTCCCGCATCGCCTCGTCGAACAGGCGCCCCTGCTCGGGGTGGCGCGCCATGTGTTCGTAGACGTGCTCGCCCGTGACCGCCGGGAAGGTGGCCTCACCGGTGCGGAGGCTGTGATGGACTCCCCCCAAGACCACAGGGGCCACCGTTCCCGTCAGGGCCAGCACGGAACGCACCGAAGCCGGGTGGTCGGAGCGGAGCGGGTCGCCCATCGGGGTGAGTTCGAAGACGCCGGTCCCGGTCTCGTGGAAGAGACCACGGGAGGCCAGCAATCGCATCACGCGGTGGAGGGCCTCCGGGTCGGTGTCGGTGCGCTCCGCCAGGTCCTCGCACGGACGGGGCCCCGAGGCGAGCAGGTCGGCGATGCGAAGCTCGGCCGCGATCTGTAACGCTCTGGCGTGGATGAGCTCGTCACCCAGTTCGAGGAGGGTGTAGGCCCGTTCCTGATCGCTTCGATCGCCGGCCACGATGCTCCCCCGCCCTTCGGTCCGCCACTGTCATGGGCGCGCCGCGCCGTGGCCGGCGCCCACCCAGGGGAGGGTCGGTCCGGTGCCCGGCGGCCGACCGCACATCTGTCACCGACTGTAGGTTCCCGCGGGCACGGGCCCGGGCAGAGCCCCTGCGCGGCGTGTCGACACCCCGAGACCATCCGCCCCGAGGAGAGGTCTCGCGCCGTGCGCTCTCCCCGTCAAGGAACGGCCGCGCCCCTGGTGAGATCGCCGAGAGGTGCCGGCACCGCAGTGCACGGATATCCAAGTCGCCCCACCGGGCGCTGCCTATCGTGTCGCCATGGACACCACCTCATCGACCGTCAAGGTCGCCGCCGTCCACGCCGCCGCACCGTTCCTGGACCTGGCGGCCGGAGTGGAGCAGGCCCGCGCGTTCATCCGTGAGGCCGGCCGCGCCGGCGCGCGCCTGGTCGCCTTCCCCGAGACCTACCTGCCCGGCTATCCCTACTGGGTCTGGTCCCACACGCCCAAGCACGCCGCACCATTGTTCGCCGAGCTGTACGCCAACTCCGTCGAACTGCCCGGCGAGGCCTCCCGCGCCCTGGGCGAGGCCGCCCGCGAAGCGGGGGTGTGGGTCGTCATGGGGCTCGACGAACGTGACGGCGGCACCCTGTACAACACCCAGGCCTACTTCTCTCCGGCCGGAGAACTCGTCGCCCGGCATCGCAAACTGCACCCCACGAACGCCGAACGCACCGTGTGGGGTCGTGGTGACGGCCGGGACGTCTTCGTCGTGGACACCGGATTCGCGCGTGTGGGCGGGCTGATCTGCTTCGAGCACACGATGGACCTGGCCCGCTATTCGCTGGCCACTCTGGGCGAGCAGATCCATGTCTCCGCCTGGCCGGCGATCAACGCCACCCACGCCGACCCCAACGCCGGCAAGTTCGACCACTACTCGCGCACCCTGGCCGGTGCGCACGCGATCGCCTCCCAGTCCTACGTCGTCTTCGTGCAGGGGCGTATCAGCGAGGAGATCGTGGAACGGCTGGGGATCCCGGAGGGCCCCGACGCTCCGACGGTCGGCGGTGGGATGACCGGGTTCATGGGGCCCGATGGACAGTGGTTGTCCGAGCCGCACCGTGACACCGAGGCGATCGTCTACGCCGACCTGGACCTGGGGGTCATTCCGTTCGCCAAGTACTTCGCCGACGGCGCCGGACACTACGCACGACCGGACGTGTTCTCCTTCGGAGTCGACCGCACTCCGCGAGAGCCCCTCACCACGCAGCGGGTGACACGCCTGGCCACGCCCGGCGCCGAGTCCCCCGCGAGTTCCGAGGACGGCGCCCCCGCCAGGGGCGCGGTGCTCGTCCCCACCGACCGGGTCTGATCCTCGGCGTCCCGTGGCGCGCGAGGAAGCCCGCGGAGCATAATCGGGTCCCGGCGACGTTCTTGGAGGTCCGGTGGACGATCCACGCGTTCACGTTCGGAGCGAGCTCTTCGATTCCCGCAGTGTGCCCGCCCAGGCGCGCACCACTTCGTGGGAGCGTGTCTCGACCCGTTTCCTGGTCCCCTTGCGCATCCACACCGACGCGGGAGCCGTCTCCGGTGTCATCGGCACCCGAAGGGTCGGGCAGGCCGGTTTCTGTCGGCTTCGGGCCACCCCGCACACAGGGGTGCGCACCGCGCGGATGGCGACGGGGGCGGGGGCGGGTCACTACAAGATCGCCCTCGCCCTACAGGGGCCCACCCTGATCACCCAGCACGGTCGACGAGTCCTCCTGCGCCCCGGTGATCTGGCGGTGTACGACACCTCGGAGGCCTACAGCGTGGGCAGCGAACTGGAGTTCGGGCTGCTCATCGCGTTGGTTCCGCACGAGGCCATCGGAGTGTCGCGGGACCGGGTGGCGGCAGTGGCGGCCACCCGCCTGACCGGTCCGGGGGCACGAACCGTACGGAGCGAACTGTCGGCGCTCTCCGAAGGCCGAGCCGCTCCGGCTCTGTTGGATCAGACGTTGGCGACGATCGGAGCGCTCATCGGTGACACTCCCCCGGCCCGGGCCGAACGTCACCGTGCCGGGGACGAGCTCGTGGAGTGCGCCAAGGAGATCATCGGGCACCGGCTCTTTGACCCGGGTCTGGATCCGGACTACGTCGCCGCGATCCTGGGGGTCTCCCGGCGCCGCCTGTACACCCTGTTCGCCGAGCGGATCGGTCCGGTCGCCGCCTACATCCGGACACGGCGGCTGGAGCACGCCCGTGAGATGTTGTCGCGAAGGGACGCGGCTGGTGTCTCCGAGGTAGCGCTCGAATGCGGCTTCGTCGACCCGGCGCACTTCAGTCGACTGTTCCATCGGGCCTACGGGGCGCCGCCCACCCGTTTCCGGGCACGGGCGCACGGGTGAGGCCGCGTTGACGGGCCCCGTAGGGCCATCGCGTCGAGGACCTGGACGGTCGTTCGCGGGAACACCGTCCCGGTCCCTCCGAGAGGTCGGTCCCGGAAGATCGTCTCGGGCGTCCGTCGGAACCGGTGGGAGGACCGCCCCGCATGCACCGAATCGGGCCTGTGGACAACCCGATCCGGTCCCCTGTTCCGGCGCACACTGGAATCATGCTCTCCACCAGCGCGCACACCCTGCTGTGCTCCCTCTTCCGGGACCTGTCCGGCGACCGCCACATCCTCAACCTGAGTTTCCGACACGCGATGTCCACCGCCCTCGACAGGCGGGGGGACCACTTCGAGGTGGAACACCCGGTGGTGATCGAACGCCTGCACATGGCCCTGACCGGTCACACTCCGGCCGCCCTGATCCTGCGCACCTTCACCGACCGCGTCCACGAAACCCTGCCCGACGGCACCATCGTCCCCGTCAAGTCGGTCCGTGGTTGGCGGGTGGGCCACCGCACGCTGATCCCCTTGGACGAGGCGCAGATGTTCGACGCCCATTGCACCGACGCCGCGTCCGGAGAACCCGTGCCTCCCGAGCCCGGGGTGGAGTACGTGGACGCTCCCTACGTCGACCTGTCCGATCTGGAGGGGGTGTGAACCCACCGCTCAGGGCTTGCGGGCCATGCCCCCGTACCCGTCGACCTCGGGTGGGATCCCGAACCCGTTCTCCTCGTAGCGCCATCGGGTCACCGACACCACCCCCGGTTCCACGAGCTCCAGGCCTTCGAAGAAGGCCTCGATCTCCTCCGGGGAGCGCTGGGTGTAGGGCACTCCCCCGCTCTGGTTGTACTGTTCGTGCGCTTCCACGTTGGCCTCGCTGTGCACGTTGGTGCCGTCGTTGATCGTCAGGAAACTCCCCGACGGCAACGGTGCCACCAATCGACGAACCAGGTCACAGGCCTCGTCGTGGTCGGCGACGTGTCCCAGGATCCCCATGAGCATCAGGGCGACGGGCCGGTCCAGGTCCAACACCTCGGCCGCTAGTTCCAGGATCCGTTCCGGTGCACGCAGGTCTGCGTGGAGGTACTCGGTGACGCCCTCCTCGGTGCCCCTCATCAACGCCCGCGCGTGGGTGAGCACCAGCGGGTCGTTGTCGACGTAGACGATCCGGCTGGTCGGGGCGAACGTCTGGGCCACTTCGTGGGTGTTGTCGGCCGTGGGCAGTCCCGTGCCGACGTCCAGGAACTGACGGATCCCCACTTCCCCCGCCAGGTGGCGCACCGTGCGTCCCAGGAAGGCGCGCGAGGCCCGCGCCCCCTGCGCCATGCCGGGGAACACCTCCAGGAAGGCCTCACCGGCCTCTTGGTCAACGGGGTAGTTGTCCTTGCCGCCCAGCCAGTAGTTCCATACACGCGCCGAGTGCGGGATGGAGGTGTCGATCGGGGGGTGTTCACTCATGGGGGGAGCCACCTTCGAGGTCGGGGCGGGGTCGTTCGCGCCATGATAGTCCCACCCACGCCTCGCATCCGGGCCACATCCCTTGGTGGGCAGCACTTCCCGCCCGGGGTCGGGAACGGGAGCCGGGTTCGCGGACCGACTCACGCGTTCACCGGTGAGCACGGCGGCGGCCGTGGCGCGTTCACGGTCCGTTACCGCACCCTGACTAGGTTCGCCGTGTTCGCACCCCCACACGGAAAGCAGCCCGACCATGTCGGTCACCCGCCGTTCGACGGCCCACCGCCCCCTCGCCCTGCTCGCCCTCGGCGCGCTCACCGTGGCGCCCGCGGTGGCCCTGCCCTCCACCGCCTGGGCCCAGACCGCCCCCGAACGTGTCCTGCTC
>NZ_FRFF01000110.1 GCF_900143625.1 Nocardiopsis sp. JB363
GTGCGCCATGAGGCGCTTTGTTGTATCCCCGGAACATCCGGGAGGAACTCGAAGGGAGGTTCTTGGGCCCAATGGCTTACCCGAAGCCGAAATAGGCGGACGGGACAACAGCATGCCAGAAAACCAGCGGTCGTGTTCAGGTGCATGAAACGACGCGCTATGAGGGCCCGCGAGATACGGTGAAAGCTAGACTGCCTGAACCCCAATCTCCAGAAGATGGAATTGTTTGCATCCGTTGGAAAGGCACCTGTACACCAACGCGCGCCCTGCGTCTGCATAATTGCGTGGTGGACGCAACCTTCGGGGCGTTGAGCGATCCTCAATGAGGGGATTCAAGGAGATGAGTGGGGCACCTAAGTCTCGCTAGAACGTACAACAAAGACGAACATGGGATCACCTAAGGGGCGCGAGTCCTACGGTGACGGAGGCCCCGTAGTAGTCGCAGGAGTCACGACCTGCCGAGGAGGAAGGGAAAACCTTCCACAGGGCGAAGGGGGCCAGGTGACACGGACACTTAACAGCCGAGAGGTATGCGAAATGCAGAACGCCGAAACGGTTCTCGGTGTCCTCCGTGAGCGTGGCAGGCGAGGCCTGCCATGCAATGAACTCTACCGGCAGCTATTCAATCCTAATCTGTATCTCATGGCTTACGGGCGCTTGTACTCCAACCAGGGAGCGATGACGCCTGGAGTCTACGGGGAAACAGCGGACGGCATGTCGTTTTCCAAGATCGAAGGCATCATCAGATCGATGAAAGGTGAAACGTACTCGTTCACACCGGCCAAGCGCACATACATTCCCAAAAAGGATGGAAAGATGCGCCCTCTTGGATTGCCGTCCTGGTCGGACAAGTTTGTTGGTGAAGTGGTGCGACTTCTGTTGGAGTCTTACTATGAACCTCAGTTCTCTGCCCGATCACATGGTTTTCGTCCCCAACGTGGATGCCACACGGCACTTCTCGATATCCAGAACAACTGGACGGGGACAACCTGGTTCATCGAAGGTGACATCGCCGACTGTTTCGGGTCAATGGACCATGGAGTTCTGATCCGGATACTCGGCGAAAAGATCCACGACAACAGGTTCCTGCGCCTCATCCACAAGATGCTTAAGGCGGGGTACATAGAAGACTGGGAGTACCACTCCACCTTGTCAGGAGCACCTCAGGGTGGTGTGGCCTCACCGATCCTATCTAACATCTATCTGGATCGATTAGATAGCTATGTCGAGAAAGTTCTCCTTCCTCAAAACACGCGGGGGAAGAGCAGGAGAAGGAACCCTGATTATCACAAGGTGGAAAACAAGATCAACCGGCTCAAGAAAAGCCATGCCCGTCATGAAATGAAAGGAGAGCTAGGGCAGTTCCGGTCCCTGCGAAAGGAGCTCCGCCGTTTGCCATCCGGGGACACTCAGGATCCCGGATATCGAAGGCTGCGCTACATCAGGTACGCCGACGACCACCTTCTGGGTTTCATTGGGCCTCGATCAGAAGCGGAACAGGTCAAACATCAGCTCGCTAAGTTTCTGAGGGATGAACTCCACTTGGAACTCAGCGAGGAAAAGACGCTGATCACCCATGCTCGCAGCCAACGGGCCAGGTTTCTCGGCTATGAGATATCGACCATGAGATGCGATCGGAAAATAAGCCACGGACGCCGTGACCGCAAGCGAGCGTCCAACGGAAAGATACGGCTCCATGTGCCCAGAGCGGTCATCAGGGAAAAGTGTGCCCCGTACTACAGCAGCGGAAAACCTGCTTACCTGCCCCACCTGACGAGCCTTGACGACCACGATATCGTTACTCGCTACGGGGTGCAGTATAGGGGAATTGTCCAGTATTACCTTCTGGCCGGAGACGTCTTTAAACTGGAGCGTCTCAAAGGCGTAATGTTGACCTCGATGCTCAAGACCTTAGCGGCCAAACACCGATCGACGGTGACAAAAATGGCCCGCAGGTTTGCTACCACCATCGAAACCCCAAGGGGAAAACGGCGGTGCTTCGAGGCCGAAAAGCAGCGCCCAGGAAGGAAGTCACTGGTAGCACGCTTTGGTGGCATACCTCTGGTCCGTGATCGAAAAGTGACGATCAATGACCGACCTCCTGCTCCTCTGTCGCGAAAGAGAGGAAAACAGCTAATCGAGCGAATTCGGTCACGCAGGTGCGAACTCTGCGAGGATCGGACCGAAGTTCAGGTTCATCAGGTCCGTAATCTCGCAGAAATCAGAGCACTGCCTAACCCTAAGCCAGAATGGGCCCAGGTCATGCAGAGAATGTACCGAAAGACACTCGTTGTCTGCACCTCTTGCCATGCCGAAGTCCATGGCAGCATGCTCGCAGCTAAACACGCAGAGTAGTCACTGGAGAGCCGGATGCACCTAAAGGTGCACGTCCGGTTCGGACCGGAGGCCGCTGGAAAAGGACCCATTCCGGGCACCTCGCCAGCGGCCCACCGGGGCT
>NZ_FRFF01000113.1 GCF_900143625.1 Nocardiopsis sp. JB363
ATGATACGGCGACCACCGAGATCTACACCTCTCTATTCGTCGGCAGCGTCAGATGTGTATATGAGACAGAGGGTGGGCAGTAGGTGGTGGATGTACCAGCGGGCGAACCAGCCGTTGTGGGCGGCGTCGATGAAGAGGTAGTCGGTGTGGGCGGGCATGTGGGCGACTTTGGCGCGGACGTCGCCTTGGGTGAAGGTCCATCGGTCGCCGGCGAGGTTTTCGGGGACGTGGCGGGGGGCGTGGTCGACGATGTCGAAGGAGTGGAGGTGGCCGGTGCCGTTGTCGCGTAGGGCGGAGAGGATCCAGGTGGTGGACCAGCCGTAGTAGGTGCCGATTTCGACGACGTTGCGGGGTTGGTGGTGGCGTAGGAGCAGGTAGGTGATTTCTGCTTCGAGGTCGTCGAGTTGGGGGGTCATGGTGGGGTCGGCTTGTTGTTGGTGGTGGCGTTGTTGGTCGCGCAGGCGGGCGAGGTCGTCGCGGTGGGTGCGGTACAGGTGGGTGATGAGGTCGAGGTCGATGTCCGCTGGTGTGGTCATGGTGGTCTCCCCCGGTGGTGTACTACCGATTTGATTGCTGAACGTAGCAGTGTTGTTACTTTCTGTTGGTGTTCGGGTGGGGTGTGTCGTGCTTTCAGGTGGGTCGGGCGGGTTGGATGAGGCCGGAGTCGTAGGCGGCGATGACGGCTTGGGTGCGGTCGCGTACGCCGAGTTTGGTCAGGGTGTTGGACACGTGGGTTTTGACGGTTTGTAGACCCAGGTGCAGGTGGGTGGCGATTTCGGCGTTGGTGAGGCCCTGGGCCATGAGGGTGAGGGTTTGGGCTTCGCGTTCGGTGAGGGTGGCCACGGCGCGTGCGGCGGGGGTGGGCGCGGG
>NZ_FRFF01000005.1 GCF_900143625.1 Nocardiopsis sp. JB363
CCACACACCCACCGCAACCCCGCCCAACAACCAGCAGGACCACCCCCTCAGATGCCCCACCAACACACCCGACCCACCCACTGAGCATTTCGATTACCTGCTTCTCCGCGGACCTGTGCTCCTGATACACCGTGCTCTTGGTGGTCCTCCACCCCGCCTTCTGCCCCGGTCTCTCCGAGGAGACGCCGAGGTCTGCGGTCTTTCACCGGACAGTAGATAGTGGACGGCAAACAGCGACCGACTGCCGCCTGTCAGCGGAAGACGGAAGGTCGTGCGGAGCGCGAGCCTGGACACCCTGGAAGCTCTACAAAGGGTGTGAGAGGCCGGAACGCGAGGGGACGACTCGGCTTGCTAGGCGGGACCGTGGGATGCCCCAAGCGACTGCTCCACGACCGTATAGATCGCGCGCTGGGACTCTGCCCGCGTGGACCTCTGCATGCACGGGCCTCCGCACGCGCCGGTACATCTGTGGGTGCGGGGTGCGGGGTGCGGGCCAAGCCCCTGGCACCGGGCGCGCGATGGAAGAGGGAGCCGTCGCGCCTTTGCCCGTGCGCAGTTATGCCCCTGGGGCACGACGAGGTACCGCCGGTCTCCAAGGGGCCGGAGCGCGTGCCGGGGCACGATCGCGCCGGAACCCTGCCCCGAGGTCGGAACCCGTGTACGGGCTCCATGGGGCGGTCGCCTTCTCCGTCCCTGTGGCCACCGTTACCGCCACAGTCACTGTTACCGCCACAGTCGCCGCTACTACCACAGCCACAACCACAGCCACAGCTACCGGGAGGTGAAGACACCGGGAGGAGGATCGACCCGCGGTGGGCACGGGCCGTACTTGACGGTCCGGAGCCGGGCCGTCACGGGGAATCAGGCCCTAGTCGTCGTCGACCTCCGGGGCCTCGATGAGCTGCCGCAGCAGCGCAACGAAATCCTCTTCGGTCATTGCCGACCAGTCCACGTTCTCGTTCATGCCAGCGATCTCCCCAGAACCCACGGCTCATAAGCCTCGGGGAACCGTATTGGTTCGAGAAGTCTGGGTTAACAACCCGTTTTCGCAGGTGGCGAGCGGTGGCCGAAAGCGGACATCGACCTTTTCGGGGTCAGATGCGCTGCTGGAGTGCGGCTCGGCATTCGGGGCAACGGCAGCGTTTGTTGTAACCGGTGACAGTTCCGTGCGGCAGGGAAGGGTCACGCTGCTCGGTGAGGGTGGCGTCCAGCTGGTCGCCGAAAGCGGTGAGGATGCGGGCCGTCGAGAACACCTGCTTGGGACCGATCCCGAGTTCTGTGGCCGCGTCGTCGATGTGCTTACCCATACGAAGTTTCGCGATGAGACGGGACCGGGTACTCGGTGGCATCTCGGCCTCCGCGTTCGCGATCAGCTGCTCTGCGTCGTCAAGCGGGTAGCTCATGGGTTTCCTCTACATGTGCGGGTACGCCCGCCGAGGCGAGCACCTCCTGCATCGTACGCGCCTCTTGACGCGCCCCGGTTGGGTCCGCTGCGTCGCCAGAGGGCCACGACGAGTACGCGACCTCCTGTGGGTCAGGTGACCACCCAACACCGAACTTCCCTCACCCATCGTAACAAATGCCTGGAATCAGCGAAGGAGAAGCGAACCCTCTTGTCCTTATTGCATCGAATCGGCAGCAGTTTTCTAGAAACGCATTGCTAGATGCTAGGCACCGTGTTTCGCTGGGAGGACACTCCCAACACTCTGCGTCATTGGATCAGTGTTATGACCAGTCCCACGGTCCGCCGACGTCGACTGTCCGCCGAGCTCCGCCGCCACCGTGTGGGGGCCGGGATGACCCTCAACGACGTGGCCGAGGAGCTTGAGTGGTCGCCGGCCAAACTCGGCCACATCGAGACCGGGATCCGCAAGTGGCCCTCCGTCATGGAGATCTCCGCCCTGCTGAGGCTCTACGGGGTCACCGGGGGCCGACGCGAGGCCATCTTGACCCTCGTCCGTGAGTCACGGCTTCGTCCCTGGTGGACCGAGTACGAGGACGTCGTCTCCTCCGCCTACGTGGGCAACGAGGCCGGAGCGGTCGCCGTGCGGACCTATGCCGGGATCCTCGTCCCCGACCTGCTCCAGGTGCCCGACTACACCGCCACCGTGGCGCGTTCTCTGGGCCATGGTGAACACGGGGCCGAACGCATGGTCGCCGCACACCTCAAACGCCAGGAGATCCTGGAGTCCGGCGCTCTCGGCCGCTATCACGCCGTCGTCGAGGAGGACGCGCTCCAACGTGTCGCCACGGACTTGTCGCTGCTTCGGGCGCAGACGGGCCGCCTGGTGGAACTCGCGACCGGCTCCGACCACGTCACCGTGCAGCTCCTCCCCACCTCGGCGGGGCCCCACCCCGGGCTGGCCGGCCCGTTCTCGATCATGGGGTTCGAGGAGGACGAGGCCGACCTCGCTTACGTCGAAGCGACCCAGGGCGGGGCGATCGTCGAGTCCGAGGAAGCGGTTCGTTCCTGCCATGAAGTCTGGGATCGACTCACCCGAATCGCCGCGAGTCCTCAGGTCACGGTGGGGATACTCCGCCGGATGGCACTGCTCACCTGAGGCCGGAAACCGGAACAACGCGAGAAACCCGGTGTGAATCGGTCCACCATGGCGGGGACCGCCCGCGAACGCTTGCTAGTCTGCTAGGTGACAACCTCATAAAGTTGCCCTCGGTGCCCTCGCCCAACGGCGGGAGCCCGTGTGTACGACCGGTTTTCCAACAGAGAAAGGGTCCGGACAGTGAAGAAGATCATCGTTCTGGCGCTGGTGGCCCTCGGGGCTTTCGCCGTCTACCGCAAGATCCAGGCGGACCGCGCCGAGCTCGACCTGTGGACGGAAGCCACCGCGGCCAGCGAGAGCTGATCGCGGACCCTCCCGGCCAATCGACAGGGGGCCGGTGGGTTCCCGGCGCGGGTTCGATTGTGCACACCACGTGTGTCGCCCGGCGTCCGCTAGTGACACGAAGACGTGGGTGGGCCGACAACCCCGTGGTGCGACCCACGGCTTTGTGCTGTGTCCGGCCCCCTGTCTTATGCGCCGGACCACCCGCCGATGCGGGTATGCTCTGCAATGGTTGAACGGGCCTGGCCCGGAACCGAACGGGGCCATAGCTCAGCTGGCAGAGCGCCGGTTTTGCATACCGGAGGTCAGGGGTTCGACTCCCCTTGGCTCCACTCCACTCCGAAGCGACCCTGCTCGCGCGTGTAAGCGCTGGCACGGGTCGCTTCGTCTTTCCCTCTCCATGGTCGACGACACGCCCACTGAGAATCCGTTCGACCGCCTCTACCGCCAGCGGCGCGGTCGTGGCGTAGATGTCCCGGTCGGTGACGAACGCACGCCGCTCCTTCCCTCCCGCACGGACGAGGACGTCGACGAGGAAGTTCTCGGTGCTGCGCCCGACACCCACCGTCGGACCTTCCGCTCCGGGTGACGCTCCCCGCCCACGCGACGCGGAACGTGATCCGTGCCACTGGAGCGGGTAAGTAGACAGTCCTAGCCGACGACAGCCACCCCACTCGAACCGGAGAGTGAACCGGCCCCACACCCCCCATCCCCGACAGCGCGCTCCGCCCTTCACCGCGGGGACCACGCCTCGACAGCCACCGCATGTCCCCCTCGGACACCAGGCGTCCCCCACGGCCCGGCCGCGCGCACAGGCCACTGTCGCCGGCCCACGCCATTCGGAAGGTGATGAGGCATGCGACTTTCCTTCGCACGGTCGGAGGATCCCGGCGACGGGCGAGTGGGAGCGACACCCGAGACCGTCGCGACACTGGTCGATCGAGGGTTGGAGATCGAGGTCGAGACCGAGGCGGGCACCGCCGCCGGGCACGACGACGAGGCCTACCGGCAGGCCGGGGCGACGGTCGTGGACGCGGACAAGCTCCTCGCCACGTCAGAGGCCCTGGTGACGGTGGCCCCGCCCTCCCCCGAACGGATCGCAGCCCTCCCCGAGGGCTCGGCCCTGATCGGGTTCCTGCGCCCCGTTCACAATACCGATCTCGCGCTAGCGCTGGTCGAACGCAGGATCACGGCGCTGGCCATGGAACTCGTGCCGCGGATCAGCAAGGCGCAGGCCATGGACGCGTTGTCGTCCCAAGCGGGGATCGCCGGTTACAAGGCCGTCCTCATCGCCGCCAACGCCATCGACAAGCTCTTTCCGCTGTCCATGACGGCCGCGGGCACCGTGAAGCCCGCCCGCGTGGTCGTCCTCGGCGTCGGTGTGGCCGGCCTCCAGGCCATCGCCACCGCCAAGCGGCTCGGCGCCACGGTCAAGGCCAACGACGTACGCGCCGCCGCGGCCGACGAAGTCGGTTCCCTGGGGGCCGACTTCGTGCACATTCCGGGGGTCACCGACCAGAGCGACGGCGTGTACGCGAAGAACCTGGGCGCGGACCTCGCACGAGCCCAGCACGAGGCGCTCGCTCCGCACGTGGCCCAGGCGGACGCGGTCATCTGCACCGCGCAGATCCCCGGACGTGACGCCCCCGTACTGCTCACCGCCGAGATGGTCGATCGGATGCCCGCAGGTTCCGTGGTCGTCGACCTGGCGGCCGAGGACGGCGGAAACTGCGAGTTGAGCGGCTCAGGCGAACCACTGGACCGGAGCGGCACGAGGGTCATCCCCGCACCCCGGTTGGCCGCGTCCATGCCACGCGAGGCCAGTGCCCTCTACGCCCGCAACGTCGTCAACCTGCTGGCCCGGATCGTCACCGACGAAGGGGAACTGGACGTCGACGCCGACCCCGAACTCGCGGGGTTCTTGTTCACCAGGGGCGGCGAGGTACTGCACGAACCCACCGCGGCGGCGCTGGCATCCGCCCAGGACACCACGGAGGCCGCATCATGACCGGAACGTTGATCCTCTCGATCTATGTCTTCGTCCTCGCGGCCTTCCTCGGCTACGAGCTGTTGACCAAGGTCCCGCCGATGCTGCACACACCGTTGATGTCGGGGGCCAACGCGATGTCCGGGGTGGTCGTGATCGGCGCCCTGGTCCTGGCCGGGGCCACCTCCGGCGCGGTCGCGACGGTCTTCGCCACGTTGGGCGTCGCCTTCGCCACCGCCAACGTCGTGGGCGGCTTCATGGTCACCGATCGCATGTTGGGCAGTTTCACCCCGGGGAAGAAGGAGCGTTCATGAGCGCCGAGGAGATCACCCAACTCGCCTACCTCGTCCCGGTGGCGCTCTTCGTCCTGGGGATCAAACGTCTGGCCCGGGTGCGCACCGCGCGCACGGGGAACCTCATCCTGGCCTCGGGTGTCCTGGTGGCCGTGGTCATCACCCTGGTCGAGATGGGCCTGGTGAACTACACCTGGATGGTTCTCGGCCTGGCCGCCGGTGGCACGGTCGGCGTCATCACGGTCCTACGAGCCTCGGCGACCTCCATGCCGCAGGTCGTGGCCAGGTTCAACGGATTCAGTGGAGCCGCCGCGGCCCTGGTGGGGCTGGCGCTGTTCTGGGAGGAGGTGGTCTTCCCCGATGCGGGGGAGGGCGCCATCGGCCTCATGGGGGCCATGGCAGGGCTGGCCCTGGCCGTCTCAGTGGTGATCGGTGCGGCGACCCTGTCCGGGTCGATCCTCGCCGAGGCCAAGCTGTGGGGGAGGCTGAGTCGGCTCACCCGGGTCCCGGGACGCGGTCCGCTGGTCGTGGGGGCGTCGATCCTGACCGTGGTCGCCATGGCGCTGTCGCTGTCCCTGGTGGACGTCCGGCACGCGGCCCTGGCGATCCTGTTCCTGCTCCTGTTCAGCCTGGCCGTCGGTTTCTTCGCGGTGGCCCCGGTGGGCGGGGCGGACATGCCGGTGATGATCTCGTTGCTGAACTCGGTGTCGGGTCTGGCGGTGGCCGCGAGCGGGTTCGCGATCGGGAACACGATGCTCATCATGGGCGGCATCATCGTGGGCGCCGCGGGTCTGATGCTCACCCAGATCATGTGCGTGGCGATGAACCGGACGCTGTGGAGCGTCTTCGCCGGTGGTCTGGACGAGGTCGCCTCGGGCGAGGGGGACTCCTACGAGAACGTCGTGGGCTCGGACCCGGAGGAGGCCGCGATGGTGTTGGAGGCGGCCCGGAACGTGGTGATCGTGCCGGGGTACGGGCTGGCCGCGGCCCGTGCCCAGCAGCCCGCCGCGGACCTGGCCGACGCCTTGGCCGAACAGGGGGTCCAGGTCCGGTTCGCCATCCATCCGGTGGCCGGTCGTATGCCCGGACACATGAACGTGGTGCTGGCCGAGGCCAACGTCCCCTACGACAGGTTGGTGGAGATGGAGCGCGTCAACAGCGACTTCCCCAACGTCGACCTGGTGATCGTGGTCGGGGCCAACGACGTGGTCAATCCGGCGGCCAACCAGGCGAGTGGGTCACCGATCGCCGGTATGCCCATCCTGGACGTGGAGAACGCCAGGCGGGTGATGGTGGTGAAGCGGAGCCTGTCCCCCGGGTACGCGGGCATCAAGAACGAGCTGTTCGAGCGAGACCATTGCACGATGCTGTTCGGTGACGCCAAGCAGGTCCTGGAGGACCTGGTCCGAGAGTTCCGTGCCGGGGTCCCGACCCCCTGAGCACCGGTTTCTTCGACCGACGTCCTGATCCGCGGATCAGGACGTCGGTCGGAGGAGGGGACGGTACCGGGGTGGGGATGTCGTGAATCGGGCCCGGGGAAGCATTCGCGCGGATAACCATTCTTTGGGATCTTCGCCCGTTTGGAAAGGGGGCCCAGAGTGCCGTGGCGGCCCATTTGTCTGGGTTACTGAATAGTAGTTCAAGGGTGCTCGGTGCGGGTGGGGAATGGGCGGCGGGTGGGGTTGCTCAGCGTGGTCTTCGGAGGGTGCTCTCTAGTCCCTTCGGGTGGGTTCCGTGTCCGCCCACCCGGTTCGGTCAGGCCTGTCCGTGTGGGGTGAGTCGCTCATGGGATGACGTGAAATCGCAGGTCACTAAGGTCGTGGAAGAAAGGTTCGAAGAAGACCTTCCCTTCCTTTCGCTGGAGACCGCTCCTATCACATGTAGTGACTCTCCGTGTGTGTATGATGACACTCTCTGCGGAGGCAATGGTCCTAGTGGGCCATATGAGAAATAGGCCTCTTGGGGTCTGTTGGTGAACTGGGACGATCCGTAGTTTCGACACCAACGACAACGAGGAACCCAGCGCGCCGAAACGAACGACCCCCGAAGATGAGCCGAACGGCCCCCCGTCCGGCCTCTTGCAAAGTCCTCGGATCGGTCCGCTGAACCCCTCGTCCGCCGACAGCCGGTCGGCGGGTTTCGATCACCACACATGCTGATCTTGGGAGTGGGGCAACATGTGGAATGAGAAGATGGCGGCCCGTGCGAAGTGCCGCGAAATCGACCCCGACGCACTATTCGTCCAGGGAGCCGCACAGAATCGCGCCAAGCTGATCTGCCGTGGTTGCCCGGTCCGCACCCAGTGCCTCGCCGAGGCCCTGGACAGTCGGATCGAGTTCGGCGTCTGGGGTGGCATGACCGAGCGCGAGCGTCGCGCTCTGCTGCGCCGCCGTAAGGACGTTGCCAGCTGGTACGACCTTCTCACCAGTGCGGAGAAGCATTACGAGGAGGAAAGGACCGAACAGGAGCCGGTGCGCAGCGTGCCGGCCGTCGCCGCCGGGCACTGACCCGAGGGCGTTGGGGAGGGGAGCCCCGACGCGACCGTGACGAGGATGCTCGCGCGAGGCTGTGAGGGAGGCCGGGCGCGGAGCGAGGGGATCACCCGTTCGTCGACATGTCCGACCCGGCTGGACGGGCCGAAGGTCGGAAACCGCCACCTCCTTTCGGAGGACCGGCGGATCAGGGGAGGATCAGGGACGACCCCCATATCCGCACCCGCCTCCATGCAGCATGATGGAGGAGGGCGCGATCATCCTCGTACGGTCGAGCCCCACACAGTCTTTGGGAGTGGGGATGTCAGAGCAGAGCCGGCGGGACCCACGGCCGTGGGTCCCGAACGAGCCCAAGCCGCAGGTCCGTCTCACCCACGCAGACCGGGACGCCGTGACGGAGGTTCTCCGTGAGGCCTATGCCCAGGGTCAGCTGGAGGAAGACGAGTTCGACGAACGGGTCGACCGGGCCATGCGGGCCAAGGTGTCCTCCGATCTCGTCCCGCTCACGACGGATCTGGGCGTTCAGGGGTTCAACGGACACACCCCTCCGGGGCAGGCCCGCGAGGGCCGGTTCCGGGGCGGTAAACGTGGCCCGAACGACCCACGCAATCTGCGGACCGACAACCCGGTGGAGAAGGTCGGGGCGGGCCTGAGTCACGCCTCGGCGTTCTTCTTCCCTCTTCTGGGACCGCTGCTGGCCCTGTTGATCAGTCCGCAGAGTTCGACTTTCCTGCGCAGACACGCGCTGGAGGCGCTGAACTTCCAGCTCTGGTGGCTCGTCGCCATCCTCAGCAGCGCTGTGCTGTCGATCCTGGTGCTGCCGATCGTGCTGCTGGTGGCCGTGGCCGTCGGTGGGGTCATCCTGCCGGTCATAGCGGCCGCCACCAACCTCATGGGCAACGGTTGGCGTTACCCGTTGACCTTTCGCTTCATCAAGGACGACCAGGATCAGTGAGACACCTCGGGCCCGGGGAGAAATCCCCGGGCCCGAGGTACAGGCTCACTTGCCGGGCCGGCCGTTGTCCTGAACACGACCCTCACCGGTGGTGGCGCGCACCTTCTCCTTGACCTTGGCGGAGTTGGCCTTGCCCTTCTTCGCGGCGCTGTCCGCCACATCGGAGGCCTTCTCCTCCAGGTTCTCCCGGGTCTCGCGGACCTGGTCCCGGGCCTGGTCCAAGTGCTCCTGCCACTCGGCGTCCTGGGAGGCCTGGCGCAGGCGGATCAGTGAGAACACGACCACGCCGCCGACCAGGGCGGCGCCGCCGATCACGACACCGCGGGGGATCCGACGGCCACCGCCGCGGAACATCCGCAGCCCACGACGCGCGGGCTTCGGGTCGATCCGCTGGGCCGCCGTGGTCAGCATGCCCGCCACCCGCGGGGCCACGGTGTCCTCGACACGCAGTGCGGCCGTCTCCAGCCGAGGTGCGGTCCAGCCACGTGCCTGGAGGACCTTCAGGGCCGCCTGGTCCCGAGCCTGGTCGGCATAGGGGCCGAACCGGTCGGCCTGTTCCCTGGCCACGTCCTGCAGGCGGGCGAGGGTAACCTCCGCCTCCTTGCGCGCCTTGCGACGCTTGGCAGTGATCGGCACGTCGTCAGCTCCTTCGATCGTTTCGCCGGTTCGTACGTTCACTCCACCCGATGGTCGACATGTCGGACCATGGATGGTGTTGTTCGTCGTCCTTCCCCGTTATCCGGGTGTTATCTCAACATACGTCCTCTGCGTCTGTGATCTACGTTTCGACACTGTGCGCGGTCGTTCGACATCAACCGAACCGCCGTGGAGGGAACGGTAACGTGAGCACGTAATCTCACTCGACCGAAAGGCACTGTGGTGTCGGACTCCAAGGTTCAGCCCACCGCGCGGCTGAACACCTCCAAGGGAACCATCGTCGTCAAGCTGTTCGAGGAGCAGGCGCCGGAGACGGTCGCCAACTTCATCGGGCTGGCCGACGGCTCCAAGCAGTGGATGGACCCCGCCACGGGCAAGCCGTCCAACAACAGCCTCTACGAGGGCACGATCTTCCACCGTGTCATCGACGGCTTCATGCTCCAGGGTGGCGACCCGCTGGGCACCGGTCGCGGTGGCCCCGGCTACACCTTCAAGGACGAGATCCACCCCGACCTCCGCTTCGATCGTCCGTTCCTGCTGGCCATGGCCAACGCCGGTCCGGGCACCAACGGCTCGCAGTTCTTCATCACCGTCGCCGAGCCGAACTGGCTCGACGGCCGCCACACCATCTTCGGTGAGGTGGTCGAGGGCTCCGAGATCGTCACCGCGATCAGCAAGGTCGCCACGGACGCCCAGGACCGTCCCCGCGAGGACGTGGTGATCAACAGCATCGAGATCACCCGTTAAAGACGCGGTGAGAACCAAGGAGTGACCAGACGCCCATGACCGCATCTCCCCCTCCCTCAGGCTCCACACCGGGCTCCGGGGCGCCGCGCACCTGTTACCGGCACACCGACCGGGAGACCGGAGTGAGCTGCACGCGGTGCGGAAAACCGATCTGCCCCGACTGCATGGTCGAGGCGTCCGTCGGGTTCCAGTGCCCCTCGTGTGTGTCGGAGGGGAACCGCAAGGTGCGGTCGGCCCGGACCACCTTCGGGGGCAAGGTCGTCGACAAGCCGTACGTGACCTGGACGATCCTGGTCATGATGGTGGGGGGCTTCGTCCTCCAACTGGGGACCTCGGACCCCATCGGTCAGGCGAGACTGTCGCCGCTGACCGAGTTGTTCAGCATGTGGGGGTTCGGTGTCGTCGAGTACGGCGAGTGGTACCGACTCATCACCGGCGCGTTCCTGCACGCCGGGGTCTTCCATCTGCTGTTCAACGGGTACGCGATGTTCATCCTGGGACCGCAGCTGGAACGGTGGCTGGGCCACGGGCGGTTCCTCGCCCTGTGGTTCCTGGGCGCCCTGGCCGGCTCGGTGCTCACTCTGCTCGCCACACCCGCTCAGGGGTCGGTGGGCGCGTCCGGGGCGATCTTCGCGCTCTTCGGCGCGGTGTTCGTGATCGGTCGGCGGCTCCGGTTGGACACGCGGATGATCATGGTTCTGCTGGCCCTCAACCTCGGCATCACCTTCCTGGTACCGAACATCTCCTGGACCGCCCACATCGGTGGTCTGGTCGGGGGGCTTTTGATCGGGGCGGTCTTCGCCTACCTGCCGGGCCGTGACGCCGGCGCGGGGCGGCGCACCATGGTGCACGCTCTGCTCCTGGCGGCCTTCGCGGTCCTGTTGGTCGTGCTGACCCTGGTGGCTCCGAGGCTGTGGATGACCTTCCTCGTCTGAGCACTCACGTGGAGGCCCCCGGAGAGCACGCTTTCCGAGGGCCTCCACGTATTCCCAGGTCGTACTGGGTCCGGACATGTCGAACAGAGTTACCCACAACCTGTGGATAACTCTGTGGAAAACCGGATCAAGGCGGGACGAAGGGATCCGCCGTTGTCAGAGGGTGGCGGGGGTCAGTGCCAGCGGGTCGACAGGATGACCGCGACGATGATGCCGCTGAACCCGATCAGCAGGTTCCAGTTGTGCCAGTCCTGCATGTACGGGATCTGGGAACCCGCGATGTAGTACACGCCGATCCAGAGAATGCCCAAGATGAAGAAGCCCAGCATCGTCGGCACCAGCCAACGGGGACTGACCTTCGGCTGCTCTTTGGAAGGAGGCGGAGTGTAAACGGCCTTCTTCTTGCGATCGCTGCGGGACTTGGGCACGCTCGCTGCTCCAGGACTGTGGGGCGGTTCGGAATAAGTCCACAGTCTACGCCCCGGTCGGTGCGAGAGTCACCGTCAGGGAGGTCCCGAAAACCCAACGGTCCCGCAACCACGAGAAGGGCCGCACCCCTTCGGGTACGGCCCTTCCTGTGACCACGCGCGTTCCCTAGCCTCGGCGCGGGATCGCGAAACCGTCCTCCGGCGGGCCGTCTCCCGGCGGGCCGTTCCCCGGCGGCCCTCCCGGGTCGGTCGGCTCCTCCGGATCCGTGGGCTGCTCGGGATCCGTGGGCTCGTCCGGCTCCGACGGCTCGTCCGCCGGAGCGATGGCGATCGTCACGGTCACCGTGGTACCGGAGTTCACGTTCTGTCCGGCGGCGGGGGACTGACTCATGGTGGTCTCCGCCGGGTGGTCCGCGTTCTCCTGCTCCTCGAACTGCGCGACCAGGCCCGCCTGCTCCAGGGCGTTCTGTGCCTGGTCACGGGACATGTTCTGCAGGTCCGGGACCCCTACCTGGTCGGGACCGGAAGAGATGCTCAGGGAGATCTCCGTGTCCGGAGCGACCTCGTTGCCGGCCGACGGATCCGTGCCGATCGCGTTGCCCTGCGCCACCGTCTCGTGGGCCTGCGACTCGGTGGTGACGTTTTCGAACCCCGCTTCGCTCAGGGTCGATTGCGCGTCGGCCTCCGTCTGCCCGTCCACACTCGGGATCTCCAGGGCTCCAGGGCCGGAGGAGACCATGATGACGATCGATTCCTCGAACGGGACATCCGATCCCGCCGCTGGGTCGGTCTCGATGACCGTCCCCTCCTCGACCTCGTCGTCGGCCTGTGTGTCCACGGTGAAGGTCTCGTAGCCCTCCCCCCGCAGAGCCGACTCGGCTTCCTCCTGGGACTGGCCGGACACGTCGGGGACGGTGCCCGCCTCGGCCTCCTCGGACCCGCCCTGGCTCATCAGGAAGAAGACCAGTCCGATCGAGGCGATGACACCCAGGACGAGCAGGACCCAAAGGGCCGTCTTGCTTCCGCTCTTCTTGTCATCGCGGTAGTCGTCGTAACCGTCGTCGTAGTCGTCGTACCCGTTGCCGTTCGCGGGCGGCAACGCCGTGGTCGCACCGGCGGCGGCCATCGCCATGGTGCCCGCCTGCGTGGGCATCCCGGCCATACCGCGCTGGATGTCGGCGCGCATCTCCGCGGCGTTCTGGTAGCGCTCCTCGCGGTCCTTGGTCATGGCTCGGAGGGTGACGTCCTCCAGCCAGTCCGGGACCTGCGGGTCCACCTCGGACGGCGGGACCGGATCCTCGCGGACGTGTTGGTAGGCGATGGAGACGGGGGAGTCGCCGGTGAACGGCGGCTGGTTGGTGAGCAGCTCGTACAGCACGCAACCGGTGGAGTAGATGTCACTGCGCGGGTCGACGCGTTCACCGCGCGCCTGCTCCGGCGAGAGGTACTGGGCGGTGCCGATGACCTGCGACGTCTGCGTCATCGTCGCCTGGTCGTCGCCCATGGACCGGGCGATACCGAAGTCCATCACCTTGACGTCGGCGTTGCGGGTCAACATGATGTTCGCCGGCTTGATGTCCCGGTGCACGATGCCGTTGTCGTGGCTGTACTCAAGGGCCTTGAGGATGCCGTCGACCAGCTCCGCCGAACGCTCCGGGAGCAGCTTGCGCTCGTCGTCGAGCAGCTCCTTGAGCGTCCGCCCGTCCACGTACTCCATGACGATGTACGGGATGGACACACCGTCGATCAAGTCCTCGCCGGTGTCGTACACGGCGACGATCGCGGGGTGGTTCAGGGAGGCCGCGGACTGGGCCTCACGGCGGAACCGTGCCTGGAACACGTGGTCCCGGGCCATGTCGTGTCGGAGGGTCTTGATCGCGACGAGCCGGTCGAGCCTCAGGTCGCGTGCGCGGAATACCTCGGCCATGCCACCGCGCCCGATGACCGTGTCGAGTTCGTATCGTCCGCCGAGGAGCCGGGGCTGGGACATGTCGTGCACTAATCCTCGTGTCTTCCGGTGGCCGCCCGAGGGCCGCCGCCTACCCTGAGAGTCTCTCGCTCATTGCATGGTCACAGGCTGTGGTCTCTGCCGTCGAATCAGGGCCCCTCACCGCCGCCACCGTCGCCGCCTCCGGGATCTTCGCCGGGATCCTGCCCGCCGCCGGTCTCGTCGTCCTCGGGCGGGTCGGTGACGTCGTCCTCGGGAGGATCGGTGACGTCGTCCTCGGGCGGGGTGGGCTCCTCTTCGCCCTCTCCCGGCAACGGGGACTCGGGTTGGTCCCAGTCCTGAGGGGGCGGGGTCCACTCAGGGGTATCGGGAACCGGTTCCGGATCGTCGGGTTCCTCGGTGACCTCCGGTTCCTCGCTGGGGGTGGAAGAAGGAGACTCGTCGGTGACGGCCGGCGGGTTGCTGTTGTTGACCGGTTCGGCGCCGTTGTCGCCCATCATGAACCCGGCCACCGCCGCGCCCACGATGAGGACCGTCGCGGCCACCGCCGCGAGTACGACCGGTGTCCGGACCTGTCGACCAGAGCCTCGATTCTCCGCCAGCCTAGTGGCATCCGTGCCCTGATCAGGTGTTACGGGAGAGGTGGCGCCGCTGCGGGGGCCGAAGTCCGGTACCGCGCCGACCACCCTGGTCTGCGCCATGCCGTTGAATCCGGTGGCGGGGGTGGGCGGTCCGGTACCGGCGTTGGACCGGATCACCGCCGCCAGGTGCGCGACCTCCCCGGCCGAGGACGGCCGGTCCTCCGGGTCCTTCTCCAACAGGGAGAAGACGAGGTCGTCGATGTCGTCCGGAACGTATTCCGGCAACGAGGGCGGGTCGTCGCGCGTGTGCGCCAGGGCCAACGCCACCGGGCTGTCGCCGGTGAACGGCGGCTGTCCGGCCAGGCACTCGTAGGCCACCACACCCAGCGCGTACAGGTCCGAGGCCGCGGTCGCAGGTCGTCCCGACGCCTGTTCCGGCGAAATGTACTGGGCCGTGCCCATCACCATGCCGGTCTGGGTGAGGGTCACCGACATGTCCCCGCGGGCGATACCGAAGTCGGTGAGCTTCAGCTGATCGTCCCCGTTCACCAACAGGTTGCCCGGTTTGATGTCCCGGTGCACCACGCCACGGGCGTGCGCGGCCGCCAGAGCCTTGGCGGCCTGACACACGAAGTCGAGGGTCTGGTCCGCGCTCAGCCGCCCCTGCTCCCGCAGCACCTGCGACAGGGGTTCGCTGACCACGAGTTCCATGATGAGGAAGGCCCGTCCGGGCTCCTCACCGTAGTCGTAGACCTGCGCGATCCCCGGGTGGGACAGACCGGCGGTGATCCGGCCCTCCGTACGGAAACGTTCACGCGCGGTCGGTTCTGCCATCTGGGCCGGATGAAGCAGTTTGACCGCCACCGAACGGTTGAGCAGGGTGTCGGTCGCCCGCCACACGGTGCCCATGCCGCCGGAGCCGATCTGCTCCTCGAGTCGGTATCGGTCGCTCAGAACGGTCCCGGTGAGGTCACCGGGACCGTTGTGGGAAGACGGTTCGTAGGCGTTCACTACAGAACCACTGCCTCCATCATGTTGCGCGCGATCGGCGCGGCCAGTTCGCCACCGCTGCCGCCACCGTGCTCGATGACGACCGCGACCGCGACCTGGGGATCATCGGCGGGGGCGAACCCGATGAACCAGTTGTGAGTGCCGGATTCGCCACCGGTTTCGGCGGTACCGGTCTTGCCGGCCACGTCCATGCCCTGGATGGCGCCATTGGTTCCGGAGCCGTCGGGCCCGGTCACCATGACCATCATGTCCGTCAGGTCGGACGCGGTGCTGGCGCTCATGGCCTGGCTGTAGACCTCGGGGGTGGTCTGGGTGACGACGGTGCGGTCGGAGTCGCGCACCGAGTCCACCAGGTGCGGTTGCATGACCTCACCGGAGTTGGCCACGCCGGCGGCCACCATGGCCATCTGTAGCGGGGTCGCCTCCACGTTGGACTGGCCGATACCGGCACGGCCCAGGATGTTGCGGTCATCCTCCACGGGGGCGAGGCTCGGCGTGACCGGCATCGGAACGTTCAGCACGTCCTCGTCCGACTCGGAGAGCTTCGGCTCGAAGCCGAACGCCTCCGCCTGGTCCGACAGGGCCTGACCGCCCATCTCGATCGCCCAGTTCGCCATCGAGGTGTTGCAGGAGATCTGGATCGAGTGCGCCAGGGTGTCGGGCTGCTCGTTGTTGCACGTACCGCCCGGGGTGGCGTTGGGCAGCGGATGACCCAGCTCCAGGACGTCCGGAGCCTCCATCGTGGAGTCCGGTCCGGCGTCCAGGTGCTCCATGGCCGCGGCCGCGGTCACGACCTTGAACGTGGAACCCGGGGGGTAGCGCTCGTTCAGCGCCCGGTTGAGCAGCGGCTGGTTCTCGTCGTTGGCCAAGGCGTCGAAGTTCTCGACCGAGGCGGTGAGCTCCTCGATGCTCACGACCTCGTTGGCGTCGAAGGAGGGGTAGGAGACCGATCCGAGGATCGCCCCGCTGCTCGGGTCGATCGCGACCGCGGCGCCGTTCTTGCCCAGCTGTTCGAAGCCCTCGTAACCGGCCTGCTGCACAGCCGGGTCGATGGTCAGTTCGACGCGCGCCCCCTCGGGCTCACGGCCGGTGATGACGTCACGGAAGTTGCGCACCGCCAGCCGATCGTCGGTGCCGTCCAACAGCGCGTTCTCGGTCTCCTCGATGCCGTCGGCGCCGTAGCTGCGGAAGGAGCCGACCACCGGGGTGTACAGGGGGCCGCCCTCGTACACGCGCTGGTAGCGGGCCGGGTCGTCCTCGGCGGCGATGTTCTCGGAGTAGGCGACGTTCTCCCCACCGACGACGATGGGTCCCCGCATCTCGGTGAGTCGTTCGCTGTACTGACGGGTGTTGAGGTGGTGGTCCCGAATGGCCTCGGCCTGGAACCCCTGGATCCAGGTGAGCTGGGCCATCAAGGCGCCGAACAGGATCATGGAGAAGACGCTCAGGCGTCGGATGGGTGTGTTCATCGTTGGATCACCTGTGTGGCCCCTTCGTCCTGGATGGCCTGTGGCGCGGGTTTGCGCGCGTTGTCGCTCATCCGGAGCAGTAGACCGACCATCAACCAGCTGGCCATCAACGCGGAGCCACCCGCGGCCAGGAAGGGTGTGGTCATACCGGTCAGCGGAATGATCCTGGTCAGTCCGCCCAGCACGACGAACACCTGGAAGCACATGACGAAGGAGATGCCGCTCGCCAGCATCTTGACGAAGAGCTCCCGGGAGGCCAGCGCGATGCGCATGCCGCGCTGAACCAGTAGGAAGATCACGATCAGGATGGTCAGGAGCCCGGTCAGACCCAGGTCCTCCGCCAAGGACGCGAAGATGAAGTCACTGTCCGCGGCGAAGATGTTGTGCGCCTGGCCGCCACCGAAACCGGTACCGAACAGGCCGCCGTAGGCCATGCCCACGATGCCCTGGACGATCTGCATGCTGCCGCCGACCCGGTCGTAGACCTCCTGGTCGAAGGCGTGGAACCAGATGTCCACCCGCTGGCGGAAGTGCCAGAAGATGTACATCGCGGCGGTGGCCGCACCGATGAACATGGTGAGTCCGATGAACACCCAGGAGGATCGCTGGGTGGCGACGTACAGCATCGCCAGGAAGGTGCCGAAGAGCAGCAGCGAGGTGCCGAGGTCCTTGGTGATGACCAGCAGACCGATCGCCGCGACCCAGCCGACGACCATCGGCATGAAGTCACGGGCACGCGGCAGGTCCAGGATCTTGAACCGGCCGACCTTGATCGACTTGGCCGCCAACGACAGCACCTGGCGTTTGGTGACCAGATACGAGGATAGGAAGATCACCAGTGCGATCTTCGCGAACTCGGAGGGCTGCATGGTGAACGGACCGATGCCGATCCATCGGCGGGCACCGAACTCGCTGATGCCCAGGCCGGGGATCATCGGCAACGCGATGAGGACGAGCGCGGTCAGGGCGCTCAAGTAGGTGTACCGCTGTAGGATCCGCGGTTCCTTCAGGAAGAACAGCAGGGCGATGCAGAACACCATGCCGACCGCGGTCCACACCAGCTGCATGCCGATGCCGGCGTGCTCGATGTCGCCGGAGTCGGCCGCGTCCAGACGCCAGATCATCGCCACACCGATCCCGTTGAGGAACAGTGCGCAGGGCAGGATCAGGGGATCCGCGTAGGGGGCGATGAAGCGCAGCGCCATGTGCGTGGCGAGCGCGAGCGCGCCGAAGATGAGGCCGTAGCCCCACATCGCGCCCGGAACCTGGTTGTTGAGGTTCAGACCGGCCATCGCCATCGCGCTCATCATGATGACGATGGTGAGGAGGACCAGGACCAGTTCGGCGTTGCGCCGTTTGACCGGCGGCAGTGCCGTCGGTGCCTCGGGTTTCGAGGTGATCACAGGGTCACCCCGATTCCTCGGTCTCGCTCTGCAGCTCCTCGACCTTCGTTTGGGCGTCCGCGAGGTCGTTCGCGTCGATGTTGTTCCGAAGGGCTTCCTGGTCGGTGGGGGCGAGCGAGTCCAGCTGGAGCTCGGTCGACTCCACCTCTTCGGACAGGTCGAAACCGGCGATGTTGGTGTCGATGCCCCGGTAGATGCTGACGGCCGAGCCGTCGGAGGAGACACCCACGTAGTACTGGCTCTCGATGTACTGACGCCCGAAGTAGTAGCCGCCACCGGCGATCGCGCCGACCACGATGACGAAGACGAGGACGATCGGCCACCAACTACGGGTCCGGTATTCCGGCTCCGAATCCTGGCCACGACCGTCCGGAGCGTCGTAGGCCCGCTCCTCGAAGGGAGACGCGCCGTACGTCCCGGGCGGCGCCGGTGCCTGTTCGTCGATGGGGTCCATCTCGGCGGTGTCGCCGCCGTTGCCGCGCAGTTCCTGCGCCCGTCTGGCGGGACTCGACTCGTTCGGTCCCGTCGTCACCTCACCCTGGTCCGCCGCGCCCACCGTCTGGGAACCCACGGTCGGGCCGTCGTGGTCGCCGTCCGTTTCGATGACGTCCGCGACCACCGCGGTGATGTTGTCCGGACCGCCGCCGCGAATCGCCAACTCGATGAGCTTCTTGGCCGCCGCACGCGGGTCGCTCTCGGTGGCCAGGGTCTCGTGGATGGTCTTCTTGCTGACCACGCCCGACAACCCGTCGGAGCACAGCATGTAGCGGTCGCCGGCCTTGGCACGGCTGATGGAGATGTCCGGGTCGACCGGGGTCTTGCCATCCAGGGCACGCAGGATCAGGGACCGCTGCGGGTGGGTGGCGACCTCCTCCTCGGTGATCTTCCCCTCGTCGACGAGGGTCTGCACCAAGGTGTGGTCGTGGGTGATCTGCTCGAACCGCGAACCTCGCATCAGGTAGGCGCGCGAGTCACCGATGTGGATCAGGGCGACCTGCGAACCCGACCACAGCATGGCGGTCAGGGTGGTGCCCATGTTCTCGAGCTGGGGTTCCTGCCGGATCCGGAGGGCCAAGGACTCGTTGGCCTTCTCGACGGCCTGTTGCAGGACCTCGGCCATCTCCTCGGCCCGCGGATCGTCGGAGGTGTCCAGACTGCGGATCGACGAGATCGCGATGGAGCTGGCCACCTCGCCGCCCGCGTACCCGCCCATGCCGTCGGCCACCGCGAGGAGGTGCTGACCGGCGTAACCGGAGTCTTCGTTGCCTTCGCGGAGGCATCCTACGTCGGAGTACGCCGCGTATCGGAGAGCGATTGTCATTTGCGCAGTTCCAGGACGGTTTTGCCGATACGGATGGGCTGACCCACCGTGATGGGCTGGGGGCGGTTCAGCTTCTGCTGGCCGAAGTAGGTGCCGTTGGTGGAGTTGAGGTCCTCGACGAACCAGCGGCCACTTTCGGTGTACACACGCGCGTGCCGCCCGGACGCGTAGTCATCGGTGATGACCAACGTCGAGTCGGGGGCGCGACCGATGAGGATGGGTTGAGAGGAGAGGTTGACCGTCGTACCCGTCAATGGGCCCTGGGTCACGGCCAACACCGTGGGCTCGTTGCGCGGCGCACGCTGCGAACGCCCCTGAGAGGAGGAAGAGGAGCGACGCTGCGCGGGACGCGGAGCCGATCGTGACTTCTTCTTGCGGGACTTCCTCTTCGACTGACCGAAGAGGTCCGTACTGATAACGCCGACCGCCATGAGGACGAACAGCCAAAGCACCGCGAGATACGCGATCTTGATCAATATGAGGGTCAAGTTGGACATCGAACTGCTCTTCAGCCCCTGTCGTGCTTCGGCCGGGGTGGCGGTCATCGGCGCCGCCACCGTGTCTGCCCCACCTTCGGGTCGGTGAGTCTGGGTCGCTGATCCGCGGCCCATCCGGCCGCGGCCATTGTGCCCGATCGGTCAGGTCTTCGCGGAGACTACCCTCCCGGCCGGATTTTTCGACAGTGGACCCGTATCGGCCCACCGCCGGACTCGAACCTTCAGACGCCGAAGAGAGGCGGTTGGTTGCGGTCCGGGAGGGGCCGGAATGGGCGACCTGCCGGGAAAGCGATCAGTCGCGACGGAACGTCATGGTGGTACGACCCAGACTGATCCGGGTGCCGTCCACCAGCCGAGCCTGCCTGACCTGCTGCCCGTTGACGAAGGTCCCGTTCGTGGAACCCCTGTCCTCCAAGATGACCTCGTCGCCGTCCACGCGGATCTCCACGTGGTGACGAGAGACACCGTTGTCCACCAGACGCAGATCACAGTCCGTGCCGCGACCCAACAAGGTCACCGGCGTGGTCAGTTCGAACGACTGCTGCATACCCTGGCTGGCGATGTTGCCCTCGGCCGTCGCCCCACCAGGGGAGATCAGCAACCGAGGACGGCCCATCTGACGCTGCGCCGAGCCCGGAGCCGGATCGCCCACCGGCTGGCGGAGCTCACCGCCCTCCACCAGACTCCCGCGCACGACACCGGAACGGATCCGGAACCGGCCGGTCTTCAGGCCGTCGTCCGAACGGAACTGCACCCGTACCGGGCCAACGAACGAATAACCCTGCTCGGTGGCGTAGTCACGGGCCAGCTTCGACAGTTCCTGACCCAGGCTGTCGGCGTACACCTCCAGGCGTTCCTTGTCACTGGCCGACAACTCGACGATGAAGTCGTTCGGGACCAGTGTCCGACCCTGGGCGACGATAGCGGCCCGCTCGTCCATCTCTCGCTGAACGGCGCTCGCGACCTCGACCGGCTGGAGCTCCGACTTGAAGGCCATCGCGAAGGTGCCTTCGATCATGCCCTCAAGCCTGCGCTCGAAGCGTTGGAGCACTCCCACGAGGTACCTCCCTTTTGTACTCCACTCCGTATGTGTAGACGATCGTAACCGGGCTGGGGCGCCCGTGGTTTCAGGTGCACCCCCGTCGACGACGTTGAACGGCCACGATCGGGGCCGACCACAAACGATGTGCGACCCGCTTCAGGCCCGTGCTAGTCTTCTTCTTGTCGCCAGGACGAACCGGCCAAAACGCTGGATCACCTGGCACTATAATTTAATGAAAGTCACTCGGGCGGGTGGCGGAACGGTAGACGCGCACGGTTCAGGTCCGTGTGTCCGAAAGGATGTGAGGGTTCAAATCCCTCCTCGCCCACTCTACTCTGAACGACCTTGGTCGTCGGCCTTCGGCCGACTCCCAGGGTCGTTTTCGTTGTGTCCTTTGGGGGGCGACCCCCCAAACCCCCCGGTGCGCCGCTCGGTCCGCTGTGGCGCGAGTCTGCTGGTGGACGCGGCGCCTGCTTGGTCGAGGTGTGCTTTCGCCCGCGGCGAGTGCTTGCACTCGGTCGCCGGCCTTCGGCCACCACCTCGCTACGCTCGACACCTGACGGTGTCGGCAGGGCTCGACGATGGCTCTCATGGGGGTCTTTTCGGGTGGTCCGTAATGGGGGGCAAGCAGTATCAACGATCTTGGATCGTTAGGTTCGGGGCAACCCGCCCTCCGAGGCCGGAATCGGTCACGGAGGGCGGATCGCTCAGAGGGCCGTGGCGCCATCGAGGTCCCAGACCCTGAGATCACCGCACATGCCCGTTCTGGACCCCTCTGCGGCGGTGAACACGGCGGCTTCCGAAAGGTGGTCTCCATCACCCCTGGAAAGGGCGTCCAGGTGCCCCTGAGCGCTCTCGGCCTGTTGGACGACGCCCCGCTGGACGTGGTGGTGCCACCCCACGGCCTTGTCGCGGACCAGGTCGACCGCGGACCTGTGGAGGTCGGTGAGGGCCGAGGGCCCTTCACGTCGGACCTGTTCTCGTAGCTCCAGGTAGCCCTGGACGGCCAGGTCGCGGCGTTGTCTCGCCTCTTCGGGCGAAGCGACGGCCGTCGCTTCCCGGTAGGCGTCCGAATCCGCCAAGAACTCCCGGGGATAGGTGAGGACGGCGTCGCCTGATTCGGGCAGACCGGCGTTCTGCATGACCACGAGGAGTTCGAGGTCGCCGCTGTTGTTGATCAGGCGGTGCACCGTCCCAGGGGTGAACCACAGGAGGGTCCCCTGGCGGAGCGTCGTCTTCTGGTGGCCCGCGCCGCTGAGGGTCTCCAGGGTCCCTCGGCCGCGAATCACGACGTAGCCCTCGGCCGACGCGGTGTGCAGGTGGGGGGAACCACCCGACACCCCGTCCTCCGCGAGCCAGTCGTAGACCCACAGATGGGAGACGGCGGTTCCCCCCGGGAACGGGGTCACGTGGGCTCCAGGGCGCTCAGCCCCAGGTCGGCCAGGTCCTTGCAGCCGGAAGCCCCGGGGTCACCGTCGGCGATCACCACGGCGTACCTGTAGGTGAGTGTCTGCTCGGGTTCGATGTCCACCTCTTGATCGAAGAACGGGGCCGGACAGACGCAGGCGAAGATGTTGCTGCGCACGAACCACTTGACCGGGTGGCCGGGGTTGTCCGGGGCGTCGACGAACACCAGGGTCGAGGAGTCGTCTGTGGCGTCGTGCCTGCCGGTGAAGGACAGCCAAGGGGAGGAGACCCCCATGAGCTCGTCGGTGCCCTCCTGGGCGGCGGTACGGGTCAGACCGCCGCTGAAGGAACGTGGGCCCCGCCAGAACAGGCCGCCGTAACCGGCGTTGGGCCTGCCCTCGGTGGTGGGGCTGCCGAGGGTGATCGGTGCTCGTGTGACGTTGGTGAACGCCGTTTCGAAGACCAGGGTCCACGCGTCCTGGTCCGGGGTCGCGGTGACCTGGATTTCCCGGTTCTCGGTGAACCATCGGGCACCCTGTTGCGTGTTCCACTCCAGGTGCTCGGTGATCGTGATCAGGTCGGGGTCCGCATCGATCCGGTCGAAGCCCCGGTGATCGGTGGAACCGTTGTTGTCCAGCTGCCGGTAGCCCTCCTCGCGGAGGTAGGTGGGGCCGCCCCAGAAGTTGGCCGGTCCCACGTTCGGCAACGACCAGGCGATCCCCTTGTGCCACACGTGGTCGTGCGGCCGGTACAGGCTCACCTCGTTGCCGCGCAGGGTGCGCAGCGGGTGGAAGTACGGGCGCGGGGACTCCAGGGCGCGGTCCCACGGCTTGTGGACGTAGCGGGCGATCTCCTGACCCCCGTGGGTCAGGCGCAGGGATTGGTTCTCTTCATGCAGCAGGCCGAGGCCGTCCATCTCACTCCTCGATGAAGTACTGCTCGGGGTTGGTCGGGCCCGGGTCGTTGTAGACCGAAGACGAGGGCATCGACTCGGGGACGTTGTGGAAGTGGTCGGCGACGATCCCGTAGCCGGGCGGGGTCAGGCTGATGCCGATGGCGTAGAACCGCTCCTGGGAGACGGACAGGAAGTCCGCCATCAACTCGTCGCGGAGTTCCGGGTCGGGTTCGCCCTCGACCGCCTCGTACATCTCCAGGTGTTCCTTGACCTCGTCCGGGGGCTCGATGGAGCGCGGGTCGTCACCGTCGGATCGGAACCACTTGGCCCAGGGGATGCCGAAGTTGGATTCCCCGTCGTGCACGGGGGCGTACCAGCGGGCGTCGTACATCGCGTCGCGCAGACCGGCGTCACCGGACCACACGTTCGCGTCGTGCTCGTTCTCCTCGCGGTTGTTCTGCCACAACGACCGGTCCTCGGTGTCGAGGTCCACGTCGATGTCCAGCTCGTCCCAGAAACCGACGACCATCTCCATGGAGTCGATGATGTCCGGGCGGAAGTCGGTGGGTACCGACAGGTCGAAGCTCACCGGGGCGCCGTTCGGGGCGACGCGCACCCCGCCGGAGCGCTCGTCGTAGCCGGCCTCGTCGAGGATCTCGTTGGCCAGCTCGACGTCGTACTCGGTGTACTGCTTGGCGAGCCCCTCGTTGTAGAACGGGCTCTCCTCGCGCGGGGCGCCCTGCCAGGGTTCGCCCTGCCCCTGGTAGATCACGTCGATGATGTCCTGGCGGTTGATCGCGTGCGAGAGCGCCACCCGGAAGTCGTGGTCGTTGAAGATTTCCCGCAGGTCGTCGTCCTCGTGGGAGAGGTTCAGGGAGATCATCGCCGTGTTCATCTCGCCGGGCACCAGGTCGAAGAACCCGTAGCCCCCGGACTCTCGGTTCTCGGCGAGGACCGGCCGGTTGGCGAGGGTGTTGAAGTGACGGGAGTGCATGTCCAGTTCGCCGTTGAGGGCGCGGACCAGCATGACCTCCTCGTCCTGCATGATGTCGAATTCCACGTGGTCGATGTAGGGCAGCTGGTTGCCCTCGGGGTCGACCTTCCAGTAGTAGGGGTTGCGGTCCAGGACCATCTGACCGGAGTCCGCCAGGGGCTCCACCACGCGCCAGGCGCGCAGCGTCGGCATGTCCGCGTTCTGCCAGTACTGGACGGAGCTCAGCACGCCCGCCTTGGCGTCGAACATCTCGACCCAGTCGGCGAACCCCTCCTCCTCGGCGAGTTCGTCGGCGTCCGGGTTGTGGTCGATGTGGAACTCGCCCAGGTAGTGCAGCGGCTTCTCCACCAGCTGGTACAGGATGAAGTTGTTCTCGATCCACAGGGCGTTCGGGTCGTCGAAGGTGATCGTCAGCGAGTATTCGTCGAGCTTCTCCGCGGTGCCCGGGTCGGACGCCGCCATGGGAGACAGGTCGTGGTTGTTGAAGACGTCGTTGAGCGCGAAGACCACGTCGTCGGCGGTGAACGGTTCCCCGTCCGACCACTTGATCCCCTCGCGCAGGTGGATGGTGACCTCCGTGGCGTCCTCGTTGTACTCCCACTCGGTGGCGAGGTTGGGGATCGCCTCGTCCCACTCGGGGGCCCAACGGACGAAGTTCTCGTAGGCGACCGTACGGCCCAACCACGGCCAGTCATGGGCGCCGACCAGGGCGGTGCTCCACTCGCCCCCGTAGACACCGATCCGGTCGTTGGGCTCCACGACGAGCGGTTCGTCGGGCAGCCGTTCCTCCAACGGCGGCAGGTCGCCGCTCTCCACCAGGGCGGCGAGCATCGGCGCCTCGCCGGTGCCCTCCCCTTGGGCTCCGTCCTCGACGTCCGGGTCGAACGAGAAGAACGAACAGCCGGTGGCCATCACGACCGCCGCGACTCCCGCCGTCGTTCCCAGGTGCCGCCTCGCCGCGGTGCTCCGATGTCGTCTCATGTACCTACTCCTGCCTCTGAGAGGTGGTGGGGGGATGGGCCCGGCCGGTCGCACCGGCCAGTTCGAGGTCGTCGGCGTGGTGGCAGGCGACCGTGCGCCCCGGCGGGTCGGTACGCGGGGCGGGCGTCTCGGTGGCGCACAGTTCGGTGGCGTGCCGGCAGCGGGGGTGGAAGGGGCAGCCGGCCGGCGGCTTCGAGGGGTCGGGGACCTCACCGGTGAGGCGGATGCGTTCACGTGAGCCGCGCAGCCGTGGGTCCGGTACGGGTACGGCCGAGATCAGCGCCTCGGTGTACGGGTGTCGCGGGGCCCGGAACAGTTCCTTGGTGGGGGCGACCTCCACGATCCGGCCCAGGTACATGACCGCGACGCGGTCGCACACGTGCTCCACCACCGACAGATCGTGCGAGATGAACAGGTAGGTCAACCCCATCTCGTCCTGGAGGTCCTGTAGGAGGTTGAGGATCTGTGAGCGCACCGACGTGTCCAGAGCGCTCACCGCCTCGTCCGCCACCACCAGGCGTGGCCCCGGAACCAGGGCGCGGGCGATGCTCACCCGCTGGCGTTGACCTCCGGAGAACGCGTGCGGATGGCGGCGCAGGTGGTCGGGGTGCAGGCCCACCCGTTCGGTGATGTCGCGGACCCGGGCCTCGACCTCCTTGGGGGTGAGGTCGGTGAGCATCCGCAGTGGTTCGGCGATGATGTCGCGCAACGTCATCCGCGGGTTGAGCGAGGAGTGCGGGTCCTGGAACACCATGCGCACCTCGCGCCGGTACACCTTCTCGTCGGCGCGGGGCAGGCGCAGGGCGTCCAGGACCCGGTTCCGGGAGTCCCGGTAGAGGATGCCGCCGCGGGCCTCGGGACGGGCGCGCATCACGCTCGTCCCCAGGGTCGTCTTGCCGCACCCGGATTCGCCGACCAACCCCACGGTCTCCCCCGGGTGGATGTCCAGGTCCACCCCGGCGACGGCGCGCACGTATTCGGCCTCTCGCCGTGACCGGCGGCCCCGCACGGGATAGTGCACCTTCAGGTCGCGCAGGCTCAGGACGGCTTCAGCGGACATCGGCGGTCTCCTCACGGTCGGCGGTGTCCTCGCGGAGCAGACACCGGACCTTGCGTTCGGGGGCGGGGACCGTGGTCCGAGGGGTGGTGGTGTCGCACAGCCCTTCGACCGCCTCCGGGCAGCGAGGGTGGAACACACATCCGGGGAGTTCGGTGCCGGGGGCGGGGACGGAACCCTGGATGGTGGTCAGCCGGGCACGGTCGGCGGCGCCGAAGTTGGGCACCGCCTCCAGAAGGGCCCGGGTGTAGGGGTGCCGAGGATCGTGGAAGATCTCGTCGACCGGCCCCTGCTCGACCACGGTGCCCAGGTACATGACGGCCACCTCGTCGGCGATCTCCGCGACCACGCCCATGTCGTGGGTGATGAACAGGACGCCCATGCCGATGTTGCGGCGCAGGTCCGCGAGGAGGTCGAGGATCTGTGCCTGGGTGGTCACGTCCAGGGCCGTGGTGGGCTCGTCGGCGATGAGCACGCGTGGGTCGCAGGCCAGGGCCATCGCGATCATGACCCGTTGGCGCATGCCCCCGGACAGCTGGAAGGGGTAGGAGTCCACGACCCGTTCGGGGCCGGGGACCCGGACCCGTTCGAGCAGCTCCACCGAGCGTGCGCGGGCCTCCTTCCGGGAGATGCCGGTGTGCACGCGCAGGGACTCGCCGATCTGGTTGCCGACGGTGTGCACCAGCGACAGCGACGACATCGGTTCCTGGAAGATCATGGCCACGTCCCGGCCACGGACCGAGCGGATCTCCTTGCCGTTGGGGCGCAGCGCGGCCAGGTCGGCGGGTTCGGTGTCGGGGGAGTCGTCGGGCGGGTACAGGAGGACGCGCCCGCCCACCACTTCCCCGGGCGGGTCGACCAGGCGCAGTACGGAGCGCGCCATGGCGCTCTTGCCGCACCCGCTCTCCCCCACCACGCACAGCGTCCGACCGCGGCGCACCGTCAGGTCCACCCCGTCGACGGCGCGGATCACGGCGTCGTCGGTACGGAAATGGGTCCGCAGGTCCCGGATGTCCAGGACGACGTCGTCGGTCATGGCGGAACCTCCCTACTTGTACGGGTCGGCGGCGTCGCGGATTCCGTCGCCGACGAAGTTGAGGACCAGGACGGCGATCGTCACCGCGACCCCGGGCAACAGAACCCAGGGGGCGTTGGCGATCGAGTGGATGTTCTGCGCCTCCTGGAGGAGCACGCCCCAGCTCACGACCGGTTGTTGCAGGCCCAGGCCGAGGAAGGACAGCGAGGTCTCGGCGAGGATCATGAACGGCACCGCCAACGTCAACGAGGCGATGATGTGGCTGGTGAAGGAGGGCAGCATGTGGCGGCCGATGACCCGACCGGTGCCGCAACCGTCCAGCCGGGCGGCGGTCACGAAGTCCTCCTGTCTCAGCGACAGGAAGCGTCCGCGCACCACGCGGGCCAGGTCGGTCCAGCCGATCAGGGACAGGATCACCGTGATCGCGAAGTAGGTCTGGATCGCGCCCCAGTCGCTGGGGACGGCGGCGGACAACCCCATCCACAGCGGGATGGTGGGGATGGACATCAGGAACTCGATGAGCCGCTGGATGTAGTTGTCGGTCCGCCCGCCGAAGTAGCCGGACACCCCGCCCAGGACCACACCGAGCACGAACGAGAGCGCTACCCCGGCCAGGCCGATCGACATGGACACCCGGGTGCCGTGGATGATCCGTGAGGCCATGTCACGGCCGTTGCGGTCGGCACCGAGGAAGTACACCTCCGTGTCGGGGTCCTTCGCGCCGATCAGGTGCCGGTCCATGGGGATCAGCCCCCACATTTCGTACTCCTGGCCCTGAACGAACAGCCCGACGGGGACCTTGGTGGACTCGTCCACCTCGTAGGTGTTGGCGTAGGTCTCCTCGTCGCGTTCGACCCGGTAGTCGTACACGTACATGCCGGGGTCGAACCCGTCGGAGGTGTCCACGAAGTGCAGTCGTTGCGGCGGCGCGTGGGTGCGGTCCGCGTCGTAGGCGTAGGGCGTGCTCGGTGACAGGAACTCGGAGAAGACCGACACCAGTACGAACCCGCACAGGATCAGGGCGCCGAACACGGCCAGTCTGTTGCGCGTGAACCGACGACGGATGAGGACCCGCTGGGAGACGTCGCCGGGGGACCCGCCCGCGTCGTCGGCGGCGGCGTCCCGCGGGAGGGGGCGGTCGGGGAACAGTCCCATGTCAGACCCTCTCCACGTGTTGGTGTCGGATCCGGGGGTCCCACCAGGCCAGCAGCAGGTCGGACAGGAGCGTCCCCACGACCGTGAGGGAGCCGAGGACGAGGATGAAGCTCCCGGCCAGGTACATGTCCTGGCTCTGAAGGGCGTTGACCAGGAGGGGGCCGGTGGTCTCCAGGCTCAGGACGATGGAGACCATCACCTCGCCGCCCACGAGGGTCGGAAGGATCCAGCCGATGGTGCTGATGAACGGGCTCAGGGACATGCGCACCGGGTACTTGAGGATGAGCCGCCACTCCGGGAGCCCTTTGGCCCGGGCGGTGGTCACGTACGGTTTGCGCAGCTCGTCGAGGAGATTGGCGCGCAGGACGCGGATCAGCGCCGCGGTCCCCGCGGTCCCGATGATGAGTACCGGGATCCACAGGTTGGACACCACGTCCATGACCTTGCCGAGGTTCCACGCCGCGTCGGTGTACTCCTGGGAGACGATCCCGCCCACGCTCTGCCCGAAGTAGCGGAACGACACCCAGGCGAACAACAGCGCCAGCATGAAGTTCGGCGTGGCCAGGCCGACGAAGCCGATGAAGGTGACGACGTAGTCGCCGGCCGAGTACTGGCGGACCGCCGAGTACACCCCGATCGGGAAGGCGATCAACCAGCTCAGGATCAGCGTGGTGACGGCCAGGGCCAGGGTGAGACCGATCCGGTCCCAGATCAGGTCGGACACCTCGCGCCGGTGCTCGAAGGACTGTCCGAAGTCGCCGTGGAAGACGATCCCGGAGATCCATCGCCAGTACTGCACGACGACCGGGTCGTTGAGCCCGTAGCGCTCCTCCAAGGCCCGGATCTGCGCGCCGTCCACGCCCTGCCCCTGAGCGGACAGTTGGGCGATGTAGGCGGTCAGGAAGTTGCCGGGCGGTAGCTGGATGATGAGGAACGCCACGAGCGAGATGGCGAACAGGGTGGGGATCATGTACAGGACACGGCGGGTCACGTACCGGCGCATGCCGGACTCCCCTCGCCCGCCGCGTGGCCGGGCGCCCTCACAGCGAACGGCCTCCGCTCATCCGGTCGTGGAACGGTGAACCGGGGCCGAGGTCGGCCGGGGTGACGGGTCGGCCTTCGAAGGAGGAGGCGTAGACACCGGCGATCAGGCGCATGGTGTCGAGGGCGTCGCGCGAGGTCACCGGGGGAGCGGTGCCCTTCCTCAGGGCGTCCAGGACCTGGACGATCTGGGCGTGGTGGCCGCTGTTCACCCCGTGCTCGCCCGCCTCCCAGGCCGCGAGGACCTCCTCCTCGCGGCCCGGGGCCGGGGTGATCGTCCAGTCGTCGTCCCCGTAGCCGTACAGGTGGACGAGTTCGACGGTGGCCCGTTCGAAGTCGATCCGGATCCGGCTCTCCTCCCGGGGGGACAGCAGGCTGTTGACCACACTGGCCACCGCGCCGCCGGCGAAGTCCACCCGGGCGATCGACAGGTCCTCGGTCTCGACGTCGCGGGTCTGCCGGCGAGCGACCGCCGACACCTCCGTCCACTCGCCGAGCAGCGACAGGAGCAGATCCATCTGGTGGATGCCGTGCCCCATGGTGGGTCCGCCGCCCTCGGTCTCCCACCTGCCCCTCCACGGCACGTCGAAGTACTCCTGCGGACGGAACCAGGTGGTGTGGCAGGTCGCCACGAGCGGGCGACCCAGCACACCGGCGTCCATGAGCGCCCGTACCCGGCGCGCGCCCGAACCGAATCGGTGCTGGAAGACCGTGGCCATCCACGGTCCGTGCGCACCGCCCTCGGCAGCGGCCATCCTCTCGATCTCGGCCAGGCTCAACGCCGGCGGTTTCTCCACCAGGACCGACGCTCCGGCGGCCAGGCAGGCCTCGACCTGGGCGCGGTGCGCCCCCGGAGGGGTGCACACGTGCACCAGGTCGGGCCGTACCTCGGAGAGCATCGTCGTCAGGTCCGTGTACCCGCGCGGGATGGCGTGGTGCGCGCGGAAGGTGGCGAGGGTGTCGGGGTCGATGTCCACCGCGGCGACGACGTCGGCCCGGTCGGGCAGCCCGCGTAGGGCCTCGGTGTGGAAGCGGGCGATGTTGCCGGTGCCGACCACGGCGGTGCGGACGGGGCCGGTGATCGGTCGGGTGCGGGACTCCGGTTCGGGGGACGTGGTGCTCATGGGGGGATTTCCTCCTCAGTTACGCGGTATCCGGCCGCCGGCCGATTCCACGTGGGTGTCGCAGACGAGTCGGCGACCGTGGTCGACGACCCGGGCGGGGCCGGTGAGCCGCACGCGTGCGGTGTGCCGGATGTCGGCGCTGGAGGCGGCCAGGCCGAGGACGAGCTCTCCGGGTTCGACGACGCGACGCAGGTCACGACCGGTGTGGGCGGCCATGTCGGCGGGGACGGTGAAGCGCACCGTCCGCTCCTGGCCGGGGTCGAGGTCGACGCGGGCGTAGCCGATGAGTCGGCGCACCGGCTGTGTCACCTGGGCGACCGGGTCGGACAGGTACAGCTGCACGACCTCGGAGCCGGGCCGGGAACCGGTGTTGCGGACGGTGCAACCGACGGTCACCTCGCCGTCGGTGGCCACCTCGACCGTCGTTTCCGGGACGGGACCGCCGTCGATCTCGGGGGCGGCCCATTCGAGGCTCGTGTACGACAACCCGTGCCCGAAGGGGTGGCGCGGGGTGGGGTCGACCGAACTGACCTGGCTCTTTCCGGCCAAGGGCGCCCCCAGGTAGGTGGCGGGCTGGCCGCCCGGGTCCCGGGGGATCGACACGGGCAGGCGTCCGCCCGGCTCGACCCGGCCGGACAGTATCCCGGCGATGGCGGGGCCGCCCTCCTCGCCGGGGAGGAACGCCTGGACGGAGGCGGCCAAGCGGTCGGCCACGGGCCCCAACACGTACGGACGCCCACTCGACAGCACCGCCACCACCGGGGTGCCGGTGTCCACGAGTGCCTCCAGGAGTTCCTGCTGGACCCCGGGCAGGCGCAGGTCGGTGGCGTCGCAGCCCTCGCCCGAGGTGCCGCGGCCGAACAGGTCGGAGCGGTCGCCCAAGGCGACCACGCACACGCGCGCCGAGCGGGCCGATTCCGTCGCCGCGCCGAACCCGTCCACGGAGTCGCCGTCCACCGAACAGCCCTCGGCGTGGGTGATCCGGTGCCCGGGCAGTTCGTCGCGCAACGCCGTCAACAGGGTGGGGATGGCGACCCCGGTCTCGGTACCGGGGTGGCGGCGCCCCACGTGCGCGGGGAAGGAGTAGCAGCCCAGCATGGCGTCCTCGGTGTCCGCGAGCGGGCCGATCAGGGCCACGTCCGCGGCGCCGTCGTCCCCGGCCTCCGGCAGAGGCAGGGCGGCGCCCGAGTTGTCGAGCAGCACCACGGACCGCTCCGCGAGTCGGCGGGCGAGCGCGCGGTGTTCGGCCGGGTCCAGATCGACGGCCTCGTCCTCGGCGACCTCCGGGGACCAGCCCGGGTCGAGCATGCCCAGCTCGCACTTCTGGCGCAGGACCCTCCGGGCGGCCCGGTCCACGGTCGCTTCGGGGACACGTCCGGCGCGTACCTCCTCGACCAACAGGTCTCCGTAGCAGTGGACGGTGGGAAGTTCGACGTCCACGCCCGCCGCCAGGGCCAGGGCCCCCGCGTGGGCGGGGGACTCGGCGAGCCCGTGCAGCTTGTGCAGGAAGTCGACCCCGAAGTAGTCGGCGACCACGGTCCCCTCGAAGCCCCAGGTGTCCCGAAGGAGTCCGGTGAGCAGGCCCTCGTCGGCGGCGGCCGGCAGACCGTCGTTGTCGTTGTAGGCGTGCATCACCGAGTGGGCCTCGCCGTCGCGGACCGCCATCTCGAACGGCGGCAGGATGACGTCGGCGAACTCGCGGGGACCGATGGACACCGGTGCCAGGTTGCGGCCCGAACGGGACGCCGAGTAGCCGGCGAAGTGCTTGAGGGTGGCCATCACCCCGGTGGACTGGAGCCCGCGGACATAGGCGGTGGCGACGGTGCCGACCAGGTGGGGGTCCTCGCCGATGGTCTCCTCGGTGCGGCCCCAGCGGGCGTCGCGCACCACGTCCAACACGGGGGCCAACCCCTGGTGGGCGCCGACGGCGCGCATGCTCCGGCCGATCTGCGCGGCCATCCGCTCGACCAACGGCGGATCGAAGGACGCGCCCCAGGCCAGGGGGACGGGGTAGATCGTCGCGGTCCAGGCGGCGAAGCCGGCCAGGCACTCCTCGTGGGCCACGGCCGGGATGCCGAAGCGGTTGGCGGCCATGATCTCGCGTTGGCTGCGGGCCAGGGAGGCGCGACCCTCGGCGGGGTCGACGGGGACGGTGCCGAACGGGCGGGTGAGCTGGCCCAACCCGTGCTTGATGACCTGGTCCCAGGCGGGGGGCTCCTGGGAGAGGTCGTGCTGGTGCGGGGCGACGGGTTCTCCGTCGGAGCTCGCATGGACCCACACTCCGTACAGCTGGGAGACCTTCTCCTCAAGGGTCATCGCGGCCAGGAGCGCGTCCACGCGCTCGTCGGTCGTCGCGGTGGGGTCCTGCCAGTGCTGGTCGGCCGTCACCGGGGGTGTCTCGGTGGGGCGAGCGGATGACCTGGTCAAGGAGTGCCTTTCCATGGTGGGGACACGGGGTGGCGCGGGATGACCGGCGCACTCCGAAAGTTTCGTAAATTTTCGCGAAACTTGTTGCCGGTGAATGTACGTTCGCGCCTCCGTAGGGTCAACCCCCCTTGGGAGAGGTGGATCACACATTTGCGCGAGGCTCCACCGGTCAGGGGCCGTGGAGAGGGAGGACGCGAGACCGAAGGGAATTCTCGTTCGATGTGTTTCCGAAACTTTCGGATCAGTGGAGGTGATCACGTCCACATGCCGAAACGGCACACGAAAAAGGGGCGGACCGGTGTTCGGTCCGCCCCTCGGGGGTCGTCGGATCAGTGAGGGATCAGGGGTTGAGCACGGCCTCGACGTCGCCGAAGCGGTCGATCTCACATCCGTTGCGCTTGTTGAACTCGGTGTCGATCTCGGTGTCCTCGACGTGGCCGGTCACCCGAGCCTCTTCGGGGCCACCGACCTGCATGGTGCAGGCCATGTCGGAGGTGTCCATGGTGAACGGTTCGGTGCCGAGCTCGTCGATCGCCGCACAGGCGGCCTCCGGGTCGGGGTGGTCGCCCCCGGCGGGCGCGCAGGTCAGTGTCCACGTGCCCTCCTCGAATCCCTCCTCGGCGGGCGTTCCGTCCTCACCGGACACGGAGGTCTCGATCACGAGTTCCACCGCGGCGTCACCACCGTCGGCCTCCTCGTCGTTTCCGTCGGCGGCGTCGGTCTCGGTCTCTTGGGGGGCTTCCGCGTCGGAGCCTGGCGCGTCCACCTCGGCGGGCTCGTTGCCGCAGGCCGTGATAAGCAGGCCCAGGGCTGCGAGAGCGGCGAGGCGGGTCGGCAGGGCCGTCGCGAAGGTGTGCATACGCATACCGCTTTGACGGAGATCCGGATCACGCGGTTCCTCCGGTTCTCACATTTTTTGTACATACCTGACACAGGGGGTCACATGTTCGGGGAACAGGTCGCCGAGGTACTGGTCGGCGAGGTGCCCGAGGGCGTCTACCTTCTCGACGTCCGCGAGGACGACGAGTGGAACGCGGGGCACGTCCCGGGTGCCGTGCACATTCCGCTCGGCACGCTGGGCGAGCGCGCCGGTGAGGTGCCCAAGGACAAGAAGGTCTACGTCATCTGTCGTGCGGGCGGGCGCTCGGCCCAGGCCACCACGGCGCTCAACCAGGCCGGCTGGGACGCGGTGAACGTCGGAGGCGGCATGCAGGCCTGGGATCAGGCCGGACGGGACATGGAGACCGATTCGGACAGCGAGCCCCGGGTGATCTGAGCGCCGAATCTGGACGGATTACGCAAAGGCCTGCCACGCGGAGGCTCCCGAGTGGCACTATGACGACGTGAGTTCCGAGCGCGCGCCCCTCAGCGCCGAAGCCATGCTCGCCTCCTCGGCGGACGCGGTGATCGGTATCGACGGCGAGCTCCGAGTCACCTTCTGGAATCCGGCGGCCGAACGAATGTTCGGCTGGTCCGCGGACGAGGTGCTCGGTGGCGAGCTGCCGATCATCCCGCCGGAGTTGAGGCCCGAGCACGGCGCGGTGCTCCAACAGGTGCGCGCCGGAACCCCGTTGACGATCTTCAGCCGCAGGCTTCGCCGGGACGGGACCGCCCTGGACGTACGGGTCAGCACGGGCTGCGTGCACGACGACCAGGGCGGCCACAACGGGTGGGTGCTGGTCCTCTACCCCCGGGAGAAGGAGGTCCAGGCGCAGGCCTCGGCGATGGAACGTGCCCGCCTGGTGCGGCGGCTCACCGACGTCGTCGCCGACATCAACGCGGACCTCAGCCTCAAGTCGGTCCTGGACCGGATCATCAGCAGCCTGACCGAACTCACCGGCGCCGACGCCGGTGGGTTCGTGCTGCTGGAGGAGGACAGGGTGCGGCTGGTCAGCCTCACCCACCTGTCGGACGAGCTGTACGGGTTCAGCGCCTCGCTCGAAACCAGCCTGTTCGGTGAGCTGCTGCGCAGCGGCAAGTCCGTGCTGTTGGCCAACAGCGACACCCGCAGCCTGGAGGACCTCATCTGGGCGGACCTGCCCGGATTGCACACCATCGCGTTGTGCGTGTCCAACGCCCAGGGGCGGCCCTACGGCGCCCTGTACGCCTTGTACAGCCGGCGCAAGGTCGGGCACGTGGAACTGGAGCTGCTGGAACTACTGGCGTCGCACGCCGGGGTGGCGATCGGCAACGCGATGGCCTACGAGGAGCTCAAACTTCAGCGGGCGCGGGAACAGGCGGTCGCGGACTCCAGCGCGGACGGAATCGCGGTGCTGGACATCAACGGCAAGGTCCGTAAGTGGAACCGCTCCGCGGCCGAATTGACCGGCTACACCTTCGAGGAGATGGAGGGCAAGCACCCGCCCTTCCCCATCCCGGTGGCGCACGGCGATCCCGTCAAGCACAAGAACGAGGGCGGCCGTTGGCTGGAGATCCTCATGGCGCGGATCCCCAGCACCGACGAATGGGTGGTCGACTTTCGCGACATCACGGCGCAGAAGGCCTTGGAGGAGGAACGGGAGTTCTTCCTGGCCAGCACCGGACATGAGCTGCGGACCCCGGTCACGGTCATTCAGGGGTACGCGGCGATGCTGTCCCGCAAGGGCGAACGGCTGGGACCGGACGGGCGTCAGGAGGCCAGCGAGATCATCCTCGACCGGGCGCGCGCCCTCGCCAAGCTGGTGGAGAGGCTACGGCTCGGCTCGGACGTGGACAGCGGCGAGATGACCCTGGACCGGGTCCCGTTCGACCTGGTGGAGCTGCTCGGTCAGTCCGTGGCGGCGTTCCGTCCGCTGGCCGAACGACAGGAGCTGGTGCTGGACTCGCAGGGCCCGCTGTGCACGGTGGGGGATCCGCTGGTCACCGGCATGGTCATGGACCAACTGCTGGAGAACGCGCTGAAGTTCTCTCCCGAGGGCGGCCACGTGCGGGTGCGCGTGGACGAGGACGAAGACGAGGACACGCTCACGATCCACGTGGACGACGAGGGCATCGGTATCGACCCCGGTGACGAGGAACGGATCTTCGAACGGTTCTTCCAGAGCGGTGAGCGGGGCGACCGCCGAGGCTACGGAGGCCTCGGCATCGGCCTGTACATCGTGCGCCAACTCGTCCGGGAACAGGGCGGTGAGGTGAGCGCGCACCGGTTGACCAAGGGCACCCGGATACGGATCACGGTGCCGAGACACCGGGGCGAGGACACCTGCCTGGACGTGGTCCTGTCCGAAACCTCCGTTAAGGAGGAGAGCGAAGGGGTGCCGTCGACACGCGCCTAGAGCGCACGGGCCACAGCGGTGTCAGAAAACCCGAAAACCGCTGGAGTTCCTGTCATGTCGGGGATTCAGGCCTCGGTGCGGGGTTCCGTGTCGGTAGTTTCACCTCGGGGTTGGTTTCCTCGGCGGTTGATCGGGGCATTTCCACCCCTGGTGGAATTCGCCGTCATACAACGGGCGAGTTCCGGGCCGGCTGTTAAGCACGAACGCGCAGGGACGAAAGCCGTGACAGGAGACCACACCGCACTCGACGCAGGGGACCCTCAGAACCCTCGAAAGGTCGAGCGGAGCGTCACTCTTCCCTACGTCCCCGCAAGCGCCACCGACGCCAGACGTGGCCTCTGCGCGGATCTGCGTTCCCTGCGGATCCGCGACTCCCTCGTCGACGACGCGGCATTGGTCATCAGCGAACTGGTCAGCAACGCGCTCCGGCACGCCGGACCCCTGCCCGACGACACCGTCGGTGTCTCCTGGCGGTTGGCAGCGGGCAAAGAGGCCTCCGGTGCCCAGTTGGAGATCGCGGTCCGCGACGGTGGATCGAGCACCATGCCGCGGGTGTCCCGCCCCTCGATCTCCGGACTGGGCGGTCGCGGCCTGGGCATCGTCCAGACCCTGGCAGGACGTTGGGGGACCGAGATGGACGCGACCACGACCACGGTCTGGGCGGTCCTGGACATCACCGCCGAGGACCTGCCGAGCGATGACGACGACGCCGTGACCGATCTGCCGGTCTCCTTCCTGAATGCGGGGACCCACGGTGAGGGGAACGGTGCCGTCGAACTCGACCTGGACGTCCACCGCGACGAACCGGCATGGGGCGCGTTGCTCTAGCCCCCTTCGCTCCTGGTCACGGCCCCAGGAGCGGATGAACGTGACCGATGGCGCGAAACGCCGTCGCCGAGGTGGCCCGGCCTCGCCATGGGCGCTACAGTCACGACTGTGGAGTTGAAGATATCGAGTCGATCTCAAGATGGCGTCGCGGTGGTAACCGTTGGCGGTGAGATCGACCTGTACACGGCACCCCAGTTGCGCGACGAGCTCGTCGGTTCCCTTGAGGAGGGGACGCGACGGTTGCTCGTGGACATGTCAGGGACGGAGTTCTGTGACTCGACCGGGATCAGTGTCCTGCTCGCGGGGATGAAACGCGCCCGCGAGAAGGACGGCGACCTGGAGATCGTGGCGCCCAGGCCCGCGGTCATGAAGGTCTTGGAGGTCACCGGGCTCCACGAGGTCTTCACCATTCACCCCGACCTCGACGTGTTGCCGGTGGTCGCGGGTACCGGGAGCGCACAGTAACGGCCATGCCTCAGGAGCCGTATCGGCCCCATGGGCCGGCCGGCGCGGCCGTCGCGGTGGTGATCCCCGCCAAGGACGAGGCCCAACGCGTCGGAGCGACCGTCGGCGCCGCGCGCGGGCTCCCCGGAGTGGACCTGGTCGTCGTGGTCGACGACGGCTCCACGGACGCCACCGTGGACCTCGCCTTGGAGGCCGGAGCCCGCGTGTTCCGGCACAGCCGCAACCGCGGCAAGGGCGCCGCCATGGAGACCGGTGCGGAGGGGGTCCGCCTCGTGGAGGAACACGAGGCGGCGTCGGGCCTCGTGCGCCTACCGCGCCACCTGCTGTTCCTCGACGCCGACCTCGCCGGCAGCGCCAAGGGCGCGGCCCCGTTGGTGACCCCGGTGCTGGAGGGCACCGCGGACATGACCGTCGCCCTGTTCCCCGCCACCCGTATGCGCCTGGGCGGCCACGGGTTCGTGGTCCGCCTGGCCCGGGGAGGGGTCCACAAGGCCACCGGCTGGGAGCCGGAGCAGCCGTTGAACGGGCAGCGCTGTCTGACCAGGGCGGCCTTCGAGACGGCGAGACCACTGGCCCCGGGGTTCGGCGTGGAGACCGGGCTGAGCATCGACGTCCTGCGTGCCGGCTTCCGTGTGATGGAGGTCGAGGTGCCCCTGGAACACCGGGCGACCGGGGCGGATCTGCGGGCGCAGGTGCACCGGGCGCACCAGTTCGTGGACGTGGCCCGGGCGCTGACCTCCAGGGAGCTGCGACCGACCCTGCGTCGGACCTGGGAACGCACTGTTGATGGTGCGCGGGCCACGGGTCGGGAAATACCCCGGAAAATCGGTCAGATTACTCGCAAAAAACGCGAAGAGTAACCTACTCGGTGCGTTGCGTGGCTGTACGCTCGCGCTGTGTTCACTACATCTCTGGCTCTCATCGGACTGATCTTCGGGCTGATCGGCCTCGCCGTCGGCGGCTACGCGCTGCTTCAAGCACGCGAGGCCCAAAACGAATACCGGACCCTGGCCAAACGCGCGCTCGACGTCAACGGCACCGGTGCGGACCCGCGTACCGTCCGCGACGTCGCCGTACTGCACTACGACGCCCTGGAGGAGATGTCGGGCGCACGCTCCTTCTCCCTCGCCCTGCTCAACAGCCACGGCGACGGTGTGGTGCTCACCTCCATCAACGGGCGCACCGAAACCCGCACCTACGCCAAGGTCGTCACCCGGGGCGAGTCCGAGGGCTTGCTCAGCCCCGAGGAGTACCGGGCGGTCCGATCCGCCCGACTCGGTGAGGGGGTCGGCTCGACACTGCCCGCGCCGGAACCGACCGAAGACGAGACCGTGTCCTCGGAGCCGGAGAAGGACCTGGTCACCGTGGTGCCCCGACCGGAGAAGGAGCCGCAGGAGGAGCCGGCGAGGGAACCGGAGGAGGACACCGACGGCATCGAGGAGACGCGGGCTCCCGAACCCAGGACCTCCGACTTCGAGGCGACGGAACCCGTGACGCCCAACTCTCGGAACTGACCTCACCCGGACCACACGTCCCGTATAGCCTGAACAGCATGCCCAACCGTTATGCCTACCTCGGCCCCGAGGGCACCTTCACCGAAGCCGCCCTGCGCGCACTGCGGCCCGACTCGCTCGCGGAGGACCGCGTCCCCTGCGATGGGGTGGCGGCGGTCTTCGACGCGGTCCGCGCCGGCGCCGTGGACGGCGGGGTCGTGCCGTTGGAGAACTCGGTCGAGGGCGGGGTCACCACCACCATCGCCGAACTCATCAACGGCGAACCCTTGCTCATCACCGGTGAGACCGCGGTCCCGGTCGAGTTCGCGCTCTTCGCCCGACCCGGAACCGTGATCGAGGACGTCAAACGGGTGGCCACCCACCCCCACGCCCTCGCGCAGTGCCGCGGCTGGCTCTCCCGGCACCTCCCGGACGCCGACACCCACACCGCGTCCTCCACCGCGGCCGCCGCCCGCGCCGTCTCCGAACCCGGATCGCCCTACGACGCCGCGATCTGCGCCGTCATCGCCGGTGAACGCTACGGGCTGCACGCCCTGGCCACCGGGGTCGGCGACCGCTCCGACGCCGCCACCCGCTTCATCTACCTGTCCCGGGCCGGGGCCCTGCCCGAACCCACCGGGGCCGACCTGACCTCCCTGGTCGCCTTCATCGCCGATGACCACCCCGGCGCGCTCATCGAGGTCCTCAACCAGTTCGCCGTCCGCGGCGTCAACCTCACCCGCCTGGAGTCGCGCCCCACCGGCGACGGCCTCGGCAGCTACTGCTTCTGCATCGACGCCGAAGGCCACGTCGCCGACGCCCGTGTCGGCGAGGCGCTCATGGGCATCCGTCGGGTCTGCCGCGACGTCCGGTTCCTCGGCAGCTACCCGCGTCGCAGCAAGGGCACCGAACTCGACCCGCAGTTGCGGCCGCGCGCGGCCACCGACGCCGACTTCGCCGAGGCGGAGCGCTGGCTCGCCCGCGTCCGCGCCGGCGAGATCGACTGAGGCGACCGCCCACCACCGGCGGTCGCCCGGTCGGGTTCCTCACCCCGTCTCGGAGAGGCCCCCCTCGTCGAACACCCACTCCTCCGTCGCCGCCCGGCGCAGTTCCAGGTACAGCGCCAACCTCAGCGCGGTGTCCTCCGAACCCATGTCGTCCAGCGACTCCAAGGCCTCGGTGAGTTCCCCGGTCGTCATCTCAGCCAGCGGTTTCATGACAGTCCCCCACGATCCGAACGCGCCGCCGGTGTCTCTCCCCTGGCGGCCCTTCTCAGGGGAAGGACGGGGGACCGACCCGTTCATGACGTGACTGTGAGCAAAAGATGTGGGGTCGGACCGGGGCGGGCGGTAACCTGCAAGGCGTGATCGACCTTCGCGCTCTTCGAGAAGACCCCGAACGACTCCGTGCATCGCAGCGGGCCCGCGGGGAGGACCCCTCCATCGCCGACCGACTGCTCGAACTGGACGCCAGCCGCCGTTCCGCGCTGACCCGGTTCGAAACCCTGCGCGCCGAACAGAAGAGCGTGGGCAAGTCCGTCTCCAAGGCGTCCCCGGAGGAGCGCGAGGAGCTCCTGACCAAGGCCAAGTCCCTGGCCGCCGAGGTCAAGGAGGCCGAAGCGGAGGCCGGGAAGCTGGGCGAGGAACTCGACACCGTCCTGGTGCGCGTGCCCAACCTCGTGGAGGAAGGCGCCCCGGAAGGCGGTGTCGACGACTTCGTGGTCATGGAGACCGTGGGCGAGCCCCGCGAGTTCGACTTCGCCCCACGCGACCACCTGGAGCTGGGCGAGATGCTCGGCGCCATCGACATGGAACGCGGAGCCAAGGTCTCCGGCGCCCGCTTCTACTTCCTCACCGGTGTGGGTGCCCAGCTGGAGCTGGCCCTGCTCAACATGGCGATGAACCAGGCCATCGAAGAGGGATTCACCCCGATGATCCCGCCGGTCCTGGTCAAGCCCGAGACCATGGAGGGCACCGGGTTCCTCGGTGAGCACTCCGACGAGATCTACCACCTGCCCGAGGACGACCTCTACCTGGTGGGCACCTCCGAGGTGGCCCTGGCCGGCTACCACGCCGGGGAGATCCTGCCCGCGGACGCCCTGCCCAACCGGTACATCGGTTGGTCGTCCTGCTTCCGCCGGGAGGCCGGCTCCTACGGCAAGGACACGCGCGGCATCATCCGCGTCCACCAGTTCAACAAGGTGGAGATGTTCGTCTACACCCACCCCGACCAGGCCCACGAGGAGCACGAGCGTCTCCTGGCCTGGGAGCGGCGGATGCTCGACAAGCTCGGCCTGCCCTACCGAGTGGTGGACATCGCCGGTGGCGACCTGGGCACCAGCGCCGCCCGCAAGTACGACTGCGAGGCGTGGGTCCCCACACAGGAGACCTACCGAGAGCTGACCTCCACCTCGAACTGCACCGAGTTCCAGGCCCGTCGGCTCAACGTCCGCTACCGGGACGAGGATGGCAAGCCGCGCTTCGCCGCGACCCTCAACGGCACGCTGGCCACCACCCGGTGGATCGTCGCCATCCTGGAGAACCACCAGCGCGAGGACGGCTCCGTGGTCGTCCCCGAGGCGCTGCGTCCCTACCTGGGCAAGGAAGTCCTGGAGCCGATCCAGGCGGCCAAGGACAAGAACAAGGGCAAGAAGAAGTAGCGCGCCCGCGCATGCGCACGAACTCACGGGAGCCCGGAAGACCTCGACCGAGGTCTTCCGGGCTCCCGTTCGTTCGGAGGGCTCAGGGCGGGAACCCTACAGGTAGGGGCCCGATCCCATGGACGAGCGGTCCTGCTCCTCGCCCGGGCCGCCCTGACCCTGCGACTGGAGACCGACCACCCCGGGCGGCAGCGCCTTGCGCATGTTCTCCAACTGGGCACGGGCAGCCATCTGCTGCGCGACCAGGGTGGTCTGGATACCGTGGAACAGGCCCTCCAGCCAGCCCACCAGCTGGGCCTGGGCGATCCGAAGCTCGGCGTCACTGGGCGCCGCACCGTCCGCGAACGGCAGCGTGAGCCGTTCGAGCTCCTCGATCAGCTCGGGCGCCAGACCGTCCTCCAACTCCTTGATCGAGGAGGTGTGGATCTCCTTCAGACGGGAGCGGCTGGCCTCGTCGAGCGGGGCCGCCTTCACCTCCTCCAAGAGCTGACGGATCATGCTGCCGATCCGCATGACCTTGGCGGGCTGCTCCACCATGTCCGCGAGCGAGCGCGGCTCCTCCGCGCCCTCACCCTCAACGTCTTCGTGGTCGGCGTCCGCGCCCACCACCAGGACCTGGGGCTCCTTCTCTTCGTCTGCCTTGCTCATCGATCCCCTAGTTCGGCTGTGTCGGGCGCGCGTTCAACGGGCGAGAAGGATCTTGCCGGTGTGCGCGCTCGATTCCATGACACGATGCGCCTCCGCCGCGTCCCGCAAGGGCACCGTACGGTCGATGACGGGGCGGACGGCTCCACTTTCTACCAACGGCCAAACCTGCTCCAGTACTCCCGAGACGATCTCCGCCTTCTCCGTCGCCGGACGGGAACGGAGGGTGGTCGCCTGCACGGAGAGCCGTTTGGCCAGCATGCGGCCCAGATCGATCTCGGATCGGCGCCCGCCCATCAGGCCGATGATCACGAGCCGGCCGTTGGTGGCCAACGAACGCAGGTTCGCGTCCAGGTACGACCCGCCCATGATGTCGAGGACGAGGTCCGCTCCACCTTCGGCGCGCAGCCGTTCGGTGAAGTCCTCGGTCCGGTAGTTGACGGTGATCTCGGCGCCCAGTTCGCGGCAGCGCGCCAACTTCTCGTCGCTGCCCGCGGTGACCGCCACACGGGCCCCCAGGGCGCGCGCGAACTGGATCGCGAACGTGCCGATGCCGCTGCCGCCGCCGTGCACCAGCACGGTCTCGCCGGCGCGCAACCGGCCCGCCATCACCAGGTTCGACCACACGGTGCAGGCGACCTCGGGCAGCGCCGCCGCCTCCACCGGGTCCACACCGCGCGGGATCGGCAGGAGCTGGCCGGCCGGCACCGCCACCCGTTCCGCGTAGCCGCCGCCGGACAACAGGGCGCACACCCGGTCGCCCACGGACCAGCCTTCGACACCGGGGCCGACTTCGACGATGGTTCCGGAACATTCCAGCCCCGGGTACTCGGAGGCGCCGGGCGGGGGCGCGTAGTTGCCCTGGCGTTGGGCGACGTCGGCGCGGTTGACCGCCGTGGCCGCCACCTCCACCAGGACCTCACCCTCTTGGAGGACGGGGTCGGGTACCTCTGACCAGGTCAGGACCTCGGGTCCGCCCGGTTCGGTGATTCGGATCGCGTGCATGGGGCCGACAGTACCCATGACCGGCCGGGAGCACATCGGGGGATCGAACACTGGTCAGTTACCCGGAAAGGATGCTTGGGTGGTCTCGCGGGGGTAAAAGAACCCCGAGGGCCGATCCCGACATCTCCCACGGGAGGGCCCACCTCCACAGCCAGCCCCCTTGACGCAGGAGAAACCCCGGTGGCACAGCACGAACACAACGGGTCAGGCGCCGAGTCGGAGTCGCCGGACCGATCCGAGTCGATCTGGCGTCCCCTGGACGCTGCGGAGGAACTCGACGAACCGGCCACCGAGTCCACGCCCGGCCCGTCCGTTCCCGGACCGTCCACGCCCAGCCCTCGTGAGCAGTGGTTCGGCGGGTTCGAGGGTGAGCCGCCCCCGCCCCCGCCCTACGCGCGGTTGCCCGAGGACACCCCACCGCCGCCGTTGCCCGGGACCGCCTACGCCGCACCGGCTCCCGAGGAGGAAACGGAACCGGAGCCCGCGGCGGCGGTGGACGAGGACGGCGAGAGCACCGTCGACGAACCCGAGGAGACGAGCGGCGGTACGGTCCGCCTCATGCCCGGGAGCCGTAGGCCCGGACAGGGGGATAACCCGTGGCGGGAGGAGGAACCCCGGATCCCGCCACGGCCCACCAAACTCGGGCGGCCCGGCCGCGAGGAGCAGGACCCGCTCGGCCCCCGTCGCATACGCGGGGATTCGGACGTCCCCGAGCCCGAGCAGCTTCCGCCGCTGGAATCGGAGCGGACCGAACGCGTGGAAGAGCCCTCGTCGGCTCCGATGGAACGCACCGACCCCTTCCCGGAGAGTTCCGGTCAGGCGCCGAGTGGTCGGAACGGTCTGGCCGCAACCACGAGGGCGGCAGAGTTCCCCGGGACGACAGGAGCCTCTGGGACGACGAGGACCACGGGACCGGGGTCGGGGCGGGGGACAGGTTCGGGACCGGGGACCACGGGACGTCCCGGGACACAGGACCGCGGAGGCGATCTGGTGCCCCGTGGCGCGTCCTCGCCCTTCCAACGTTCCGAGCGCGAGCCCGGGGTGACCTCCGACGCGCTCAACGCCGCCACCCTGGTCCGCAATCGGAGCCAGGGGCCCACCGGAGGCTGGCGCCGTGCCGTGCACTCCGCCAGCCTCGGTCTGATCAACCCCGGTGAGTCCCCCAAGGTCCTGCGCGAACGCGAACTCATCGCACGCGCCTCCACGCCCGTCGCCACCGGCCACCACCGGGTGGCGGTGCTCAGCCTCAAGGGTGGGGTCGGCAAGACCACCACCACGGTCGCCCTCGGCGCCACCCTCGGTTCCCTGCGCGGTGACCGGGTCCTGGCCGTGGACGCCAACCCCGACCGCGGCACCCTCTCGGACAAGGTGCGGTTGGAGACCGCCGCCACCATCCGCGACCTGCTCAACGAACGCCACCTGGTGTCGCGCTACGCCGACATCCGCGGCTTCACCTCCCAAGCTCCCAACCGGTTGGAGATCCTCGCCTCCGACCGTGATCCCGCCGTCTCCGAGGCGTTCAGCGACGAGGACTACCGCGAGGTCGCCCGCATCGTCGAGCACTTCTACTCGATCTGCATCACCGACTGTGGCACCGGGCTGTTGCACTCGGCCATGGGCGGTGTCCTCGGCCTCGCCGATCAGGTGGTCCTGGTCAGCTCCGCTTCCGTGGACGGTGCGCGCAGCGCCAGCGCCACCTTGGACTGGCTCGAAGCGCACGGCTACGGCGCGCTCGTGGCCGGTGCCGTCGTGGTGCTGTCCATGGTGCGTTCCAACAGCAAGAGCAGTGTCGACCTCGACCGCTTGGAGGACCACTTCGCCGGTCGTTGCCGGTCCGTCGTGCGGGTCCCCTGGGACGGCCACTTGGAGGAAGGCGCGGAGGTCGACCTCGATCGTCTGGCCCCCGCCACCAAGGACGCCTACCTGCAACTGGCCGCGAACGTCGGTGAGGCCTTCGCGCACCGCCGTTGACCCCGACGGGAGGGAGGTCACAACCCTCTGTCCCTCTCCTCTCTGGTTTACCGGCGCGCGAGCACGACAATGGAAGTGAGGGGAAGGGGTGGACATGAACGCTCAGGAGCGCCCACCGGCGGTCATCGTGGGGGTGGACGGCACACCGGCCGCGCACGCGGCGCTGGTGTGGGCCACGGAGGTGGCCGCCCGGCGCGGCGAACAACTTCGGATCGTGCACGGGCTGGACATGCCCATGGTGATGGGCGTCTTCTCCACCAGTGGGTCCGAGAGGTACGAGGCGAGCGAGCAGGCCCGTGAGGCCGGGCACCGGTTGCTCACCGACAGCGCCGAGCACGCGCGCGAAGTCCGCCCCGAACTGGACGTCGCCATCGTCCTGGCGCCGGAGGACGCACCGGCGGTCCTGCTCAACGAGGCCCGGCACGGCGACGTCATCGTCGTCGGCTCCCGTGGGCTGGGCGCGGTCCGTGCCCTGGTGCTCGGCTCGGTCAGCTCCCGCACCGCCTCGGACGCTCCCTGTCCGGTGATCGTGGTGCCCGAGGCCGGGGAGGATCGGCGTCACGGGAAGGTCGTCGTCGGGGTCGACGGTTCGGATTCCTCACGTCGGGCGCTGCGCTTCGCCCTGCGGCACGCGCTGCTCACCGGTTCCTCGGTCGAGGTGGTCAACAGCTGGGAGGTGCCCCTGCCCCAGGACACCGAGTCCCTGGCGGCGGACGCCGGGGCGATGCACGAAGAGGTGTTCGACCGTCAGTCCGAGGAGATCGTCGCGGGGGTGCTCGCCGAGGTCATCGATGATCAGACGGAGGACCTGGACATCTCCGCCGTGCGGATGCAGGAGGACCCGGTCGAGGCGCTGACCAGGGCTTCGCAGGAGGCCGACCTCATCGTCGTGGGGTCCCGGGGGCGGGGAGGGGTGCGAGGGCTCATCATGGGCTCCACGAGCCAGGGGATCCTGCACCACGCGAAGGTTCCGGTGGCGGTCCTGCCACCACATTCGGACGAAACGGACTAATGGACATGCTTCGGGGACCTTCGGCCTGTGCCGTTCAGGCATGAATTTGTTCTACTCGGTGATGATGGTGAGCAGCACTAAGGGGGATTCATGGCAGACAACAAGGTCGTCGTCGGCGTCGACGGTTCCGACCAGTCCCAGGCCGCACTCGAATGGGCGGCGGCCGAAGCCGTTCGACGCGGTGTTTCGCTCCATATCGTCCACGCCCTGGGGATGCCGCTGATCGTCTCGGCCTACGGGGGTCCGCAACGCTTCCAGCCGACCAGCGAGATCTCGGGTCAGGCGGACGCCGTCGTCACCTCGGCGAGGGAGAAGGCCGCGGAGCTCCAGCCATCGTTGAAGGTCGAGACCGTGACCGCGCTGGAGGAGGCGCCGCTGGCGCTGATCCGCCAGAGCCACCCGCACGACCTCATCGTTGTGGGGAGCAGAGGGCTTGGATCCGTTGCCGCGCTCTTCGTGGGTTCGGTCAGCGTCCGTGTTGCGGCTCAGGCACCCTGCCCCGTCGTGGTGGTGCCCTCCGAGAACGGCAAGCCCACGAGGACCAAGCTGGGCCGTGTCGTCGTCGGAGTGGACGACTCCAAGAACGCTCGCCGTGCTCTGGGTCTGGCCATGGGCCTGGCCGCCGAGACCGAGGGCGAGTTGGTCGTCGTCAACAGCTGGGAAGTGCCGTTCCCGTACGATCCGGTCGCCATGACCTCGGCGGGATACCAGCCCCAGGACGACGTTTTCGAGCAGCAGTCCGAGGCGCTCGTCGCGGAGCTGCTGGCGGACGTCATGGATGACCAGCGCGAGGACGTCAACGTCGAGGTCTCCGTGGTTCGGTCCCGGTCCAACCCGGTGAGCGCTCTGCTGGAGGCCTCCACCGAGGCCGACGCCATCGTCGTGGGTTCCCGGGGCAGGGGGAGTGTTCGGGGCCTGCTGTTGGGTTCGGTGAGCCAGGGCATCCTGCACCGGTCGAAGATCCCGGTCGTGGTCCTGCCCAAGCACGCCGACGAAGACGAGTAGTCGCCGAGGACACCTGTCCCATGCCGCTGGAGCGGGATAGAGTGCCCTTGGGATGAATACACGAAAGCCCTCACCGGACAACGGTGGGGGCTTTCGCTATTTCGTTCGAGCCTCGTGCCGAGTGAGTTCCAGCAGCGTCGACCACTCCGCCGCAGGGAAGACGAGGTACCCGGCTTCCTTGTTCTGGGTGTCACGGACGCAGGTGTGCGCTCCCTCGGAGACCTCGACACAGGCGGACTCGTTCGCGCTGTAGCTGGACTTGTGGAACTCACGGGATGAGTGCACGGGCACCTCTCTACTCGGTGATCATGCCGGCGATCAGTTCGATGCCGACACTCTTGGACAGAGCGTCCGCTGTCACGGCGTCCAACGCCATGCGGTAGTCCGCTACTTGCGCGAGGCCAGTCACGTAGGTGCCATGGCCACGCGTTTCGAGGTAGACGATCGGCGGGTCCCGTTCGTCGTCGTACTCCAGCAGAACAGTCGATCCGTGCAGAGACGCGTGCAGGCCGACACTGATCGGCAACACCAGCAGCTCCACGGTGTTGACGGAGGTGGCCATGTCCACCAGGTGACGAAGCTGAGCGTTGGCCAGCTCGGATGGCATGGCGGCAAGTCGAAGCAGAGCGGACTCATCGAGGACGCACCGGAACTCGGGAGCACCCTCCTTGCCGAGAACGCGCTGTTGTCTCTCCACACGAGCGGCGACGATGCGTTCGACTTCCTCCTCGGTGCGAGCCTGCGAAGCCCGTGCCGAAGCCGCAGCGTACTCGGGGGTCTGTAGCAGTCCTGGGACGACGATCGGGTGGAAGGCGAAGATGCGACGAGCTCGTTCCTCCCAACCAAGGAAGCCATCGGTGAGGACGTCGTCGAAGTCCTTCCACCATGGCCGAGCCTTCGCCTCGCGACGGAGTGCTTCAAGAGCTTCGCGTTGAAGTGGGTCGGTGACGCCGTAGAGATCGAGGAGGGCTCGGAACCCGGACGTGTCAGGAACGGAGTGACGTCCACCCTCCATGTGGTTGAGGCGGCCCGATGACCATCCGAGTGCCGTCCGGGCCTCCTCGACAGTCATCTTGGCGCCCTCGCGCAGGCCGCGTAGTTCGGCGGCGAGTCTGCGCCGCTCGATGCTGGGCTGGTTCGGTGGTGCCACGAGGGCTGTCGCTCTCTCTTCCAGTTCAGATTTCTCCGCCTCCTGGATCATAAAGCTCCTTCGCAGAACTGGGCATTCTGGTCAGTCTGACAAAGTCCTATTGACGTGTCAGTCTGACAGGGTCAATATGGGAAGTGTATTCATCCCGCCGGCCCTCCCAGCCGGCACCCGAACCAGGAGGTGTGCGTTCATGGCGCCCCGACACCTGAACCCGTCCGGATCGGCTTCCGTGCCCCGGCGCACGGAAGACGTGCTTCGTCAGCGCCGTCCTCGCCGCGCCTCCCGGGTGCGCGCCTACGCCTACTTGTGGCCGGCCACCCGCCCGCCGCAGATTCCGCAGCCCCGCCCGCCCATGGACGACCTCTCTCTGCTCCACCGGGTCCTCGATGGCCTCCACCGCATCCCGGTGGTGGCCTAGATGAGCGATCTGACGAACCCGCGTCCCGCCCCCAAGCCGCGCACGGAATCGCTCGGTGCCCCTGTGCCGGTGTGCACCGAGACGCACCTCAACGCATGCGGCTTCACCCGTCGCTGCTGTCGGCCCACCGGCCACGACGGTGACCACATGGAGGCCGACGGCACCACGTGGGAGCCGCCCACCACGGTGCTGCCGCGTCTGTACGCCCGTTGGGGACTCACACACCGCTTCGCTTGGACCGGGCAGTTCTGGATGGCCACCGACCTGAACCCCCGCAGCCGCTGGCGCAGCGAGATCGAGCCGACGCCCGAACTCCTGGAGGCGAGCCTGCGCCGCCACCACGGTGACCCTCCTGGCCCCGCCCCCGAGAACGCCCCCCACACCCCCGAAGAGGAACGGGCCTGGCAGCGCCAAGGTGAGCGCTTCAAACGGGACTGGGGTTTAACCGAACCCGACGGCTGCTAGAGACCCCCGCGCCCTCGCCACCGTGCGAGTTCCCCCGGCGAGGGCGCGGGACCCACTCCCTCCACCACAGCCAGCAGATGGCCCAGGTCGGACACTGCTCGTCGCCGAAGAGTTCGGAGAGGGGAAGCGACGCGCAGATGTCGATAAACCGACTGACTTACTCAGTCCCCAGACTGAGATTGCTCCTGAAGGAGGACGTGAAGCTCGTCCACGGTCAGCCAAGGCCTGGATACGTGGATCATGCGGTGGCAGTTGGCGCACAACAGCGCGAGGTCATCAAGACGGGTCTTGCTCTCCCCGATGTGGTGCAGGGGGACGATGTGATGCACCTCGATGTAGTTGCCACCGCGCGGCCCATAGGTTCTGGCGAAGTCGAAATCGCACGCTTCACAGGCGATGGGAGAGCCTTGAGCCAGGACCTTATCGATCTTCTGAGACCGCAGCTTGCGGTTGCGCTCACGGGCGTAGTGCTTGCGTATGAGTAGGCGGCCTTCGAGTGCGCTGATGTCCTGCTCCACCTCTTCTTCCACAGGTGGGAGGTCGATCAGCTCCCCGGAACGCACGCCCTGACGGATGCTCTCGGCCGCTGCACGCATGCGGTCCGGTTCCGCGAGAAAGGCTTCGAGCACCTTGCGGTCGAGTGCGCTGCCGTTGGTCTTCTTCGTGACTCGGTCCGGATGCCAGTTGAGGATGTTGTCGGTCTTGAGCCGGATGCTGTTCGGTTACCGGAAGCCCTCCGGACGCTTCTCCACTGGGTGAAGCGGAAGGAGCTGAAGAAGCTCGGATAGCGCGATCACCTCTGGGCGAGTGGTGTCCAAGGTCTTCCAGCGGTGTTCCACCAAGAGGTCGCACGCCAAGACCAACTCTTCCCAGACCCAGGGAAGCTGTGGGAACGATCGGACCTCGAACCCCAGGCTCTCCAGCTTCTTCGCGACAGTGGCCGCACCACCGGAGAACTCTGACGGGAGCAGAGGGCCTGCCCTGCACGTGCTTGTGTGCGACACCGCAGAGGGCCTTGGAGTCGTACCTCCTGCCTTCGTGCACCAGGAAGTAGGAGCGGGATCCTTCGAACCCATAGGTACGGAGGAACAGCTCACCACCAAGCTCGTCATACTCCCGAATCGCTTCCAGAACCGCGTCCCGTGTGACATCTGCCAGACCCATGGCGCCAGCCTAGATACCGAACATTACGGGCAGATCGGTCGCCCACCGGTCTCTACGTCTGGCTGAGTACAAGCGCTGGAAGCAGTTGACGCGCTGGACGTACCGGCGGGAGAACCTTCCGTCCACCTCCCGGGCTATCGCCAGGTTGGCCTCTGACCGCACCACGAATACCTGACGGGCACCACGATCGGGTCCACCACGCCTCACCCGATGTCGCGCATCAACTCGTAAGTAAGATCCAGCAGTGCCCCACCGAGCTCAACAAACTGGCGTCGGTGGACGACTGGCGAGACCGGGATCATCGATCTTCGCTCGTCCGCTCACTCGGGGCGTGTCAGCACGTCCAGGAACTCGTGGTTCACGAAGAGGCGTTCTCGACCGACCTTGACGTCGAGCAGGAGCCCCGCCCCCACCAAGGCGTGCAACCAGGACGACGCAGTCTGGCGCGAGACTCCGCATCGGTCAGCGACAGTGTTGATGCGGCAGTAGGGCTGCTCGAACAGCACTGCCAAGAACTGTGAGTCCCGTCCACCCGAGGTGGCGGCGCGAGCTCGCTCGGCAATGTCTTCCTGGCACGTGCGGATGGCTCCGATCTTTCGTGTCGTTGACACTGCAGAGTCGCGAACAACGTCAAGCATGTAGAGGACCCATTCGATCCAGGAACCATCAGCTGTCACGGCCCGCAGGAGCCGGTAATAGTCGTTCTTGCGGGTGATGATGGCGCGTGAGAGATAGAGGATCGGGTCGTGCAGTAGACCAGCCTCGATCAACATCAGGATGTTGATGACGCGGCCGGTGCGTCCGTTGCCATCGTGGAAGGGGTGGATCGCCTCGAACTGGTAATGGGCCACCGCCATGCGCACTAGCGGATCAAGATCGTCCTCAGCGTGAACGAATCGCTCCCAGGCTGACAGCTTCTCGCGAATGAGGTCGACCCCCTCGGGTGGGGCGTACACAACCTGCCGTGTGGTCGGGTTCGCGATGCGCGTGCCGGCCACCGCACGAATGGCCATCTCCCGGCCTTGCAACTCGGAGCAGATTCGGACAGCTGTCGCAGACGTGAGCGGCCGGTTCCTGATCGATTCGACCCCTGCGAACAGCGCGCTCCGGTAGCGCAGTGCCTCCTTGGTAGCTTGGTCCCCTCCGCCCGAGTCGGCGTACTTGAACAGCTCATCGGCCGTGGTCACGATGTTCTCGATCTCGGAGCTGGCTTGCGCCTCGAGCAGTGGGACAGCGTGGATCAGGACGTTGGGGTTCGGCAGCAGTTGGCTGGCTTGGGCGAGGGTCGCCAGCGCCGTTCGGGCTTGGACGGTCGCCTTGAGCACGGATTTGGGCTCCAGGTCGAGGTCGGCCGGCGGCAGCGGGGGCAGATCGTTGAAGGGAACATCGGGGCTCCAGGACACGCGTCAACTCCTTCGACATATCCGCGTCACGTGTTAAGAATCCTGGGAAAAACTAACATGTTCCCGGAGTATGTCGGGTTTTTTGACACGTCCTCATCGCGGGTCGACCCGTTGGTTCCGTTCGTCAGTGCTTGTTCTGGACCGGTTTCTGTGGCGGCCATGACTGTGCGGCCGTAGGCCCTGGCTGCTCAACATCACGACCACGACGTGGCTACGCCGGGCGAGAGAGTCCGACCCTGTCTCCGAAGAATCGCTTCGAGCCACCCCACGACATCAGCTCTACTTTCTCGTGACCGACCTGAACCCCCTACCCGGCTGGTCGTGTCCTGGCAGAGCAGGTCTCTTCCGTCAGTTGAGTCACCCCGGATGGAGGCATAGCTGCTGTGCCCGAGCGTCTCGGAGACGATCTTCAAATCTGTGCCCGAGGCCGGCGCGAGGCTCGCGGCGCAGTGCCGAAGGTCGTGGACGCGATGGGCGAGGCTCGGCAGAAGGTGTTCGCCGCCGGACCCTGGGAACAACGAAGGCCAGTGACTCGGTCCATGTGCGATGGAACCGGCTCACCGGCCTTCTCTGCTTCCTCGTAGGCCTCTAACCTGGGGACTCTGCGGAGGGTATGGGATTTGAACCCATGAAGCCCCGTTGTGCCGAGGGTTCCTGGCGACCTGTCGACAAACCGACGAAACACCTTGTGAACTGCGTAGATGTTCCGAGGGCTTCCCAGCGCTTCCGGCCCCTTCTCAGAGCCATGTGCGATGAATGTGCGATGCCCTGTGGGGCTGCCACGTGCCTTCGACCTAGGTGGGCCTCACGTTCCTGGTGGGCTCACCACAGATGCCTTAGCCCGAGTATTCGGCAATCACGGCTTCGGTCCCGCATGGGTTCTGGCGCGATCGGTTTGTACCCCCACGCGTCCTATGCGGCGCCAGGTCCCATGCGGGCTTGGAGGGGTCCAGGGGGCGCCGAGCCCCCTGGTACCACCAGTCCTCCTTGCACTACCGGGTGCCTCTCGACCCGAGGACGTCCGGGGTGCTAGGGAAGAATTTCCTTGGCGAACCAGCACACTGTCAGTCACAATGATCAGGCCAGATAATCTAAGTTAGAAAATTCGAGCCTTTTCGTTTCCAATGACGGTAAGGTTGCTTTGTCTTATGAATTAGGAGGTTGTATGGGTGCGATGGTCCTTGACACGCAGGAGATTGTGTCTCTTAGTAGAAAAGGCAAACCGCCGCCTGATGGTGATGTATTTATCACTTCAACCACGGCGCAAGAGCTTTTTTTCTTGAGGGTTAGAGGTTCCGGGAAGCCTGCCTATTGGATTCCTGCGCTCCATAAAGTGAGACGTGCCGAGCTCATGGAACGAAAAGATTGGAGACTCCTTGTAAAGGAGTATTCTTCGCGGGGAGCTGCGCACCGTGATCGCCATTTGGATAGGCTGGTCGCCGACTTCGGCCGCGACTACCCCCCCCATCGTTGAGACGGGGCATGCAGCAATCGCTCGGATTGTAAATGAGCGAAAAGGGTGGCTTTTTCCAATGTGTGCTGACGCCGGCGGATTAAAATTTTTGCGCGAGATGAGATCGCGAGCGGACTATCTTGATGAACATAGAATTCGCTGTAAACCCCTAAATGGGGAGGCTATGAATTCTGCACTTCCTATGTTCCACGCTTTTGTGGGAACTTATGCGGTGAAGCTGGACTATCGGAACTCCTTAAACGATATCTTCATTCTATCAGTGGCGAATAGTTGGAGGGCTTCGCTGCTAACCAGTGATAGGCTGCTGGCTAATTTTTCGAAGAATTACCTTGGAGCGGAAGTGGAGGATTTCCAGGGGTGTGGAAAAATAAATTTTCCGGTCAATTTCCGCGAGACTCAGAAGATGCGAGAATCCAAAATGTATGTGAACAAGAACTGGAGGATGATCGCTGATCTGAGGCGGAGGGGTCTAGGCTAGTGCATTGATGCATAATTGAAATGGCATCTTTGCATGTGCCTTGGTTGTAGAATACTATTTTTGTTTCCGAAGGTGGTACGGGGTCTGTGAAATCGATCGTGGTACCGCCTCTCCGGTCCGGCCGCTGCTGGCTCGGGACCGGGCGCCAGCCCGCAGCCCGAGCCAGACGGCGTGCCACCGCGACGGCGCTCGCGCCGTCGCCTTGATTCCATACAGCCCAACTCGGCAAGTTCGCTCACTGCTGATTTCCAGTGAGATAGATCTGTACTGCGGCTACAATCACTGGCGATATGGCAGTTACTGCTCCTACAAGGAGCGTGATCTTGTTCTCTCTGGTGAGTCTTTCGGGGGTTCCTTTTTCGTTTTTCCGAATACTTTGACTAGAAATCTCTCCTTGCCTTTCAGTGTTCATGATGATTTTCCTTTCAGCTATGGATTCTGATGTTCCCATGCCAAGGCCGACTAGAAATATAAGTAGAAATAGTCCTGCGGGAATCCAGAGGAGTACAGACAGCCAGTTCGGGGTGTCTAGGTAGAAAATGGGAAAAATGAGGGAAGCTGTTAATGCAGCAAAAAGGATCGATATTCCAAAGCTGCTGAGGGATTCTCGATTGTGGATCTTTGCCAGGTCGAAGAGCGCGCCAGCAGCTCCAATTCCGCCTAGAACTGCAGCGGATATATATGCTGCAATGCGCCATGGCGTGCCCACATTGAAAAATGTTGAGCATGCTACGATTACAAAGGCAAGAAGAATGAAAGCTGAAGCTATTCCGACGCCTTGGTAGTTTTTCTTTATTTCTGGGTCAGTATTCTGCCGTGCTGGCTTGGCTGTTTCTAGTGCATGGCCAGTGTTTCTTATTTCTATAAGAGTTTTTTCCCATGGGAAGTTTTTGATATTGCTGCCCCCTGATCCGGGTGGGTGTGGTTCAAAGTATTCTTCTCCAATCAGGATTTTTACATTCTCTTCTTGGAGAATCCTTATACTGCGTTCCATGGGTTCACGGTTCATGTAGGCGGAATTAATGAACGGGAGGACGACGGTCGGCACGCCGAGCCCGATCGCCTCGTTCACCACGTCCAGGACGTAGTTGTCGGCGATCCCGTTGGCCAGCTTGTTGATCGTGTTGAACGTCGCTGGCGCGATGATGATGGCGTCCGCCTTGGGAGAGCGCGGTTCTCCTGGAGCGCGATGTTGGCTACGCACCAGCCTGCCGGTCTGCTTCTCCAGCGCCTCGACGTCGATGAAACTCACCGCTGATGGTGTGGCCATGACCTGAACGGTCCAACCCTGCTCCTGGGCCAGATCGACCAGCTTGCCGACATCCGAAGCCGGACCTGCCGCGCACACCACCACGTAGAGAGTCTTCCGCTCACTCACTGAGTCAGGCACCGACCCTTTCCGCTAGTTCGCTGACGTTGTCGTACAGGTGACCACTCGCCCGGGTACGGATGTCGTTGATCAACTGGTGCACCACCGGACGGGCGGTCAGCTCCTCGCTCGCCATCTCCTCGGCGTTGCGCAACGCGTGGTAGGCGTGTTCGGTCTTTCCCCACTGCTGATAAGCACGGGCCGCGTCGATGAACAGCGTCACCCGGCGTTCCATCACGTCGATGTTGTCCAACCGCACCTGGCGCGCGTAGTCGATCGCGCTGCCCGCGTCGCCCAACTCGACTGCCGCGCTCACCCGGTGCAGCAGGACGTTGGTCGGTCCGAAGGCGGTCCACTGGTAGTTGAAATCCCCGCCGAGCCGTTCACCCGCGTCGCTGGCCTCGTCAAGCAGGCTGAGCGCCTGGCCCCGGTTTTCGCGCTTGGCCGCCGAGACCGCACCGCTCAGCAGAAGCGACCCGTACACCGACAGGGATTCCGGTGTGGCCTCGTCCGTGGCGCTGTCCACCCGTTCGGCGGTGCTCGTCGCCAGTTCCGTCGCCGCCCTGTAGTGGCGCTCACGCATCAGCGCCCGGGTGAACGCCCTGGCGCTCGCACCCACGACCGCGGGGCTCTCGCTCGCCTCGGCCGCGCGCATGCTTCGGTCGGCCGCGAGGTAGGACAGACCGCGCTCCTCGCACTTGAGCAGGAGGCTCGCCGCCACGTGGTACGCCTCCGCCCGAAGCGCGTGCACCCGGGAGAGGTCGTCGTCTTCGACACCGGACATCGCGTCATCCAGGCCGCGCAGCAGTTCGGGTAGCCGTTTGGCCACCGCCGTGTAATGGCACGCCTGGTATCCGGCCTTGGCCGCGTGCGTCCGCTTGGCGAGCTCGCCGAGACTCGTCGCCGCTCGCACAGCCGACCGACGACCTCCCGCGTACCTGGTGAGTGCTGCGGCGATCTCGTCCATGTCCAGCACTGAACCTGTGGTGGCCTGGAACAGGGCGGTTCCGGCCAGTCCGACGAATGCGCGACGTCGCACCTTCTCATCCTCCCCCGGGCCCGGGCTCCTGGGTGCGGGACGCCTCGGTGGTGCCGAGGACTCCGCGCTGTCGGATCCAGTGAACGTGCCGGGGTTCTTCGGTGCAAGGCCGAACAGCATCCGCGCGCGGTCGGGCATCCCGAAGCCGTCGGCGATCCGTTCGTACACCTCGAAGGCCGTGACGGTCTTGCGGCCGTTCAGTACCTCGCTCACCCGTCCCTGTGAGAGGCCGGTCGCCGCCGAGATCGCCATCTGGCTCGCACCGCCGTACTGGCGCCCGAACCGGAAAAGTGCCTGGACATCGCGCCTTCTCAGGAACTCCGCCGTGTGCTCGCGTTCCCATGCCCACGACGGGATGGTGATCCGGCTCATCGGGTGTCCCGGCATCGTGACTCCTCGGCGGTGCGAGTGCAGGGGGGACGGCCAGTATCCCCCCTTGTCATCCCGAGGAGGAATGGGTTTCGGGAAACCGAATCGGGATTGTTGGCCTCATGGACAGCAGCAGCGCAACCACGTGCAGGTCATGTCGCGGACGGGGCTGGAAGTCCGTCCGCCCTCGGCGCTTGGTCGTCGTTCGGGTCCCCTCCGATACGGAGCCGACCAGGCGTACCGCGATGTGCCCCTTCTGCAAGGGGACGGGACAGGTCTCCACCATGGCGTCTCCGTCCCACGGCAGTGGTCTCGCCTGCTGACCCATGACAAGACAGACCCCCGCGACGCGGTGGAAGGCGTCCGGGGGCGCGGCCAACCTGAGGAAAGCAGGCTGACGTGAGCGACCTTATCGCCCTGATTCGGGCTTGGGTGACTCTGATTCGACCGAAACGACACGGCAGGCACCACCGCACCGGCCCCCGGGCCTACTACCTGCCCGCACCAGCGCGGGCGGAGTTGTGGCCCGCACCGGACCCCATCGTGATGGACACGGGCGACCCCCGCGCCTACTCCCTCCAACGCGGCCCCTACGCCCACCTGGAGCACCGGCGCCGCGCGCAGCGGGCCGAACGGGACCGGCGGGGGATCGATCTGCTGGTGCAGATCGCGCGTTCGACTCCCGCCCTCGACGACATGGCCGAGTTGCGTGACCTGGTGCGCACGGCCATCGCGGTCGGGGCGGTGCGGCGATGACCACAGAACCCTCCGTCCCGATCGCCGATCGGGAGACCCTGACCGCCTGGGCGCGGGAACAGGGCGTGCGGGTGCGGATCTCCTTCGAGGACTGGGATTCCATCACCTACGAAGCCCTCTCCACCGGCCCGGACGGAACTCCTCTGGTGGAACGGTACCGGTGCGTGCTGCCCGCGTCCCTCGCGCTGCGGCGTCTGCGGCTGTCCTACGTCGTCGGGCTCTGCCACGACGCGGGCGGGGCGGCGTGCAACCATGTCCGCCGGGTCGTGCCTCCGGTGCTCTCGGCCTCCGAGTCGGCCGCCCGGCATGACGTGGCGCTGGTCGCGGCGGCACTGGTGGAGTCCGAGCGCCGGGCGGTGTGCGGGGCGACGGTGGACAACCTGACCGTGTATACCGTGCAGCGCGCCCAGGACTGGCAACCCTTCTGAGGGGCCTTCCTTCGGCGCTTCTGTGACCCCCGCGTGCCCTGATGTCTCTTCGAGACCACGGGGCCCAGGGCACGCGGGCTCCTTCTTCGCGGCGACGTGCACGCCTGGGGTGTGCTTCCCGCCGTGTCCTCTGAGCAGTGGTGGGGGTTCATATGTGCCCCCACCTGCTGACAGAGACGACCGAGAACAGTAAGCTACTCGACCATACGAGTACTAGAGTCACCAGGTGGACATCATGTCGAGTCTGGAGTTCGCTCCGCCCAAGTACGTGCAGATCGTGCGGGCGATTCAAGAGCGCATCGAGGACGGTACCTATCCGGTGGGGGAGATGCTTCCCTCCGAGTCGCGGATGGTGCGCGAGTTCGGGGCCGGGCGCTCCACGGTCGTGCGGGCCTTGCAGATTTTGAGCATGCAGGGGTGGATCGACCGTGAACACGGGCGCGGGTCCTTCGTGCGCGGCGTCCCGCAACAGGGCTCCGAACGCTCCCACGCGGGGGCCAGCGCCTTCGACGCCTCCGAGGAGGCCAAGCGCAACCGCATCCTGACCGCCGGACGCGCCCCGGCCTCCGCTGCCGTGGCCGAGGCGATCGGTGTGCCCGAGGGTTCCCCGGCGATCATGCGTCAACGCCTGGTCCTGGACGAGGGCGAACCGAGTGAGCTGGTCACCCTGTGGTTCCCCCTGGACGTGGCCGAGGGCACCGACCTGGGCGAGACGCAGCCGATCAGCATCGGCGCACGCGAACACGTGCAGATGGTCAAGCAGCTCAGGCCCTCCAAGGTCGTCGAACGGCTCTGCGCACGCCTGGCCACCAGCGTTGAACGCGAACCCCTGGGGCTGGACGAGGGCACTCCGGTCCTGGGCATCACCGCGCGGATACTCGATGCCTCCGGGGACGTGATCGCCGTCGCTGAGGTGGTGCTCCCCGGTGACCTGCACGAACTGGAGGACTCCTACCCGGCCGTGTAGACGCGGCTCCAAGACCGGCCACATATCCACTTGTCCGGACGAGTGTGGCCGGTTATTCTTAGGCTCCACTCGACCGGTCAAGTAGTTGAGTGAACATCACAAGGAAGGTTGATCAGATGGCTATTCAGGGTGCGTTGCCGGTGGCGTTCGGGACGGTGTTCCCGCATGGTGCGTTTGCGTTGGGGGTGGAGGCGATCACCGACTTCGAGACCAAGCGGCCTCAGCTCGACAAGGACAGCGGGTTGCCGTTGTGGGCGGTGGACGTGATCGACGCCGACCCCGAGGCGCGGGGCAAGGCCAAGTCGGTGAAGGTCAAGGTCGCCGCCGAGGTGTGCCCGACCCTGCCGGACGAGGTTCCGGGGTTGCCGTTCCGGCCGATCGAGTTCGAGGCGATGGCGGTCATGCCCTACGTGGACGACTCCGGTCGTCGTCCCCGGGTGGCGTACTCGCTGCGCGCCCGTGGCGTGAAGGCTCCCGGTGGTGCCGCTGGCGGTCGTCGCGCTCCGGCTGCGAAGGAAGCCGCCTGACCCTCGACATGTAAGCGGGGCGGCCTGGTGCTGGAACACCTCGGCCGCCCCTGAATCCCTCCTGCGACTGCGAAATCTCAGAAGAGGTGTCTCCAAGTATGTCCGATTACCCCCGTGACCTGTCCGGGCACAGCGGCCCGGAACTGGTCCGCCTGCTGCTGGACGCGACCAACCCCCCGCCCACCACCGACACCGAGCGTGCGGAGTTCTTCGACTTCAAGGCCCGGGTGTTCGCCACCCTCGCCGATCGGGAGGAGAACCCCACCGCCGCGACCTTCGCCGCCCGCGCCCGCTCCGACCGTGACCGGCTCCTGGCCCAGATCGAGAACGAGAACGGCGGTGGCCTGTGATGATGCGCCAACCCAAGGTGGGGGCCGCTCAGTCCTCCCCGACCCTGCCCACCCCGGCCCAGGGGGTGCGCTGGACGACACCGATCGTGGAAACCCCCGGCATTGTCGTGCTGGCCTCGTGGGTCTGGCGGCTGGTGCGGTTCCTGGTCACGCTGCCGTTCCGGTTCCCGGTCATGGTCGTCTGCCTGACCGTCTCGTCGGGGGCCTGGTGGTGGCTGGACTGGTCCGGCCTCGCCTGCCTGTGGGGCGTGGCTGCCGTGGTGTCCCTGGTGTGGTGGCGGGCCTGGCCGGACTCCTACCGCGCCTGCGTCACGCTGCGTCTGCTGGCGTGGTGGCGGCACCTGTTCGTGTACCGGCGGCACTGGCAGCCGGTGTTGGTGATCTCCGGGCTTGCTGAGTCCTACCAGGAACGCCGCTACCTGCCCCGTATCCGCCGTGTGCGGTGTAACTCCTGGGCCGACTACGTCCGCGTCTCCCTGGTCGCCGGAACCTCCCCGGCCGACTTCGAGCACCGTGTCACCGAGTTGGCGCACGGGTTCGCCGCCCCCTCCTGTCGCGTGGTGGTCAACGGGTCTCGGGACATCACGTTGGAGTTCCCCCGCCACGACACCTTGGCCGAACCCCTGGACGCACTGCCCGTGCCCGAGGTCCCGGATCTGGACGCGCTCCCGGTCGGACAGCGCGAGGACGGCTCGCCGTGGCTGCTGCGGTTGCACGGAACCCACGTGCTCGTGGTCGGGATGACCGGGGCCGGCAAGGGATCGGTGATCTGGTCCACCGTCCGCGCCATGCTCCCCGCCCTGGCCGATGGGACAGCGCAGGTGTGGGCAATCGACCCCAAACGCATGGAACTGGCCTACGGCCGCGACCTGTTCACCCGCTACGCGGACACGGGCGAATCCGCGGTGGCACTCCTCGAACGCGCGGTGGCTTCGATGCAGGAGCGGGCCGAACGCTACGCGGGCAAACAGCGCTCCCACGTGGCCACGGTCGATGACCCGTTCGTGGTGGTGCTGCTCGATGAGGTCGCTTTTCTGACCGCCTACCACCCGGATCGGGACGTGCGCCGTCGCGCGGAGAACGCGATTGCCACCCTGACCTCGCAGGGGCGTTCGGTCGGCTTCGCGGTCCTGGCGGCGTTGCAGGACCCGCGCAAGGAGGTCATGAACCTGCGCAACCTGTTCCCGGACAAGGTCGCGCTGCGCTTGGACGAGGCATCCCAGGTGGACATGGTCCTCGGTGAGGGCGCGAGGGAACGTGGTGCGGAAGCCCACCTGATCGACCCTGCCTTGCCGGGGGTGGCTTACGTCCGTCTGGAAGGCTCACCGGCCCCGGTACGGGTCCGCGCGGCCTACGTCTCCGACGAGGACATCACCGCCATGGCTGAGGGCTACGGAGTGGGATCGTCCGAGGAGGTCGTGTGAGTCCTCTTCTTGGACCGACGGTAGTAACTCCAACCGATCACCAGATAGAGCACGGGGATCGCTATGCCCGTCCACACCATCCAAGCGGGTGGATCACGGAGCAGGATGTACACGGTGGCATACCCGCTCCATGCCAGGGCCAAGACCAGGTTGAGCCACATCAACGGTCGGGACTGATCCATCGATTCACCTCGCGGTTGCTGTCGGAGGTGAGCTGATGCCGACTCCCACGGGCAAGAGCACCCGGGCTGAGCGTCTGGCCCAACCCTTGGCGAGGGAGGTCGCCGAACAGATCGCCGCCGACAAGGGGGTGTGCATACGGCCGGTCTCCCTACGACGTACCGACATAGCCACGGGCCAAACCGAGGTGATCGACGTTCCGTGCGGGTCCACGCTGGAATCCCGGTGTCCCGCCTGCGCCAAGCGCAAGAGGTCGCTGCGGCGCTCTCAGTGTGAAGAGGGCTGGCACCTGACCACCGAACCCGTGGTGGAACCCGCCCCGCCCACCGAACAACAGCGGGCCTGGGTGGAACAGCGTGCGATGGTCACCGCCGAACGGGACCGCCTCGCCGCCACGGGGTCGGCCTCGGCTGAGGAACTGTCCGTGCTGGATGCGGCGATCGCGGACCTGGACGAGGAGATCACCGCCTCCGGCCTGCGTGGATCGGTCACCCGCTCCGCTGACTCCTCGGGCTCGTCGGGGTCGCGTCGGGGGCGCTCGACCAAACGGCGTCAGGACGTGCCCGACCTGCCCAAGCGACCTATGACGCGCAAGACCGTGGGGCGGGCCTTCACTGACCCGGCCTCGGGCAAGGTGTTTCGGCCCTCGCTGTTCATCACCCTGACCCTGGACTCCTACGGTCGGGTCCGCTCGGACGGAACCCCGGTCGATCCCTCGACCTACGACTACCGCCGTGCTGCTCGGGACACGTTGCACTTCTCCAAGCTGGTGGATCGGTTCGTGCAGAACCTGCGACGGGTCGCGGGGTTCGATGTGCAGTACTTCGCGGCCGTGGAACCCCAACGACGCCTGGCCCCGCACCTGCACATGGCCACACGCGGCACCATTCCTCGGGCGGAGCTGCGGCAGATCGCCGCCGCGACCTACCACCAGGTCTGGTGGCCCAACGCCGACACGGCCCGCTTCGAGGGTGACCACCTGCCCGTGTGGGACGAGGACAACAACACCTACCTCGACCCCACCACGGGGGAAGTCCTGCCCACGTGGGATGAGGCGCTGGATGAGTTGGACGCCGACCCGGACGCCGAACCCTTCCACGTGGTGCGGTTCGGCCGACAGGTGGACGCCAAAGGGGTCGTGGCGGGGTCGGCGGACGCCGCCCGGTGTGTGCGCTACCTGGCCAAGTACCTGACCAAGGACATCGCCGACTGCCATGCGGCCGAAACGGTCCGGCAGGAACAGCACGTGGACCGGCTCCTGGACGCGCTGCGCTTCGAGCCGTGCTCGCCCCGGTGCTCCAACTGGCTGCGCTACGGCATCCAACCTGACGAGGCCAAGGCCGGGCAGCGCCCCGGGTTCTGTCGGTCCAAGGCGCATCGTCGCGAACACCTGGGCTACGCGGGCCGCCGCGTCCTGGTCTCCCGCAAGTGGTCCGGCAAGACCCTGGCCGACCACAAGGCGGACCGGTTGGCCTGGGTCCTCAACGCCCTCGGAATTAACGGCGTTAATAGCGACCCCGCCAACGAGGATCAGGGCGACAAGGACAACCCGCGTCCCCCCGTGCTGTCCTCGGTCGCCTCGGGCTCCTTCGAGTGGGAGTTGGCCCGCCCCACCGACCCCGACGTGGCCCCTCGGGAGCAACGCCTTCTCCGCGCGGTGGGCGAAGCCCTCAAACGCCGCGCCCAGCTCGACGCGGCACGGCGGAACGATCTTTCGGCAACCCACGGAAGCAGGACGGCATGAGTGCGACGACGGCGACCCCGGCCGTTCCGGAACAGCGTCGGGACCACGGCCTGTGGTCGGTGAAGGACACGGCCTCCTTCCTGCGCGTTCCTCCCAAGACGCTCTACGAGTGGCGCTACAGGGGTGACGGTCCTCCCTCCCACCGCGTCGGCCGGTACGTGCGCTACGTGCCCGCCGAGGTCCACGCCTGGGTCCTCGCCCAGTAACCCACGGAAAGGAGACACCCCCATGGCTCGCGCGTGGGTCTACGACCGCACCAAGGACAGGGCGTACGCGGAGGCGGTGAGCAAGGCCAAGGCGTCCAAGCGCACTCCGCCCGGCCGGTGGTGGGTCCGCTACTACGACCCCTCCGGGAAGATCAAGAGCGGCGGCGTCTTCCAGAAGAAGCCGGACGCGGAGAAGAAGCGGACCGAGATCGAGAACAGCCTTCACGAGGGCTCCTACCGCAACCCCCACGACGCCAAGGTCACCGTGGCGGAGATGGCCGAGAAGTGGCTCATCACCCGCACGGACATCAAACGGTCCACGTGGTGGCAGTACCGGGCGGTCCTGGACAACCACGTGCTGCCGCGCTGGGGAGACCTGCGCCTCTCGGCAGTCCACGCCGAGGACGTGGCCGTGTGGGTGGCTCACCTCCAGAAGCCCCGGGACGAGGGCGGTAGCAGCCTGGGGGCCTCCCAGACCCGGCACGCGCACGTCGTGCTGTCGATGGTCCTGGGCTGGTGCGTCCCCCGGCGCATCCCCTTCAACCCGGCCAAGGGCGTACCGCTGCCCAAGCCCAGCGAGGCCGAACACGTCTACCTCGACCACGCCCAGGTGGAGGCGCTGGCCGACGCCTCCCTGACGCTGCGCACCAAGTACGGCCAGGAACTCGCCTCGGCCAGGGTGAGCCGGGCTCTCGTCCTGCTCCTGGCCTACACCGGCATGCGGTGGAGCGAGGCCGCCGCGCTGCGCGTGGGGCGGGTGGACCTGGACCGGCGGCGGGTCCGGGTCGTCGTGACCTTCGCCGAGGTGGACGGCAGGCTCGTCGAACAGCCTCCGAAGAACGGCAGGTTCCGGACCGTGCCGGTTCCCCGGTCCCTCGTCCCCGAACTGCGGTCCTTCGTGGAGGGGCGGCCGGATGACGCGCTGGTCTTCACCACCAGGCGGGGCGCCCCGCTGCGCATCCGCAACTGGCGCAACCGTGAGTTCGCCTTGGCGGTGAGGGCGGCCGGGCTCGACGGCATGGGGCTGACCCCCCACAAGCTCCGGCACACCGCCGCGTCTCTCGCCATCGCGGCCGGTGCGGACGTCAAGGTCGTGCAGGCGATGCTCGGCCACAAGACGGCGACCATGACCCTGGACCGGTACGGGCACCTGTTCCCCGACCGCCTGGACGAGGTGGCCGACGCGATGGACGCAGCCCGTCTGCGGGTCCTCGCCGCCTGACCAGTGCACGGCGAAGGCCGGTGGCTACCCGGGCCGTGTGCGATGAATGTGCTACGGGCCCGGACCACCGGCCTTCGCCGTGTTCCGTGGAAGGCTCCCACCTGGGAAGACTCCCCGATTCTGCGGAGGGTGTGGGATTTGAACCCACGAAGCCCCGTCAAGGACTTGGTGCTTTTCAAGAGCACTGCACTCGGCCGCTATGCGAACCCTCCAGGGGAGAACCTCGGCTCTCTCCGCCAGACATGGTAGCTCACAGTGGAGACCACAACGCAGGGGTGTCGGGCAGGGTTACTGAGGAGTAACCTTTCTGGCATGGAGAAAATGGACGCCGGTACGGCGGAGTTCGTGAAGTCCGGGTTTCTCGCCGCCGTGCCCTTCGTGCGGCACCTCGGGATCGGCTTCGTCGAGGTGGAGCACGGCCGCGTGGTCATGCGCCTGCCCGAGAACGCGAACCACCACAACCACATCGGCGGGCCGCACACGGGCGCCATGTACACCCTGGCCGAGTCCGCCTCGGGCGCCATCATCATCGGCGACTTCGGCGACCAGCTCGACCGCTCGGTCCCCTTCCCCAGCCGGGTCGAGGTCGACTTCCTCCAGATCGCCCTGGGCGAGGTCATCGCGGAGGCCACGCTCACCCACCCGCGCGAGCAGGTCGTCGCCGACCTGGACGCCGGCAACCGCTCCGAGTTCCCCATCGAGGTGGAGCTGCGCACCGAGGACGGTACCGTCACCGGCAAGATGACCGTCACCTGGACGCTCAAGCCCAACAGGACCTGATCCTCCCCTGAAACCGGCCCCGGTCCGACACCCCTTCCGCTCGTTGGACCGGGGCCCTCGGCCACCCTTGGCCGGCCTCGGCCGGGGGCCTGCCGAATGTCGTCACCGCTGGGTACGTTGACCTGGAAAGCAGGTCAGGCGGACAGAGGAGGCCATCCGGTGAGACTACGAGTGGATCGCGACGCGTTCGCGGAGGCGGTCTCCTGGACCGCGCGGGCGCTGCCCACCCGACCCGCGGTACCCGTCCTCGCCGGGATGCGCATGGAGGTCTCCGCGGACGGCACCGCCCTGCACCTGTCCGGCTTCGACTACGAGGTCTCCACACGAGCCTCGGTGGAAGTGCTGTCCGAAGAGCCCGGCGCGGTGCTGGTGCCGGGACGCCTGCTGGCGGAGATCGTCAACAACCTGCCGTCCGGTTCGGTGCACATCGACACCGACGGCCCGAAGGTGGAGGTGCGTGGCGGCGCCGCTCGCTTCACCCTCATCACGATGCCGCTGGAGGACTACCCCAGCCTGCCCGGCATGCCGGGCAAGGTCGGCTCCGTGCCGGCCGACGCCTTCACCGCCGCCGTACGCCAGGTGACCCCGGCCGCCAGCAAGGACGACACCCTGCCGATGCTGACCGGCGCCTACCTGGACTTCGCGGGCGACTCGCTGAAGGTGGTGGCCACCGACCGCTACCGGATCGCCGTCCGGGAACTGTGGTGGCAGCCGAAGGACCCCGGGGTGGACGTCTCGGCCCTGGTCCCCGCCCGCACGCTGGCCAACACCGTGCGCGGGATGATCGGCCGCTCCAACGTGGACATCGCCCTGTCCACGACCACCGTGGCGGAGGGCGTCAACCTGTCTCCGGGCGAGGGCATGATCGGCTTCGCCAACGGCGAGCGGCACACCACCACCCGGCTGATCGACAGCGACTTCGTCAAGTACGCGTCCTGGTTCCCCACCGACTTCTCCGGGCGGGCCGAGGTCGCGGTGGGCCCGCTGCTGGAGGCGATCAAGCGCGTCGCTTTGGTGGCGGACCGAAACACGCCTCTGCGGTTGGCGTTCACGGAGGGTGAGGTGGTCCTGGAGGCCGGTTCGGGTGAGGACGCCCAGGCGGTGGAGGCCATCGGCGTGGGGTACGAGGGCGACCCCCTGCGGGTGGCGTTCAAGCCCGACTACCTGGTCGACGGACTCTCCGGGGTGGACACCACCACCGCCTACCTCAACTTCACCGAGCCGACGAAACCCGCGGTGTTCACGGATGTGCCGGCGAAGGAGGGCGAGGAGCCCGCGTTCCACTACTTGGTTCAGCCATTGCGCAGCACTTGACCAGCGGATCGACTGTTCTTGGTGAAGCAGTCCACAGGGCCGTCCACAAGTTATCCACAGGTCGACTCCCCAGCCTGTGGATAACCCGGGGTGATGGGGCCTCTAGAAGGGTCGAACGACCTCTCGAAACGGCTTGTTCTTCCGCTGTGACAAGGGAAAACGCGTTCCTGTGGAAACTGTGCACAGCCTGTGGACAACTCCGCGTGAGCGGCTATTCGCCCTCGGCCAGAGTGGACGTCCCGCCACTGGTCACCGGGGTGTCCAGACCCAGCTCCGCCTGGCGTCCACGGCGGTATCCGGCCCGATAACCGGCCGCGCTGTGGGTCCGCTCGGGGCGGTGTTTACGCAACTGTGGGAACTGCTTGTGGAACTCTTCGTTCACCCGATACACATCGTCGCGTAGCACTAGTTCGGCGGCGCGAACGGGACCGTTTCCGTCACCGTCGGTAACGCCGTCGGAGTCGGTTTCGGACGATGCCATTCTCTGCAATCGGGCTCGGAACTCTCGAATGCGCTCGGCCACCGCCTGCCCGTAGGCGCGGACGAAGGAACGGTAGTAGCGCTTCCGTTCCGTCTCCAGCGCCGACCGTGTGTAGTTGCGCAGTTCCCGAATGTCGGCGATGTGCGACGAACTCATGAACCGGGCCGAGGCCTCCATCTGCATGGAGATCGACGGGAACAGCAGCCGCAGGGCCTCCAACGCGCTGGCCGTGCCCACCAGGATGATGACGCGCTCGGTGTTCTCCGAGTTGTTCCCCCGGACCGCGGACTGGCAGCCGTAGGCGGCGGCGATGTCGGCCAGGGCCTTGACCCGGGCCTTGCCGTGACCGCCCACCCCGGTGACGGTGTAGTCCATGCGGCTGATCGAGTCCGGTGCCTCGCCCCGCTCGGCGCGGGCCTCGGCCTCGGCGATCGCGTGGCGGGTCATCAGCTCGGCGGCCTTGGCGGTGAACGCCTGGCTCTCGGCATCGGTGACCGCGGGGTCCTCCGCCATGCGAAGGAGCCCGCGGACCCGCTCGACCATCTTCTGACGGGCAGCTTCAGTCATCGGCGCCGGTTGTCTCCCCTAGGTGAGTGTCTTGGTCCGCCCCGGGCGGAAACAACGAGCCTAAGCCCTCTTGTTCCCCGCCACTGTCACGGTGGCTCGGAAGACCGCTCACACACCTGCCCGAATCGCGCCCGTCCCGTGCGGGGTGGCCGATTCGATCGACCACCCGTCGGAAATCACTCAGTTCTTGTCGCCCACGACCGCGGCGACGACCCCGATGATCAGCCAGAGCATCAGGCCCACGCCCAGGCCGGCGAAGAGACCGCCGAACAGTCCGCTGAAGATCGCGAAGCTGCCGATGACGGACCCGATGTAGCTGATGATGGCGGTGGCGCCACCGGCGAACACGGCCGGCGCGGCCGCGTAGCGGAACGGGTACCTGGCGGCCCAACGGCGGCCCCGACGGTCGCCCTTCTTGCTGAGCACACCGCCGATTCCGCCGATCAGTGCGAAGAAGAAGATGCCCGTCGTGATCGCGCCGGGGATCCCGGCCAGCCCGAAGTTCATCAGGAACGAGAGGGCACCGGCCACGGAGCCGCCCACGACCGAGGCTCCCCACGGCCAGATCATCGTCGCCGAGGCGACGGGAGTGAATGCGTTACCGCGCTCCAGCGTCATGTTCACAGCTCCAGTCGATTCGCGTGGCCTCCGCGTACCGCGGGACCCTCCCCACCACAATGGCGGGTCGGGGCGTCCCACGCATCAGGGCTCGTCCCTGACTTACCCCGGAGGAGGTGCCCTGGCACCTGGCGCACCGGGAAAAGACGGCACGAAGCCGCCCGAAGCAGTGCACGGGGCGCCTCTCTCGGGGCAACGATCAAACGTCCACGGAAGTGCCCGATCCGCCCGGGTTTCCCGGCCGGCCCTCGTCGAACTCGGTGTTCAGGTCGGCGCGCAGACGCGGCCAGGCCGAGCGGAACGCCGGGAGCAGAGGGAGTGACTCCGTGGCGGACACCGATACCCACCGGATCTCCTCGCTCTCCGAGTTGCCTGCTCGGAACGGGGTCAGGGCCGGGAGCCGCAGCAGGAAGGTGTCGTAGCGCCACACCGTCAGGTCGTGTTCGTGCCGGGCCAGAACCGTGTAGTCATCGAGGTCACCCGCGACCTCCTCACGGAACTCGCGTACGGCCGCCTCCAGGGGCGTCTCGTCCCGGTTGCGCGCTCCACCCGGGATGCCCCAGGTTCCACCCATGTGGGTCCACCCCGCACGGTGCTGGAGCAACACGTGGCCGGAACCGGCCGCGTCGGTGGCGTACAACAACAGCCCGGCCGCGCCGTACAACCCCCACCTCCGGGAACCGTCGGGCAGTTTCACCCAGCCGTTTCCGTCGCCCTCCTGCATCAAGCCCTCCGATCAGCCCGGTCACCTCAGGTGCGTGGACCACCCACCGCACCCTGTGGACAGCGGGAGCCCGATTCGCCGAATCCCGCTAACCTCTTGAACCTATGGCCCCCTCGACGTCTTCCGCAGCACTCCTCCCGATCTACACTCTCGACCTGGTGCGTCGCCACTGGGCGCCCCTGTTGTGCGTCTACACCGGCGGAATGCTGCTGCACACCCTGCTGATGCGCGGGTTGGTGAAGTTCACCGACGTGAGCCCCACCCTCTCCCTCGCCGGATTGGGCCTGACCCTGCTGGTCACCCTCGTGACCTTCGTGGTGATGTTCCAGCTCCTGCGCCCAGGACTCCCGCTGGTGGACAGGGAGCTCAACTCCGAGATCATCCGGCAGGGGAAAGGCAACGGCTTCGCCGAGCGAGAGCGCCGGGTCGTGGACGGGGTCGTCCTGGCGATCATGCCGTTCCTGGTCTTCTACGGAGCCTGGGGGCTGATCAAGGAGGAGTACGACGCCTACAGCATCGGCCTGTTCAACACCGGCGGCGTCGAGGCCTTCGCGACACCCACCGGACTCAGCTGGTTCGGTATGCCGCTCGTCGTGGCGGTCGTGGCCTGGCTGCTGCGGCGCGTGTGCGGACACTTCTATGCGAAGGGGCACAACCCGGTCCTGGGTGTCCTCACGGCGCTGTTCGAGGGCATCTGGACGTTCCTGGCCCTGTTCTCCGTCGGGGTCTTCATCGGCTTCACCCATGAGTGGATCGGCAATCGGTCCGCCTGGGTCGGAGTGGAGACCACGCTGAAAGGCGCCGTCGACGGCTTCGGGCTCACACTGAACGTGCCCGAACTCTCCACCGGGATCACCGCGGCGATCACCGCCGTGTGGACCTCGGTCAAGGAGGGCTTCCTCGGTCCGATGCTGTGGCTGACCATCACGGCGGTGGTCTACCGGGCCCAGATCGACGACCACGACTCCCTCTTCGAGGAGCGTCTCGGTGGTGGCCGGTTGGGAACGGCCGTCAACCACACCGCGAAGCTGAGCCGGGTGTTCGGACGGCATGCGGACTCGGACTTTCGGGACAAGTTCACGCCCCTGCTCAACGCCGGCCGTTTCCTGCTCGGCGCCGGGCCGGTGTTCTACCTGACCTTCTGCCTGTACTTCGTCTTCCTGGACATGGCGTTCAGCCAACTGAACCGGGGCCTCTTCGTCCTGCTCGGTCCGGGTGACTTCCAGGGCGAGCTCTGGCCGTGGTTGCAGCCCATCGACTTCACCGTGGACGCACTGCACATGCTGTTCCGACTGTGCCTGCTGGCCGCCGCCTTCGAGATCGCGCTGCGCAAGGCGGAGGAGCACAGCGTGGGTCGGCACCTGTGGAGCACCGCCCGGCACTCCGCTTAAGGCGTCCGGGCCCATGCCGAGAAGGGGCCGGCCGCCGCCCCGTGGACGAAGGGGGCGCTCGAACACGGGCCGAAGGGCCGGCGGAGGCCCCGAGAAACCACCGCCTATTCCAGGGGGTCGGCCTCGAAGAGGAGAGCCTCGGGTTCGGACCGCTGGGGGTCGCCCGTGCTCGTCACGGTGACCTCGAACCTGAGCTCCTCGGCCACGTCCTCGGGCACCAGGAAGGACAGCACCAGGGTCTGCTCCTTACCCGCGGAGATCGGGACCCCTTCGGCGTCGGAGCAGCCGGCCATGGTCATGCCCTGGTCCTCGGAGAGGTCGCGCATCCCGAACTCCGTGGTGGGCTCCCAAGCCCTCCCCTTCTCGTCCAGGGCCCTGAAATTGCAGTACGTGTTCAGTAATTCTCCGGCCTCGTCGGTCTCGGGGGTGACCTCGAAACCGACGTCGACCAGCTCCACACCCTCCGGTGGGGGTCCCTGGTCCTCCACGTAGCCGACCAGGTAGCCGAGGACCTCCCACTCGCTGCCGGCCATGGTGGCGGTCGAGCCCTCCACGACCCGTGCCTCCGGGCGGGTGAGGCCTCGGTCGCTCACCTCCCGGGCCTCGGTCAGGAAGGGCCAACCGACCATGACCGGGAACAGCACGACCAAGGCGGCCACGTAGGGAAGGTGCAGCCGCTTCCACAGGGGAAGGGCGCGGCGCGGCCGGCCGGAGCCGGTCGAGGGGCGAGCGTGGCGTGCCGAGCGAGACCCCGGGGCGCGTCGGGACGAACGAGGGTCCTGCCCGTCCGGGCTCCAGGGGTGGTTCTGAGGCGGCTGTTCCCAGTGCGGTCCGGGCCGTCCCGGAGGCACCTGAGCACCGGTGGCCGGACCACCCTGTCCCGAGTAGCCACCCTGCCCCGGGTGACCGCCCTGTCCCGGGTGACCGCCCTGTCCCGGGTGGCCGCCCTGGCCGGGAGGCCCGGGAACGGGACGGCCACCGGGCGGCCACGGGGCGGGCCGACCACCCGCCGGAGGCGGCCCCTGGGGCGGAGGTGGCCCCTGGGGCGGCCAGGGGCCACCTCCGTGGCCGCCCGCACCACGCGACGGGTCCGGTCGCCGGTACGGGGACGGGCGGCCCGGCTGAGGCCCTTGCCAACGGGGATCATTCGGGTGCATCGGTGTCCTCCCCGGTCCGGATCTGCGGCGGCAGCAGATCCGCGGGTTCGTCGGAGGGCGAGGTGTCCGTCAGCTTCAGGTCCACGTCGGCCTGGGCGCCGAGGCGAGCCTCGAACCCCGGGGCGTGCGTGACGACGAGGGAGGGCTCGTCGATCTTCTCCTCGGGTACCTCGAACACGAACGCTCCGTAAAGGGGCAGACCGGGAGACAGAGTGGCGCGTTCCATCGCGTCGGGGAACCAGCTCGGTTCGAAGTAGGTGGTGCCGTCCTTCATCCGCAGCTCGGCGGGGAAATTGGCCATCGTGGTGTGCTCGGCGGTCATCCGGGTCCAGACCAACACCCAGACGCCGTTGGCCTCGACCGGTTCCGCGGGGTCGCCCAGACTGTCGGTGGCGCGCAGGGACGTGCTCAGGTCGACCCGATCGATCTCCAGGGTGAAGTCGTCGGTGACGACGGGCTCCTCAGCGGAACCGGACGTGGAGACGGGATCCACCATCTTGTCCTGGGCCACCACGAAGTGCTGAAGGACGGTGATGCCGACGGCCAGGAGCAGGCACACGACGACGGTGAGGGGACGGTTCATGTGCGTTCAGTCCCCGTCCAGAGGGAGCGAGACCGCGCCCACCACATCTTTGGTGCCGACCCACAGGGTTCCTCTGTTGCCGGTCGTCGGTATCTCCTCGATCCCGTGCAGTACGAAATCGAGACTCTCCACGTCGTCGACGTCGAGGTTCTGGGGAATCTCCCAGGACAGCACGGCCGACTCCTCCACCGCGTGCGGTTGCAGGTGCGACACGTAACCCGTCGGCTGACGCTCGAAGTTGATCTCGGGCCCTTTCACGGATTCCCCGGTGGGCTCGGCGTGTACGACCAGGCTGCCACCGACGTTGCCCATCGGAATAGGGCGATTGGAGCCGCGCATCTCGATATCGACCCTGACCTGTAGGTAGGTGCCGAGCTCGTCGGATTGGATCCGCGCCTCGTGCGGGGTCACGACGACGAGATCGTTCTTCAGCTCGGTGCCCGGATCCGCCGGGTCGGCGTTCGGGTCGTGCGTGTCCAATCCACCGAACGCGGCCACACCGAGGAGACCGACCGCGCCCGCCGCGCCGATCAGGGAGAACAGGGCGAACCTCGCAAAGGGGTTCGCCGGGAGGGGGGAGCGCCGCGGTCTTTCGGCGGCGCTGAGATGATGCACCACGAGGCGCAAGTCTAGAGGTAAAGGGTTGTGGCCTACCTCAAATCGTCCGGAAGTGGTCGGATCGGGCGGTGAGCGCGCAGGTGGTGGCCTGCTTCGACACAGGTCGAGGGGCCGGATCGGTCGCGCCGTCCAAAAAACGGCCCGGCATCGACGAGTGAAGCGATAATCACCCATAGTGAATGACAAGCTACACATGGTGCATTTTCGGGGGTGGGGTCGAACCCGTTAAGGCCAGAGGTCAACAATGGGTACGGGTGGCGCGACCTTGGGTTTTTCCTTCCGGGCTGAAAGCGGTTTGTAAGCGCCACGGAAGAGGATCTCTCTAGTGTGAAGCTCGATCGGTGAGGCCGGTGCCCACGAGAGGACGGCTCGTGGGAGACACGCCGGTCCGGCGACGATTCGGACACGAGTCATCCGTGGTGAGCCCCCAGAGGGAGGGCCTCCACGGATGGCGGTTCCGCCGGAGGGCGGTGAGCCCCATTGATGCTTCGAAGACGGCGTAGGGCCACGTTGCGGCTCTACACGAGTGCGGTGAGAAGAGGAGTTCGAGTGCCGAAGATGCTGACGGTGGACGAGCAGTTCGAGGCGATCGTGGCGGGTGCGACCCCCGGGGCCAAGCTGCAGCCCATGGAGGAGCCCACCCCGAAGGAAGGGGCTCCCAAGGAAGCCGAAGAGAAGCAGGAGGAGAAGGAGGACAAGTAGTCCTCCCCTCCGGGGGCCGTGCGTTCCGAGTACCGACTGGAGGGGGGTACTCGGGACGAACGGGATCCCCACATTCCTTTTCCACGAGCAGCGGCTTGCTAGGGTTGCTGCTTGTGGATTTCGGCGTGCTTGGCCCCATTGCCGCGTGGTCGGACGGAAGATCCCTTCCCGTAGGTGGACCACGCCAGCGTTGTGTCCTAGGCGTTTTGCTGGTATACGCCGGTCGAGAGGTGACTTTCGACCAATTGATCAGCTACCTGTGGAACGATGACCCACCTCGCACAGCACGCTCGGTGATCCAGGTACAGATCTCTCACCTGCGCCGTTCCTTCCCAGGGTTGATCAAAACCACCTCGGGCGGCTACCTCGCCGATCTCGACCCGGACCGTATCGACCTGCACAGGTTTCGTCGACTTCGTGGGTCGGCCCAAGGCGTCTCCTCTCCGGACGTCTTGACGCGGTTGTCCAAGGCCCTCGAATCCTGGCGCGGGGTCCCCTTCTCGGGAGTCGGATCGGAACACCTCCTCTACTCGGTGGTGTCCCCAATGCTCGAAGAGCGCTGGGCGGCTGTGGCCGAGTGGGCCGGCTGCGCGCTCGAACTGGGTCGGGCCAAAGAAGTGGTCGCCTACCTGACTCCCATCGCCCGACAAGAGGAACTGCGGGAACGGATTCACCACCTCCTCATCACCGCCCTTTGGCGGAGTGGTGAAAGGGCCGCCGCGCTGTCCGCCTACGAGGCGATCCGCTCGCGGCTCGCGGAGGAGTTGGGGGTCGATCCGGACCCCGAACTGATGGCCCTGCACACGCAGATCCTGCGAGCGGACACCATCGAGAAGACGCCGGCCAAGGGGACCAGGCCGTTGGTGTTGAGCAGGGAGGACGGCTTCGTCGTCCGTAACGATCTGCCGCGGGACATCCCCGACTTCGCCGGTCGAGAGAACTCCCTCGCCAAGGTCTTGGGCCTGGCCGCTCATGACGAGAAGCGGGCCAAGGTCTGCGTCATCACCGGGACCGGTGGTGTCGGTAAGACGACCGTCGCGGTTCGGGCGGGCCACGAGCTGGCCGATGAGTACACGGACGGTCAGCTGTTCATCGACCTCTACGGTTACACCCTGGACAAGGAGCCTCTGGACCCGCACACCGCGTTGGGAGCCTTGCTACGAGCGGTGGGGGTGGACCCGGACGAGGTCCCTGAGTCCCTGGACGAGCGTTCCGCGCTGTGGCGGGCCACCCTCATGGGGCGTCGGGTCCTGACGGTTCTCGACAACGCCGTCACCTATTCCCAGGTCGCCCCGCTTCTGGCGGCTTCCCCTGGATCACTGACCTTAGTGACCTCGCGCAATGACCTGTCGGGACTCAGCGGCGCCCGGTACATCTCCCTGAACGTTCTGGAGAAGAAGTCCTCTCTGGAGCTCTTCGCCCGAGTCTTGGGCGAGGACAAGGTCATCCAGGAACCCGAAGAGGCTCAAGAGGTCGCGAGACTGTGCGGAGGTCTGCCTCTCGCGCTGAGGGTCGTGGCCGGACGGATGATGAGCCGGCCCCGGTGGACCTTCGCACATGTGGTGCGGCGTCTGAGCGAGCAGAACCGCCAGTTCCGGGAACTCCAGGTGGATGGGCAGAGTGTCGAATCGGCCATCGACCTCTCCTATCGCAGTCTCAACCCGGAGCTACACCGGACCTTCCTCCTGCTCAGCGCTGCCTTCGGCCGCAACATCGACCTTCACGGAGCAGCCGCCCTTCTCGACCTCTCGCCGGTGGAGGCCGACGAGGTACTTCAGGACCTGGTGAGCGTCTGCCTGCTGGACGAGCCTCACGCGGACGTCTACCGGCTTCACGACCTGATCCACGTTTTCGCCTCCCAGAGAGGGAGAACGGACATCGGGGTCATGGAATTCGATCGAGCCCGGCAGGCCCACGCCGATTATTTCACCGTGACCACCGATCGGGCGGCCGAACTTCTCGGAGGTCCGCGAAAGAGTGAGGAGAGTTCTGCCAGGACGTCGCGGTACAGTGCAGAATTGACCAGCAGGGAAGCGGCAGAAGAATGGTTCGAACTCCATCAAGACCACGTAGCGGAAGTCGTCGACTACTTTGCAGCTCAAGAACGAGCTGAAGACGCCTGGCGGCTAGCCGACTCGACCTGGAAATTCTACACGATACGTGGAAGGGCTGGAATGATCCTGTCCCTCCACGAGCGGGTTCTCGCAGCCAACGACGGAAGCGGGCATGAGCGTGGTCGCGCCGTCACCCTTATCGGTATGGGCATCGCTTACTGCATCTCAGGGCACTTCGACCGCTCCCTGGAGTTACTCACCGAGGCCAAGAGCGTACTTGAAGTAGTAGACGATGAATGGGGCATGTTCCGCGCTCTCTCCAATCTCGCGATGGTTTATGAAAGGGTCGGACGTTTTCGTGAAGCGGCCGAGGCCATTGAGAGTCTGCTCGGCCATAAAATCGCTGTATCCGACCCCAAGGTAACAGCGCTTCAATGGGCGAACCTGGCGATCCTCAAACAGGCCTTGGGAGAACATGGAGAAGCTATCCAGTGCGCCGAGAATTCTATTTCTTCGGCTGCCCAGAATTCCTTGGAGGAGACGCGGACATACGCTACACGTGTCATGGGTGAAGCACTGGTCAGTGTGGGACAAGTGCCGCAGGCCCTGAAGTATCTCGGTGAATCCTTGAACTTGGCAGTCCAGCTCCGGTTGGTCGGGATCGAGATTTTCATTCACAATTCGTTCGGTATCGCTTATCGTGCTGTCGAAAAGTGGGATGAGGCGGTTGCGGAGCACTACCAGGCATTGGACCTGGCGTTGGAATCCGGAGACCGTAGTGGAGACGCGGAGATCTTGGTAGAGCTTGGGGTGACGCTTTCCAAGGCCCAACGTCACGTTGAGGCTTCCCAGAGGCTGGAAAGGGCATTGGTCCTTGCCGTCGAGCGGGACGAGCGCTACATCGCCGCTCGGGCCTCGGCCGCGCTCGGCCGACTCCCCGGGCCGTTGGTGAAACCGGACCGGGCCAGGGAACTGCTCACCGAGGCGTTGCGGACCTTCGAGGAACTCGACCTGCCCGAGGTCGCGCAGACGCGTGAGGCGCTCCAGGAGCTGGACGGTTAGGCGAACCGACTTCCGCTGCTCCGCTTCCTCTTCGCCCCCGGGCTCTTCCATCCCCCATGGCGGCGCATCGACCGCAGGTACAGCTTCGTCGGCAGGGTCCTCAGCGGTTGCGGGAGCCTCGGATACACCGCCCGCGTCACCCGCATCAACCGATCGAATCGGCGCTGTTTCGCCGCCGACCACGGGATGCCGAAGCCCCGACGCAGCCCCTCCGGCAGCAGCCCACCGGTGAGGAACCGCTGGGTGAAGGTGAGCGGCCACAGCAGCCGGTTCCGTGGCCGGAAGACCCCCTCGGCCAGCTCGCGGGCGACCGGCCCGACCTCCAGGTGCGCGTGAGCCCGCTCCCAGTAGGCCTCGAACTCCTCCGGGGTCGAGGGCCACGCCTCCTCGGGCAGCCCCAGAGCGGTGGCGTACACCGAGGCCTCTCGCAGGAACGCCTCGCGCTCCCCGGGCGCGAACTCGCCGATGACGAGCTCGTATAGTCGTGCACCGGAGCGGTAGAGGGTCGCGCCGACCCACAGGAGCAGGTCGGGGTCGAGCGCGTCGTAGCCGGGTCCGCGCACCTTGTGGTGCATGGCCCGCACGATCGCCTGGACCCGGGCACGTTCCTCGTCCGTTCCCAGTGCCGTCCCGTACAGGTAGTACAGGGTTCCGCGCAGGCGGTCGAGGGGGCGGGAGGTGAAGTCGCTGTGATCGGCCACGCCCTGGGCGACGGACGGGTGGGCGATCTGGAGCAGGATCGCGTAACCGGCCCCGGCGAGGAGCGCGGACTCCGCCTGGACCCGGCGCAGTATTGATTCATCGGACGATCGGTCCATGTCTGGATGGTAGGTCAAAGCCCGGTGCCGTCGCAGATGACGCGCCCGCCCCGTTCGTTCCGAAACCCCCGGCCGGCCACCGACCGGTCCCAGGGATGATCGGTCCTCGTCCGGGGGCGGGTGTCTACAGGTCGTCCACCGCCGCGGCGACCCCACGGAACGTCGCCGGTCGGGTCAGGGCGTCGGTGTTGTCCACGTACTGGTCGATCGCGCCGACCAGGGGCCTGCCGGTCAGTTCGGGGTCCTGGACCCGTTCCATCAGAGCGTCGACGAACCGTCCCGCGCCCAGTACCGGGTACGGGCGGCTGTGGAAGGGGCGCGTGTTCGTGGATCGGGGTCGGGCCAGCCCGGTCCGGTTCTGTAGGTCGGCGACCAGGCGGTAGGCCCGGGGGAGCTCCGTGGTCGGTGTCGCGGAGGTCAGGACCTCCTGAAGCGCAGGCTCCACCTCGGCCGCCTCCGGTAGGGCGGAGAAGGCCGATCCCAGCCACTTGGAGTAGGGCGGATACCGGCGGCACAGGAGGAGACAGAGCCGCATCAGATCGCGGACCAGCCGGGCCGCCACCATCCGTTCTCCCAGGGTGTCGCCCGCCTCGGCGCAGCGACCGACGAACGGTTCCTCTTGGGCGACGCGCCGCCACTGGCAGGCTAGGACGTACCGCCACACGTCGTCGGGATACCACTCCAGAGCGCTTCGGGCGGTACCGAGCACGCCGAGGTCGTCGTGGAAGACGGTACCGGCGGTCACCTCGGCCAGTCGCTGGGTGGGGGTGGCCAGCCAATCGGTGGTGCGCACCCCGTTCCTCGGATCGAAGCCGAGCCGGTCGATCAGCCATGCCCCCGGCTCCACGACCTCCACCCGGTGTCGTCCCGCCGGGGAGCCGGTCGGCCGGGAACTTCCGGGATCGTCCGGGAAGGGGAGGAACCGGATGGGCCGACCGCGTACGTGCTCGGGGAGGTGGCGGGACAACAACGCGTGGACCCGTGCGTGGTCGGTGGGCAGGAACAGTTGCAGGCGGGGTCCCCAGTCGTGGTCGGTGGAGCGCGGGCCGTCCAGACCCAGGACCTCCGATCCGGCCCCCAGTAGCGCCGCCGCGTGCGGGGTGCCGTCCAACAGCGGCGCCACGGCCTCTTCGTACAGGGCCCGGGACAGGTCGAGTCCGGGAAGGAAGTGCGGCCGGCGATCGCGCATCGGACACCTCTCGGGGCGGGAATGGGGTGCGGTCCGTTCTGTCACGCGCGGTCCACGCCGTCCACGGGTTTTCGCTCGGGAGGTGCCGGCGTCGAGGACTCTGGACCGCCCGGTGGCGGGAGGTAAGGGAACTGTCACCTGAAGGTGAGATCTGCCCGATATGTCGCATGGTCGGACCCTCGGGCGAGCCCTCGCCACGCCAGACCGGAGTCAGATCTGGAAGGTGTCTTTCCAGTTGGAGCGTTCATCCCATCCGAAAACCACCAGTACCAGTGGCCGGAACCTGTTCCTCCATCGCACACCCGCCTCGGAGGCTCAGAGCCGTTCCGTGCCAACAGGGGACTTGACGGGCCGTGACGCTCTCTTTACCGTCTTCGACAACCGGGTGGAGGACTTTCCCGACCAACACGGGGCCGTTCTCGGCCGAGCCCGGAACCCACGGAACTAACCGGCCGTGGGACCTCCGCCCGATCCCCTGGACCGGTGACGGTCCGGGTCAACCCGCTACGACCCTCCGGGGTCGTGACCCCCAGAAGGGCTCGATTCATGACCGTGCGCAGCAAGATCCGATCGACAGCCGCCGTCGCCGCCGGAACCGCCCTGGTCTTCGGTCTCATGCCAGCGGGCACCGCCAGTGCCCACGGCTACATCTCCAACCCGCCCAGCCGGCAGGCCCAGTGCAACGCCGGGGTCGTCGAATGCGGCCCCATCCAGTGGGAGCCGCAGAGCGTCGAGGGCCCCAAGGGCCTGATGGACTGTGCCGGAGGCAACGAGATCTACTCCGAGCTCCGCGACGACAACTATGGCTGGGACGTCACCCCGGTCGGCACCACCGCCACCTTCGACTGGATCATCACCGCCAACCACTCCACCACCACGTGGGAGTACTTCATCGACGGTGAGATGATCGCGAGCTTCGACGACGGTGGCGCCCAGCCGCCGGACTACTTCTCCCACGACGTCGACCTGTCCGGGTACAGCGGTGAGCAGACCATCCTGGCTCGCTGGAACGTCGCCGACACCCCGATGGCGTTCTACAACTGCATCGACGTCAACGTCGGCGCCCTGTAACCACACGAGTCCGGCACCACCACCCCCTTGACCCCCCGCCTTCCGGTCCGGCCCGCCACGGTCGGACCGGAGGGCGTTCCCCGTTCTCCGGCGGGTGGGGCAAGGGCTCACCCGGGTCGGCATGGGAGCATTCGTCGGGAAAGTACTCGACCACGCCGGACGGATTCCCACGTATGGGTCACCATCCCCCATCCCCCTTCGGGCAGCCTCCCCACGGGCGACCGGGGCCCGTTTCCCCGCAGCAGCCGACGCATCCCCACGCGGGCGGGTGGACGCCGGCGCCCGGCTCTCCGACACAGCCACCGCCCCCACCCCCGTACGGCCCCACAC
>NZ_FRFF01000116.1 GCF_900143625.1 Nocardiopsis sp. JB363
CATGAGCGGGCACCCCAACCGGTACTGATCCCCGCCGCCTAACTTAGCGGCATTGGGCATGGGCGGGATTCTCGCCGACACCGAAGCGATGGCCGGATGGAGTGCCGGCTGCGGGAAATGCTTCTGGCAAGCATGGACAAGGCCCCGGTACCGGAAATTCCATGATCACGAAGTGGCCTGTCATAGCGGCATGTGAGCCGTGTGAGGTCGGGATGATCTGGATCCCGATATTCGGTCGGTGGCTGACTTCGATGAGGTATTCCAGCTGATCGCGCAGTTCAGATGTGATGTGGAGGAGAGCGGCCTCATCAATCACAGCCCAGAACTCCGGTGGCGTGGCTCGACTGAATACAGCCTTGCGAAGCATGCGAGCTTCGACGCGCCGGTCGTCTTCGGGATCGGGTTCCATGGAACCGGCCGAAGCCATCGCACGAGTTCACTGGTAGAAGCCGGCCCGGTGCGCAGGCGCAGCCGCCGGATCGCCTACACCGGCACACTCCGGGTCGCCGTGCACCGCGACCCGAGTACCCACGAACGACACAACACGTAGAACTCCCACGACCCCCACGTGCTCGGGCCCTCCACCAACCCACCCCGGGCACGCGGGGCCATTCGTCGCCGGGTCCGGCCCCCGACGGATCAGCGGGAGGCGGCGTCCACCACGTGGCGCAACAGCAGTGCCGTGGTCACCGGTCCCACACCACCCGGAACAGGAGTGAGCGCGCCGGCCTTCGCCGACACGGCGTCGGCGTCGACGTCACCGACGAGTCCACCGTCATCGGTCGGGTTGGTGCCCACATCGACCACGACGGCACCGGGACGCACGTGGTCCGCGCCGATGAGCGCCGGCCGGCCCACAGCCGCGACCAGCACGTCCGCGCGAGAAGTCACCTCGGGTAGATCCTTCGTCCGCGAATGGCACACGGTGACCGTCGCGTTCCGGTCCAGCAGCAGGTGGGCGAGGGGCTTGCCGACCACGGTGGACCGTCCCACCACCGCGACCTCCACACCCGCCAAAGCCACCTCGTGATGGTCCAGGATCGTCACCACCGCTTCGGCCGTCGCCGGCGCGAACGCGGGCAGGCCGGCGGCCAGCCGGCCGAGCGAAGCGGGGTTGGCCCCGTCCACGTCCTTGTCGACCGGAATCCGTTCGGCGAGTTCCGGCGCCGAGACCCCCTCGGGCAGTGGTGTTTGCAGGATGATCCCGTGCACCAGGGAATCCCGACCCAGCTCGTCGAGGCGCTCGGCGATGCCCTTCGCCGAAGCGCCGGCGCCCAGGTCCACGACGTCGCAGGCGATGCCGGCCTTCTCGGCCGCGCGGGCGATGGAACGTACGTACCAGGCACTGCCGCCGTCATCGGTGGCCACCACCACGGCGAGCCGGGGAGGGGCGCCCCTTTCGGTCAGCTCCGTGGCGCGTTCTCGTGTCTCCTGCCGAATCCGCGCGGCGATCTCCTTGCCCGACAGCACGCTCATCGGCGGATCACCTCGCGCACCTGTTCGGTCACCCGGTCGGCGTCCGTCTGAATGGTGTCGACATCGTCCGCCGCCCGCGAGAGACGGAGCGACAGGTCCGAGTCCTTGACGCTCGGCCGGTTGATCTCGATGTTCACCCGACTGGTGCCGGCCGCCGCCCGAGCGGCGTCCGCGGCGGCGGCCAGGTCGGTGACCACGTTGCGGTTGCCGATCGGAATCAACGCCGTGGCCAGGTCGATGATCTCCCGGGCTGCGGCGATCACCGACATCGGCGGTCGACTGGCCCCCGCGGCGGCGTCGGAGATCGCCTCCTTGCGGGTGGCCTTCTCCTCATCGGTGCTCCGAGGAAGCCCGTAGGCCTCGCCCATCGCCCCGAACGCGGTCTCGTCGGCGTCGGCGCATTCCAGCGATCGGGCCACGAGTTCGTCCGCGCTCTCGGTGATCCGGACGATCTCGTCGGCGTGATCGGCGTACTTCTCGCCGGTGCTGTACCGGGCGACCATCGCGATCAGAGCCGCGCCCTGCGCCGCGTGGAGCGCCGCCGCCGCCCCACCGCCGGGGGTCGGTTCCCTGGCCGACAACCGGGCCAGGTAGTCGCCGATCTTCTCTGCGGACAGCATGAGGCATCACCCGTTCAGTGGCGTTCGTTGGTTCCTCGAAATCCTGTCACGCGCCCGGCTCCCGCGGCGGCTCGATCACCCGGGCCGCGTCGATGCGGAGCACTTGTCCCATTCCACCCCTACCGGAGCCCGAATGGCTTTACCGTCAGCAGAAGCAGGCCAGGGAGGAGCTCACGTGTACTGCGACTACTGCGGGTCCTGGAACGGCGGCGTGAACCAGAAATGCCGGAACTGTCTACGGCCCCTGGGCTTCCGAAATCGGCTCTCCACATGGATCGGAAGGTCCTAGTGCCCCCGGTCCATCCGGATCCCACCGAGGTCATCGAAGCCTGGATCCCGCACGACGCCCGTTGGCAGGCCCAGGCCCGCGTGCACGCCCGTCGTGGCTCGGAGCCCCTGCGTATCTACGTCACCGAACTGGTGCGCGACCACCGGGACGGGACGAAACCCATCAGCGACGACTTCGACCTGCGCACCCTGAAGGCCGTGCTGGAGGACCTCCCACGGGGCGGTCTGAGCGACGTGGACTGGCGTCGGGTCGCCCAGGCCCTCACTCACCCAGGCCTCCGATAACCCCGGAAATGGCAGGTTCCGGCCACCGGTCTGGACCTGTGAAGTGGCGGGTGACAACATTGGAGGGTCGTGTTCGCTCTCTTGTAGCGGGAGGGGGCTCACGGCGAGGCCGCCGTCTCGACCGGTTACGAGGCGGCGGCCGTCCACGTTCTCTCGTGAGCGCGTGGGGCCGAAGGTTTCACGTGAAACATCCGACCCCACGTTCAGCGCCCCGGCCTGCGATCACGTCCCGGTGTGAAGGCTGCGCACCGATTCCGGGAACTCCAGGCAGTGACCCATCGCGCGCAGCCAACGATTGCCCCGCAGCCCCGGCTCCAGCGTGGACAGGGTTGCCGCGTACTTGCTGAACCGGGCCTCCCGCAGCCCCAACCGGTGCAGTTCGCGTTCGGTCCGGGTGAGTCCGCCCCGCGTCTTGACCTCCAGCAGCACCATGTCCGGGCGCATCCGCACCGACCGATCGCCTCGATACCCGACGAGTTCGGTGTCGACCGTCACGCGTTCCCGGCCACAGGACGACACCACCGTGGACCGGCGGTAGTCCGTCACGGCGGCGGCCAACAACGTGTCCGGCGTCGCCATCCGGTAGCCGGCCAGGGACCTGTCGAGGAACTCCCGAGTTCGCCAGGTCAACCGGTCCGAGGGCGTCTCCATCGGCAGTTCGAGCCGCACCTTGTCGGTGATGCCGCGTGCCCCCTTCAGCTTCACCTCGAACATCTTGGTGTCGGTGTCCACGTAGGTGCGGGTGCGCACCTTGTACCGGAGCCGCCGACCCTGGCGGTGGTCGTGGAACGTGCCCAGGTCCGGGGTGTCCATGTAGGTGGACGAGTACCGGAAGGAGGTCCGGCCGCCGATCTCCAGGACCCCGAAGTCCCGCTCGGCGCCCGCGAAGAGCTCTGGCATCAGCTCGATGGGAACCAGGTACTTGCGGCAGGTCCGGGTGACCAGGGCGGCGCGTTCGTTCATCTGCGCGAGCGATACCGGGCGCAGCCCTGCCAGGCCGGGCGGGGCCTGCCCGGGGGAGAGCTCGGGGGAATGCTCGGGGGAGTGCCCGGCGGCGAGGGACCCCGTCGGGCCGCTGACGAGTGAGGGCCTCATCGGTCACCCCACCATGCCGGCATCGGGTGACGGCGCCCGCCCGGCAGCGAACCCGGGGCCGATTCGAGCTTCGGTTCCAGGAACCGCACGTCCACCACCATGAGGTCGCGCACGTAGTCCACCTCGGTGACCTCCACCTGCCGCACCTTGCCGCGCAGCCGGCCCTCCAGGTCCTGGCGGAGCGCGATGGGGTCTTCGTGCACCACGTCCAGCGTCATGATCCGCCGTTGGGTGCGGGGCAGGAGCTTTGGGTGGCCCGCCACGTACAGGGCGCCCAACAGCAACACGTTCAGACCCACCATCACCAGCGGGGGCGCGATCGCGTTGATCAGGCCCAGGGCGATGGCGATGAAGTAGTAGCCGATCTCGCCCTGGCTGATCGTGTCCGAACGCAGCCGGAGGATCGACAGCACACCGAACAGCCCGAAGCCGACTGCCAGCCCCACCTCCTGGCGGGCCATCATCGCCACCACGGCGAAGATGCCGATGTTCAGCGCCACGTAGGCCAGCAGTAGGTCCCGACGGCCGTGCCGTCGGAAGTAGAGGACGTAGGACAACACCGTGACCGCGGCCAGGTCGACCGCCAAAGCGAACCAGATCATGATCATCATCCTGGGCACCCGCGGTGAGGCGATCATGAGCGCCGGATGAGGAAACCCTCATGATCGCCCAATGCCCAATGGCCAACCGATCAATGCCCAACGCCCAACGGCCAACCGGTCAAACGGCTAACCGGTCAATCGGTCAACCGGCCAGCCGGTATCCCATGCCCCGCACCGTCACGATCCGCTCCGCGCCCACCTTGCGGCGCAGCGCTCGTACGAACACGTCCACCACGTTCGATCCGGGATCGTAGTCGTAGCCCCACACGTGCGACAGCATCTGCTGTCGGGTCAACACCTGCCCCGGGTGCCGCATGAGCAGCTCCAACAGGGCGAACTCGCGGGCGGTCAGGTCCACGGTCGACTCGTCCACCGACGCCCGTCGGGTGCGCAGGTCCAGGGAGAGCCCACCGGCGTGCAACACCGTCAGGTCGGCCGTGCGTTCGGTGCGCATCCGCAACCGCACCCGGGCCAGCAGCTCCTCGAACCGGAACGGCTTGGTGACGTAGTCGTCCGCCCCGATCTCCAGCCCGGTCACGGTGTCACGCACGCCGTCCCGTGCGGTCAGGATCACCACGGGGGTGTCCACACCCATCGCCCGGAGCCGGCGCAGCACGTCGAACCCGTCGGTGTCGGGCAGTCCCAGGTCCAACAACATCAAGTCGAACCCGCCGGTGACGGCGTAGTCCACGGCCTCCGCGCCGGTGCCCACTACGGTGGTGGTGAACCCGTTCGCGGTCAGGCCCTTGCGGACGAACGAGGCGATCCGCTCCTCGTCCTCGACGATGAGTACGCGACTCACGCGTGCTCCCTTCCGATGGTTCTGTCGACCGGGATGACCAGGGTGAACGTCGACCCTTGGCCAGGTGCCGAACGCAGGTCGACCCTGCCATGGTGCGCTTCGGCGATGGCGCGGACGATGGCCAGGCCGAGCCCGGCGCCGCCGTCGCCGCCCCGTGCGGTCCGCCCACCCCGGGAGAAACGTTCGAAGACCCGGCCATGGTCCTCGGTAGGGATGCCCGCTCCCTGGTCGGACACCCACAGGCGGACGTCCGAGCCCACCAGGGCGGACCCGATCCGCACGGTGGACCCCGGTGCGCTGTACCGGACCGCGTTGGCGGCCAGCTGCACCATCGCCTGGGTGATCCGCTGCGGGTCGAGCCGGGCCGTGCCCTCGGCGACGGTCTCCAACCGCCAGGACCGATCGCCCAACGGACGCACCTTCGCGTCGATGTCGCTGGTCAACTCTGCCAGCGAGACGGGCTCGGATCGGACGAAGTCGGGCTGTTGCGCCTTGGCGAGCAGCAGCAGATCCTCCACGATCCGCCCCATGCGGTCCAGTTCGTCGGTGACCAGCCGAACGACCTCCTCACGTTCCTCGGGGGAGTCGCCCATGAGTTCGAGGTGCCCGCGCACGATGGTGATGGGGGTGCGCAGTTCGTGGCCGGCGTCGTCGACGAACCGTCGCTGAGCGGTGAAGGCTCCCTCCAGCCGGTCCAGCATGTTGTTGAACTGTTCGGCCAGGGCGGCGATGTCGTCCCGCCCGGACACCTCGATCCGCTGGGTGAGGTCCTCCTCGCCGATCGCCGCGGCGGTGCGGCGCACCAGCCGGACCGGGGCGAGGATGCGTCCGGCCACCCACCAGGCCGCCGTACCCGCGGCGATCAGGCCGAGCGTGCTCACCAGAGCGATGGTGCCCATGGTGGCGCGGGTGGCGGCCTGGTCCTCGTCGGTGAAGTAGCCGATGACGAACCAGCCGGCCGGGCTCTGGGCGCCCTCCGGGGGCAGCGCGCGGACCTTCTCCCACTCGACCGGACCCGCGGGGGTGTCGAGCGTGCCGCGTGCGTCCGAGGACTCCAAGATGGCCGCGACGGACTCCGGGTCGGCGGAAACGTCGTGCGGTGGGTCTTGGCCCTGGCGGATCCGTCCGGGTTCGACCGCCGTCTCTCCCTCGCTCCCGGAAGCTCCCCCTCGTTGTCGCGGGGTCTCGGCGTTCTCGCCCTCCTCGACCCAGCCGAAGAGGATCTCGGAGTCGTCGGAGTGCTGCCGCTCCAAGTGGACACGGATGAGGGAGGCCACGTCGGTGAAGGGTTCCCCGGTCAGCGGGTCGACGCCCACGGACGCGAACTCCTCGAACTCGCCGGTCTCCTGGCTCAGCGCCCGATCGACGCGTTCGTCCATCCGAGCCGTCAGCGCGCTCCAGGTGACGATGTTGACCAGGAGGAGCACGACGGCCATGAGCAGGACCACCCAGGCCATGATGATGAGCCGCGCGGGAACGCGGCGGTGGTGGGGGAGTTCGGGTTGTGGGCCGCGCAGCACCAGGGTCGGGAACACGGAAGTGCCCTCGGAACGGCTCGCGGAGTGGCCAGTGGAGTGCCCCTCGGGGCCGCCGCCTCGCGGGAACCGGACAGTGGTGGAGTCGGGGGAGTCCTCTGGATCAGTCGTCATCGTCATCGTCCCCGAACCGCTGGTCCAGGCAGATCTCCCACCGGTCGTCCCATTCGTCCTCGCCCCAGTTCTCCTGCCCGGAGCCCTCGTCGAGACAGTCGAAGGGGAATCCGGTCGGGCCCGGTTCCGGAGCCGGCTCGGCCTCCGGACTCGGCTCGGCCGGTTCACCCGACTCCTCGGTGAGGGGAGGGGGAGGCGCGACCACGCCGTCGTCGGTGGGATCGGCGGTGACACCCTCGGGGGACTCACCGACCACCACCTCCGAGGCGGGGACCGGATCCGGGGAACGAAGGAAGAACGCCCAGGCCAGGGCGGCGAGCGCCACGAGGACGACCGTCAACGTCCCGGTGACCAGGGGCACCAGAGGTGATCTCATATCGACAAAGCCTCCCCGTCCCGAAGGAAGACAGGATGAAGCGAACGTGAAGAAGGCTTCATCTTCCCAGTTCGAGGGGGCACGGAACAGGCCCGGGTGGAACGGGTCCCATCGGAACGGGCCCCTCACGAGGAGGGGCCCGATCAGGTTCGATGGGGGTTCAGTAGCGTCTACCGCGGAGTTCGGCCACGAGGACCGCCGCCTGGGTGCGACGCTTGAGGTCCAGCTTGGCCAGCAGCGCTGACACGTAGTTCTTCACGGTCTTCTCCGCCAGGTACAGCCGCTCGCCGATCTGCCGGTTGGTCATGCCCTCACCGATGAGATCGAGGATCTGTCGCTCCTGCGGGGTCAGTTCCGCGAGGGGGTCGGGCTCGGCCTGTGAGCCGCGCAGGCGCTCCAGCATCGCGCCCGTGCTCCCCGAGTCCAACAGGGAACCGCCGGCGGCGACGGTGCGCACCGCGCCGACCAGGTCGGCGCCGTGGATCTGCTTGAGCACGTACCCCGCGGCCCCGGCCATGACGGCGTCGTACAGGGCGTCCTCGTCGGCGAAGGAGGTGAGCATCAGGCAGGCGATCTCGGGGTGGTCGGACCGGATCTCCCGGCAGACCTGGACCCCCGAACCACCGGGCAGTCGCACGTCCAACACCGCGACGTCGGGAAGTACCACGGGGATCCGTGCCAGAGCCTGTTCCGCGGTTCCGGCCTCACCGACCACGGTCATGTCGTCCTCGGTTTCGAGGAGGGAGGCCACACCGCGTCGAACGACCTCGTGGTCGTCGACGAGGAAGACCCTGATCTGTTTCCGAGCATCCTCGGCTCCACCGCTCGCCATGGTCCTCCCTCTCCTCGCGTCCGCGTGTTCGCGACACCACTCCGAGGAAGACGTTAATACGTATGCGGGGTTCATCGGGGGTCTTAAGCCATCAAAGTGGCCGGTCAAAGGTCCCAGAACCGGCCAAAACGTGTTTCGCGCCGCAGGGGGTCGATCACGGTTGGTGCGGATGTGATCACGGTCGTTTCATGGTCACCGTATCGCCAATGAGCACCCCGGGGACGACGGGCCCCCGGGGAGCCGGGGAACACGAGATCAGGGACGGTGCCCGGACCACGGCCGAGCCAGTTCGAAGGCACGGCAGGCCCGCAGCACCCGGGCGTCCGAGTGGCGCGGCCCCACCAACTGAAGGCCGATCGGCAACCCCGAATCACCGAACCCGCACGGCACACTCGCCGCCGGCTGCTGGGTCATGTTGAACGGGTAGCTGAACCCGGCCCAAGAGGTCCACCGCCGCCCGGACAGCTCCGGTGGCGACTCCAACCCCGCCTCGAAGGCCACCATCGGCATGGTCGGCGTGAGCAACAGGTCGTAGGTCTCGTGGAATCGACCCATGCGGGCGCCCATGGCCATCCGCAGGGCCATCGCGGTCAGGTAGTCGTGCGCGGAGTAGGACAGCCCTTCCTCGACGATCTCTCGCAGCCCCGGGTCCTGGAGGTCGCGCTCACGGTCGGTGAGCTTCTCGGTGGCCTTGGCCGCGCCCGAGTACCAGAGCACGTGGAACTCCTCCATGGAATCCGGCAGCCCCGGGTCGGCCTCCTCCACCCTGGCGCCGAGCTCCTCGAACACGCGCACCGCGTCGGCGACCGCGCGGGCCACCTCCGGGGCCACGTCCAATCCGCCCAGGGTCGGGCTGTAGGCGATCCGCATCCCCCGGACCAGTTCGCGCGGGTCCTCGCCGCGCCCGGCCTCGGCCAGCCCGGGACCGGGGGTCGGCATCGCCATCCAGTCGCGGGAGTCGAAACCGGAGATCACGTCCAGCATCAGCGCCATGTCGCCCACGGTGCGGGCCATCGGACCGGTGTGCGCCAATGAACCGAACGGGCTCGCCGGGTAATGCGGCACCAGCCCCCAGGTGGGCTTGATCCCGCAGACCCCGGTGAAACTCGCCGGGATGCGGATGGACCCGCCCCCGTCGGTCCCCGTGGACAGCGGGCCCATCCCCGCGGCGACCGCCGCCGCAGAGCCTCCGCTGGAACCGCCCGGGGTGGTGGACAGGTCCCAGGGGTTACGGGTGATCCCGGTGAGCGGGTTGTCCGTGACCCCCTTCCACGCCAGTTCGGGGGTGGTGGTCTTGCCGACGAGGACCACCCCGTGCTCGCGCATACGGGCCGTCACCGGGGAGTCCTCCTCCCACGGGCCCTCCTGGGAGGAGGTCACCGACCCCTTCAGGGTGGGCCACCCCTTCGTCAGGTGGATGTCCTTGATGGAGGCGGGCACCCCGTCGAGCTTTCCGACCGGTTCGCCGCGCCGCCACCGTTCGGCCGAAGCCTGCGCGGCCTCCCGGGCCTCCTCCGGACGTACCAGGCAGAACGCGTTGAGTGCCGGGTTGTCCCGCTCGATGCGTTCGAGCACGGAGTCGACCGCCTCCACCGGGGACAGTTCCCCGGTGGAGTAGGCGCGCAGCAGCTGTTCGGCGGACAGGTCGGCCGGCGTGCACTCACCGGAACGGGCCTGGGGGACGGCGGGGTCGGCGCCCGGCGCGTTCCCCGCGGTGTCCACGGCCACGCCGGTGGTCGTACCCGTGTCTTCGGTCCCGGCCCGGTCGGAACGGATCGTCACTTCAGCCTCCCAAGTCACGCGAGGGGTCAGCCGGGTACGTAGCCCCGGTCCTTGTCCACGACGTTTCGCAGTTCCCGCCCGTCCAGGTAACGGGCGAGGTTGTCCAGGAACAGATCGACCAGGTCCTCGCGCCAACCGACCACGTCACCGGACATGTGCGGAGAGACGAAGGACCCGGACAGGCCCCACAGCGGGTTGATGGCCTTGAGCGGTTCCCGTTCGAAGACGTCCAAGGCCGACCCGGCGATCGAACCCTCGTGGAGGGCGTTGACCAGGTCGGACTGGACGACGATGGGGCCGCGCGCGATGTTGATCAGCCGCGCGCTGGGCTTCATGAGGCCGAGGAAGTTCCGGTCGACGAGGCCTCGGGTGGCGTCGGTGAGCGGAGCGGCGACGACCACGTAGTCGGTTTCGGGGAGGGCGTCGACCAGCGTGGGACCGTCGTCGGCGGTGCGTTCCTCCAGGCTGGAGGCGACCACGTGGCCGAAGTCGGGGTCGCCATCGCGGGCGTGGCTGCCGGAGGCGCGCACCTCCATCCCCACCGCGGCGAGCTTGCGCCCGATCGCCCGACCGATGGGGCCGGTGCCGACCACCAGGGCTCGTTTGCCGGTGACCCGCTCGGTCTCGCGGTGCAGCCATCGACGCTCGTGCTGGAGCTCCGATGTGCGCTGGAAGTCCTTGGCGAAGGAGATGACCAGCCCCAGGACGTATTCGGCGATGTGTTCGTCGAAGACCCCGCGCGAGTTGGTGACCACGGCGTCGTCGTCGACCAGCCCGGGGAACATCAGGTTGTCCACCCCGGTGGTGGCGGCGTGCACCCACCGCAGCCGGTCGGCCTTGGGCCAGGACGAGGCGAGCGCTTCGGTGAACAGATCCCACACCAGCAGCGCGTCGGTGCCGGGCAGGGCGGCGGACAGCCCCTCGGCGTTGGTGTAGACGACCTCGCCCAGCCCCGGGTGGTCGTCGAGACGTTCGTGCCCCGGCGGCAGGTCCTCGCCGTGGAGGACGAGCAGGCGGGGTCGTTCGGGAGCGGAGACGGTGGTGGAGCCGGGAGGACGGTTCACTGGCACGAGCTTTCCGGTAGCGACTGGTGATGCGGTGCCGTCGGGGTGCTGGTTCGCCCTACACCGGAAACGCTAAGGAGCCCGCATAGGATTGTCAACAATCCACAAAAGGGCTGTTCTGGGGCAAAGGCGCACCTCGCGCCCCCGTCGGCACTGGCGGGATACCCGTTCGGTGGAGGTCTATTGCCCGATCCGGGAGGTTGATCGTAAGATTGTCGACAATCGACAGTGTCGTGACCGATGCGGCCCGAGCGACACCTCGGGCCGGTCTCCCAGGACTCATGTAGGCCCCGCCGAAGGGAACCCGCTTGCCCAGGTACATGACCGTCACGCTCGCCCGACGCGGGGTCTCCTGCGTCGCCGAACTCCTCGACAAAGAAGCGCCCCGCACGTGTGAGGCGGTGTGGAACGCGCTCCCTCAGGGCGACGCCGTCCAACACGCCAAGTACGCGCGCAACGAGGTCTACACGATGGTGCCGCGGTTCGCCGACCCCGAACCCGGCCAGGAGAACCCCACCGTCACCCCGATCCCCGGTGACCTCGTGTACTTCTCCTTCGACTCCGGCATGCTCGACCACTCCTTCAAGGAGGACAAGGGCATCGGCCACCTGCCAGGGGTCATCGACCTCGCCCTCTTCTACGGCCGGAACAATCTGCTGCTCAACGGAGACGTGGGTTGGGTCCCCGGCAACGTGTTCGCCACCGTCGTGGAGAACCTGCCCGCCATGGCCGAGGCCTGCAACGACGTCTGGCGCTCCGGCAGCGTCGGCGAACGTCTCCTGTACGAACGGCTCGACCGCTGAGCGGCGGCGAAGAACCCCACCGCGCGGTGGGCCGTCCGGACACACCCGGAACACCGCGCACGGCTGGACAGAGAACATCAACGGGAGGTGAGTGACCGATGCGAACCGAGAGAACCGGGCCGGAACCCCAGGGCGACCCCGAACACACGAATCAGACGGTCCCGGTGCGGCAGTCCGAGCCGGAGACGGTGCCGGAGGCGGCGGAACGGACGCCCGAGCAGATGCCGGGACAGTCGACCGGACCAAAGGCGGAAGAGGCGAACGGGCGGACGCCCGGACGGGCGAACGTGCCGAACGTCGTCGAACTGTCGGCGGCGACCGTGACGCCCTGGCAGGACGGGGTGGGCGTCATCGCCCCCTACGACTTCGCTCTCGACCGTGAACTATGGCGGTGGACGCCCGACGACGTATCGCTGCACGTCACCCGCCTCCCCTACGTCCACGTCCCGGTGACGGTCGACCAGGCCGCCGCCCTCAGCAAGGGCAAGGCGGTGACCCGCGCGGTCAAGGCGCTCATGGCACCCGAACCCCTGGCCGTCGGATACGCCTGCGCCTCCGGCAGCTTCGTGCACGGGGCCGAAGGCGAACGCGAACTGCACCGCACCATGCTGGCGGCCGGCGCCCCCTGGGCAGCCACCACCTCGGGCGCCCTGATCGACGCGCTCCGAGTCCTGGACACCGACCGGATCGCGGTGGTCACGCCGTACGTGGACAGCGTGACGGACCGTCTCCTGGACTACCTCGCCGAACACGACATCGGTGTCACCTCCAGCGTCGGGCTCGGCCTCCTCAGCCACATCTGGAAGGTCACCTACGCCGAGGTCGCCCACGCGGTGCACGAGGTGGATCGTCCCGACGCCCAAGCCGTGTACATCAGCTGTACCAACGTCCTCACCTACGACATCATCGCGCCCTTGGAGCGCGAACTGGGTAAACCCGTCATAGCGGCCAACCAGGTCACCATGTGGGCGGTCATGCGCGCGGCCGGCCGTCGCGCCGTCGCGCACGGGCAGAGCCTGATCGACGTGGCCGCGCCCAGTGCCGTCTGACACCACCATCGACCACCCGCCCCGGAGAGCGCCTCGGACCAGAGGAGAGACATGACCCGCGTCGGATTCCTGTATCCCGGCCACAGCGCCGAAGACGACTACCCGGCCTTCGCCGACCTGCTCGACGACGTCGAACTGCCCCTCGTGCACACGCTCATGCGTGAGGACGCCCACCGCGTGGACGCCCTGCTGGACGTGGGCAGCGAGGGCGTGCTCGCCAAGGGGGCACAGGAACTCGCCGCGATGGAGGTGGAGGCCGCGGTCTGGGCCTGCACCAGCGGCAGCTTCGTGTTCGGCTGGGAGGGGGCACAGCGCCAGGTCCAAGGTGTGCGCGACGTCGTGGGCGTGCCCACGTCCAGCACCTCGTTCGCGTTCGTGCACGCCCTGCGCCAGTTGGGCATGTCCAAGGTCGCCATCGCCGCGACCTACCCGGACGACGTCGGCCAACGGTTCGTGGAGTTCCTCGGCGACGCGGGCGTCTCGGTGGTGTCCCTGGCCAGCCACGGCATCCCCACCGCCGCGGAGGTGGGGCGACTGGACCCCGACGACGCGGTCGACTTCGTCATCACCAACGACCATCCCAAATCGGAGGTGGTCCTGGTACCGGACACCGCCCTGCACAGCGCGAACCTCATCGACCCCATGGAGGCGCTCCTGGGCAAGACGGTGCTCACCGCCAACCAGGTGAGTGTCTGGGAAGGGCTGCGCCTGGCCGGGCGGTGCGGTGCGCGGAAGGGGCCCGGCAACCTGTTCCGAACGGGCCCCTCCACTGTCAGGGACCCGTTCGCCGCCCGTTAACCTCGGGGACCGGCCCATGTCCGGTTCGTCCGTCTGAGTCCGGCGCCCCGCGCTCGTGGTCGAGGTATCGACCGCCCGTCAGGGACTCGAATCGAGTCCCGAGAAGGGAAGACCCCATGTCATCCCCTGGTCAGCTCCGACCCGTCCCACGGCGCTCCACCGCCGAGCTGATCGCCGACCAACTGCGTTCGGCGATCATGTACGGCTCCCTCTCCCCGGGGGACCAGCTGGGCGAGGCCGAACTCGCCGGGCGTCTGGGGGTGAGCCGAGGGCCGCTCCGCGAGGCGATGCAGCGTCTGGTCCAGGAGGGTCTGCTCCGCAGTGAACGGCACAGGGGCCTGTTCGTGTGCGAGCTGACCCCCACGGACGTGCGGGACATCTACGTCGCCCGGCTCGCGGTGGAACGGGCCGCCTGCGAGTTGATCATGCGGGGCAACCGGGGTGAGGCCCTGGCCCGCCTCACCCCCGCCGTCGACCGGTTGGCGCAGGCCGCGGCCAAGGGGGACCGTGGGGAGATGAGCGACGCCGACCAGGAGTTCCACCGGACCCTGGTCAGCTGCTCGGGCAACTCGCGGCTGGAACGCATGGCGCAGACGCTGCTGGTGGAGACCCGCATGTGCCTGACGGTGATGCAGGACGTCTATCCGGAGCCGAAGGAGCTGCTGGAGGAGCACCGGCGGATCCTGGACACGATCGTCGAGGGCGAGGAGGAACGTCTGCTCACCCTGATCGAGTCGCACATGATCGACACCGTCACCCGGATCAACGCCGAGGGCAGGGAGGGAACCGGGGACGGCGACGGGGGTGGGCCCTCCGGGGTCGCCGGGGACAAGGGAGCACTCCCCGAGGCCGGCCCGGGGAACTGAGCCCGCGCGGCGAAAAAGAAACAAAGGGTCGGATTCCGAGTGGCTCGGAACCGGCCCTTTTCATGCCCGATGGGGGTGTGGTGACTCTGTGCGAATAAATCGGTCGAATGGGTTGCGAACCGGTGGGTGGCCCGTGCTAGTTTCTATTTCGGGCAGCGCATTAAGTCCATTTAGGACATAGGCCTTGGGGTGAGTTCCGTCGGGACACGGTCCAAGGGACCCGTGTCGGACTTCGCACCGAGGCCGAGTGCCTCCTGCCGGCCCCTCACACCCTCTCGACGGCCCTGAGCCGTCACCGTCCCCACGGTGGAAGGAAACCCCAAGTGTTCGGACACCACGGTCCCGCGAGCGCCCCGGGCGCACGCACCGCCGTGCTGTCCGATTCCTTGCGTCGGACCGTGCTGTTGCTCGGGCTCCTGGTCGGGGTCTTGACCGCGGGTTGGGTCCTCGGCGCCACCGACGCAGAGGCGGAGGAGATCTCCGTGGGCGCGGACACCGTGACGGTGGACGCCCCGGTCACGGACACCGTCGACCTGGTGGGGGACACTCTGGAGACGGAGATCGAGGAGCCGGTCGATCAGTCAGAGGTGGCCGAGTCATCGCAGGTCACCGAGGTCCCCCGGTCGCTGGAAGCCGTCGAGGCCCCCACCGTCGACGAGACCTTCGAGACGACGGAGACCGCGGAGGCCGGGCAGACCGAGGAGCCACGACCGCTGACCGACACCGTCGCCCAGACCGGTCGGGAGGCCACCGCCTCCGTGCGTGAGATCTCCGAGACCGACGTTCCGGAGATCGTGGTCGACGGCGATGACCTGGCGGAACCCGTTCAGTGGGCCGTCGACGAGATCACCCGGACGGTCGACGATCGGCTCGACCGGGTGGAGACCCCGCCCCGGTGGGAAGCAGCACCGGACCCCGCCTCGGGCGAGGAACCGGCGACGCAACCGGAGTCCGTGGAGGACCGGGACGACGTACTCGTCACCCCTGAGAGCCAGGGTCCCGAGACCGCCGTCGACCTGCTCGAACACGCTGATCCGACCGTGACCGGGTCCGACACGGTCACGGGTGACACGCCCTTCCACGACCAGCACGGATCCACCCCGACCGGCACCGCCTCCGCCTCGCAGGGAACGGTCACCGGGCTCGCGGGCCACCTGTCCGCCGCGGGCACCCCCATCCCGGCCCTCGCCTTCGAGGACGCCACCCGGCACGTCCTGCGCGCGGTTCCCACCGCGGGCGCCGACGAGCCCACCTTCGCCCCCGACTAGCGGGTCCCCTCCGGCATCCAGGGTCCTTCCGCCCAGGTGCCTCCCCGTCGCCTCGACACGCCCCGGCTCGAACCGGAAGCGGACCGACGCGACCCATGGACCCGCCCAGTCCCGGCCCGCCACCACGGCACATTCCGGCCGATCGCCTGGGGGCCGACGTGAGCCCCGCTCTCACCTTCGCGCACTATGCGTGCCAGACGAAAGCGGAGTTCAGGTCGGTCAACGGTCCACCGGACCCGAAGACCGAAACTCCCCCGATCGTGTACCGCCCCGCCCCCGAACCTGTGGCGCCATCCGATCGGGGCCCGCAAAGCAAGACATTCGGAAGGATTCCCATGCGCAATACCGCCCGCACCACCGCCAAGGCCCTGCTCATCGCCGCCGGCACCGCCGGTTTCGTCACCCTCGGCAGCGGCTTCGCGGCGGCGGACACCGTCGGCGACGTCACGGGCGCTCTCGGCACCGGCACCCTGGGGCAGCTGCCCGCCGTCGACACCGCCCTCC
>NZ_FRFF01000115.1 GCF_900143625.1 Nocardiopsis sp. JB363
TCATGAGCGAGAACAGGCAACCGCCCGGCAACATGGTCGCGCTCGTCAACGCCGCCCCAGGTCAGGCCGATCTCGATCTTCCATAGCACTCTTTTCGGAGTTCCGGGGGCACGAAGTGGGCAGATGATCAGTGATACTGATGACACCTGGCTGGAAACAGACAAAAGGTGTAAATGCCGTGTTCTGGAAGGTGTTCAGGGCATTGGGTTCAGAGTGTTCTCGCACGTCATGTGGGTTCCATCTAGGGCTTTTCCGGTGCTTCTCCGATTCTTCTGTCAAGCGGCGCGTCCTTTGTTAGTCTGACGAACCGAACGACGGTTCTCGGTGGAAGAACAGGAATTGTGTGGAACACGAGCACTTGTCCTCCGGATCGGGCGCACGCCGCCCGGGCCGCTGACAGGCCCGACCACACGTTCCCTTGGACCTGGAAGCCGTCGGGCGTTCCCCCGGCGATCGGGGGGCCTGGTTCGCCAGGGAACCGATCGTGAGCCCCGAAGTTTCATCCTCCCTGGTCGGGGTGGTGGTGCGGGGCCACCGCCGAGCCGCCCACCTGATTCGAGGAGACGAGATTGTGGCACAGGCGCAGTCACCGCAAGATCGCGATGACCACTCCCTGGCCAAGATGATGTCGACGGAGGATGGGCGTGGAGCCAGGCGTGAAGGACGGTTCCGCCGGGCCATCTCCCGGATGGTCAAGTCCCAGGAACCCCCGTCACCGGAGACCGAGCTAGGAAATCCCGTGCATCAGCCCGTGCATCCGCACTCGCAAGAACCCGACGACCGCTCGTCGGGCGGCGAGGTCACACCCGCGACGGAGCTCCCCACCGGACCCTTCTCCGCGTCCGCCGAGAACGGTTACCGTCCCACTTCCCGGGCGAGCGTCCCCAACCCCTATACGACCAGGAACGTCGAGGTCGACGACGTCGACACCGGCGCCACCCCGGTCGGTCAGTGGCGCGGCGTGGGGCTCGACGAGCCCGAACCGCGCAGCCAGAACATCCCCGCCACCACGGACACCATGACCGACACCCCGACCCCGTCAGAGCACACGGAGCGGCCCCAGGCCCCCGTGTCC
>NZ_FRFF01000016.1 GCF_900143625.1 Nocardiopsis sp. JB363
GCCTTCTCCCCCGCCCTCCTGCCCGGAGCCGCACAGACCCGGGACTACGCCCACGCCCTGATCACCGCCAGCATCCACGACGCCGACCGGGCAACGGTGCGGCGCGCTCTGGAGGTGCGGATGCGGCGCCACGACGAACTCCTCCACGGCGCCAGCCACCACCGGACCTACGTCATCACCGAGCTGGCTCTGGTGTGTGGGCTGGTGGAGGAGACGGTGATGGAGGCCCAGCTCGCCCACCTGCGCCGTGTAGCGGGGCTGGGGCATGTGGACCTGAGGCTGCTGCCCGCCGATGCCGCCGAGCCCTGGACGGTCGGCTTCGTGCTCCGCGATGGGCAGGTCAGCCTCGAAGGCCCCTCCGGGCTGATCGCACTGGCCCCCGCCGCCGTCCCGCTCTACGAGGCCCACTTCGAGCGGTTGGTAGCGGCCTCCCAGACGCTCACCCCCAGCTCCTTCTGACTGGAGCTGCCTTGACCGGTCGTCCGTCGCCTTCCCCGGTCGGACGACCCCCACACCACACACCTTCAGGGCAACGGCAACCACCCCGTGCACACCCTCAAACCCTCACCCGACTCCAACCGCTCCACCACCGCCCGATCCAACCGCGTCCGTCTCGGCGCCGCCCCCACATCCACCCGCGCCATCCCGAACACGAACCGGAACACATCCCCCTCACCCGGCGACCCCTCACCCACCAACGTGAACCGGCGCTGGAACCGCACGATGTTGGACCCCTCCCCCAACACCTCACCCCAATACGGATCCAACAACCACGACGTACACGTGGCCACCACCGGATCCATCCCCAAATGCTCCCGCGCGAACCCACGCGCCCGCGCCAACGCCCCATCCACCGCATCAGGAGCCAACCCGCCCGTGGGGATGTGCAACCGCAACACCGCCTCCCCCACACCCCGGGCTCTT
>NZ_FRFF01000119.1 GCF_900143625.1 Nocardiopsis sp. JB363
TGAGCCTTTTTCATCCTGCTTCTCGGAGTTGAAGGACGAGTACAGCTCGGGTGATCTCTCCGGCCCGGTGCGGGCAGCACCGCAACCGGCGTAGGACGTCCCAGTTCTTGAGCTGGGCGAAAGCTCGCTCCCCGGGGCTGCGGAGCTTGGCGTGCTCAGAGTTGGCATCCTTCTTCCACTGCGACTTGCCCCGGCCCTTGAACGGGCAGAACACCACCTCCGACAGGCCTACGTACCCCTTGTCGCCCAGGCCGAGCAGCCTTGCGGCCTTGATGCGTTCGGCGATCTTCCACACCCGGGCGGCCCTGGTGTCGTGCACCGATCCGAGCAGCGACCACGACGTCCACAGGGGTTCCCCGTTGGGTGCGGCCACCACCTGGATGTTCATGCCGTGCTGCTTGTGTTTGCCGGAATAGAACGGACGGTCGGCCGCCACACGGTCGCAGGCGATCAGAGTCCCGTCCACGATCACGTACCCCCACCCCTTGCGGCGTGCGCAGCGCAGCCCCTGTTCCAGGGTGGGCGCCTGCTCGGCGAGCAGGGCCGTGGTCTCGCGCACGTAGCGCCAGGCGGTCGTGGTTCCCACCTCGAAACCGGCTGCGACCTGGGTGAACGTCTCACCTTTGTACAGGTGGACCAGGACCAGCAGGGCCTGTTGCGCGGGGTCCAGGCGCCGCCATCGGGAACCGGTGTTCTTGCGGTGAGCGCGGATGGTGCGGGCGGCCAGGTTCAAGGTCCGGCGTGACAACGGCAGGCAGGAACGGTACAACAGCATGTGGAGCCTCTGGTGCTGGGTTTTCTTGGTCGTTAACTCCTCTACCAGGGGCTT
>NZ_FRFF01000171.1 GCF_900143625.1 Nocardiopsis sp. JB363
ATGTGTATACGAGTCAGGGATGGGTGATCACCGCCAGGTGGGCGCCGTCGGGGCGGGCGGCGATGTGGAGGACGTGGTGTTCGCCCAGCCCGGTGATGGTGCGCGTGGCGCCGCTGGGGAGGTCGAGTAGGGCCAGGCGATGGTGGGGCTGGTGCCGGCCCCACTCGCGTGGGGCGTCGTCGGGTGGTTCGGGGTCGGCCACCACCAGTGCCACCGTGGTCTTGTCGGGCAGTGGCAGGTGGTCCACCACGGTGGTCCGGGGGTCGGTCAGGGAGCGGTGGCCGGTGCCGTCGGCTTCGATCCGGTGCAGTCCGGGTGCGAGTGGGGACTGGTGTGTTCGCCCTGCGAGGCAGTCGGTTCTGTCGGTGAGGAAGTACAGCCGATCGTCGGGTGACCAGCGGGGGCGGTGGACCGCGAAGGTGCCGTCGGTGAGGGGGCGGGGCGCTGTGCCGTCGATACCCGTGACCCACAAGGTGTTCACCGGTCGGGGTGTGGTCTGGGCCAGGGGCGCGAGCGTGTAGGCGAGGTGGCGACCATTCGGGGACAGGGTCACTTCGTGCGGGGTGAGCCCGTCGGTGACGACGTCGGTGCTCAGGGGGTGGTCCATGGGGGGCTTTCCAGAAGGGGGTGCGAGCCCCACCCTTGCGCGGTGGGGCCCGGGTGGAGTTTCAGTGCTCGGTGCGCGATTGCAGGCGTTCGTGGCGTTGTCGGGCGGCCTGGGCGGTGCCCAGGCCCAGCCCGTAGGCCAGTTCCTGCCAGGTCATTCCGCGCCCCTTGGCCATGGTGAGCAGCCCGGCCTCCATCTGGTCGAACTCGGCGCGGGCCAAGGGCACCAGGGTCAGGGCGGCGGTCAGGTCGGCCTCGTCCACTGCTGGGGCGTCCTGGTCGGGTACGGCGCTGCCGGCGGCCAGGTCGCCGACGCGTCGGATGGCCTCGTGGGCGGACATGGGCAGGCGGCGTTCCTCCCACAGGGTGCGGGCCGGTCCGGTGGCGTGGCGTTCGGTGAGGCGGAAGAGTGCCTCGTGGGCGCGGGCGCGGCGGGCCTGTTCGGGGTCGGGTCGGCTGAAAGGGTGCTGTTCGGTGCTCATGGTTCAACTATGCGTTGACAGAAGAGCGTTGTCAACAGATTGTTTAAAACACTGTGTTTAAAACAGTTTGTTCAAGAGCGGTTGCGCAGGGCGCGAGCGGTACGGCCGCGCCAGAGCACCCCTTGGCGGGGCGAGAACAGGTAGGACAGCGTGAACAGTGCGGCCTGGGCGAGAACGATGCACCCGCCGGTGGACACGTTCAGGTGGAAGCTGGTGAAGACCCCCGTCAGCGAGGCCACGACCGAGACCGCCATGGCGATGAGCAGCATCCGCTCGAACCGGTCGGTGAGCAGGTAGGCGGTGGCGCCGGGGATGATCACCATGGCCACGACCAGGATGATGCCCACCGCCTGCAACGCCACCACCACGGTCACCGACAGCAGGCCCAGCAGCAGGGTCTCCAACAGGCGCGGGTTGACGCCGATGGCGTGGGCGTGGACCGGGTCGAAGGCGTACATGGTCAGGTCGCGGTGTTTGTACCAGACCACCGCCAGCACCACCGCGGCCAGGATCAGCACCTGGAGGATGTCGGTGTCGGAGACCCCTAGGACGTTGCCGAAGAGGATGTGGCTCAGGTCGGTCTGGCTGGGCACCCGGGAGACCAGGACCAGCCCCAGGGCGAACAGGGCGGTGAAGACCACCCCGATGACGGCGTCCTCCTTGACCCGGGAGGTGCGGTTGACCACGCCGATCAGTGCCACCGAACCGGCGCCGAAGACCAAAGCGCCCAGGGCGAAGGGCAACCCGAACATGTAGGAGAGCACTACCCCGGGCAGCACGGCGTGGGAGACCGCGTCGCCCATCAGGGACCAGCCCACCAGGGTCATCCAGCACGAGAGGACGGCGCATACCAGTCCGGCGACCACGCTGACCAGCAGGGCGCGTTGGACGAACTCGAACCGCATCGGCACCGTGAACCACTCCACGAGCGCGGTCACCGTGTCCATGGGGTCCCCTCCGTGGTGTGGATGCCGAACGCCTCCAGCAGGACGTCCGGTTCGAGTACCTGTTCAGGTGTTCCGTGGGCGATGACCCGGCCTTGGAGCAGGAGCGCCTCGTCGCACAGGGCGGGCACCTGGGACAGGTCGTGGGTGGACACCAGCAGGGTGTGTCCGGCCCGGCGCAGTTGGCGGAGCAGGTCGGTGATGGTGGCCTCGGAACGTTTGTCCACCCCGGCGAAGGGTTCGTCCAACAGCAGCACGTCGGCGTTCTGGGCGATGGCGCGGGCGACGAAGGCGCGTTTGCGCTGGCCTCCGGAGAGCGCGCCGATCTGGCGGTCGGCCAGGTCGGTCAGGTCGGTGCGGGCCAGGGCGTGGTCGACGGCCTCGCGGTCGGCGGGGCGGGGGCGGCGTCGGCGTCCCATGTGGCCGTAGCGGCCCATCATGACCACGTCACGGACGCGGACGGGGAAGGCCCAGTCGACCTGTTCGGACTGGGGGACGTAGCCGATCAGCCCTTTGCGGCGGGCGGCGGCGCTCTTGAGACCCTTGACGCGCACCCGCCCGCGGTCGGGTGCGACCAGGCCGAGCACGGTCTTGAACAGGGTGGACTTGCCCGAACCGTTCATGCCGAGCAGACCGCAGACCCGGCCCGCCCGCACGGACACGCTCACGTCGTCCAGGGCCAGGACGTCGCCGTAGCGGACGGTGACGCCTTGGACCTCGATGGCGGTGTCCATGGCCTCCTCCTTGTCTTGCGCGAGTGGGCGGCTCATGTGGTGGCCAGGCCCTCGACGATGGCCTGGGCGTCGTGGCGCAGCAGGTCCAGGTAGGTGGGGACGGGGCCGTCGGCCTCGGAGAGGGAATCGACGTAGAGGGTCTGTCCCATCCGTGCGTCGGTCTCGCGGATGACCGATCGTTGGGCGCCGTCGTTGACGGTGCTCTCGCAGTAGACGGTGGGCACGTCGTTGTCGCGGACGAACTCGGTCACGGCGGCGATCTGTTGTGGGGTGCCCTCGCGTTCGGCGTTGACCGGCCACAGGTACCGCTCGGTCAGGTCGGCGTCGCGGGCCAGGTAGGAGAAGGCGCCCTCGCAGGTGACCAGGGCGCGGGCGTTGTCGGGGACCTCGGCGAGTTCGGTGTCCAGGAAGTCGGAGACCTCGCGGATGTCGTCCTTGTAGTCCTGGGCGGCTCGGGAGAAGTCGTCGGCGCCCTCGGGGTCGAGTTCGGTCAGGGCGGCCTGGATGTTGTCGACGTAGGTCAGGGCGTTGGTGGGTGACATCCAGGCGTGGGGGTTGGGTTCGCCCTGGTAGTCGCCGGAGGAGATGGGGAGGGTCTCGATGCCTTCGGTGAGCAGGGCGGTGGGGGCCTCGACGCGTTCGGTGAACTGGGCGAACCAGGCCTCCAGGCCCAGGCCGTTCTCCAGGACGAGGTCGGCGTCCAGGCCGCGGACGAGGTCGTCGGGGGTGGGTTCGTAGCCGTGGATCTCGGCGCCGGGGCGGGTCAGGGAGGCCACGCGCACGCGGTCGGCGGCGACGTTCTCGGTCATGTCGGCCAGAACGGTGAAGGTGGTCAGGACCAGAGGGCGGCCGTCGTCGTCGGAGGCCTGGCCGGTGGAGGAGGTGCAGGCGGTCAGGCTGAGGGTGGTGGCCAGGGAACAAACCGTGACCAACCAGGCCTTTGAAGACAGCCCATCTCTAATGTTCGGCATGCCTAACATTTACCACAGTCAAGGCGAACCCACACACGCCGGCGCCGGTTTTCCGGGCCGGGCGCGAGTGCGCTCCAATATTGCAGTCAGTACAGTCATTGCAGTCATGACTGCAATGACTGTACTGTGAAGGGCATGAGCGAACCCACCGAAGCCGAACTCGCCTTCGTCGACGACCTCGCGGTCTTCTTCGAGCACGAAGGCATGCCGCTGATCGCCGGACGCGTCATCGGCTGGCTGCTGGTGTGCGATCCACCCGAACAGAGCGCCGCCCGCCTGGCCGAGGTGCTTCAGGTCAGCCGCAGCTCCATCGGCAGCGCCACCCGGATGCTCACCCCCAGTGGACTGGTGGAGGGGGTGCGCAAACGCGGCCACCGCCAGGAGTACTTCCGTATCGCCGCCGACGGCTGGAGCCGCATGCTCCAACGTCGCTACGCGCAGACCACGGACTTTCGTCGCGTCACCGAACGCGGACTCGCCGCACTGGAGGACGCCTCACCGCAGCGACGCGAACGCCTGGAGAACGTGCACGAGCTCTACGGGTTCCTGGAGACCGAACTACCCGCCCTGCTCGACCGTTGGCGGGACCGACAGAGAAAGGACACCTCGTGAACGAGACCGGTAGTGGACCCCTGGCCTTCCACCGCGAACACGTCCAGATGCCCGAAGGGCGCCTGAGCGTCATCGTCGAAGGCCCCGAACACGCCCCTGCGGTGCTGCTGCTGAGCGGGGGCGGAGTGGACAGCGCCACCCTGAGTTGGCGCCACCTCATCCCCGACCTGGCCCGCGACCACCGGGTCATCGCCCTGGACTGGCCCAAACAGGGACACAGCCGTGAATGGCGGGGGATCGCCGACCACGCCGCCCTGCGACGCTGCGTCGTCGCGCTCCTGGACCACTACGCACTGGATCGCGTCGCCGTGGTGGGCATGTCCCAGGGTGGGGCGATGACCCTGGACACCGCCCTCGAACACCCCGAGCGGGTGGCGCGCATCGTGGCCATCAACCCGGGCGGCACCCTCTCCTTCGCGCCCCTCTACCACCAACTGCTGTGGCTCACCGCCAAGAGCCGCCTGCTCAACACCACTCTGCCCGGCCTCATGGTCGGCGACCGACGCAAGACCGAGGTCTTCGTCCGCAAGGGCCTGCTCGCCGGCCCCGCCCCCGACCAGGAACAGATCATCGACGAGGTCATGGCCGAGATGGCCACCCACGGGGCCGGATCCTCCGACTGGCAGAACACCTCCATCGGCCCCTGGCGCATGAACGTGGACCTGCGCCCACGCCTGGGCGAGATCGACTGCCCCGCCCTGTTCCTGGCCGGGGAGAAGGACATCGGCGTCAAGGCCGCCACCACCATCGCCGCCGCCCGCGCGGTCCCCGGGGCCCGCGTCGAACTGCTCGCCGGTCAGGGGCACTGGGCCAACCGCCAGTCCCCCGAGTGGGTCGGCCGCCTGGTACGCGACTTCCTCACCGAAACCGAGCCCGGTTCGTGAGGCCTGGAACACACGGGAGGTCGAGGGCTCATGGGATCGTTGGGCAAGGCAGGGACGATCATCCGTAAACTGGGCTCCCCCACCGCGCCGTGCCCCCGCGTGGCCCCTTCCCTGACACTTATACACAACTGACGCTGCCGACGAATAGAGAGG
>NZ_FRFF01000057.1 GCF_900143625.1 Nocardiopsis sp. JB363
CCCTTCCCCGCCGCGTGATTGTGGCCGTCTCCGCTACGCGCGTCAAGGTCGTCGCTGGGGCGGCTTCGCCGAGAGAGCGCTCCACCTTGACCCGCTTCGCTACGACGGCAGTTGGCGGCTATCGGGGAAGGGGGAGGTGGGGTCAGGGACCTAAAAGCCCTTCCGGGCCTTCGGCCCGGGCCCTAGCGGGCCGCCGGGCTTCGCCCGGTCCGGCCGCAGCCGGCCGAATCCCTACCCGGCCGTCTGGTGTTGTCGTTGAGCGCGTCGCCACTACGTGACGGGTGCGGTCACGAAGGGCCCGCTACAGGTGGAGCGGGTGGTGGGGCGCGTCCCAGCGGTGGCCGGCTCTGTGGGTCGGGACACCTCACCGGACAAGGGCGGTCCGATTACTCCCCAGCACCGGTGCGGTGCCGGTACCCGCAGCAGTATCGGTGCCGGCATGTGCGCCAGTACCGGTGCGGGGGTGCATGTGCTGGCGAGACCCCCAATGGGAGCCACCTTGGCCACCGGATATGGCTCTGGGTGGGGGGTTCGGTGTGCGGGCATGGCTGTATCCCCACAAGGCATGGCCTTTGGGGTCTGACACCCAACCGGGGGGTGTTTTCGTGTGGTGATGGAGCGGGGAGTTCTGTCCCGGGTTTTGATCATGCGGAGCGGGGCGAGGTTTTCGCCTGGTCAAAGTGCGTGGTGTTAGAGGGCGGTGGCTGGTGCTGGGTCACCCTCACCACCCTCGTCCCCGCCGGTCTCAGCTTGCTGGCGGTTCTGGGTGTGGTGGTGTTCCCAGATCTGCTGGTTCGCCTTCACCTGAAGGCGGTGCTTGAGCCGGTTATGGGTCGAGCAGAGCAGCTGCATGTTGTCCGAGCTCGTGGCCCCGCCGTGGGAGAAGGCGATGATGTGGTCGAACTGCGACCAACTACGCGGCATATCGCAGCCCTCGTGCCACTCGCAGTGGAACTCCTTGTAGCCCGCCGCCTGGCGTACGGGGTCGGGGGCGCAACGGTGCTTCTGGCCCACGTCGAGCAGGGTTTTGCCTTCGGCGTCGGTCAGGAACCTGCGCAGCCAGCTTTTGGGGGTGAGGCGGGAGATCATCTGGTCGGGGATGACCACCCCGTCCTCGGTGACAGCGGGTTCGGCGGTTTGGTCGCCGAGGTAGCGCTTGAGGGGCACGGTGATGTTCAACGTGACCACCGGCTTCGGCGCTTTCGCGCACTTGCGGTGGGCCAGGGCGGTCTCGAAGATGCGCATCATCGCGTCATAAGTGCGCTGATGCTTCGGGACGGCGGCACTGTCCGGACCGTAGGGTTCGGTGTAGGCGTCCAGGGCGGCCTGGATCAGTTGATTGTCTGCCCCCGGCCCCCACATGCGGAGCAGGAATCCGCCTTCGAAGGTGGGCGAGAATTGGGCGCCACGGTTGTCGAAAGTCTCGTCGTAGTCCCGGTCGGCTTTATCGGGGTCCAGTTGGGCGACGAACCATTTCGCCGCGTCCCGCAACTGCCGCACCGACGCCTTCGGGCATTCCTTCTTATAAGCGATCAGCCCGAACTCCAGGCGGGCCCGGAAACCCTCTACGTCGGGGTGCTGCGCCCGGAAGTCCTCATCGGCTGAGTCCAGGACCTTGGCCCAGTCGGTCACAGCCTTGTCGGTGGAGGTCGCGATCGCACACGCCTCACCCAACGACAGGGTGCTGTCCCCAAACGCCTCGTCCACCAACGGCAGCTGCTGGCGGTGCACGGCCCGGGCCAGGGTAGCCAGGTTGCCGGCCTCGGCGGGGGTGGTGCCCCACTTGTGGGTGAGCCAGGCCTTGATGGTGTTCTGGCCACCCTCTTCGAGCAGGTCCCCGGAGGCTTCCATGGTGGCCAGGTCGCCCAGCAGAAGGTAGGTGGAGCGCTCCATGTCGCGGTGCAATCCCACCGATTGTTCCAGTCGGCTTTTCGCGCAGCCGGGCGGGATGGGGGTGGTGAAGATATCCTCGATCTGCTTGCGCACACCCGCCATCGCTTTCTCGACCGGGGTGGCCCCGGTCGAAGCGGTGTGGGTGTCGAAGAAGCGCATACTCCGATTATATGCCAATGCCACAGAGAATGGCAGGCCTACTTCCGGGTATATTGCTTTCTTTTCCCAGGGTGCTGGGATGCCTATCATGGAATGGCGCCTGTTGTGGGTTATCCACAACCCTTTTTTCGTGGCTGCCATTCCCCCCACCGGAGCCGGCCACCGCTGGGACGCGGCCCACCTTGTGAGCACCTGTAGCGGGCCCTTCGTGACCCGACCCGTCACATAGTGGCGACGCGCTCAACGAGAAGACGAGACGGACGGGTAGGGATTCGGCCGGCTGCGGCCGGACCGGGCGAAGCCCGGCGGGCCGAAGGCCCGGAAGGGCTTTTGGGTCCCTGACCCCAC
>NZ_FRFF01000121.1 GCF_900143625.1 Nocardiopsis sp. JB363
CTCGTTGGCAGCGGGAGATGTGTATTAGAGACTAGAGACTGGGCCGGGTGCGGGGGGTTCGGGCACGGGTGCGGGTTCGGAGACGGGATGTCCGCGCATACCGCCCACTGGACGTTTGGGGACCGATCCGGAGGAGGAGTCGTCGGAGCCGGTGTCGGGGGTGTCGTCGGTGTCCGGCCCCGGCTCCCGCGACGGTTCGGCGGCCCCGCCGTGCTCTCCGGTTCCGGCGCCGACCGGTGCGCTTCCCGAGAAACGCGGTCCCCGTGGGGGCTCGGCCGCGGGCCCGGCGCCCGCGCCGTTCTCCTCGTCCTTCGGGCCGACGGTGTCGGTGGCGTCGGGCGCCCCGGACGGTTCGGGGCCGCTCATGGCGGCCGCGGCGAACAAAGCCTCACCGGGACCGGCGTTGCCGGGTTCGTCGTGCGGCTCGGTCCACGGCACCGAGGTGGCCATGGAACGCAGTGTCCGCATCCACGCGGAGGCCTCCGGGCGTTCGGAGGGCTCGGTGGAGAACATGCCCATGAGGAGTTCGCGCCGCCCCTCGTCGGCGGTGGAGACCAACGGCAGCGCGCCGAAGCGTTCCCGCAGCTGCTCGGGGACGGGCGGCGGGTCTTCACCGGTCAGTGCGAAGTAGGCGATCGCGCCGAACGCGTACCGGTCCGTGGCGGGTGAGAACTCGCCGCTGAAGATCTCCGGGGCCGCGTATCCCGGCGTGAACCAAGGACGCGCCGTCATGTGCCGGGCGGCGATGCGGCTGAGCCCGAAGTCCACCAGGGTGGCCTGGCCCTCCTCGCTGACCATGACGTTGCCCGGGGACAGATCGCCGTGGACCACTACCCGTTTGGACGGGGTGGCCCGCCCCGAGTGCAGCACGTCCAGGACCTGGGCGACCTGTTCCAGGAACCCGAGCACCCGGCGGCGCCCGCTCGCGTCGTCGATCGGGTTCTCCGACCGCCAGTCCCGCAGGTCCAAGCCTTCGACATAGTTCATCACCAGGTAGAGGGCGCGGTCGGTTCGTTCCTCCGCGCCGCCCGCCGGGTGTTCGGGCGCCCCCTCGAAGTGTTCGCGGACCCCCACCACACCGAGCCGGTTGATGAAGCGCAGCAGCTCGGCCTGCTCGGACCAGCGCGCGCTGAGTTCGGTGAACTGTGACTCGTCCACTGTGACGTCGGAGTTCAGGACCTTGACCACGACGGGTTCGGTCTGTCCGGCGAGGGTCACCTCGGCGAGGTAGAGCGTGGCCTCACCGCCGCGTCCCACCGACCTGACCAGCCTGTACTTGTCCGGTCGGGAATCCGGGCCGACGTAGAGATGCAAACTCAAGGCTCTGACACTCGATTCCACAGAGGGGGGTTCATGGGGACTCGGGTGCCCGCAGGCACTCCGGACACCGTATCGGGAGCGGTTGTACGCTTACGCCCCGTAGGCCATCGTGACCGCCATCGGTCAGGGGCGAGGTTCTTTTGGTCCGATCGCAGGGGGTCACGCGTGCCGGAGGAGAGGGTCCTGGGCGGTCGATACCGCCTTCTGTCCAAGCTGGGCGCGGGCGGGATGGGCCAGGTCTGGCAGGCCGTGGACGAGCTGTTGGACCGGCCCGTCGCGGTGAAGCTGATCCAGCCCGGACGTGCGGACTCCGACGAGGTCGCGGCCCGGTTCCGCCGTGAGGCGCGGCTGACCGCGCGCCTGGCGGGGCACCCCAACGTGGTGATCCTGCACGACTTCGGTCACGACGCCGGGGGCGTGGTGTTCACGGTGATGGAGTTGGTGCCGGGACGCCCGTTGTCGGAGGTGATCAAGGGCAACGGCCCGTTGCCGATCGACCTGTCCGCGTCGTTGGTGTCGCAGGCCGCGGCGGGGTTGAGCGCGGCGCACGCCGCCGGGATCGTCCACCGAGACGTCAAGCCGGGCAACCTCATGGTGATCGAGGCCGGACCCGATGGGCCGGGGCTGAAGGTGGTGGACTTCGGTATCGCCGCGGTGGTCGCGGCCACCCAGAGCGACCGCATCACTCGGACGGGGCAGGTGATCGGCACACCGCTGTACATGCCCCCCGAACAGGTGCGCGGGGAGCGTGTGGACCGGGCCGGGGACCTGTACTCGCTGGGCGCCATCCTCTACCAGATGCTGACCGGTGAGCCCCCGTTCCACAGCCACCGACCGCTCACGGTGCTGCGCATGCACCTCGACCAGGAGCCCCTTCCTCCCTCCGCGCTACGCCCGGAGATCCCACCGGCGCTGTCCGAACTGGTGTCGCAGATGCTCGCGAAGAGGCCCGAGCAGCGGCCGGCGGGGGCCGAGGAGGTCCGTGACCGTCTCGCCCCACACCTGCCGCGTCGGCCCGCTCCGATCCCGGTCACCGAACCGGTGGCCACGCTGCCCTACACCCGGGAGGCACAGCCGGAGAGCAGCGGCGGGGCGTACCCCATCCGGCTCACGGAGCTGGTGGACGCCGCCAGGGATCGCGTCGACGAAGGCGACTTCGACACCGCCGCCGAAGAGCTGCGCACCCTGATCCCACTACTGCGAGCGGTGTACGGGGCCGACCACCCGGACACGCTGCGCGCCCGCCGCCGGGAGGCGTACGCGACCGGAAAGGGCGGCGACCACTCCGAGGCGGTCGCGGGGTTCGAGACGTTGCTGCCCGACCTGATCCGGGTGTACGGAACGCGCCACCCCGAGACCCTGGCGGCCCGCTACTACCTGGCCACCAACGCGGGCCGCGCCGGCGACCACGCCCTGGCCGCCCACACCCTGGAGGCGCTCCTGCCCGACCTGGTCGCGGTCGGCGGCCCCGATTCCACCAAGGTGCTCACCACACGCCTGTACCTGGGGTTCGAGGTGGGCGAGGCCGGTGAGACCAGCCGTGCGGTGGACCTGCTCGGCGGGTTGGTCCCGGACCTGGCCCGGCTGCGCGGCACCGACGCCCCCGTGACCCTGCGCGCCCGCCACTACCGGGCCGCCTACCTGGGTTACGACGGCCGGCTGGAAGAGGCGGTGCGCGAGTACGAGGCACTGCTCGCCGACCACGTTCGCCTTCACGGGGAAGAGGCCGAGAGCACCCGCGGCATCCGGACCCACCTCACCCTCTGGCGCGCCCACACCCCCTGACCCGGCGGGGTCCTCGTATGGAATCCGCCATCATCGTGCGAAAACCACCATCGATCGGCGGGATAGGGCGTGGGTGTCGGTGGTGGGTACTAGTGTTCTGGCCATGTCATCCAGGGACCTGAACGAGATCATGGACAGCGGCTGGGCGAAGGCGTTGGAGCCGGTCGCCCCACAGATCGCCGCGATGGGCGACTTCCTCCGTCAGGAAGTGGCCGCCGGACGCACCTATCTGCCCGCGGGCGACCACGTCCTGCGCGCCTTCCAACAGCCCTTCGACCAGGTGCGCGTCCTCCTCGTGGGTCAGGACCCCTACCCGACCCCGGGCAACGCCGTGGGGCTCAGCTTCTCCGTCGCTCCCGAGGTGCGCCTGCCCGGGAGCCTGCGCAACATCTACAAGGAGCTGGTCGAGGACGTCGACGTGCCGATGCCCTCCAACGGCGACCTCACCCCCTGGACCGAGCAGGGCGTGCTGCTGCTCAACCGTGTGCTCAGCGTCGCCCCCGGCAACCCCGGTTCGCATCGGGGCAAGGGTTGGGAGGCCATCACCGAACAGGCCATCCGTGCCCTGGCCGATCGCGACAAGCCGCTCGTGGCCATCCTGTGGGGACGCGACGCCCGTAACCTGCGCCCGCTGATGCCCGGGGTCCCCTGCGTGGAGTCCACTCACCCGAGCCCGATGTCGGCGCGCAACGGTTTCTTCGGTTCCAGGCCGTTCAGCAAGACCAACGCCATGCTCGCCGAACAAGGCGCCGAACCGGTGAACTGGCGGCTGCCGTAGGCACTCCCATCCCCTGGGAGCTCCCGAAGAAGTACCACCCTCGAACACGAACCATCCCCACGGACTCGGTGCCTCCCCCGGCGCCGAGTCCGCTGCTGTGCACCCCCTCGAACCGGAAAGGCCACCCCCGGCTATGGCGAAACGGCTCAGTTACGAAGACGCACTGCGCATCCTCGGTCAGAACGACTCCGAGGTCCTGGACCTGGCGGAGAAGCTCGCCGACGGCGGGTTGGGGATGGTGGGCGTCCCGGACCTGTTCGGGGTTCGGGGCGCACTGGTGAGCAAGGGACGCAAAGCTTTGGAGGGCATCCGCGGCAAGCTCAAGGGCGAGAGCCGAATGTCGCGGACGGAGAAGATCACCGCCGCCTACCAGGTCCTGGTGATCACGTCGTTCTTCGAGGCCGCCGATCAGGCCTTCGTCGAGGTCGGTATGCCCTTCGGTCTCGACGAACTGGAGATCACCGCCGAAGAGCAGTACACGCTGTTGGGTCGACACCTGGATCAGGGCACCGGGTTCCTGTTCCCCTTCACCCACTCGGGGTCGAGCCGCGCGGAGATCGACTGGCCGCTGCACCGGACCGGCGCCCCGGGCGACTTCACGTCCTTCGTGTTCGGACTGGCCGTGGCCGAACGGCACGGGTTCACCCCGGAGCACCCGCTGACGAAGGGGTTCCAACGGTCCCTGGTCCGGCACGCCTCGGCGCGGTTCAAGGAGGACGTCCTACGGCTCGGAGCCGACATCCCCGAGTTCGCCCTGTGGCTGCACGCGGCCGAACGCGAACGCGACCGGCGGGAGATCGGCACCGGCCTGGCCGACCTCCACGAGCGCCTCTCCCGCATCGGTTCGGACCGCCCGGTCTCGCGACGTCGACGGGAACTCTCGGCCGCCTATCAGGCGGTGCTCAACCGTCCCGTGCTGCGCTCGGACGAGGTCCCCTCCGGGCTGGCCCTGCCCTCGCTGCGCGAGGCCTACATTCCCCCACGTGGACGCGTCACCCTGACCAACAGCGGTAGTGCCCCCTCCCTCGACCGCTGGTGGCGGAACCTCCCCATCCAGGACGACCTCCAGGCCCTGGTGGCCTCGCTGATCACGCACCCTCGCGTCACCGAGTATCCGGTGGTCGTCCTCGGACACCCGGGCGCGGGCAAGTCCAAGTTCACCGAGATGCTCGCGGCGCAGCTACCGCCGGAGGACTTCCTGCCCATCCGGGTGGAGTTGCGTTCGGTCAGCCCGAACGCGCCCCTGCACGTCCAGATCGAGGAGGGGCTCAACGCCGACCTGCACACCTCGGTGTCCTGGCGGGACCTGGCCGACGACGCCGACGGCGCCCTGCCGGTGATCATCCTGGACGGGTTCGACGAACTCCTCCAGGCCACCGGCGTGGACCGCTCCGACTACCTGGAGCGCGTCCAGGAGTTCCAGCAGCAACAGGAGGCGCTGGGACAGCCGGTGGTCGTGATGGTCACCAGCCGCACCCTGGTGACCGAACGGACCCGGTTCCCGTCACTGACCACGGTGATCAGGTTGGAGCCCTTCGACGACGGCCAGATCGAACAGCTGTTGCGGGTGTGGAACCAGGCCAACGCCGACGCGTTCGAACGCAAGGGCCTGATCCCGCTGGAGGCGCGGACCCTGCTCCGCTACCGTGAGCTGGCCGAACAACCGTTGTTGATGCTGATGCTGCTCATCTACGACGCGCACGGCAACGCGCTGCGCCGCGACTCCGAGACGCTCTCCCACGGCGAGCTGTACGAACGCCTGCTGACGATGTTCGCCAAGCGCGAGGTGGAAAAGCACCGCGCCCGCCTGGGCGGACGAGCCCGGGAGGAGGCGGTGGAGGACGAGCTGCGCCGCCTGGAGGTCGCCGCGATGGCGATGTTCGCCCGCGGGCGGCAGAGCGTGCACGCCGACGAACTGGGCCAGGACCTGGACGTTCTGATGCCGGAGGCGGCCGAACGCCCCGAGGACACCGGCCTGCACGGCACCATCGCCCCCGCCCACCAAGTGCTGGGCCGTTTCTTCTTCGTCCACGAGGATCGCGCGCGGACCTCGGAGGGCACCAGCAGCGCCTTCGAGTTCCTGCATGCGACCTTCGGCGAGTACCTGGTGGCCCGTCTGGTCGTGGCGGTGTTGGAGGAACTCGCCGAGGATCGGAGCCGGGCCACACGGCGTCGGAACCGGGCGTCCCGGCTGGACGACGGCGAACTCTACGCCCTGTCCTCCTTCGCGGCCTTCGCCGGACGGGACAAGGTGGTGTCCTTCCTGGACGAGATGCTCCGAGCACGTACGAGCGAGGACCCCGGGCTCGGGGACGATCTGCGGGACCTGCTGATCGACCTGTTCCGCGAGGCGCCCTTCCCCGCCCCCAACCGTTCCTTCGCCGAGTACGAGCCCCAGCGGTTGCCGATCGCCACCCGGGAGGCCTGCTACACGGCGAATCTGATCACCCTGTTGGTCCTGCTCACCGAGGAGCCGATCCCGCTCGACGAGCTCTACCAGGACGTCCCGGACCTGCGCCAGACCTGGCGCCGCATGGTGGCCCTGTGGCGCCTGCTGCCCGCCTCCCAGTGGTTCGGGATCCTGGAGACGGTGCGGATCCGGCATCTGGGGTTCTGGGAGAACCAGGACCCCGTGTCGGTCCTGGAACGCGAGAGGGGCGGCCCGGTCAACCTCGGCGAGTGCACAGGGTTCGAGCTGCACGAGGACGCCCACGCGACTCCGGCCTTCATCGACCCGTACGAGATCGAGGTCCCGGAGGGAACGGTGGCGCAACGGTTCCTGCGTTCCCTGGCGATGCGGATCAACGGGACCGGTTCACGGTTGGCGCTCACCCTCTCCCCCTACCTGAAGCACGTCTCCCATGATCTGGGCAGATCCGTGGTCAAAGGCGAGACGGGGGACGTGGTCTGGGAAGTGGCCCACGACGTGCTGCGGTTGCGGTTGGAGCCGCTCGACGGTCTCTCCTCGGATCAGGTCGACGACCGGCTCACCTGCTATAAGCGCCTGCTCGGGCGAGATCTGGACAGGGTCACCCTGACCGTCCTGCGCCAGGGTTTGGAGGACCTGCGTTCCTGGCCCGAGCCTCGGCATGGTGAACAGCGCCAGACCCTGGCCCGGATGGCTCAGGACGCTCTCCGGGAGCAGGGCAACCACTCAGCCGAGACACCGGAGATCAAGGAGTCGCTCCGTCGCCTGCGCGGTGAGATCTTCCGGTTCCTGAACCAGGACGCGGAACGGGACGGAGCCGGCACATCGGCCCCGGCTGCGACCCCGTCAACGCCCTTCAGGTACCCACCGCTGCCCCCGGTGTCCTACCCGTCCACACCGGTGCCCCAAGAACGCGCGGAGAACACTGACGTTTCCGGGGCGTGGTGGGGTTCCTCGGGATGGTGAGGTGCCCGCTGAGCGGAGTTATCCACAGATTTCAGGTTCCCCTTCTGCGTCGGCGTTCCCTTACTTAAAGTGAACAAGTGAAGGCCCGTCTTCCTTCGCCCCTCGACACTCGGACGGAAAGGCCACCCCTCGATGGCGAAACTGCTCGGCTACGCAGATGCCCTGAAGGTTCTCGGCAAGCAGGATCGACCCGTGCTGGATTTCGCGGAGAAGCTGGCCGACGGTGGTCTGTCCGCGATCGGGGTGGGAGACCTGTTCGGGGCCAGAGAGTTCCTGGTGGGGCAGGGACGCAAGGCCCTGGAGAACCTGGAGGGCAAGCTCAGAGGAACGAGCAGACTGACCCGGACCCAGCGGATCGAAGCGGCCCATCAGGTACTGCTGGTCGTGTCGTTCTTCGAGCCGCTGGACGAGTGCCTGCGCGAAGCGGGGATGCGTCTGCGTGCAACGGACCTGGAGATGACCGGTGACGAGCAGTGGGAGCTACTGGATCGAGCGCTGCGCGCGGAGTCCGTGCACTCTCCAGAGGGGGCCTTCGTATGGGACCAGCAAGATCTCTTCGGTCGAGCGGAGGCGGTCTTCCAGGAGGCTTCCCACCACCTCCACAGGTTGATCGCGGGGCTGGCGGCGGTCGAACGCACCGATACCGGACCGGGAAGCCGACTCGCGCACGCCCTGGGGGAAGTACTGCCACAGCGCTCTTTGGAGAGTTACCGAGGGCACTACCTGGCCATGCGCGCGGAGGCCCCCGAGTTCGGGATCTGGGCACAGCTGCGCGAGCACGAGCAGACTCGCCGACGTGTCTCGGACGCCTTCGACGGCTTGCGAGAGGAACTCGGACGCTTCTCCTCCCTGCGCGAGGTGGGGGATCTGCGTCGCATGCTGTCTCTCAAGTACCGAGCCAAGCTGAACAGGCCGATCCTTCCCCTTGACGAAGTGCTACCGGACGCTCTGCCTCCCGGGATGGAAATCCCGGCCTTGAAGGACTGCTATGTCCCACCGAGCGCCCGAGTGGCTCGTGTGAGCAGGGGGCAGGACCCCTCCACACCCGTCTGGTGGGAAGTGCACGAAAGCCTGCCCGATCTACAGCACTTCCTGGTCTCTCGGTTCACCCATCCGGACGCGATCAGGTATCCGACCGTGGTCCTGGGTGAGCCCGGGGGCGGCAAATCCAAGCTCACCGAAGTCCTCAGCGCACAGCTACCGGAGGAGGACTTCCTCGTGGTCCGGGTGGAGCTTCGGTCGGTGAACGCCGACGCCGACGTGCACCGACAGATCGAGGAAGGGCTCGCACACGAGCACCGCGACCAGATCACCTGGCGAGAATTACTCGCGGAGGCCGACGGTGCGCTGCCCGTGGTCATTCTGGACGGGTTCGACGAACTCCTTCAGGCCTCGGGCATGGATCGGCACAACTACCTGGAACAGATCCAGGACTTCCAACGCCACCAGGAGGAGGTGGAACAGCCGGTCGCGGTACTCGTCACCAGTCGCACCCTCAGCGCGAGCCGGGTCCGCTTCCCCGAGAACACCACGGTGATCCGGCTGGAGCCATTCGATCAGGAACAAGTCGGCCGGGTACTGCGGGCGTGGAACAAGGCGAACTGGAGACTGTTCGGAACCACGAATCTGCGCGAACTGGCCCTGGGCCAGTTGATGGCCTATCCGGAACTGAGCCGACAACCGCTCCTGCTGTTGCTGCTCCTAGTCTACGACACCCAGGACAACGCCTTGCAACGGGCACCCGGGTCACTCTCCCTGGGTGAATTGTACGAACGGCTGCTGACCACCTTCGTCCATCGGCAGATCCGTAAACACTGGGCCGAGCTGAGCGAAAGAGATCTCAAGAAGGAGGTCCAGAAGGAGCTGCGCCGGCTGGAGGTGACGGCGCTCGCGATGTTCACCCGTCAGCGGCAGAGCGTCGCCTCGGAGGAACTGGAAGGGGACCTCAAGGAGTTCCGGTTGGGACAAGATTCCCACCGAATGGAGCGCCCGCAAGGTCGGCGGGTGCGCACCGCACAGCAGTTGTTGAGCCGGTTCTTCTTCGTTCACGTGTCCGAGGCACAGATCAAGGGAACCGACGAGACCGCGCAGAGCTCCTACGAGTTCCTGCACGCGACCTTCGGCGAGTACCTGGTGGCCCGTATGATCGGCCGAACACTGCGGTCGTTGGTGAACGACTATGTGCGTCATCTGGAAGACGATTCCTGGGACGGTGAGCCCCCCAATGACGGGTTCCTGTACGCCACGTCGTCCTTCGCCTGTTTCGGGGATCGGGAAAAGATTCTCGAATTCCTCAAGGAACTGCTCGGGAAGGATATCGACGGAATCGAGGAACGGCGCCGTCACTACGGCGAACTACTCATCGAGCTCTTCCGCGAGGCGCCCTTCCCCTCGGCGAACCGGCTGCACTCGGCCTACCAACCCCGGGGACGCATCCCGCTGACCAATAGGCAGGCCTACTACACGGCCAATCTGCTCACCCTGCTGCTCATCGCACGCGGCGAGCAGGTCGATATCGCCGAACTGTTCACCGAATCCGCAGCCGAGCCATCGACCCTGCACCAATGGCGGGCCGCGGCCTCACTGTGGCGTGCTCTACCCGGAACCGACTGGTTCACCGTCTTGGACACACTCCGGGTTCGCCATCTCAAAGACGGCCGTTCACTGCTGCGCTCGGAGGACCTATCAAGGGTCAACGTCGGAGAGAGCTTGGGCTTCGAACTGCGCCGGAATCCGGCCTTGCTCGCCAAAGTGATCGATCCGTACGCGATAAGCGTCCCCATCCACACTCAGACCGGTCAGATGCTGCGGTCGATGGCGCTCAGAGCCAACGGAACCGCGGCCCTGCTCGCCATCAGCTTCCTCCCCGCACTGCGGCTGAATCGGATGGGCTTGGAACTCCAGCGCTGGTTCTTAGAGCCGTCAGAGTCGTCAAAAATGGAAATAACCGCCTGGTCGCCCACCCACGAACTTCTTCTGTTGCGGCTACTTCCTGATCGGACCGAGTGGCCACGCAGGCTCGACGCCTACCGCAGGTTCCTCCGGTTCGATAACCATGGTCCCTTGGGACAGACAGGACTAGCCGTACTCCGTCAGGCAGCCGAGGACCTGAAAACGACCGATCCCTACTCCGAGTATGGGAAAGAGTTGGTGGAGCTGGTCACTGACTTTTTGAAGCAGAACACCGCTGCGGCGGCCCCTCCGTTCACCGATACCGAAAGCGTCGATTCGGCCTGGCACGAACCACCTGTTCCCACGACGGGTGAAAGGACCCACTCGGAGAATGTGGGAGCTGTCCTTCACCTGCTCGCGCCCTATCTACCACCGGATCTGCTGGACCGGGTCCGGCAGGGTGTCGATGAGTCCACCGCTGCCATTATCGAGATGGACGAACCACCCACCCCGACCACCCACTTCACCTCGTATGCGGATCTGGACGAGCACAGCGTGGTGGACCTGAAGCCGTTCTTGGGCAGGCCGGAGTCGGGGGGCTGACCCGGGCCTCGCCTAGCCCGCGAGGGCTCGCTTGATGAGGGCGGGGACGACCTGGCCGATGGGGTCGTGCAGGACCGCGCCGGCGTAGTCGTCGTAGGGGGTGGGTTCGGCGTTGATGATGCCCAGCGACGAGCGGGACATCATCGCCACGTCGCACAGCCCCGCGACCGGGTGGACGGTCAGGGACGTGCCGATGGCCAGGAACACGTCGGAGTCGCGGGCGGCCTGGGTGGCGGCCTCGATGACCTCGGGGTTCAACCGTTGGCCGAAGGAGATGGTGTCGGACTTCTGGATGCCTGCGCACACCACGCATCGGGGGTCGGACTCGTCGTCGAGACGGGCGAGCACGGCGGCGCTCGGGGTTCGTAGCCCGCATGACATGCACATCACCTGGAGCATGGTGCCGTGCACCTCGATGACCTGGTCGTCGGGCACCCCCGCCTTCTGGTGCAGGCCGTCGATGTTCTGGGTGATGAGGGCGCGCAGCCTGCCCGAGGCGGACAGGTCGGCCAGGGCCCGGTGGGCGGCGTTGGGTTCCGCCTCCCACACGCTGTGGGCGCGGCGGGCCAGCCAGACCTCGCGGCGGACGTTGATGTCGCCCATGTAGCAGTCGATGTCCGACAGCGCCTGGGCGTCGGGATCGTTGGTCCACAACCCCTCGGGGCCGCGGTAGTCGGGGATTCCGGAGTCGGTGGACACCCCCGCGCCGGTCAGGACGGTGATGCGTCGCGCGGACGCGAGGAGCTCGGCGGCGTGCTCGAACCCCTCGGGGTCGGCGAAGCTCGCGGTGTCATCGGTCATCGAGGCCATACCCCCTTCTTACCGCGCTCGGGATCCCTCTTTCGCACGGCCCACCCGCGAGCTGCGGACCTCGTCGGAAAACGAGGTCGTACTCTCGGGAACGTGTGGGGCGAGTGGTCGCATTGCCCGGCCGATGCACACGAGAGGGGCAAAGGGTGCCAAAATGCACACAATCATGAAGCAGTCCTACATTCTCGTGGTCAACGGGACCAAGGTTCAGCGCCCGGTGTTCGTACTGGGCGCTCCCCACTCCGGGGTTCCGCTGATCGCCCGTGCCCTGTCCCGCGCGCCCGGCTTCCACGTGGGAGCCGGTTCCTCCGGAGTGCTCAACACCGTGTACGCGGTGGCCAGGCGCCCCTCCCTCGCCTCGGAGAAGACCTTGGCCACCGCGAGCCTCTTCCGGGAGGCCTACGCGGAGGCCTGGCAGCTCACTCCCCTGACATGTCCGAAATGTCCGGGTCCGTACGCCCGGGTGCCCGCGAACACGGCTTCCGAGCCGTGTGAGCACAGCGTCGACGTGCGCCGCTACGGTGACGCCAGCCCCGACCTGCTCTACAGCGCGAGCGCCCTGCACGCGGCCTTCTCCGACGCCCTGTTCGTGCAGATCATCCGCGATGGCCGTGACGTCGTCGCGGACATGTTGGAGGACGAGGTGTCGTTGGCCTGGCTCAAGCCCAGTTTCATGAAGCTGGAGCACGAGTTCCCCAACCACTTCTTCGGGTTGGACGAGGAACCGGATCTGGAGCGGTTCACCGAGGGGTCGACGGCGACCAAGTGCGCGATGCGGTGGCGGGGCGCGTTGCGCATGTCCGCCGGGTTGCGCCGGGAGATCGGCCCCGACCAACTGTTGACGTTGCGGTACGAGGACGTGCAGGGCGGTGAGGTACAGACCGCGGAGAAGCTGCGGGAGTTCACCGGAGCCCGGGTGTCGGCCAGCGAACTGCTGAGCGATGACTCGCTGCGCGTGGGGTCGTGGAAGGAGCGGTTGTCGCGCCGGGACCACGGTGACGTGCACGAGGTGGCCCGCACCGAGCTGTCCCGTCTGGGCTATCTCTAGGGCATGTTCCGCGAATACATACCCTGCTGCGCGGCGCATCCACGGAACACGCCCTAGCCGACTCCCTGGGCGCCATGGACACGGAGCAGGGTCCGGGCGGCCTCCTGTGCGGTGTGCGCGGCGTCGGCGATCCCGGTGACGTTGCGGGCGACCACCGCCCCTTCGTGGAGCATGCCCAGGGTGTCGGCCAGGGGCTCGGGGTCGCCGGCCCCGGTCCGTGCGACCAGGTCCCGGTACAGGTCCCGTAGCCAGTGCTTCTGTTCCTCGGCCACGGCTCGACCGGGGTGTTCGGGGTCGGAGAGTTCGGCGTAGGCGTTGACCATGGCGCAGCCGCGTTCGTTCTCGTGGTCCATCCACTCGCCCAGGGCCGCGAAGGTGGCGACGACCCGGTCGGCGGGCGAGGTGTGCGCCTCCACCCGTGAGGTGAGGAAGTCGCGCCACCGTTGGTCTCGGGCGCGCAGGTAGGCCACGACCAGGCTCTGTTTGGACCCGAACCGGTCGTAGATGGTCTTCTTGGTGACTCCGGCCTCCTCGGCGATCAGTTCCATGCCGACGGTGTTGATGCCGCGGCTGTAGAAGAGCTCGGAGGCGACCTCCAGGACCCTGCGGGCCGCGGGTGTGAGCGGGCGCGGTGGGCTGGTGTGCACGACGTCTCCCTGGTCGGGTCCGATGACTACATTGAGAGTATACCGACCGGTGTGTTTACCTCAGCGGCATGAGCCTTTCCCACATCGTGTCCACTGCCCCGACCCATCGCCGTAACCTGGTCACACCGCTGCTCGCGGTGGGTTTGGTGGTGATGTGGAGCTCGGGTTTCGTCGGTGCCGAACTCGGCACCCGCCACGCGACCACCACGACCCTGTTGGCCTGGCGGTTCCTCATCGTGGCCGTGATATTGGCGGCCTGGTGCCTGTGGCGGGGGTCTCGGATGCGCCGCCGCGACCTGGCCCTGCACGCCCTCATCGGGCTGTTGGCCCAGGGCGGATACCTGTACGGCGTGGTGGCCGCCGCCGAACACGGGGTGTCGGCCGGCACGAGCGCGTTGGTCGCCGCGTTGCAGCCGATGGTGGCCACCGCCCTGGCCGTCCCCCTGCTGGGCGAACAGGTGCGCGGCCGACAGGTCCTGGGGTTGGCCGGGGGGCTCGGCGGTGTGGGGCTGGTGGTCGGTGCCGATCTGTTGGGGACGCACGCCGCCCCCTGGTGGGGTTACCTGTTGCCGTTGGGAGCGATGCTCTCGCTGGTGGCGGCCACCCTGGTGGAACGTCGGACCCGGCCCGGCGGGAACCTGGTCGAGGCGTTGGCCGTGCAGTGCTCGGTGAGCGCGGTGCTCTTCGTGGGTCTGGCCGCGGTGACCGGCACCCTCGCCCCACCCGCGGAACCGGGGTTCTGGGCGGCGGTGGCCTGGGTGGTGACGCTGTCCACCCTGGGCGGATACGGGTTGTACTGGGTCAACCTGGCGCGAACCGGCGTGGCCCGGGTCTCGGCGCTGCTCTACCTCACCCCGCCCACCACGATGCTGTGGACCTGGTGGATGTTCGGCGACCCCGTGGGACCGGGCCCGCTGGTCGGGCTGGGCGTGTGCCTGGCGGCGGTGTGGCTGGTGAGATCGGGTACGGATACGATGAGCACATGATCTCTACTGTGCTGTCCGTCCTGGCCCTGCTCGTCGTGGTCGGGATCTTCGCCTCGATCTTCGTCGGTGGCGCCGTCTACGTCGCGCGGACCCGCCGCAACGGCACCGAGGCCATGCTGCTCGGCGCCCGCAAGGTGCGCGAACTGCGCTGACCTGGGCCGATCTCACTCCTCCAAGTCGTCGGGGTCGGGACCGAACCGGCGACCCTCGTCGAGGGCTCCGATGCGCCCCATCTCCTCCCCCGAGAGTTCGAAGTCGAACACCTCGAAGTTGGAGCGGATGCGCACGGGTGTCACCGACTTGGGGATGACCATGTTGCCCAACTGAATGTGCCATCGCAGCAGGATCTGCGCGGTGGTCCGTTCGTGTTCCCGGGCGATCTCCACGATGAGCGGGTGTTCCAGCAACCGTCCCGAACCGAGGGGGCTCCATGCCTCGGTGACGATGTTGTGCTCGGCGTGGAAGGCGCGCAGTTCGGCCTGGCCGAGCAGCGGGTGCAACTCGATCTGGTTGACCATGGGGGCGATCCCTCCCTCCGCCAGGACACGTTCCAGGTGCGGACGTTGGAAGTTGCACACCCCGATCGAACGCGCCCGCCCCTCGGCGTAGAGACGTTCCATCGCCTTCCAGGTGGACACGTACCGGTCGTTTCCGGGCAGTGGCCAGTGCACGAGGTAGAGGTCGACCACGTCCGTCCCCAAACGTTCGGAGCTGGCGTCGAAGGCGCGCAGGGTCCGGTCGTATCCGTGGTCGGGGTTGGCGACCTTGGTGCTGACGTACACCTCGTCCCGTTCCAGCCCGGAACGGCGCAACGCCTTCCCCACACCGGTCTCGTTTCCGTAGGAGGCCGCGGTGTCGATACTGCGGTAACCGACGGCCAAGGCCTCCAGGACCGCGTCGGTCACGGCGTCGTCGGGCACCTGCCACACGCCGAAGCCCAGCTGCGGCATACGTAGCCCGTTGTTCAGTGTGATGGTGGGAACCGTCATCGTCTTCATCCCCCGTCGGCCCGGACGGCCGATCGCCGCGTGTGTCTTCCTTGCTCCCCGTTTTCGCGGCCTTGCCCGGCCGCTGTGCGCATCCTGCCACGTCGGACCGGGCGTGAACCTGAGGCTGCGCCGCTGTTGGTCCGGCTTTTTACCCCAATGGCCGGTCCCGGCCACGCGTGTGCGGGGGCGATAGTCTGCCCGCCCGAACCCGGAAGGGGACGAATGGGACACGAGGAGCGGCTGCGGGTCAGCGCGGAACTGGAGCGGGACCGCGGCGCGCTGGTCGACCGGATCGTCACCGAGGTGTACGCGGAGGTGCCCGCCTACAGGGCGCTGCACACCTCACAGCTGGCGGAGGTCCGGGCGATCACGTCGTGGCTGGTCACCCGTTCGATGGAGCTGTGGGCACGCGGCGCCGATCGCCTTCCGGAAGAGGACGTGGAGCGGCTGCGGGGCATCGGCCGGGCGCGCGCCGCCGACGGCCGGTCCATCGGCGCGGTGGTGCGCGCGCACCGGGTGGGTTCGGCCGCCGCGGTGCGGATCATCCGTGAACGGGCGGGCGATCGGCTCGACACCGACGACGTGTTCGCTCTGGGCGAACTCTGGTTGACCTCCCTCGACCAGATCTCCGAGAGCCTGTCCCAAGGCCACGTCGAGGCCGCCGACCGGCTCGACGCCGACCGGGAGCGGGCCCGCCGCGCCCTGCTCGACGACCTGCTCATCGGCCGCCAGTCCTCCCCCGGCGCGATCCGCGACCGGGCCCGCACGTTGGGCATCGCACCTCCCGACCCGGCCGTGCTGGTGGTGATCGAACCCGACGGTGAGATGGGGGCGACGGTGGCGGCGGGCCTGGACCTGCTGACCGGGGCGACCGGCGCGGATCCGCTGGTGACCACGCGTTCGAGTCGGGTGGTGGTGTTGGTCGCGGCCCAGGACACCGCGCGTGTCACCGCCGCGATGCTGGGGCGGGGCCTGCGGGGGTGCGCGTTGGCGCCACGCGGGCTCAGCGACATGTCGGCGGCCTACCGACTGGCGGATGGAGCCCTGGAGACCGCGCCGCCGCACGCCCTGGGCGACGACGGCCTCCTGCGCGAAGCCGACGCCTGTGTGCTCGCTCTGCTCAACGCCGGCGGGATCACCCCGGCCACGGTGCGCCGAACGGTCCTGGGGCCGCTGCTCAACCTCGAACACCGGCACCTGTTGGAGACACTGGGCGCCTACTTCCGGTCCGGGGCGGCCACCACCGCCGCCGATGAGCTGCACGTGCACGCCCAGACCCTGCGCTACCGGCTGCGTCGGATCCGTGAACTGACCGGGCACGACCCGCACCGGCCCTGGTCTCGGTTCGTGTTGGAGACCGCCTGCGCCATCGCCCCCTGAACCCGGGTGCGGAAGCGGGGAGGGGTGGGTAGGAACCGTGCGGCACCATCGCCCCCCGTCCGAGGAAGGCCGACGATGACCACCACCCCTCCACCCCTGCACGGCCCCGAGTTCGAGGCCGACCCGCACCCCGCCTACCGGTGGTTACGCGAGCACGATCCGGTGCACCGCGTGGAACTGCCCGGCGGCGCGTGGGCGTGGGTGGTGACCCGCTACGGCGACGCCCGCGAGGTGCTCGCCGACCCCGAGATGCTCAAGGATCCGCTGGCGGGGAACGCGACCTGGTTCGAGGCCGGGCTGGGTCTGCCCTACGACCACCGCGACAGCCTGCGGCGCAGCATGGTGAACGTGGACGCCCCCGACCACACGCGGCTGCGCCGGGTGGCGGGCGCGGCCTTCACACCCAGACGGGTGCGGGCGCTGGAGGAGAGCGCCGAACGGGTCACCGATCGCCTGTTGGACGCGTTGGTCACCTCCCCCGACCCCGATCTGGTGCGCGACCTGGCCTACCCGCTGCCGATCGCCATCATCTGCGACATCCTCGGGGTGCCCGAGTCCGACCGGCCCGAGTTCCACCGGCAGGCGGCGGTGATCGACTCCTCGTCCTTCGAAGAGGTCGAGGCGATCGCCGCGACCACCGACTGGTTCGACTCCTACCTGGGTTCGCTGGTGGACGCCCGGCTGGCCGAACCGACCGACGACCTGCTCAACGACCTGGTGGCGGCGCACCGTGCCGGGGACCTCACCCGTGACGAGGTGACCTCCACGGCGTTCCTGTTGTTGGTGGCCGGGCACGAGACGACCGTGGCGCTGATCGGCAACATGCTGCTGACCCTGCTGCGCCACCCCCACCAGCTGGAACGTGTCCGCGGCGACCGTTCCCTGCTGGATTCGGCGATCGAGGAGTCACTGCGGTTGGAGAGCCCGCTACAGAACGCGACCTGGCGGTTCCCCGCCCGGCCCACCACCGTGGGCGGGGTTCCTCTGGAGGCCGGCGAACCCGTGCTGGTGTCGCTGTTGGCCGCCGGACGCGACCCGGATCAGTACGAGGACCCGGATTCCTTCGCCCTCGACCGCGGCTCCTCGCACCTGTCGTTCGGACACGGGGCGCACTTCTGCGTCGGCGCCCGCCTGGCCCGGATGGAGGCGCGTGTGGCGGTGGGCGCGGTCCTGGACCGCCTACCCGGACTGCGGCTCGCCGTCCCCGAATCCGAACTGCGCTGGTGGCCGAGCATGATCATGCACGGGCTGTTCGCGCTGCCGGTGACCTTCGGCCCGGTCCGGTAGACCGTGCTCCGGCCGGCCGGGTGAAGTCTTGCCCTGCCATGGGGTGCTGTTTCTCCCGTGACAACGGTCGGTGGCCGAGACTGGCAGGCGGGACGCGTCCAACCGCGTTCCGCCACCTACTCGCAAGGGGGGAATCGGTCGTGACGACCTCCGATCAGCGCACGAACACGCCCAAGCCGCGCAGCAGCCAGCCGTGGCTCCATCAGCGGGGCGAGGAGATCCAGCAATTCGGGACGGTCCGCCAACTTCCGGTCGGGTTGTCCTACGACACCCGGATGTACTCGTGCCAGCGGCTCAACCAGGTCCTGTGCGACACCCGCATCCTGCACGACCTCTACAAGAAGCATCACTGGTTGATGCGCGGTCAGACCTTCTACCAGCTGCACCTGCTCATGGACAAGCACGCCGACGAGCAGTTGGAGCTGATCGACACCGTCGCCGAGCGCGTCCAGACCTTGGGCGGCGTGGCCGTGGGCGACCCCCGACACGTCGCGGAGATCACCAGGATCCCGCGTCCACCGAACGGGGTGGAGGAGGTTCCGGCGATGCTCTCCCGCCTGTTGGAGGCCCACGAGACCATCCTGGAGGAGTGCCACGACGCGGCCGCGCGCGTGCAGGAGTTGGGTGACGACGGCACCAACGACGTACTGGTCTCGGACGTGATCCGCACCAACGAGCTGGAAGCGTGGTTCGTGGCCGAACACCTGGTGGACACCCCACTGGTGAGCGGCTGATCCACACGGACCACCAGGGCCGGGCGCCATAGCGGTGCCCGGCCCTGGGCCGAGGCGAGGTCGCGGTCCGGAAACGGTCCGCCTCCGGGGGGAATCGAATGAGACGAGAGGGTAGGTAACCGGGCGTTGATCCGTGCCCCATCGGTGTTCCCGGGGGGTACGACGCCCGTACTCCCGATCCCCCGGAGGTACTCGACGTGCCCGCTTCCCTGGCCCTGCCCCGTGTTCTACGCGTGGGTGCGGGGGCCTCGACCGAACTGGCCGAGGTCCTGAACTCACTCGGCCTGTCCCGTCCCCTGCTGGTGACCGACCCCTTCATCGCCTCCCGCCCCTTCTTCCAGGAGATCCTGAGCCGGCTGGAGCAGACCGGGATCTCGCCCGGGGTGTTCGCCGAGACCGTGCCCGACCCCACCACCGACGTGGTGGACGCGGGGGTGCGGGCACTGCGAGAAGGCGACTTCGACTCGTTGGTGGGGGTGGGCGGCGGCAGCCCCATCGACACCGCCAAGGCCGTCGCCCTGCTCGGCGCGCACGGAGGCCGTATGCGCGACTACAAGGCTCCGGTGGTCACCGACGCGCCCGCCCTGCCGGTGGTGGCGGTGCCGACCACCGCGGGCACGGGTTCGGAGTCGACCCGCTACAGCATCATCACCGACGTGGAGACCGACGAGAAGATGCTGTGCGCGGGGCTGGCGATGCTGCCGCGGGCGGCGTTGGTGGACTTCGAACTGACCCTGGACATGCCGGCCCGGCTGACCGCCGACACCGGGGTGGACGCCCTGACCCACGCGATCGAGGCGTTCGTGAGCGCCAAGGCCAACCCCATCTCGGACGGGCTGGCCCGGGACGCGATGCGCACGCTCTTCGCCCACCTGCGGTCGGCCTACACCGACCCCGACGACCGGACCGCCCGGGAGGCGGTCATGGCGGGCGCCACCCAGGCGGGGATGGCCTTCTCCAACTCCAGTGTGGCCCTGGTGCACGGAATGAGCCGGCCGATCGGCGCGCACTTCAAGGTGGCGCACGGGCTGTCGAACGCGATGCTGCTGCCGATCGTCACGGAGTTCTCGGTGGGATCGGCGCCGGACCGCTACGCCGACTGCGCCAGGGCGATGGGGATGGCCGCGCCGGGCAGCACGGACGGTGAGGCCACAGGGGCACTGGTGTGGGAGCTGCGCCTGCTCAACGAGGAGTTGGACGTGCCCTCCCCCCGTGCCCACGGGATCGACGCCGAACGCTGGTGGGAACTGGCTCCGCTGATGGCGGAGCAGGCGTTGGCCTCGGGGTCACCGGCGAACAACCCGCGGGTTCCCAGCGCCGAGGAGATCGTGGAGCTGTACCACGCCGTCTACGGCTGATCGGGAGAGGGGGGCCGCTCTCCCGTGCGCGGCCCCCGCGTCCCGGCCCCGTTACGGGGCGATGCCCCACCTACGGCGCAGGGAACGGTCGGCCCAGTTGAAGAACACGTCGATGAGGATCCCGATCGCCAGCACGATGATGATGTAGCTGAGCAGGCGTTCGGCGTCGTTGAGCTGACGTGCCTGGCTCAGCGCCCACCCGATCGAGTTCTGCTGGTTGATGATCACCAACAGCTCACCCGCCATCAGGGACCGCCAGGCGAACGCCCAGCCCTGTTTGAGACCGGTGACGAACATCGGCAGCGCGGCGGGGATGATCAGCAGCCGGTACCGCTGTGCCCCGCGCAACCCCATGACCTTGCCGGCGCGCAGCAGCGACGGCTGCACGTAGTCGATACCGGAGGTGAGACCGCCCGCGATCGAGGGCGCCGCGCCCAGGACGATCACGAACATGATCGCGGACTCGCTGATGCCGTACAGCAGCATCGCGAAGGGGAACCACACGATCGACGGCATCGTTTGCAGGCCGGTGATGAGCGAGCCGATCGCCACCCGCAACGGTTTGAACTGCGACACCGCCAGGCCGACGACCACACCCACGGCCAGGGCCAGGGCGAAGCCGATGAAGGCCCGCCGCATGGTGACCTGTACGGCCTCCCAGAACTCGGGGGTGGTGATCTCCCCGAAGAGGGTGGGCAGGACCCGGTCGGGCCCGGGGAAGACCCATTCGGTACGCCAGCCGCTCCACACCACGGCCTGCCAGGCCAACAGCACCAGGGCGACGGCGGCGAGCTTGGGCCAGGTGGCCGCCCAGATCCTCCCGGCGATCTCGGCCGGGCCGCGTTCGTCGGTGCCACGCTTGGGCTGTAGTTCGAGGGCGTCGAGGCCTTGGGCGGCGGTGTCCCTGTCCTGGGTCTCAGGCATGGCGTGAGACCTCCTCGCGGAGTCGGTCGGTGATGGCGGCGGCCTGTTCGGCGATCAGGGCGGAGTCGATACGGCGGGGACGTTCACCCTTCACCTCGAACTCGGAGATGATGCGCCCGGGACGACTGGACAACAGCACGACCCGGTCGCCCAGGCGCACCGCCTCACGCACGTTGTGGGTGACGAACATGATGGTCAGGGACTTCTCCCGCCAGATCCGTTCCAGTTCGTCGTGGAGGATGTCGCGGGTCATGGCGTCCAGTGCGCCGAAGGGTTCGTCCATGAGCAGGACGTCGGCGTCCTGGGCCAGGGCACGGGCCAGGGCCACGCGCTGGCGCATGCCGCCGGAGAGTTCGTGCGGGCGCTTGCGTTCCAGTCCGGTCAGACGCACCAGGTCCAGGAGTTCGGCCACACGCTTGCGGCGTTCGGCCTTGGGAACCTTGTTGACCTTCATGGGGATCTCGATGTTGGCGCCGACGGTGAGCCAGGGGAAGAGCGCGGCCTCCTGGAACATCATGGCCACACGGTGTCCACCCACGTCCACGCTGCCGGTGGTGGGGTCCTCCAGTCCGGCGACGAGGGAGAGCAGAGTGCTCTTGCCGCATCCGGAGGCGCCCAGGATGGCCAGGAACTCGCCCTCCTCTACCTGGACGGACATCCCGTCGATGGCGGTGACGGCGCCACGGCCGCGCCCGAACACCTTGGAGATGTCGTCGATCCGCACGGCGTTGGTGTCGGTGCGGGTCTCGGTGATGGTGCTCATTGTTTCCCTTCGCCTTCCAGGCCCACCGGGGCGGCCGAGGCGGCTCTCGGTGGGTTCGGGCGGACACTCATGTCGGGGGTTCTTCGAGGTCTGAAGCGGCACGGAAAAACTCTACTTAATAAGTAGGTTTTGTGGAACCACTAGAAGCCCTCGACCTCGTCATGTCCCTCCTCGGCGAGGATCTCGTTGAGCGCTTCGAGCGAGTAGATCCCCTCCAGCTCCACCGGGTCGAGCAGACCGACGGCCTCGGCGTGCTCGGCTCCGCCCCGCAGCGAGGGAGAGATGGGGTCGGCGGTGAACGAGACGTTGTCGAAGGCGGAGGCGACGACCTCCGGGGAGAGGTCCCCGCCGGTGAGGGCCTCCAGGTGTGCCAGGGTCACCTCCTGGGCCTCCTCGAAGTTGTCGTTCATCCAGTCGATCGTCTCGACGTGGCCCCGCAGCAGGTCCCGGACGGTATCGGGGTTCTCCTCCAGGAAGTCGGCGTTGACGATCAGGTTGGTGGTGACGAACTCACCGCCGGTGTCCGGCCACAGGTCCTTCTCGTCGACGAGCAACTCGGCGTCGTGCTCCAGGATCAGGCGGCTCAGGTGCGGCTCGGGTACCCACGCCCCGTCGATCTCACCGAGCTCGAAGGCGTTGATGATCTCGGCGTTCTCCTGCGGCAGGATGGACAGCTCGCCACCGCCCTCGGTGTCGATGTCCCACCCCTGCTCCTCGGCGAACCAGCGCAACGCCACGTCCTGGGTGTTGCCCAGCTGGGGCGTGGAAATGGTGTGGCCCGGCAGGTCCTCGACGTCGTCGATGCCCTCGCGCACCACCAGACCGGCACCCTGGGAGGTGGAACCGGCGATGACGCGCAGCGCGGTACCGCCGGATTGGGACCAGCCGTTGATCGTCGGGTTGGGGCCGATGAAGGTCGCGTCGATGTCGCCGGAGAACAGCGCGTTGATCGCGTCCGGGCCGGCGTTGAAGGTCTGGGTGGAGAGATCGACGTCGCCCAGCGCCTCGTCGAAGGTCCCGTTCTCCACACCCACCAGGGCGGGCGCGTGGGTGATGTTCGGGAAATAGCCGAGGGTGAGGGTGTCGGCGTCTCCGCCCGCGTCGGCGTCGGAGCCCCCGCAGGCGGTCGCGACCAGGCCGATCGCCAGTGCCGCGGCGGCGGTCGAAAGCGCGGAGGTTCGCATGCTCATGGGGCTCTCTTCTGTCGTGGGGTCGACCGGACAAGGAAATCCTACTTAATGAGTAGGATTAATGGGGAGGAAGGGCGCCATTCCCCTATGTGACCTGCACCACTGCGCATCCGACCCCGGACATACGAAAGGGCGACGGAGTCGAAGGACTCCGCCGCCCCGAACGGCGTGACGTGCGCGGTTACTCGACCGGCCGACCATCGGCGTCGACGGCCACGACGACGCCCTGCCAGGTCTCCTGGATGTACTCCAGGACCTGTTCGTCGTGGAGCAGCTCGGCCAGCAGCTGGACCCGCTCGTCGTCGACGTTCTCGTCCAAGGTCACCAGGCCGTTGGCGTACTTCTCGACGTAGTCGTCGCCCTCGGGCTCCCAGGCCAGGAGGTTGGACTCCTCGGCGAGGTCGGTCTCGATGGCGTAGTTGCCGTTGACGACCGCGGCGTCGACGTCGGAGATCGAACGCGGAAGCTGGGCGGCCTCCAGCGGCGTGATCGTCAAATCGTTCGGGTTGTCGGTGACGTCCTTCTCGGTGGCGGTCTCGCCGGCCTCCGGGTCGACGGTGATCAGGCCCTCGGTCTCCAGGATGCCCAGGGCACGGTTGAGGTTGGCCGGGTCGTTGGGCACCGCGATCTCGGCGCCCTCAGGCAGGTCGTCGATGCTCTCGACGCTCTCCGAGTACAGCCCCAGACGTTCGATGTGCACGTCGGTGAGGTAGGTGAGGTCGGCGTCGGGACCGTTCTCGACCCACTCGTTCATGAACGAACGGTGCTGGAAGTAGTTCGCGTCCAGGTCGCCGTCGACCAGCTGAGCGTTGGGCGTGTTGTAGTCGGCGATCTCCACGATGTCGAGCTCCAGCCCGGCCTCCTCGGCGAGGTTCTCGTCGATGAAGGCGAGGACGTCACCGTGCGGGACGGGAGCGACACCGACACGGAGCGGCGCCTGGCCGCCCTCTTCGGCCTCGGAGGTCTGCTCGCTGGGGGCACCGCAGGCGGCGACCGCGAGAGTCAGGGCGGCCGCGCCGATGAGGATCGAGGTCGTGCGCATGAGTGCGCTCCTTCGTGATCATGGGATGGAGGATCGCGGGGGTGGCCGAGGCCGGGACGGGCCTGGACGCGGTGTACTCGGGCGCCCTTTTGGTGCGCCTAAGAGCCGATCAGACCCTATCCAACCTACATGGTAGGAATAATCCGATTAACACTGACCGAAACGTGGCCTTGGCCACAGCCTGGAGATTCCCTACTAATCAGGTAGATATCAAGGGGAATCGGGCGCATCATGGAATCATGCTCAGCGCACGCACCGCCACACCCGGAACCAACGGTCGCTCCACCCTCACGCGGCCACCCCTGACCGCCGTCCGCTCCCCCGAGGGCCACCCCCCGAAGGTCACGGTCCCCGAAGGGGAACACTCCCTGCTCGGCGTCCTGCCGCTGCCCGAGAGCGGCCGGTACATGCTGGTCTATGGGGTCGTCGTGGACGAACCCCCTGCCCGGGCGCGCCCCACCGCCGAGGCGACCGACGGTGTCCTGTTGCGGGACCGCAACGCCCGTCGGGTCTGGGTCCAAGACCAAGAGATCGACCTGACCTACCAGGAGTACGAGCTGCTGGACTGCCTGACCGCCGCCCCCGGCCGCGCGGTCACCCGCTCCGAACTCCTCGAACGGGTCTGGGGTGTGAGTCCGGACCTGCACTCGCGCACCATCGACGTGCACATCCACCGACTGCGCCGGAAGCTGGGACCGGCCGGAGAACGCATCGCCACGGTCCGCAAGGTCGGGTACATCTATCGTGGCCCCCGGGCGTCGGCACTGGAGCGGGGGGACTGACCGGGTGGAAACGACGAAGGGCGCGGCGCCGTGAAGGGCGCCGCGCCCGCTCTTTCGCGGGGTGGATCGTTCGTGTCTAGAAGACGAAGTCGCGGAAGAGCAGCACCGCCAGCAGGAGACCGACGATCAGGTTGAACGCGGTGGCCGCGGCGAACACACCGATCGGACGCCAACCCGCCTCACGCAGCGAACTCAACTTGAACTCCAGGCCGATGCTGGTGAAGGCGGCGATGAGGAACCAGTCCCGCAGCGCCTTGGCGGTGTCCAGACCCGCCTGCCCGTCGTCGCCCGTGCCGTTGGCCCACAGGGTCGCCACGACCGAGGCCAGCAGGAAACCCAGCACGAACTTGGGGAAGCGGTCCCACAGGGTGCGCAGGCCGGGACGGTTCGCGCCGGTCTCGCCCGCGGGGGCGACCTTGAAGGCGAAGTAGGCGGTGAGCGCCACCGCCACCACGCCCATGAGGACGTTCTGGGTGGACTTGACGATGGAGGCGATCTGCAGGGCCTCCTCGCCCACGATCGCGCCGGAGGCCGCGACGGCCGCGGTGGTGTCGATGTTGCCGCCGATCCAGGCGCCCGCCTGGGCGGTGTTCAGACCGAGCACCTCGACCAGCCAGGGCAGCAGGAAGATCGAGGGCACGGCGAACAGGATGACCAGGCTGGCGGTGTAGGCGAGCTGCTCCTTCCTGGCCTGCACGGCGCCGGCGGCGGCGATCGCGGCGCTCACACCACAGATCGACACCGAGGAGGCGAGCAGGGCGCGTAGTCGGTCGTCCAGACCGAGCCTGCCACCGATCCACCAGGCGAACAGGAAGACCGAGGTGACCAGGAACAGCGCTTGGAGGACGGCGGGTCCGGCGGCCTGAACGATGACGTCGAACAGGACGGTCGAGCCGAGCAGGACCAGACCGGTCTTGATGAAGAACTCGGTCTTGAAGGCCGGGGCGAGCCGGTCGCGCAGACCGAGCAGGGACAGGACCAGGTTGCCGAGCAGGCCCAGCAGGATCGCGTAGACGGGGTACTCGATCGCTTTGGCGAATCCGGCGAAGGAGGAGCCCTCCGCGATGGCGGGCACCCAGGACTCCAGAAACCGGGTGGTGGCGGCCAGGCCCAGAACGACGATCAGGCCCAGGGCGGCCCAGCCCCAGGGGACGGGTGCGGTGGTGTTGATGGTCTCGGTGGTCTCGTCAGGGGTCTCGGCGCTCACGGGATCAGCCCCGCCGGAATCACGCCGACCAGAGCCAGGCCGAGCAGGACGAGGCCGGTGAGGGTGGCGGCCCAGTCCTCGCTGATTCGGAACCCCGACCGCGCGGGGGCGCTTTCGGGTGTGGGGGTGGAGGGTGTCTCGCTCATGTCCTTCTCGATCTCCGGGCGTCGATGCGCCCTGGGGTGACGGGGGTGATCGTGGGGAGGCGTCGACCTAACTCGATTAAACCTACTTATTTAGTAGAGTTAAAGGGCGTGGGTCGAGCCGGACCCCGCGACGACGCGGGTCACGCCGTCGCGGGCCTTCGGGAAACGGTGCGGGTCAGCCGCGTGGATCGGTCACCGGCAGGCCGGCGGCACGCCAGGCGCGAAAACCACCGTCCAGGTCGGTGGCGTGGGCCAGTCCCAGCTCCTGGAGCTGGACCGCGGCCAGACTGGAGGCGTAACCCTCGTTGCAGAACAGCACGACGCGCCGGTCGGCGGAGTCGGCCTCGGGAACCCGATCGGGACTGGTGGGATCCAGACGCCATTCCAGGACGTTGCGGTCGATCACCAAGGCGCCGGGGATCTCCCCCTCGGCCTCACGGTCGGTGACCGGACGGGTGTCCACCAGCAGGGCGCCCTCGCGTTGGGCGGAGTAAGCCTGGTGCGGACCGAGCCGCTCCAGCCGGGCGCGCTTGCTGTCGAGGAGCCGTTCGACGGCGCTGGTCGGACGCCCGCTCATCGCCGCCGCTCCCCCGGTGCGGCCGCCGAGGAGGGGACGGCCTCCAGTGTGGGAACGTTCGGCTCGGGGTCGGTGGTGAGGATGCTGCCGGTACGGCGCAACGAACCCTGGTCGGCGATCTCGTAGTAGTGCATGGCGGTCAGCGGCGGCGAGTAGGCGTGCACGCTCACGGCCGGAACATCGGAGGCGTTGACGACGTCGTGCACGTGACCGAGGGGAAAGCGGCCGCCCTCGCGTTCGGCCAGCGTGCGCGTGCGCAGTCCGTCTTCCCAGTAGTGCTCGACCAGCTCACCGGTGACGACGGTGAGCGCCCCCAGCGAACCGGCGTGGTCGTGCAGCCGGGTGGACTGGTCGGGGGTCCAGGAGATGAGCCAGACGTCGGTGTAGTCGTCGGCTCGCAGCCGGACCGACCAGCGGTTCTCAGCATCGAAGTGGAGCTCATGGAGCCCCTGGCGGACCTCTTCGGCGACCTCCGTGGTCAGCTCGGAGAGGCGACCCGGTGTGAGCGGTGTCGGTGCGGCGATGTCGTTGACGGTCATGGTCCTTGTGGCCTTCTCGTGGTGTCGGTGGTGATCCGGGAACTCGGGTCACCGACAGTGCTCGTCGAAGGCCATGGGCCGCCGCCAGGGCCGAAGGTGTGGTGATGCGCTGGCTGCCATGCCCGTCAGTAAACCACATTTCCTATCGCTTTAGTAGGTAGTAGCGCTCCACGTGGCGCGGACCTCCCGCCATGCCCGGAAGATCCCCCGAAGGCGATCGCCCGACCGGCACCGGGCGCGGAACCGCCCTCCTTCGATTTGAGTTATATCGACTCAATTTCCTTGATGCGCCCTTGCTCGGGCAAGTTATCCACAGAGGCGCACCCCGGGCTGTGAGAGGGGTCACGAAAGTGCGAGAATGAGCCTGCCGAGCCCCGGCCAGGACCCCCTCACCCACACGGAGCGAACATGGCACTCGTCGCCGGAATCGACAGCTCGACGCAGTCCTGCAAGATCGTGGTCTGCGACAGCACCACCGGCAAGGTCGTGCGCGAGGGACGCGCCCCGCACCCCGACGGCACCGAGACCCACCCCCGCCACTGGTGGAGCGCCTTGAGCGAAGCCTCCTCCGGACTGCTCGACGACGTCGCCGCGGTGTCCGTGGCAGGCCAACAACACGGCATGGTCGTGGTCGACGAGGACGGGGAGGTCATCCGCCCCGCCCTGCTGTGGAACGACGCCCGCTCCGCCGGGGCGACCCACGACCTGGTCCAGGAACTGGGCGGCCCCAAGGCCTGGGCCGACGCCGTGGGCAACGTGCCGGTGGCCAGCTTCACCGTCGGCAAGCTGCGCTGGTTCGCCGAACACGAACCCGAGCTCGCCGCCCGCGCGCACGGCGTGATGCTCCCCCACGACTGGCTGACCTGGCGGCTCGGCGGCGCCCGCCAAGCGCCCACCACCGACCGCGGCGACGCCTCCGGCACCGGCTACTGGTCGCCCGCCGAGAACACCTACCGCACCGACCTGCTGGTGCGCGGGTTCGGCCGGGAACTGGAGGTGCCCCGAGTGGCCGCCCCCGCCGAGGCGGTGGGCCACACCCCCGAAGGCGCCCTCATCGCGCCCGGCACCGGCGACAACATGGGCGCCGCGCTCGGTCTGGGAGTACGCCCGGGCGACGTGGTCGTGTCCCTGGGAACCAGCGGCACCGTGTTCGCCGCCCACGACCGCCCCACCCACGACCCCACCGGAACGGTGTGCGGATTCGCCGACGCCACCGGCGGCCACCTGCCACTGGTGTGCACCCTCAACGCCGCCCGGGTGCTGAGCTCGGCCGCCACGATGCTCGGCACCGACCTGGCCGGACTCGACCACCTCGCGTTGGGAGCGCGGCCAGGGGCCGATGGCGTGGTGTTGCTGCCCTACCTGGACGGTGAACGCACCCCGGAGCTTCCCGAGGCCACCGGTTCCCTGCACGGCCTGCGCAGGGACAACATGACCCCCGCCAACATCGCCCGCGCCGCCGTGGAGGGGATGCTGTGCGGACTCGCCGACGGACTCGCCGCCCTCGCCGGCCAGGGGGTGCCGACCGAACGAGTGCTCCTGGTGGGCGGAGGTGCCCGATCGGCCGCGGTCCGGGCCATCGCCCCCATCGTCCTGGGCGCGCCCGTGGTGGTTCCGCCCGCAGCCGAGTACGTGGCGTTGGGCGCCGCCCGCCAGGCCGCGTGGGCACTGTCCGGTGAGGAACTGCCACCGGTGTGGACCCTGGGCGCGCCGGAAGAGGTGTCCGCGCACACCTCCGACGCCGGAACGGAACTGCGTGAACGCTACGCGCACTTCCGGCACACCGTTCACGGGGTATAGGCCCGCGAAGGCCCCGGAACACGGGTTCGGTACGCTGTTCCATCGTGTTCCGGGGCGCACCGGACCTTCGAGTAGCGGGAGCATGGATGTCGGTCGAGGAACGGTTGCGGGTACCGATCGGATCGGCGCCGGACTGGTCCACCTACCCCGACGCCCGCCGCATCCTCGTCGTGGCCCACACCGTCACCACCCTGACGAGGCTTCTCGACGTCCTTCCGCTGTTCGATTCCGACCCGAGGATCCAGCTCGTCTTCACCCGGGCCAGAACCTCCAATTTCCGCGAGGGCGTCACCGAATTCCTCCACGACATCGGCGCCGTCGTCGCCCCCTGGGAACAGGCGATGGAGGAGGAATTCGACCTGGCGATCGCGGCCAGTTACGGCGACGACCTACACCTGATAAATGCGCCTTTGGTTGTTTTCTCTCATGGTGCAGGATTCAATAAGCTAGGGAAAACGGAAAATGGAAAACGGAAAGCGGAAACGGTCTTCGGTCTAGGGCCGGCCACCAACACCGTTGTTTTAGGGTGTTGTCGCTGGTAGAGAGCTGCGGGATGCTGTGG
>NZ_FRFF01000132.1 GCF_900143625.1 Nocardiopsis sp. JB363
GACTGGGGCACCGGGGGCGGGGGCGGAAGGAGTCACGCCGTGAGTGGAACCGGCACGAAGTGAGCATATCCGGACGTCACCGACCTGCCGGAACGCGGGCACCCCTTTTCCCGGAGCAGTCAGCCTCACCCACTCCGCACGAGCACGTCGATCCGACCGTGGACACGAAAAAGGGCCGCCACCGTCGTGTGGACGGTGGCGGCCCGGTGAACCGCGCGTCGTGCCTGTGGGCACGGAGCGGAGCTCGGTGGGACTACTTCGCGATCAGCTGGCGCAGCACGAACTGCAGGATGCCGCCGTTGCGGTAGTAGTCGGCCTCACCCGGGGTGTCGATCCGCACCACGGCGTCGAACTCGACGCCGGTGTCGGTGGTGACCTTCACCGTGGCGGGGACACGGCCCTCGTTGAGCTCGGTCACGCCGGTGACGGAGAAGGTCTCCTCGCCGGTCAGACCGAGGGAGTCGGCGGACCGCCCCTCCGGGAACTGCAGCGGAAGGACGCCCATGCCGATCAGGTTGGAACGGTGGATGCGCTCGTAGGACTCGGTGATGACCGCGCGCACGCCCAGCAGGCTGGTGCCCTTGGCCGCCCAGTCACGCGAGGAACCGGAGCCGTACTCCTTGCCGCCCAGGACGACCAGCGGGGTGTCCTGCTTCGCGTAGTTCTGCGCGGCGTCGTAGATGAACGACACCGGAGCGTCGGGCTGGGTGAAGTCGCGGGTGTAGCCGCCCTCGGTGCCCGGCGCGATCTGGTTGCGCAGGCGGATGTTGGCGAACGTACCGCGGATCATCACCTCGTGGTTGCCACGACGCGAACCGTAGGAGTTGAAGTCACGACGCTCGATGCCGTTGGCCTTGAGGTACTCGGCCGCCGGGGTGCCCGGCTTGATGGCGCCGGCCGGGGAGATGTGGTCGGTGGTGACCGAGTCGCCCAGCTTGGCCAGGACACGCGCCCCGGAGATGTCGGTGACCGGCTCGGGGCTCTCACCCATGCCGTCGAAGTACGGAGGCTTGCGGACGTAGGTCGACTCGGCCTCCCACTCGAAGATGTTGCCGGTCGGGGTGGGCAGCGCGCGCCAGCGGTCGTCACCGGCGAACACGTCCGAGTACGCCGACTCGTACATGTCAGAGGCGATCGCGGAGTCCATGACCTCCTGGATCTCCTCGGCGGTCGGCCAGATGTCCGCCAGGTAGACCGGCTCGCCGTCCTTGTCCGTGCCCAGGGGCTCGGTGGTGATGTCGATGTCCATCGACCCGGCCAGCGCGTAGGCGACCACCAGCGGCGGCGAGGCCAGGTAGTTCATCTTCACGTCCGGGTTGATCCGGCCCTCGAAGTTACGGTTGCCGGACAGGACCGCGGAGACCGCGAGGTCGTTGTCCTGGACCGCCTTGGAGATCTCCTCGGGCAGCGGGCCCGAGTTGCCGATGCAGGTGGTGCAGCCGTAACCGACCAGGTTGAAGCCCAGCTTGTCCAGGTACGGGGTCAGGCCGGAGCGCTCGTAGTAGTCGGTGACGACCTTGGAGCCCGGGGCCATGGAGGTCTTGACCCACGGCTTGCGGGACAGACCCTTCTCCACCGCCTTCTTGGCCAGCAGGGCGGCGCCCAGCATGACCGAGGGGTTGGAGGTGTTGGTGCAGGAGGTGATCGCGGCGATCACCACGGCGCCGTGGTCGACCTCGGTCTCGGTGCCGTCGGCCATGGTGACCGCGATCGGACGGTGCGGACGGTCACCGTTGGCGGTCTGGGCCGGGGCGTCGGAGGCCGGGAAGGACTCCTCGCCCGCCTGGTCGGACCCGTCGGAGACGTAGTCGCTGACGTCGTGGCGCCAGGTCGGCTTGGCCTCGGACAGCGCGATGCGGTCCTGCGGACGCTTGGGACCGGCGATGGAGGGGACGACCTCGGCGAGGTCGAGCTCCATGTACTCGGAGAACTCCGGCTCCTGGGACGGGTCGTGCCAGAAACCGTTGGCCTTGGCGTAGGCCTCGGTCAGCGCGACCTGCTCCTCGGAGCGGCCGGTCAGGCGCATGTAGCGGATGGTCTCGTCGTCGACCGGGAAGATCGCGGCGGTGGAGCCGAACTCCGGGCTCATGTTGCCGATGGTGGCGCGGTTGGCCAGCGGCACGGACGCGACGCCCTCGCCGTAGAACTCGACGAACTTGCCGACCACACCGTGCTCACGGAGCTGCTCGGTGATGGTGAGCACCAGGTCGGTCGCGGTGGTGCCGGGCTGGAGCTCACCGGTCAGCTTGAAGCCGACCACGCGCGGGATGAGCATCGAGATCGGCTGGCCGAGCATGGCGGCCTCGGCCTCGATGCCACCGACGCCCCAGCCCAGGATGCCCAGACCGTTCTGCATGGTGGTGTGCGAGTCGGTGCCCACACAGGTGTCGGGGTAGGCCTGACCCCCGCGGGACATGGTCACGCGCGCCAGGTGCTCGATGTTGGCCTGGTGCACGATGCCGGTGCCGGGCGGGACGACCTTGAACTCGTCGAAGGCGGTCTGGCCCCAGCGCAGGAACTTGTAACGCTCGTAGTTGCGCTCGTACTCGATCTCGACGTTGCGCTCGAAGGCGTCGGGACGACCGAAGAGGTCGACGACGACGGAGTGGTCGATCACCAGCTCGGCGGGGGCGAGCGGGTTGATCTTGTCCGGGTCACCACCCATGTCGCGGACGGCCTCGCGCATGGTGGCGAGGTCGACGACACAGGGGACGCCGGTGAAGTCCTGCATGATCACCCGTGCGGGGGTGAACTGGATCTCCTGGTTGGGCTGCGCCTTGGGGTCCCAGTTACCCAGGGCCCTGATGTGCTCGGCGGTGACGTTCGCGCCGTCCTCGGTGCGCAGGAGGTTTTCCAGCAGCACCTTCAGGCTGTAGGGAAGTCGGCCGGCACCTTCGACGGTGTCCAGCCGGAAGATCTCGTACGACTCGTCGCCGACGCGCAACGTGTCACGGGCACCGAAGCTGTTCGCGGACACGGTGTATGCCTCCTGATCTCGCCACTTTGTCCTCAGCATCCTGCCCCATGGGACGGATGCGGGACCTACTGAGGCCGCCCTAACCGAAGGCCCCGAGAGCGGGAGGCACAGTCCGGTGCCCCCGCCGGCCCGGGTTCCCTTAGGGCCGCTTCGACCTGCGACGACGCCACATCGTCACCGGTGGTGCGGCCCGTCGGCCGCGGACGCCCCCTCGTTCGGAGCGCGACGTCGAAAAGCGGTCGACCTCACACGCCCGAACCGGGAGCGGGTCGGGGGGAAGCCCCGCTATATCTTGACGTCAAGGTATCTAATTTGTATCTCGATATCAAGTTATCGGGTGCTCCCCCCGGCCCTCACGGGCGCCCCCGACGAACGAACCGCTCAGTCCAGCCGCGGCGCCACCGCCGAGGCCACCAATTCCAGGTGGTCCAGGTCGGCCATGTCCAGGACCTGTAGATAGATCCTCTCGGCGCCCACGGCACCGAACCGACCGATCTTGTCCACCACCTCCTCAGGGGTGCCGGCCAAACCGTCGCGACGCAACTCTTCGGGCTTCCGTCCGATGGCGGCGGCACGCTCGGCCACCTCCGCCTCATCACGCCCCACGCACAGCACCTGGGCCGCCGAGTACACCATGGGCGCACCGCGCCCGGACACCCGGACCGCCTCGGTCGTACGGTCGAAGGCCGCCTCGGTCTCCTCCAAGGAGGCGAACGGGACGTTGTACTCGTCGGCGAACTTGGCCGCCAGACGCGGGGTCCGCTTGGGGCCGGTACCACCGATGACCACCGGCGGGCGCGGACCCTGCTGCGGCTTGGGCAATGCCGGCCCCTCCGCCAGACGGTAGTGCCTGCCCTCGTACCGAAAGGTCTCCCCCACAGGAGTCGTCCACAACCCCGTGATGATGTCGAGTTGTTCCTCGTAGCGGTCGAAGCGCTCACGGGCCGCCGCGGGGAAGGGGATGCCGTAGGCCGCGTGCTCCTGCTCGAACCAACCCGCGCCGAAACCGAACTCGACCCGGCCACCGCTCATGCGGTCGACCTGGGCGACGGAGATGGCGAGGGGACCGGGATGACGGAAGGTCGCCGCGGTCATGAGGGTGCCGAGGCGGATACGGGAGGTGTCACGGGCCAGACCGGCCAAGGTGATCCAGGCGTCCGTCGGGCCGGGGAGCCCGCTCACGTGATCGCCCATGGGGAGATAATGATCGGAACGGAACAGCGCGTCGAACCCCAGGTCCTCTGCGGCCCTGGCGACGGCGAGCTGGTCCTCGTAGGTGGCCCCCTGTTGGGGCTCAAGGAAGATCCTCAGACGCATACGCCCCATTTTCGCCCACCCCCGCCGCCAACACCGAACCCGCCGCGCGGGTATCGTCGAAAAGGCGTGGTCAGGCCACCGAAATCGACCGAACCGGCCCCACACGAACCGTTTCCCTCCCTCACAGCGATAGCCCTTCACGTGAAGTTCCTCCGCCGTGCTCGACAGCGCGCCCCCGAATACGGACCCGACAGCCCCGACCCGGTGCTGTTGTCCGCCGTGGCGGCCGGGGAGACCGACGCCCTGGAGATCCTGCACCGCAGACACGCCCCCTGGCTGCGTCTTCGCCTGCGCTACCGCTGTTCGGACACCGACCAGCTCGACGCCGCGCTCCAGGAGACCTTCCTCGCGGTGTGGCGCAACGCGGGTTCCTTCCGCGCCCGCCCCGGCGACACCGACGCCGGAGCGTGGCTGTGGACCATCGCGATCCGCCAGCTCATCTCACAGCTGCGCAAACGCGCCAACCGCTGGATCGCCGAGACCGATCCCGAACCGTACGAGACCATCGGCGACGCCTCCGCCGAGGACACCGTCCTCCTCAACATCGAGCACGGTCCTCTGGGCTCCGCCCTGCACGAGCTCTCCCCCGAGCTGCGCTCGGCCATCCAGGCCACCGTGCTCGACGGCCTCACCGTTCGAGAGGCCTCGGAGATCCTCCGGATCCCCGAAGGGACCGTCAAGACACGGGTCATGCGCGCCAAGGCGCGGCTACGGGAGGCACTGACCACATGAGCTGGCACCTGTCCCACGCCCAACTCCACCGTTACGCGACCCACACCGCCGACGACGTCACCGCCATGTCAGCGGAGGCCCACCTGACGTACTGCACCCATTGCCGTGACCGACTTCCCACCGACGAAGCCTGGCTGGAGCGCAGCTGGGCGGACCTGCGCGACATCGTGGACCGGCCCCGCCTCTCCCCGCTCGAACGCCTGCTGGGCACTCTGGGGCTGCGCGAGGGCACCGCCAAGCTGCTGGCCGCCACCCCGACCCTGTACCGGGCCTGGCTGGTGGCCACCATGATCGTGCTGGCCGCCACCCTGGCCCTGGCCCACGAGATCCCGCGCGGCACCCTGCTGTTCTCCTTCACCGTCCCGGTGGTCCCGCTGGCCGGAGTCGCGCTCGCCTATGGGCCCGGGGTGGATCCCGCGCACAGCCTGGCCTCGGTCACGCCGTGGGCCGGCCCACGGCTGCTTCTCCTACGCACCTGCGCGGTCCTGGTACCCGCGTTGACCCTGTGCACCGTGGCGGCGTTGCTCATGCCCTCGGTCGCCACCGTGCACGAGGCGGTGTTCTGGCTCCTGCCCGCCCTGGCGATGGTCGCCGCCTGCCTGGCCCTGAGCCGATGGCTGCACCTGAGCGTGGCCGGCGCGGCGGTCGGCGGAGGCTGGCTGCTGCTCCTGGCCACGTTCGCGCTCTTGGAGGGCACCGACCCGTTCCAGTTGTTCTCCCCCCTGGCGCAGGCCGCCTGGGCGACCGCTCTGGCCTTGCTGGCCACCGTCGTCGCGCTGCGGATGAGGACGGCATGACCACCACGACGAGCCCCACCGCCCTCACCAACGGGGTCCGCGCGCGCGGCCTGGTCCGCACCTACGGCACCCGTAGGGCCTTGGACGGGATCGACCTCGACCTGGGACCCGGAGTGACGGGGCTGCTCGGCCGCAACGGCGCGGGCAAGACCACCCTGCTGCGCTGCCTGGCCACCGACCTGGAACCCACCGACGGTGGACTGAGCGTCCTGGGGCTGGACCCGGAGCGTTCGATCGAACGTACCGAGATCCGCCGCCGGCTCGGCTACCTGCCGCAGAACTCGTCCTTCTATCCGCACTTCACCGCGTTCGGGCTGCTCGACTACATGGCGGTCCTGAAGGAACAGGGTGGGCGTCGGCAGCGCCACGAGGAGATCCGGCGCGCGCTGCGCAGAGTGGACCTGTACGACCGCAGGCACACTCGGATCCGGCGGCTGTCCGGCGGGATGCGGCAACGGTTGGGGTTGGCCGCCGCACTGCTCGGCGATCCCCGCCTGCTCCTGCTCGACGAACCCACCATCGGACTCGACCCCGAACAGCGCATCCGCTTCCGCGACCTGGTCTCCGAACTCGCGGTCCACAGCACGGTGCTGCTGTCCACCCACCAGATCGAGGACGTGGCCGCGCTGTGCCGTCGGGTCCTGGTCCTGGACCGGGGTCGGGTGATCTTCGACGGCGCCCCCACCGACCTGATCGCCCGCGCCCGGGGCCGGGTCTGGGAACAGGCCTCCCGCCCGCCCGAGGGGGTGACGGCGTGGCGTCTGGCCGACGGCCGCTACCGGGTCCTGGGCCCGGAGGAGGGCGATGCCCCCGACACGGTCGAACGGGTTCCATTGGAGCCCTCCCTGGAGGACGCCTACCTGCTCCTGACCGGATCGGTCACTCGTTGACCGGCCCCGCTCGGCCCGGACGGTGGTCGAACGCCGTCACCTTCGGGCGACTGACCTGGTTCAACCTGCACCACCTGCTGAGGAACCCGCTCTTCCTGCTCCTGGTGCCGGCGGCGTGGGCCGTGGTGCGGCTGACCTCCCACGACTCCCGGCTACCGACCATGGGCGACCTGTTCAACGAGACCCTGTTGAGCACGGGGCTGATCGGCGCCGCCATGTTCGCGGTCACGACCTTTCCCGCCCTGCGCGAGGTGCGCCACTCCCGATCACTGGCCCTGCCCCTGTCCTCGGAGGCCCGGCTGGCGTCGTTGGCCCTGGCCGCCATCACCCTCACCACCGTGCTGTTGGTCGCCTCCCTGGCCCTGTACGTGGGGAGCGCACCCGCTCCCATCGCGGGGACCCCGCAACCGGCGGCGTTGGTCGGGGTCCTCCTCATCGGCTGGTGCGGTCCGCTGGGAGCGATCGCCTCGGTCGCCTGGACCCGCTCCTACGGGCCCCTGATCGCGGTCTTCCTGTTCCTGCCCCTGTACCTGGCGTCCACGTTCCTGGCCTTCGGCACCCGCGCGGACGTGCTCGTCTCTCGTATGGGCGGCCTCTTCAGCATGGCGTTGCAGCCGCTGCCGCTCCCCCACCCCGACACCCCCACGACCGCCCTGTTCTACCTGGTGCACGCGGTGTCGATGGTGCTCTGCACCGGTCTGCTCATCGTGGCCGCCCGCCGGGACACCCGGTTCCTGCGCCCGGTCGGGCTGGGCGTCGCCGCCCTGGTCATGGTCGGAATGGTCTCGCTGTACACCCACACCCAGCGTGAGTACTCCTACGACACCCTGACCGCGAACGCCCGCCCCCGGGCCCCGGCGACCGACGACTGCCGGGAGCTGGAGGGGATGACCTACTGCCCGCTGCCCGGGTACGAGTCGTGGGTGCGGACCTGGCACGCCGACCTGGAGCCGGTCATGCGCGTACTGCCCGAGGACACCGTCCTTCCCACGTTGTGGCAGGCCAACCACACCCTACGGGCGGACGTCCTGTTCCATCCGCCCGACGACGCCATCGTGCTGACCGAGTACTGGTCGGCCGACGACCAGATCCACCGCGCGCAGTTCCGGGGCGACCTGGTCGGATACGTACTGGGCCTGCCCTCGGCGGAAGGCAGGGGGTACACGGGCACCGGACAGGCCCGGATCGTGGTCGGCGCCTGGCTGGTGGCGGTCGGTGACGAGGTCGGCCCGGACGAGGAACCGGCGGCCGCCGAATGGTTCCTGTCCGATCTCGAACCCGGTGGGAACGATCTGCGCCTGACCCAGGCGATGCTCTCCCTACCGGAGGAGGAGGTGGCCGCGGTGGTGAACGATCACTGGGACACCCTGACCTCCCCCACCACGGGCACGCCCGTACTGGCCGACCTGCTCGGACTGTCGTTGACCGGGCCCGAAGCGATCCCCGAAACCGATCCGGACCACCGCCCACCGCAGGGCTTCTGAGCGTGGACCACCACTGGCACCGGGTCCGAGAAAGGTACGAACGTGCCAGAACACACCTCCTCCGTGGCCTCGAACCGGCCGAACCCCGCGCTGACCCGGCTCACCGGCGGGCCGCTACCGATCCTGGGCGCCGCCGTCCTGTGGGGAACCACCGGCACCGCGAGCTCCTTCGCACCCGAGGGCGCCCACCCCGCCGCGATCGGCTCGGCCGGGCTGGTCCTGGGCGGGCTCCTGCTGTTCCTCACCGGTCGGGGCTCGTTCGCCCTGCTCGCCCACTCCGATCGACGAACCCGGGCCACCCTGCTGCTGGGCGCGGTCGCGGTCGCCGGATACCCGTTGGCCTTCTACCCCGCGGTCGCCCACGCCGGGGTGGCGGTGGGAACCGTGATCACCCTGGGCTGCGCCCCGGTGTTCACCGGGCTGCTGGCCTGGCGACTGGAACGGGCGCGCCCCGACCGACGCTGGACGGTGGCCACCGTCGCAGCCGTGGTCGGCTGCGCGGTGCTCGTCCTGGGCCCGGACCTGGTCGGCGGCCCCACCCCGGTGCGCCCGGCGGGGGTGCTCCTGGCGCTGCTCGCCGGGTTCTTCTACGCGCTGTACACGATCATCGCCGAACGACTGATCCGCCGAGACCACACCTCCGGCGCGGTGATGGGCACGATGTTCGCGGGCGGCGGCCTCCTGGTGCTGCCGGTGGTCGTGGCCACCGGTACGGCGTGGCTGGCCACGGTCGACGGCGCGCTGGTGGCCCTGCACCTGGCGCTGTTCACCGTGTTCCTCGCCTATCGGCTGTTCGGACACGGGCTGCGGCACACCTCGGCCGCCACCGCCACCACGCTCAGCCTCGCCGAACCGGCCGTCGCCGCGGTGCTGGGCGTGGCCTTGGTGGGTGAACGCCTGCCGTGGGTGTCCTGGTCGGGGTTGGTGGTCCTCGCCCTGGGGCTGGCCGTGCTGAAGGCCCCCTCACGGCGTTAGGGCATGCCCCGCGCCCGCGCCGGCATTCCCACGGGTTATCGAAGCCCCTATGGCCCTTCGCCTGGTGGCCGCCATACGAACATAAGTACGCTGCGCGACACGTCTCCCCCGAGTAGAAGGATCCCCCGTGCGCAGACCCGCGGCGGCCCTGACCGCCCTGTCCCTGCTGACCACGACCGCCGTGCTCTCCGGCCCCGACCACCCCGCCGAGGCCGCGCCCCTGGACGACGCCACGGTGGTACCGCTCCAGGTCACCGGCGACCCCTCCGAACGGTTCAACCTCGTCCTGCTGGGCGACGGCTACACCGAGGACGAGATGGACCTGTACCACGAACAGGTCGAACAACACCTCAACGTGCAGTGGAGCATCGAGCCGTTCCGCTCCTACCGGCACTACTTCAACGTGTATCTCGTGGAGACCCCGTCGGCGGAGTCCGGCGTGGACTGCGACCCCGCCGACGGTTGGGAACAGCGCGACACCGCCCTCGGCATGGGCTTCTTCAACGGATGCGACGAGGAAGCGTTGGAGCGGCTGATCACCGTGGACTCCGAGACCGCCGGCGCCGCCGCGGACATGGTCCCCGGTGTCACCGACGAGAACCGACAGGTCCTGGCCCTGGCCAACAGCGAGACCTACGGTGGCGCCGGCGGCAGCCTGGCGACCGCCTCCGCGGGCAACGCGCTCTCCGCGCTGATCAGCCCGCACGAGCTCGCTCACTCCCTGGGCGAACTCCAGGACGAGTACCCCTACTACTTCCGCGACACCAGCCTGGGCCGGTACGAGGGCGAAGAGCCCGACTCTGCCCACCACACACTGATGACCTCCGAGGAGATGATCGAGGAGGAGGCCGGGTGGTGGCGCTGGCTCGGTGAGGAGAGCGAGGCCGGCGGCACCATCCGGGCGGCCGACCCCGACGGGCACGAGGGCGGCCTGTACTACTCCGAGGGCATGTGGCGTCCCAGCGCCCACTCCATGCTCAAGACCCTGGGCTACTACTTCGACCAGGTCGGCCGGGAGGTCATGACGCACCGGATCTCCGGCCTGCGCGACCAGGCGTCCCTGCCGGTCTCCTCCACCCCCGAGGGCGAGGTCGGCGCCGAGGACGTGCTGTGGGCCGAGGGCCCGCACCCGGTCTTCCACGAACTGGAGTACACCTGGTCCGTCGACGGCGAGGAAGTCGCCGAGGCCGCGGGGGCACGCCATCTGGCCCTGGCCGAACTGGACCCGGCCCGGGGCTCCGAGGTGTCCGTGACCGTACAGGACCCCACCGAGTTCGTCCGCGACCCGGCCATCCTCGAATCCGAGGCGATGACCCGAACGCTCACCTGGACCGTCGGGGAACCCCTGGAACAGGTCGAGACCGACGTCGCCTTCGACAAGCACCGTGACACCGAACGGGCGGTGGCCGCCGACGAGGTGGTCTACGCCGAGACCACCCGTCCCACCGACCGGGTCCTCCAAGTCGCCTGGGAACTGGACGGCGAACCGGTGTCCACCGCGGTCGACGGACGCGTCCTGGACCTGGGCGAGTTCGACCTGGAGACGGGCGACCACACGCTGACCGCCACGGTCACCGACCCCGAAGGGGCCGACTCACAGGCGCTCACCTGGACCGTGGACGCGACCGACCCCGAGGCTCCGCGCGAACTGTCGACGCCGGCCGCCACGGTGACCGGTGAGGAACACCACCTGTTCCTCAACGAATTCTCGATGAAGCTGACCCCCCGGGACGACCGCGACGGGCACGTGGTGGGCGAGTTCCGGGTGGACGACGACGGCTGGCACAACTACTACGGCTGGCCCGAGGACCCCGAGGCGCCGTTCCGGTTCACCCCGGAAGGGACCAACGTCGACGACCTCGTCTACGGAAGCCTGGGCAGCGGTGGCCTGTCCATGGCGGTGTTCGAGGTGGACGGCCACGAGAACGGCTGGGGCACCCACACGGTGGAACACCGCGCGATCGACACCGCCGGCAACATCGGCGCCCCCGACGACTTCCGTGCGACGGTCGTACCCGGGGCGGACCTGGAGTGCACCGAGACCATCACCGACGACGTCCTCGGCGGGATGACCGTCGAGGAGGGCGTGGTCTGTCTCGACGGCGCGGACGTGCGCGGCCCCGTCACCGTCACCGAAGGCGCTTCCCTGGTGATCGAGGGCGGTTCCCTGCGCGGCGGACTGTCCGCCGCGGGCGCCGACACCGTGAGGCTGACCGACACCGACGTGCGCGGCGCGGTCTCCATCACCGGCACCACGTCCGAGGTGACGATCCTCGGCACGGCGCTGACCGGCTCGGTGGCCCTGCACGACAACACCCAGGTGCCGGCCGACACCTGGACCGGCCAGGACGGGTACGGACCCGTCGTGGCGGGCTCCAGCGTGCGCGGTTCGCTCGCCTGCTCCGGTAACGACCCGGACGTCACCGACTTCGGTGCGGCCAACGACGTCACGGGGGCGGTCTCCGGAGACTGCTCCGACCTGTAACGGCGACGGGGGCCGGCCCGGACACGTTCCGGACCGGCCCCCGATGAGCTCCGTCAGTCCTGGTCCTCGCGGTGACGGCGGGCGAGCTTGACCGGCTCCAGCACCCCCACGCACTCCACGTGGTGGGTCATGGGGAAGGCGTCGAAGGCGCGCAACCCCACCAGGCGGTAACCGGAGCGGGCGAACGTGGCCAGGTCACGGGCGAACGTGGCCGGGTCACAGGAGACGTAGGCGACGCGGCGCGGCTTCATGCCCGTCACCTTGCGCACGACCTCGTTGCTCAGGCCGGCACGCGGCGGGTCCAAGGTGACCACGTCGGCGCGCACGTCGGCCCATTCGCGCATCTGCTTGGCCACGTCGGCGCGCTCGATCCGCACGTGCTCCTGGTCCTTGAGGTTGTACTGGGCGTCACGGACGGCGTGCTCACCGCTCTCCACGCCCATCACCCGGCCCTCGGGGCCGACGGCCTCGGCGAGTGCACCGGTGAACAGGCCGGCGCCACAGTACAGGTCCAGGGCGGTCTCCCCCGGTTTGGGCTCCAGAGCCTCCAGGACGGCGGCGGAGAGCGTCTCGCCGGCGGCGGGGTGGACCTGCCAGAACCCGCCGGCGCCGACCCGGTACTCGCGTCCGGCCACGTCCTCGCGCACACCCTTGCGACCGCGCACCGACTGCACCCTGCCGCCCTTGAAACGGCGCAGGACCGCGCTGGAGGCCTTCAGGTCGGGCAGGGTCCCGAGCTTGGCGGTGGTGGGGGTGACGACGATGGCGCGGTCGGCGCGAGTGGTGGAGGCGACCGCCTCCACCTCCTTCACGTCCTCCCAGTGCACGTCGGTGACACCGAGTTCGCTGACGCCGGGGTGGGCGATCAGGCAACGGTCGATGGGTTCGATGTCGTGGGAGCGATGACGACGCAGTCCGGCGTGGCCGTTCTCGTCGACGGAGAAGCGCACGCGGGTGCGCCAGCCCAGACCATCGGGGGTGCCGGGCAGTTCCTCCACCTCGACGTCCATGTCGATGCCGGCGATCCGGCTCAGCTGCTCGGCGACGACCTTGCCCTTGAGCCGGCGTTGGGCGTCCAGGGAGGCGTGCTGCCAGTCGCAACCGCCGCACAGGCCGGGCCCGGCGAACTCACAGGGCGCCTCCACGCGGTCGGGTGAGGCGGTGAGGACCTCCACGGCGTCGCCCCGCAGGAAACGAGTGGTCTGTTCGGTGACCTTGACCCGGACACGCTCGCCGGGCAGCGCGTGGCGGACGAAGACGACCTGTTCGGCGTGGCGACCGACGCACCAGCCGCCATGGGCGACGTCGTCGACGTCCAGCTCGATCTCGGTACCTACAAGGGGCATGGTGGTGTCCTTCGGTGGTCGGGTCCCGCGGTGACCCTGCACAGCCACCAATCCGCCCCAATCTACCTGCCTTTCGTACCGCGCGTACTGGATCCGGTACCGCTTGCCGGGGTGGTCACGCGTGTCACACCGATGTGTGCAAAGGTGGAAGCTCGGGCCACGGGACCGGACCCGTGCCTCCCGAGGTGGACGGGGAGTGCTGACGAGGTGCACATCGTGATCATGGGGTGCGGTCGGGTGGGTTCCACCCTGGCGCACACGCTGGTGGACCTGGGCCACACGGTGGCGGTGATCGACCAGGACCCGGACTCGTTCCGACGGTTGCGGGGCTCGGTGGCCAAACACGCGGTGCGTGGTGTGGGCCACGACCGTGAGGTGCTGTTGTCGGCCGGCGTGGACCGCGCGTCCGCGTTCGCCGCGGTCAGCAATGGTGACAACTCCAACATCATCGCGGCGCGGGTGGCCCGCGAGGCGTTCGGGGTGGAGAACGTGGTGGCGCGCATCTACGACCCGCGCCGGGCCGAGGTGTACCAGCGGCTCGGAATCCCCACGGTGGCGACGGTCAGTTGGACCGCCGACTCGATCCTGCGCCGGGTGCTCCCCGGTGATGGCCGACTCGACACCACCCCCGAGTGGCAGGACGCCTCCGGCACCCTGGCCATGCGGGAGATGCCACTGCCCGCGGCGTGGGCGGGGTCGACCATCGCCGAACTGGAGGAGTCCGTCCCCCTGCGCCTGGTGTACCTGGTGCGCCGAGGCCGGATCACCCTCGCCACCTCCGGTGAGACGTTGACCGAGGGCGACGTGCTGCACGTGGTGGCGCACGGCCGCGACATGGGTGAGCTGACCGAGCGGTTGGACGAACCGCGCGAGGACGAGACGGGGCGTGGGTGAGATGCGGATCGCCATCGCGGGGGCCGGAAGCGTGGGCCGTTCCATCGCCACGGAACTGGCGGGCAGTGGACACGACGTGTTGTTGATCGACCGGGACACCCGGGCCATCGGCCTGGACGACCTGCCCCAGGTGGAGTGGTTGCTCGCCGACGCCTGCGAGCTGGCCACCCTGGAGGACGCCCGGCTGGGCGACTTCGACGTGGTCATCGCCGCCAGCAGCGACGACAAGGTCAACCTGGTCGTGTCCCTGCTGGCCAAGACCGAGTTCGAGGTGGATCGGGTGATCGCCCGTATCAACGACCCCGACAACGAGTGGCTGTTCAACGACTCCTGGGGCGTGGACCTGGCGGTCTCACCACCCCGGTTGATCGCCGACCTGGTCGAGGACATGCCCGAGGAGGACTACCCGGAAGAGGAGGGCACCCTGCCGCCCCTGCCGGGCGCGGAGGTCGCCGAGTCGGTCCTGCACGCGGGCAGTCCGTTCGTGGACCGCGCCGAGTCGGAGCTCACCGAGGCACTGCCCAGGGGCGTGGCGCTGGTGGCGGTCCTGGGCCCGGGCGGGGTGCGCCCACCGGACCCCGAGCGCACCCTCTCGGTGGGCAACACCATGGTGTTCCTGGCCGAGCCGGACTCCCTGGGCCCCTTGGAGGAGGTCCTGGGACCGGTCGACGAAGCCGACCCGGCTTCCGTCGACTAGGCGGTCAGTCGCGGTCGGGGGCCGAGCCGGAGGCCTGTTCGGCGTCCTCGCGGTCGTGCTCCAGTGGGGTACGGCCTCGGGCCAGGACCCACACCATGCCGGTGAAGGCGGCGACCTGGAGCGGCCAGCCCATGGCGACCTTGGAGAAGCCGAGGATCGCGAAGGTGTCGGCCCAGCCCTGGTTGTCGGCGAGCCACAGCGGATACTGGACCAGGACGCGGATGACGCACGGCAGCACCAGCAGCCAGGTCAGCTTGGCGGCCAGCGTGACCACGGCGGGGTTACTCCGCCAGGAGGTGAAGTCCTCCTTGTCACCGATGAACGGGCCGATCATCAGCCCGATGGCCGGCCAGCGCACCAGGACCGAGACACTCAACACCATCGCGTACACGGCGTTGTAGATGACACCGGGCAGGAACGCGTCGGCGGCGTTGCCGCTGCGCATGGCGAACAGCGCGGCGATACCGATACCGAACAGGCTGGTGACGACGTACTGCACCGAGGAGCGCTGCACCAGCCGGATCACGCCCAGCAGCAGGGCGGCGACCACACCGAGGATGATCGATAGTCGCAGATCGGAACCGATGATGTAGGAGATCGTGAAGGTCAGGGTGGGGATGGCGGCCTCGACCATGCCGCGCTTGCCGCCGAGGGCCTCGGCGAGCTTGCTGCGGACCAGGGCCTCCACCGTGTCCTCGGTGACGACGGGGATGCTCTCCCGGTCGTCGGCCTGGGCCGCCTCTTCGGAGGCCCGTTGCTGCTCAGTCATCCTGCTCCCGCGTACGCGTCCACCTGTGGCCCTAGGGCCGCCGACCATGATGCACCACACTACGCGAGTCGACACCGGCCAGGGCGGATGCCGGCGGCGGCCGTGCGGGCGGCTCGCCCGACCTTGTCCGCTTTCGTCATGGCTTGTCGCGTGCCACTTGTCACCGGGTCTTTATACGCCGGTGGAACACGGCGGGCCCTGGCGTTCCCTCATCGCCGTTCCGTAACCTGGCGGCCCACCCGCACGTGTCGAGGAGGCCCGCTTGAGCACCACCGGACAGGACCATCCGCCCCAGGAGGACCACGCCCGTTTCGCCGCCGTCCTGGAACGGGAGTTGTCGGAGAAGGACACCTCCCACATCTGGTCGCCGTACTCGGTCGGCGCCGTGCTCACCCTGCTGGCCGAGGGCGCCGGTGGCCGGACGCGACGTGAACTCACCGACCTGCTGGCCCCGGACGGAGACCTGACGGGGCACGTGGCGGCCCTGGACGAGGCGGTGGCCACCGCCGAAGGACTGGACCTGGCCGTGCTGAACGGGCTGTACGTACCCGCCGACCTGCCGGTGCGCGCCGACTTCGAGGAGCGGGTCCGGTCCCGGGCCGGCGCGGAGGTGGACCTGGTCGACTTCCGCGGCGACGCCGAGGGGGTGCGCCGGAAGATCAACGCACGCGTCGGTGAGGTCACCCAGGGGCTGATCGACGAACTCCTCTCCCCCGGCACCATCGACCCCGACGTGAGAATGCTGCTGGTCAACGCCCTGTGGGTAAAGATGGTCTGGCGCGACCCCTTCGAGGTGGAGCGGACCAAGGACCGCCCCTTCCACTCCCCCGCGGGCAAGCGGAAGGTGCCCACCATGCACCGCACCGGCCGCATGCTCCACGCCGAGCGCGACGGGTGGCGGATGGTGAGCCTGCCGGGTGAGCACGGGCTCACCCTCGACGTGTTCCTGGGCCAGGAGGAACCACCGGACGAGCGGACCCTGCGCGACCTGTACCGGCACCGTCGCCAGGAACAGATCGAGTTGGCGCTGCCCCGGTTCGCCGTGGACAGCGACATCGCCCTGCTCGATCCCTTGGCCGCCGGTGCCGTCCCGGTCCGTGCTCTGGCCACCGACGACGCCGACTTCTCCGGGATCAGCGCCGAACCGCTCAAGGTCGACGCGATCGTGCACCAGTCGGTGCTGCGCGTGGACGAGCGCGGTGCCGAGGGCGCGGCCGCCACCGCCGCGGTGATGACGATGGCCGCCGCCATCCCGACCAAACCGAAGAGGTTCACCGTGGACCGCCCCTTCCGCGTCGCGCTGCGTCGTGGCCCCGCCCTACTGTTCACCGGTCACGTCACCGAGCCCGTCGACCCCGGCCCCGCACGGTCGGACTCGTGAGCGCGGACGGCACGCCCGCCGAGGATCCCTCCGCCGACGAGGCACTGGTGCGGTCGTTGTTGGAGTCCCAGCACCCGGATCTGGCGGGGCTGGAGCTGCGCGTCGTCGACGGCGGCTGGGACAACCGGATGTGGCGCCTGGGACCCGAGCTGGCCGTGCGCATGCCGCGCACCCCGCGCGCTCCGGGACTGCTGCGGAAAGAACACCGGTGGTTGCCGTCCCTGGCGCCCGGCCTGCCCCTGCCGGTGCCCGTCCCCGTCCGTACCGGGGCGCCCTCCCCTCGTTTCCCGCACGACTGGACGATCACGAGGTGGGTTCCCGGCGAACCCGCCGACCGGGCTCCGCTCCACGACCCGCGTTCCGCCCGGGCCCTGGCACGTTTCCTGTCCGCCCTCCACCACCCCGCGCCCGATGACGCACCCGGCGACCCCCAACGGGGTGTGCCGCTGTCGAAGGTCGCCGACGGGTTCGAGGAACGTCTACGGCGCGGGGACGTCGACGGCGACATCGACCGGGTCCTGGCCGTATGGGAACAGGCGCGGGCGGCACCCGAGTGGGACGGACCACCGCTGTGGTCGCACGGTGACCTGCACCCCGCCAACGTCGTGGGCACCGGCGGCGTCCTGACCGGAGTGATCGACTTCGGCGACATGTGCGCCGGTGACCCGGCCACCGACCTCTCGGCGGCCTGGCTCCTGCTTCCTTCGGGTTCGGCCGAGCGTTTCTTCTCCGAATACGCCCGCGCCGACGAGGCCACCCTCCTGCGGGCGCGCGGGTGGGCGCTGCTGCGCTGTCGAGAACTCATCGGGATCGGTCGCGCCGGGGACGCCGGTCTTCCCGGTGGCAAGCCCACCTGGAGGAGACCGGCCCTGGACGCCCTGTCCCGGGTCCTCGCGTCGCGGCCCTGAGCGTCCCCCGTGCGCGGTCAGGGATCCAGGAACTGTGAGGTGGCCTCGGCCAGCCTCTCCCGGGCCTCTTCCTCGGTCAGTTCCGGTTCCTCGTCACCGGCCTGGGCACCATAGGCGCCGAACTGGGCGTGGTTCATGCCTTCCACGGTCACCGTGACGGCGTCTGCGGGCAGGGCCGATCTTCGTTCCTCGATCTGGGTCAGGGGAAGGACCCCGTCCCGGCTTCCGGCGACCGAGAGCACCCGGAGGTCGTCCCGGTCGGCCAGGTCGGCGGCCTCCACCGCGTAGGAGGCCCACAGGACCAGCCCGGCCCAGTCGGTGTCGGTGTCACCGACGCCCACGTGCTGGGCGGCGAAGGCGCCGCCCATGGAGTGTCCGCCCAGGAACCAGGTGTCCACCTCCGGCGCCTCGGCCACCATGGTCTCAGCGCGGTCCTGGTCGAACAGGGCCAGATTGAGGCGCACGTGGGGCACCACCACGGTGACTCCGGTGGCGGCCACCACCGGAGCCCAGGTCGCCACGTAGGCGTCGGGCTCCACCCGGGCACCCGGATAGAACACCACACCGGTTCCCGAGGGTTCCCCGGAGGGGGCCAGCAGTACGTGGCCCTCGCCCCGGATCACCTCCACGTCCGGGTTCTCCCCCGCTTCCCGCAGCGGTTCGGCCTCGGCCCGGTGCGGGGTGAGCGCCCAGCCGAAGAAGGCCACGGTCGCCACCAGCGACAGCGCCACCACCGCGGCCAGGGTCCACACCAAGACCCTTCTCAGGCGGGGCTTTCCCACCAGCTCCCCCATCGAGCCCTCCCATCGGTCATGTCAGACCTCGAACACCTCGAAGGAGGTGGCCAGCGGCACCCCCACCCGCTCTCCCGCAGCGACGGCGCCCTCGCGCAGGAAGGTCCGCTGGTCGAACCCGTCCAGGTTGGCCAGGTAGACCTCGTGCGCGTCCAGGGAGGCGATGCCCGCGGCCAGGTTCTCCTCGCTCAGCTCCACGTGGTGCGTGGGCTCCGGCGCGGCCCCGAAGGCCACCATCCGCACCCCCGACCACGGTTCGGTGCCCTCCGCCGACTGCTCGGGGAAGACCCACCGGTTGGCGGCGTCGCGCACCGCGTCCAGCAGAGCCGGCCCCAACACGCGGTGATCGACGTGGTTGAACCCGCCGCCCCCGGCGAAGTGCTCTCGGAAGTTGATGGACACGATCACGTCGGGCCGGTGCCGGCGGATCGCCCCGGCCAGGGCCCGCCGCAGTGGCAGCCCGTACTCCAGCATGCCGTCGGGAAAGTCCAGGAACTCCACGGTGCCGGCGCCGACGGCCGCGGCCGAGGCGTGCTGCTCGGCCATGCGCACCGGGGCACAGGCGCCCGGGTCGAGCGAGTCGATCCCCGCCTCGCCCTTGGTCACCAACAACTCGATGACGTCCTTGCCCTGTGACGTCCATCGATGGATCGCCGAGGAAACGCCGAACTCCAGGTCATCGGGGTGGGCCACCACTGCCAGGGCCCGCTGCCAATCCTCCGGGAACGGCCGGGGGGCGCTGTTTCGCGTCGTCTCGTCCATGAAGGACACACTACGGAAAACACGCGCCCCCGGAGCCGTTGTCCACAGGGGCTGTTTCCTCAGGCCTGCACGGGGCCGCCGGTGGTGGGCGGTCCCCCGGCCGAACCGTTGGGCGAGCGACCGGCGTTGCCCCGCTGAGCGGCCTGCTGAGCGGCGCGCTGCTTGGCCGCGGTGGCCATCTGCTCCTGGATCTCCTTGGGCACGGTGATGGGCAGCAGTTCGCTGGGCGGCGCCGGCTGGTCCCCGCGCACCACCACGATGCCGGCGAACACCTGCTCGATCTCCGACATCACCTCGGGTTTGGAGGCGCCCTCGCCGCGGATGACACCGCGCAGCACCCAACGGGGCCCGTCCACGCCGATGAACCGGACCCGCTGCCCCAGCTGGCGACCGTCCTCGGTCTTCTTGTCCTTGATCGGGATGACGGCCCGCAGCTCCGGGCCGAAGGTGCCCTCGTGGTCCTCGACCTTGCCGCCCTGCCGCGTGACCTGCTCGCGCAGTTCCTCGCGCATCTCGTCCCACAGCCCGGAGGACTTGGGCGCGGCGAAGGGCTGCACCTGTAGGGCGGTCTTGCCGCGCACCAGGGTCACCCCGATGATCTTCTGCTTGCCCTTGTCGTCCTGGGCGACGTTCACCTGGATCTCGGCGCCCTGATCCGTGGGCAGGAGCATGCTGCCCAGGTCCATCCGCTTGGCCTCGGGAGCGCCCTCGGTGGTGTCCCAGGGTCCGCCGATCCGGTAACGGTCCTCGGCCTTGTCAGGCTGTGCCGAGGGGCGCTCCGGCTCCACCTCGTTGTCGAACGAGACCGCCCCGGCGGCTCCACGTCGCTTGGGACGGGTCTCCTCCGCGGCTCTCTCGGTCTCCTGGTCCCGCTTCTTACGGCGGCGTCCGAACACGCCTTCACCTCTTCGCTTCTTCGTGGGTCCCGGAATCACACCGGGGAGTCGGGGACGTCATCACCGTGCGGCGTGGCCCCCGGTCGAACCGAAACCACCCGATCCCCGCACCGAGTCCGGCAACGTGTCCGCCTCGACGAACACGGCCCGCTCCACGCGTTGGATCACCAGTTGGGCGATCCGGTCCCCGCGCGCGAGTTCCACCGGGGTGTGGGAGTCGGTGTTGAGCAGGGTCACCCTGATCTCACCCCGGTAGCCGGCGTCCACGGTGCCCGGAGCGTTGACGATAGTCAGTCCGCAGCGAGCGGCCAACCCCGACCGTGGGTGCACGAAGGCCGCGTATCCGTCGGGCAGGGCGATCGCCAGGCCGGTGGGCACCGTGACGCGTTCCCCCGGGGCGAGGACCACGTCGGTGGCGGTGTACAGATCCGCGCCCGCGTCGCCGGGGTGGGCGTAGGAGGGCAGGGGCAGCCCGGGGTCTGAACGACGGACCGTGACGGGCACCCGGGTGCCTTCCAAGGATGAGGTACTCACATCTGCCGAGCCTATCGTTCCCCAGGCGTTGCCCGGGTGGTCCAACGGTCCCTCGGGCCGGGTCGCGGCGAAGCGTTCCGGGAGGTGGTCGGAGCCGTGAACGAGGGCGGGGCGACCCCGGGTGTGTCCCCGGCGCCGCCCCGCCCTCGCGTGTTCTCGCCGAATCGTTACTCGGCGGCCGGCTCCTCGGCCGGGGGCATGGTCACCTCGACGGTGAGTTCGGCGTCGTCGGTGACGTGGAAGTCGATCCCGGCGGCGCGACCGGCGGCCGCGATGTCGGCCCGGGCGGCGCGGGCCGCCTCGACCTGCTTGCCGGAGACCTTCACGTGTTCGACCTCGGCGCGCATGGACAGCTTGGCCTCGGACTTGGCCTTGCGGACCTCGCGCAGCACCTCGGCGGTGGCGGCGAGGACGGCCGGGTCACCGCCCGCGGCTGCGGAACGGTACTCGGCGGCGTCCGGCCAGGCCTGGGCGTGCACCGAACCGTCCTGCCACCAGCTCCACACCTCTTCGGTGACGAAGGGGACGAAGGGCGCGAACAGCTTGTGCAGGGCACCCAGGGCGATGAGCAGCGCGGCACGGGCCGAGGCGCCCTCCGCGGACTCGGTGTCGTAGGCGCGGGTCTTGACCAGCTCCAGGTAGTCGTCACAGAAGTCCCAGAAGAAGCGCTCGGTGCGCTCCAGGGCCCGCGTGTGGTCGTAGTCGACGAACGCGGTGGTGGCCTCCTCGACCACCTGGGCCAGGGCCGCCAGCATCGCCCGGTCCAGGGGCTCGGTGACCCTGGTCGGGTCGGTGGAGGCGTTCTCACCCGCGACCGACATGACGAACTTGCTGGCGTTGAGGACCTTGATCGACAGCCGGCGGCCGATCTTCATCTGGCCCTCGTCCATGGCGGTGTCGGTGCCCAGACGGCCGCTGGCCGCCCAGTACCGGATCGCGTCGGAGCTGTACTTCTCCAGCAGCGCGACCGGGGTGACGACGTTGCCCTTGGACTTGGACATCTTCTTGCGGTCCGGGTCCAGGATCCAGCCGGAGATGCCGGTGGTGCTCCAGGGCAGGGTGCCGTTCTCGAAGTCGGCGCGGACCACGGTGGAGAACAGCCAGGTGCGGATGATGTCCTGCCCCTGGGGGCGGTAGTCCATCGGGAAGACCCGCTCGAACAGGTCCTGGTCGCGTTCCCAGCCGGAGGCGATCTGCGGCGACAGCGAGGAGGTCGCCCAGGTGTCCATGACGTCGGGGTCGCCCATGAACCCGCCTCCCTGCCCGCGCTGTTCCTCGGTGTACCCGGCGGGCACCTGGGAACTGGGGTCGATGGGCAGCTGGTCCTCGGTGGGCAGCAGCGGCTCGTCGTACTTCGGGTTGCCCTCGGCGTCCAGCGGATACCAGACCGGGAAGGGGACGCCGAAGAAGCGCTGCCGGCTGATCAGCCAGTCACCGTTGAGGCCCTGGACCCAGTTCTCGTAGCGCTGGCGCATGTGGGCCGGGTGCCAGGTGAGTTCCCGGCCGCGCTCGATGAGTCGGGCGCGGATGTCCTCGTCCCGGCCGCCGTTGCGGATGTACCACTGGCGGGTGGTGACGATCTCCAGGGGCTTGTCGCCCTTCTCGAAGAACTTCACCGGGTGGGTGATGGGCGTGGGCTCGCCGACCAGGTCGCCACCGGCGCGCAGCAACTCCACGGTGCGCTCGCGCGCGGTGTGGACGGTGGCCCCGACCAGGCGCCCGTAGGCCTCGCGCGCGGCCTCGGATTCGATGCCCTTGGGCGGGTCGGCGATGACTCGGCCGTCCCAACCGATGATGGGCCGGGTCTCCAGCTGGAGCTCACGCCACCAGGTGACGTCGGTGGTGTCACCGAAGGTGCAGATCATGGCGATGCCGGACCCCTTCTCGGGGTCGGCCAGGCGGTGTGCCTTGACCGGGACCTCGACACCGAAGACCGGTGTGGTCACGGTGGTGCCGAACAGGTCCTGGTAACGCTCGTCGTCGGGGTGGGCCACCAGCGCGACGCAGGCGGCCAACAGCTCGGGGCGGGTGGTCTCGATGTGGACCGGGGCGCCGTCGGGCTTGTGGAAGGCGACCTTGTGGTAGGCGCTGGGACGCTCACGGTCCTCCAGCTCGGCCTGGGCCACCGCGGTGCGGAACGTGACGTCCCACAGGGTGGGCGCCTCGGCCATGTAGGCCTCACCTCGGGACAGGTTGCGCAGGAAGGCGCGCTGGGCGGCCGTGCGGGAGTTGTCGTCGATGGTGGCGTAGGTGTGCCGCCAGTCGACGCTCAGCCCCAGACGGCGCCAGATCGACTCGAAGACCTTCTCGTCCTCGATGGTGAGCTTGTCGCACAGCTCGATGAAGTTGCCCCGGGAGACGGGCACCTGGCGCTTGGGGTCGGGCTTGGCCGGCGGCTCGAAGTCCGGGTCGTAGGGGACCGAGGGGTCGCAGCGCACACCGTAGTAGTTCTGGACACGACGCTCGGTGGGCAGACCGTTGTCGTCCCATCCCATCGGGTAGAAGACGGCCTTGCCGTTCATGCGCTGAAAACGCGCGACGGTGTCGGTGTGCGTGTAGGAGAACACGTGGCCGATGTGCAGCGATCCCGAGACCGTGGGCGGCGGGGTGTCGATCGAGTAGACGTCCTCGCGGCCACGGGTGCGGTCGAAATGGTAGACGCCGGACTCATCCCATACGTCCACCCACTTCGCCTCGATACCGTCCAGCGAAGGCTTGTCGGGCATGCGGAAGGAATGAGAGCGGTTGGTCATGGGGGCAATGGTAATGCTCCCGAGAGCCTGTTCGCTCCGGGTTTTCAAGCCGCTGACCGCCGAGGGAACGTGATCCGGGCCTCGGTCGCGAGCGGGGCTCGGGCGCACGCCGCGCTGCACGGGACGGCCCCGGCGTGAAAGACTTTCACCGCAGACGGTGCGCGTGTGCGCGCACCATCGTACGCACAAGGAAACGGTGAACGATTCACATGGCTAAAAAGGACGGTGAGGTCGCACCGGTCGTCCTCGGTATGGTCGCGGGCTTCGCGGCCGAGTTCGTCACTCGCAAGGCGCTGACCTTCGCTTGGACGCGCGCGACGGGCGAGGAACCGCCGACGGACCTGGAGTCCCCCGATGTGAGCCTGGGACGTGCCCTGAGCTGGGCCGTGGTCGCGGGCGTGGGTGTGGAGGTGGCCCGGGTCCTGGCCGTGCGCGCCGCTCGCAAGCAGCTGGTCGGGTCCGGCGGACGCGACCTGGACATCTGACCGGAAAATCCGATCGCGGCGCGTGTAGGGACCGCCCCACCTCGAAGAACGGGTGGCGGTGGACGGCTCACCCCACCGGGATCCTCCCCGTCTGGAGTCGGCCGTCCACCGCCCGCCGTCGTCGTCGCGCCCGCCGCCGTGCGGAACCCCCGATCACCCGGAGGCGGCGATCCGGTCACCGGGCGGTGACCGTCGCGGGTCCGTTCCCTGGCCCCGTCGGGTTCTCGGGACCGTCGGGGGAGCAGGGGACCCGTCGATCACTCAGGTGCATTCCTTGCAGACCAGTTGGCCGGCGCGCTGCTCGGCGAGCTGACTGCGGTGGTGCACCAGGAAACAGCGCGAGCAGGTGAACTCATCGGCTTGGCGGGGCAGTACGCGGACCGCGAGCTCTTCGCCCGACAGGTCCGCACCGGGCAGCTCCATGCCCTCCGCCACCTCGTCGGGGTCGACGTCGATGGTCCCGGTGCCCTTGTCCACGCGCCGCGCTTGCAGCTCCTGGAGGCTGTCCTCGTTGATGTCCTCGTCAGTCTTGCGCGGGCTGTCGTAGTCGGTGGCCATCTCTGCTAACTCCATCCCCCTCGTTTAGTGCCTCATCGCGCGGGTGTAACGCTTGAGAGACCTTCGTTGTGCCCGAATCGGCCCATGAGTTTTTCTGAAGTTCGTGTCGGTGCCCCCTCCCGGGTCACCTGCCACAGGTCAGTAGCGCTTTCACGAAAACGTGACCGGAGGCGGCCAATATTCGATGGCCCCTGCACTGGTCGTTCTTCGTGTACTACCCAACGTCAGACATCTCGTAGACCGGAAAACACGTACGCGCCCACATGAAGGGCAAGTATGGAACACTCCCCCGGGTTCGGGCGAAAACCAAGACATGCCCATGTCAGGAGGGATTCCCTCCGTGTCCACGCCCGGGGAAGCATACCCACCCCGACTCGGCGCTCGTGACAGGGGTGGGCGTGTCTTCGGACACGTATAAATACCACGAAGCGGGGACGGGCGCAGCTTCGGACGCGTGAGACCGGTGCGCCCCCCTTTTTCCAAGGGACGTTTCCGGGGCCGAACCGATCGGTTCCCTCAGCGACGATCGGAACTCTCGCCACTCTGACCGGACGTGAGCGGCAGGCACACGGTGACGACCAGACCGCCGCCCACGCGAGGCCAGGCGGTGACCACGCCCTCGTGGGCTCGCACCACGGAGCGGACGATGGACAGCCCCAGACCGGCACTGCGCCCCGAGCCCACACGGTCGCCGGAGCCGCGCCGGAACGGTTCGAAGAGCCCTTCGATCTCGTAGGCGGGGATGACCTTGCCGGAGTTCTCCACCTGGACCGCGGGCATGTCCTCGTACATGCCGCTGCGTACGGTGATCTCACCGTCGTCGACGTTGTACTTGAGGGCGTTCTCCACCAGGTTGGCGACCAGTCGTTCCAACAGAACGGGGTCGCCCACCACCAGGGCGGAGCGCAGGTCCTGGCGCAGGGAGAGCCCGGAGGAGTCGATGTCCCCGGACAGTTGGCTGAGCACGGTGCCGGCGACCTCTCCCAGGTCGACCTTGGCCTTGACTTCGAGTTCGCGGTCGGTCTTGGCCAGGAACAGCAATCCGTCGATGAGTCGTTCGTGACGGGCGTTGGTCTCCAGGAGGGTCTGCCCGACGCTCTTGAGGTCGGCGGACACGTCCGGGGCGCTCAACGCCACTTCGAGCAGGGTGCGGTTGATGGCCAGCGGCGTGCGCAGTTCGTGGGAGGCGTTGGCGACGAAGCGCCGTTGCCCGTCGAAGGCCCGGTCCAAGCGCTCCAGCATGCCGTCGAAGGTGTCGGCGAGCTCGCGGATCTCGTCGTCGGGTCCGGACAGCGCGATGCGTTCGTGCAGGGAGCGTTCGGACAATCGTCGGGCGATACGGGTGATCTTCTGCAAGGGTGAGAGCGCGCGTCCGGCCACCGCGTACCCCAGCGCCACCGCGAGCAGCCCCACCAGGAACAGGGCCAGCAGGGAGAAGCGTGTGACGTGGGTGAGGACCTGTTCGATGTGGTGGCTGTGCTCCATGAGCTCGGCCAGGCTCTCCTCGGCCAGGAGAGCGTTGAGCAGGACCGCGACGACCAGGTAGTTGACCAGGACCAGCAGGGAGCCTGCCGCGAAGAACAGCATCCCGTAGATGAGGGTGAGGCGAGCGCGCAGGCTGAGGTTGTCGGTGAAGCGATGCACCGTGGACCGAGCGGTGGAACGTTCGGTGCTCTCACCGCCGGGGGCCACCGAGTTCAAGCTGCGCCACGTCCCGGTGTCCCCGGGGCGGGTGGCTTCCACCTGGCCGGGTTCGGGACGTTCGCCCGGTCTCACAGTCGGTACCCGGCGCCAGGGACCGTCTGGATGACCTGTGGGGTTCCGAGCTTCTTGCGCAGGGTCATGACGGTGACCCGGACGACGTTGGTGAAGGGGTCGGCGTTCTCGTCCCAGGCCTTCTCCAACAGGCCCTCGGCGCTGACCACGGTGCCCTGGGCGCGCATGAGCACCTGCAGGACCGCGAACTCCTTGGGCGTGAGGCCGACCTCGCGACCCTCGCGGTGCACTCGGTGGTTGGCCGGGTCCAGGGTGATGCCGTGGCGTTCCAGCACCGGTGGGAGCGGTGGCGCCGAACGGCGGCCCAGGGCGTGCACCCGGGCGATCAGTTCGGGGAAGGCGAAGGGTTTGGGAAGGTAGTCGTCGGCTCCCAGGGTGAGCCCGTCGACCCGGTCCTGGACACCGTCGGAGGCGGTGAGCATCAGGATGCGGCCGCTGTAGCTCTCCCCGACCAGGGTGCGGGCGACCTCGTCGCCGTGGATCCCGGGGAGGTCGCGGTCGAGGACGACGACGTCGTACTCGTTGACCGCGGTGTGCTCCAGGGCGGTGTCGCCGTCGTAGACCACGTCCACGGCCATGGACTCCCGCCGCAATCCGACGGCCACGGCGTCCGCCAGGACCCGTTCGTCTTCGACCACGAGTACTCGCAACGTTGTCCTTCGGGGGGGTCGGGAAACAAAAAAGGGGGCCGCTGCCGGCGCATCCCCCAACACACCGGCAGCGGCGTTCTCGGTCCCGACCGCGTCAACCGTTCTCTCACGACCGGGGTAAGGACACGGTAAACCCGCTCGGGGAACACTGGGAAGTATTCCACTCGTCCTCGCCCCCGTGTGTCACGGGCGCTGGGTCGGGAGTCTGTACGACCCCTGTGCGCGGAGTGGTCGTCGCCGACGAATCCCCCAACCGTCGGCGACGACTCAACCCCGCACATCTCAAATCTGACACATCAAGAATAAGAAACAAGTAAGCACTGGGCGTTGTCGGAAAATGTGTCTTGGGACACTCTTTTCGAAGGCTTCAACATGATGCCACCGAAGCCTTCGCGATGGGGGCACTTCATGAATCACGGTCGCCACTGACAGGGTTATTTCCGCTTCGCGGAACTGAAGTCTGAATCACGGAAACATCACCGTGCGGGGGCCGGAGGTTTGACGTGGGCCACAGTGAGGTAGACGTAGAAAACGCGCGCGTGGACACCGGGCCCCACCCGGACCGCGACGGGCGCTCATGTCACAGGGTCGTGACGACTTCGGTTCGTGCCACGTGAACAGCGTGCGCACACGCATGTGCACCGGTGCATCACCATGCCCCGGTGCCTACCCCTGGAAGAGGTGCAATGGGCGAGTTCATGGCGGAGATCAAGGTCCGTATCAGCGAGACCTACCGGTCACTCCAGTCGGCGCAGGCCGCCGGGGACGACTTCCTTGCCGACACACATGCGTCGGAACTCGAGGATCTGTACCGCATCGCCGCCCGCAACGGCGTCGACACCCACTCCTAGCTCCTAGGCGAAGCACGGCGGGGCGGCGGGCCCACGGGCGGCCGCACCCGTCCACGAACGTCAGGCCCCGGGCGCGATCCGCCCGGGGTTCCTCGTGTCCGAGGGCCCTCAGCCGTCGGTGTCGGCGCCCAACGGCGCCAAGAGCGCGTCGAGCCGCTCGTACAGGCCCGGCCTGGCGGCGATCACCAGATCACCGGTGGGCGGACCACCATCGGGGCCTCCCAGACGCACACCCGCCTCGGTGGCGACCAGGCCGGGGGCGGCCCAGTCCCACAGGTTCAGGCCCCGCTCGTAGTAGGCGTTGGAGCGCCCCACCGCGAGCCCGGTGAGGTCGATCGAGGCCGCGCCGACCCGTCGGATGTCGCGCACGTGCCCGATCACCTCGGTCAGCACCCGCGCCTGGTGAACCCGCCGGTCCGCCGAATACCCGAAACCGGTGGACACCAAGGCCTGGTCCAGCGACACCGCGTCGGGGGCGCGCAAGGAACGGCCGTCCAGCCGCGCACCTTCGCCCAGGACCGCCTCGAACATCTGCCCGCGGGCGGGAACGCCGACCGCGGCGGCCACGACCTCACCGTCGATCTCCGCGGCGATCGCCACACCCCAGTCCGGGGATCCGTACAGGTAGTTGACGGTGCCGTCGATGGGGTCCACCACCCAGCGCACCCCGCTGGTGCCCTCGATTCCACCGCCCTCCTCGCCCAGGACGGCGTCGTCGGGCCTGGCCGCGAGCAGCCGGTCCCGGATGAGCTCCTCGGTGGCCTGATCCATCTCGGTGACGACGTCGGTCGGGCTGGACTTGGTGTCCAGGACGGTGATGCCCTCCTGCCCCTTGGCCGCGAGCTCTCCGGCCTCCGCGGCCACGGCCACGGCCAGATCCCGCAGCTTCCCTCGGTCGTGTGGGGACTGGATGGTGCTCACTGCTGCCCTCTTCCGTTCCTGGGCCTCGAACGCGGCTGTCCGGGCACTCCCCTGGCACCCTATGCGGCGAGGATTCCGCGGACGCGACCACCGAGGGGACACGGAAGCGGGGCCCGGCGGACATGGTGTCCACCGAACCCCGTCGATCGTTCGAGCGGCCCTTCCCGTCAGAGGAGGTCGGGCTTGACCCACTCCTTGCCGTGGACGTGATGGTCCAGGAAGGCGAAGATCGTCTCGTACCAGACCTGTGCGTTGCCCGGGCTGAGGATCCAGTGGTTCTCATCGGGGAAGTACAGGAACTTGGCGTCGACCTCGTGCAGGAGGAGGTCGCGCCACAGCTTCAGGCCCTCGCCGATGGGCACCCGGTAGTCCTTGTCGCCGTGGATGACGAGCATGGGCGTGCGGATCTTGTCCGCGTGCAGGTGCGGGGAGTTGAGTTCGTAGCGCTCCGGGCGGTCCAACGGGGTGCCGAACTCGCTCTCCCAGACCGGCGGGTAGTCCGTGGTGCCGCTGAAGCCGTCCAGCTGCCACAGGGAGGCGTGGGAGACGATGGCCTTGAACCGGTCGGTGTGCCCGGCGATCCAGTTGGCCATGTAACCGCCGAAGGAGCCGCCCATCATGGCGGTGCGCTCGGCGTCGATGTCCGCACGCGCCTCGGCGGCGTCGGTGATGGCCATGACGTCGGCGTGGGTGCGCGGCCCCCACTGGCCCCAGGCGCGGCGCAGCATGTCCTGGCCGTATCCGGTGGACAGTGCGGGGTCCGGGAGCAGCACCGCGTAGCCGCGGGCCGCGAGCAGCCACGGGTTCCATCGCCAGCTCCACCCGTTGAAGCTCATGTACGGGCCACCGTGGACCCAGAGCATGAGCGGGGCGGGCGAGTCGGCGGAGGCCTCCTCGGGCAGCACCAGCCAGGACCGGATCCGGGTGCCGTCGTCGGCGGTGGTCTCGATCTCGGTGAGCGTGCCCGGCATGGACATCTCGGAGCCCGGGGTGCGCAGAGGGGTGGGCTCACCGTCGGTGGCGTCGGCGTCCAGACGCACCGGCGCGGGCGGGGCGTCCCAGGCGTCGCGCATCGCGAAGACGTGGCGGCCGTCCGGGGAGGGGTTGAGTGCGCTGTAGGCGCCGTGGTCGCCGGTCAGACGAGTGAGCTCGCCGGAGGCCACGTCCACGCGGAACACGGGGCGGCGACCGTTCTGGTCGGCGACGAGGAAGACGGTGCTCGAATCGGCGGACCAGGCGTAATCGCGCGGCCAGAGCTCATGGCCGTCGAGCAGGTCCCGGCCCTCACCGGTGGCGGGATCGACGATCCACAGCGTGGCGTCGCGGGGTTCTCCGTGGTACTCGCCCTCGGAGTCGGCGTACACCAGCAGCCGGGAGCCGTCCGGGGAGACGGCCGGGGAGCCGAACTCCAGCGCCTCGTCGGGGCCGCCGACGACGGTGCGGCGCCGCCCGGTCGCGGTGTCGATGGCGACGACCTCGCTGCGGCCGGCGCCTCCGGAGGTGGGCACCGTCCAGGTCACGTACAGGGTGGAGCCGTCGGGCGAGAGTTCCGGGGCCGAGCCCAGCAGGGCCATACCGGCGTCGGGGGTGAGGTCCTCGGGCTCGCCCAGACGGGCGTCCTCGTCCTCGGGCGGGGCCGCGATGAACAGACGGGGGTGGTCGGGACCGACGTCGCTGTCCCAGGAGCGCACCGGCAGGGCCTCGTGCAGGATCGCGGTGACCCCGGCCTCCTCGCGCGCCTTGCGGGCCTCGGAGTCGGCCTCCTGGTCCTTCGCGCGAGGCAGCAACCGGCCGGTGAAGGCCACCAGGCCGCTGTCCCGGGCGACCGTGAAGGCGCCGACACCGCCGTGGGTGGAGCCGACCTGGCGGGCCTCGCCACCGTCGACGGGCAGCAGCCACAGCGCCGCCTTGGGCTTGTCCTCGGACGCGGCCTCGGGGTCGGGTCGTCCGGTGCTGAACAACAGCGACCCGTCGGGCAGGAACTCCGCACCCGACTCGCCCTTGGTGGAACGGGTCAGCCGTCTGGGAGCACGTCCGCCCTCGGCCTGCGGGGCGACGTCGATCTCCCACAGGGCACTGCGGAAGGACTTGGAGTCGGGGGCCAGGTCGCCGACGGGGGCCACCAGGCGGGAGCCGTCCGGTGACAGGCGCAGCCCGTTGACGCGCCGCAGTCGGACGTACTCCGGTAGTTCATACCAAGAACGAACCAAGACAGAATCTCCTGAACCATCGACTTGTGGTCGAAGTCGACCCTATCGGCGCCGGGTGACGCCGATCACCGCACTCTTGCCACTTCAGAGGAGGTCAACACTGTTGACCTGAGCCTCTCCGCGTCGAGTTCGGCCTAGAGCGCAACCACGGTCGGCCAGAGGACGAGAAGCGGCCCGGGGCACGGATGCGACCTTCTCCGCCCCGGACCGAAAGGGTCTTCCTCAGCGCTGTCCGCAGCACTTCTGGTCGCCCTCGTCGCAAGCGGGCAACGAGCTCAGCCGGGTCGGCTCGTTCCCCTCGGTGTACTCGCGCACCAGGTCGGACACCATCGATACGAACGCCGGGTGCGTGCCCGGGCTGAGGGCTCGCGCGTAACCCATACCGAGCTCGTCGGCCGTCTCACGAGCCTCCACGTCCAGGTCGAACTTGACCTCCATGTGGTCGGAGACGAACCCGTGCGGGATCACCGCCACCGCGGGCACGCCCTCGGCGGCCAGTTCCCGCATGCGGTCGTTGATGTCCGGCTCCAGCCAGGGCTGGCTGGGCGGCCCGCTCCGGGACTGGTAGACCACCTCGTAGGGGTGGTCCCCACCGAGCCGGTCGGCGACCAGGCGGGCGACCTCGGCCAGCTGGGCACCGTAGGCGCCCTCCGGCCCGAAGGTCTGGCCCGGGCCGCCGCTGGCCTCGGCCATGGTCATGGGGATGGAGTGCGCCGAGAACAGCAGGCGCACGCCCTCACGCTGCTCCGCGGGCAGCTCGCCCAGAGCCGACCGGGCATGCTCGACCAGGGGGTCGATGAACCCGGGGTGGTCGTAGAAGGGACGGATCAACTCGACCTCGGGCGCGTCCGGGCCCAGATCGGCCAGGGCCCGGTCGATGTCCTCGTGGTAGGCGGTGCGACTGGACCAGTTGCAGTACGCGGAGGTCGGCATCGCCAGGATGCGGCGGACACCGTCCTTCTTCATCTGCGCGAGGGTGTCGGTGAGCATCGGCGCCCAGAACCGGTTGCCCCAGTAGACGGGCAGGTCGATGCCCTGTTCGGTGAAGTCGGTGGTGATGGCGGCGAGCAGGTCCCGACACTGCTGGTTGATCGGGCTCACTCCCTTGAAGAGGAAGTAGTGCTCACCGACCTCCGCCAGCCGTTCGCGGGGGATATTACGCCCGCGGGTGACGTTCTCCAGGAACGGGATGACCTCGTCCTCGCCCTCCGGTCCACCGAAGGAGATCAGCAAAAACGCGTCGTAAGGCCTCATGCTGTTCATGTAACCAGCTCCCACGGGCCGCACGGATCCGCCCCCGGCCCATGTCGTGGGACTTCCGGCCCGGAAGTGACCAACTCCACCCCGGACTCTGGTCACATAAGTGACCGGTCGGTAATGTCACCGCATGACTGATGTGATGTGGAACACCTGGGCCGACACCTACCAGGCCCGCCCCCGCCGAACGACGGCCCCCGGCAGCACCGAGGAGGTCGTGTCGGCGGTCGCGGAGGCGGCGGCCGAGGGCCTGAGGGTCCGCATGGTCGGCACCGGGCACTCCTTCACCGACGTGGCCATCACCGACGGGCTCCTGCTCTCCCCCACCTCCCTGACCGGGTTGCGCTCGGTCGATCCCGTGGCCGGTACCGCCACCGTCGCCGCGGGCACACCACTGTGCGACTTCAACGACGCCCTGGCCGAGCACGGTCTGGCGCTGGCCAACATGGGCGACATCGCCGTGCAGACCGTCTCGGGCGCGGTCCAGACGGGGACGCACGGCACCGGGCGGGACGCCGGCGGTCTGGCGAGCCAGGTGGTCGGCATGGAACTGGTCCTGGCCGACGGTTCGGTGGTGGAGTGCTCGGCCGAACACGAACCGGACCTGTTCCACGCGGCCCGAGTGGGGTTGGGCGCGTTCGGCGTCGTCACCGCGTTGACCTTCGCGGTGCGCCCGGCCTTCCTGCTGCGGGCCCACGAGGAACCCATGCCCTTGGACGAGGTGTTGGAGCGGTTGCCGGAACTGCGCGCCGACAACGACCACTTCGAGTTCTTCTGGTTCCCGCACACGGGCAACACCAACACCAAGCGCAACAACGTCAGTGAGGGCCCCGCGCGGCCCCTGTCGCCGTTCAAGGCCTGGTTGGACGACGACTTCCTGTCCAACCGGCTCTTCGAACGGGTCAACCGGGTGTGCCGTCGCTTCCCGGCGACGGTCCCCACGGTCAACCAGATCAGCTCCCGGGCGCTGTCCGCGCGCTCCTACACCGACGTTTCGCACAAGGTGTTCGCCTCGGTGCGGGAGGTGCGCTTCGTGGAGATGGAGTACGCGATCCCCGTCGAGCACACGGCGGACGTCCTTCGTGAGGCGCGTTCGATCGTGGACCGGGGCGAGCACCGGGTGAGTTTCCCCGTGGAGGTGCGTTTCTCCCCGGCCGACGACGTGTGGCTGTCGACCGCCCACGGGCGCGAGAGCGCCTACGTGGCCGTGCACATGTACCAGGGGACGCCCTACCGGGACTACTTCGCGGACCTGGAAGCGCTGTTCACGTCGGTGGGCGGGCGTCCGCACTGGGGCAAGCTGCACACCCGCGACCGCTCTTACCTGGAGAGGGTCCATCCCCGGCTGGGCGACGCCCTGGCGGTGCGGGATCGGGTGGACCCGCACCGCCGTTTCGGCAACGCCTACCTGGACCGGGTGTTCGGCTGACGCGGCACTAGGTCAGCCGGTGGGCGCCGACTCGTTCCGGCCCTCCGGGGTTTCGCCTTGGGGGGCGCCGCCCTGCGGGGCGTCCCCTCCCTGTCCGCCGTCGCCGGGCGCGGGTTCGACCGGTTCCCGGGGCTGTTCCGGTGCGGGTTCCTCCGCCGGGGGTTCGACCGGGTCGGTGGGCACCGTCGGGGCGTCGGTCTCCTGGTCGCCGGGCGGCGTTCCGGGTTCGATCGGTTCCTCGGTCCCCGTCCCGGGAACGGTGTCCGTCCCCTCCTCCTGAGGCGCCCGATCGCTCTCGGACGTGTCGGTGTCCTCGTCCTCGCCGGTCCGGGCCGGGGCGGACTGACCGCCCAGCAGGGAGGGGGTAGTGGTCTCGTCCTGGCCCTGGGTCCAGGCCGTCAGGGAACGGCCGGTGAACAGCTCGAAGACCAGGATGACCAGCATGACCAGGACGAACACCGCTCCGGCGGGGATGAGGACGGCGCGCCAACCACGTTTGGGACGTGTCCCGTCGCCCTCGGAGGCACCCGCGGTGGCGTCCGCGTCGTCACGGGGTCCCACCCGGGGCAGAAGTTCGGTCGGATGGTCCGTGACCGGGTCGTGGGGCCTGGTGGGGTCCGCGGGATTGCCGAACCCGTGCGCCAGGGTCTCGCCCGGCAGGCCCTGCCCCACGGAGGGCATGGCCATGGTCCGGGTGGCGTCGTCGGCGTCGTTCTCGATGGCCGGTTCCGGCCGTTCCCTGAAAGGAGCGGCAGGGGGGTGCTTGGCCTTCTCCGCCAGTCCCTTCGCCTGTTCTCCGCTGCGGGTGATCCAGTGCTGGATCACCGGTGCGGCGCTGGTGCTGAGCACGGCCATGACGGCGGTGCCGATGACGGTCCCGTAGACGTTCAGGTAGGAGGCGGCGGTCGCCGCCGTCAGGGTGGCCACGCCGGCCCCCGCGACCTGGGCCATGCTCAGGTCGATGCGTCTGCCCTTGCCCTCCTTTCCGTTCTTGTCGCTCCGGTCGTCGCGGGAGTCATCGGTCTCGTGATCGGCGTGCTGGACGTGGTCGGCCGATCGGCTCCGCTCGTTCGGCTCGGACCCGCCCCCGTACTCCGGTCTGGGCATGCTGTGGTCCCCCCTCCGTGGGCCGCGCGGGCGCGGCGGGACACTCGTCATGTCATGGGATGGGCGTGTGGTGGGGCAGATATCCCCGTAGGCCCCAACGCTCACATAACGCCCATAAGTGGATACCTCACTTTAAGGCAGATATAGATCCGATAACGCCATCACATAAGAAGCATCACTGTTCGACCTCCTTCGGCGTGTCGAGTTGCGAACCACAAGGCGCATGATGTCGCCACCTGGTACGAGATCAGAGTTTTTCCCAGGCCTGGGGTGATTCGAGGTGAGCGGGATACCATCACCGCGGAGCCTTCGTGTGGAATCGGCGACATTCACCGACGATCGCTCCCGGTCGCGCGAGGTTCACCGTGTCAAGATTGGCAACGGAAGCGACCGCGAGAGCCCCGGAAATCCGGGGTCGGCTCCCACCGTGGTGACCACCACGGACCGGGAGGCGGGCACAGTTCGGACATGCCGGGCGCGGTACTGGCCGAACAGCTGTCGGCCGACCAGACTTGGAGAACGCGAGGGACGGTCTATACCGACCCTCGACGGGACGTGAAAGGGAGGGCGATGCACGAGCTTCGCCTCGTGGCCGTGAGCGAGGACGGCACCTACTTGGTGCTGGCCAGCACCGGCCGTGGAACCCGATTCATGCTCCCCGTCGACGACCGCCTGCGAGCCGCCGTACGCGGCCAGTTCTCCCGGCTCGGCAAGTACGAGATCGAAGTGGAGAATCCGTTGCGCCCCAAGGAAATCCAGGCCCGCATCCGGTCCGGCGAGACCGCGGAGGCCATCTCCGAGATCTCCGGGATACCCATCGAACGGGTGCGCTGGTTCGAAGGCCCCGTACTCCAGGAACGCGAGTACATCGCCCAGCAGGCCCAGCGCGCCACCGTGCGCGCCCAGGGCGACGCCGTACCCGGTCCCTCCTTGGAAGAGATCGTCACCAAGCGGATCGGCGCCCACCAGCTGGAGACCGGCGACGCCGTGTGGGACTCCTGGAAACGCGAGGACCGTACCTGGCAGCTCAAGCTCGTCTTCCTGCACGGGGGCGACGAACGCGTCGCCCACTGGCTGTACGAGCCCAGACACAACTCCGTCGCCCCGGCCGACGAGGAGGCCGCCCGGTTCTCCTCCCCAGAGCCCTTGGAGGCCTCACTCCCACCCGGCGCCAACGTCACCCCGTTCTCTCCACGCCGCAACGAGGCCACCTCCGACCTGCCCCGCATGGACGCACGGTCCGCCGCCGAGCGCCGTCACGACCACCTCGCTCCGCGTCGCCTGTCGTCCACGCAGGACGAGCCGCTGCGCCCGGCGCCGCAGACGGACCAGTTCGGGGTGCCGCTCCGTGAGGAGCCCAGGCATCCGGAGCGGGGACCGGAGCGCGGTCCCTCCCGTAGGCCCGAGCGGGGGCCTGAACGGGGACCGGATCGGGGACCGGAACGCACGCCGCAGGAAGCGCCGCCCGCCGCCCCGATGCCCGGGTTCTCCTGGCACGAGCCGCAGCGCCGTCGCCCCGTGGAGGAGCCGCCCGCGCGGCCCGAACGCCCGGCCGAACGGTTCGCGGAGTGGCCCGCGGAGCGTCCCACCGAGCAGTCCCCGGACCGGTTCGAACGGTACGACGAGCCCGCACCGGCCCGTCCCGTGGCCGAGTTCGACGAACCCGCACCCGAGCCGCGTGGCCGTCCCGAACCTCCGGCCGCCCCGGACTGGATGGACACACGCCCGGCACCCGACCCCGAGCCCGCACCGCCCCCGGCCGAACCGGAACGACCGCGTCGACGTCGCGCCACCATCGACCTCAACGACAAGGGCACCCCGCGCCGGGCCGCGGAGGAAGAGCCTGCGGTTCCGGCCACCACGAACGGCACCAACGCCGGAAGCGGTTCCGCGCCCAAGCGCAAGGGACGGGGACGCCGCGCCTCGGTGCCCTCCTGGGACGAGATCATGTTCGGTGCGAAGAAGAACGAGTAGGCGCACCCGTGGAAACGAGGGGGCGATCACCGACCGGTGATCGCCCCCTCGTGTTCCTCCCCCGCCCTCACGACCCGTGGGCCCCGAGACCGTCTCGGTCAGCGCCCGAACGCGGGCCCTCGTCGTTCACCAGGAAGGGCCGCACCATCTCCGGAGTGATCCGCCCGGCGAAGTCGACCGACTCCTCCAACGAGGCGTCCTGAGCCGTGTAGCCGCCCGCGCCGGCGCCCACGGTCACCTGGAGATCGGCCAGCCCCGACCGACGTTGGAACAAGGTCTGGGTCCACGTCCAGCCGATCACCGCCGACCGCTCCATCGTGGCCTGGCCGCGCTGGAGCGAACCCGAGCGCACACTCACCCTTTCTCCGTCGTAGCCGTGCCCCAAGGACCGGTACCGGTCCACGGCCAAAGGCACCCCGAGTAGCGCGAGCACCCCGGCGGCCACCATCAACCAGGTCACGTCGAAGTACGCGGCCACCGCCGCCACCACCACGAACGGCAGCACCGCGCGGGTCAACCTCCGGTGCAGGGCCGCCCGAGGGTGGCGGGTGAGCCGACCTCGGAACAGGCCCAAGGCACGGTCGACCACCTCCTCCACCTTGGAGCGGGGTCCCATCGGCAGCAGGACGGCCCGGTTGGCGGTATCGCCCAGGCCGGTGACGATGGCGCGCAGTCGCACAGCCCTTCGGGTGCGTTCGAGGGGGTTGTCCCGCAACTCGTACCCGCGGATGCGACGACGTTCCAGGGTGACACTGCGGCGGGTGAACAGACCGCGTTCGGCCACCACGGAGCCGTCCCGGCCCCGAAGGGCGAACCCCCAGTGGGCGAGGGTGTAGGAGACCACCGCGAAGACCGGCATCAGCAGCACCAGGACACCCACGGACACCGCGGCGAACACCATGAGGAAGCCGCGGTCGGTGCTGGTCACCCAATCCACGAGGAAGTCGGTGGCCATCTGCCCGGCCGACTGTTGGACCATGCCGAACAGAGTTGCCAGGAGCACGAACGGGGTCACCAGGTAGCCCACGCTGAGCGCCCCGAACAAATACCAGCTCCGGGGCATTCGGAAGTAGGTGACCGTGTCGTCGTCCGGTTCGGTCACGGCCGCGGAGGTGTCGGACGTGGCGGTGGCGCCCTCCTCTCCCACCGTGGTCGCTTCCGCGCCCTGTCCGGTGAGCACGGCCTTGCGATGCAGCAGAACCCTGCGCAGACGCTCGGCCTCGGCGGCGTCCACCGCGTCGAGTTTGCCGTCCTCGGTGCCGCCCGCGGACCCCGCCGCGGCCTCGATGCGCACCACGGCCACACCCAGCAGGCGATGCAGCAGTGTGCTGGTGACGTCCACCCCGCGCACCCGCTCCAAGGGGATGGTGCGCCGGGAACGTCGGATCAGGCCGCTGCGGATCTCCAGGCGTTCCGCACCGATCTCGTAGCGGAAGGTCTTCCAGGTGACGAACCCGCCGACGAGCAGCCCCAGGACCGCGAGCACGGTGGCGGTGAGGATCCAGGGGTTGAACCCACCGATCACCAGACCGGCGGCGATCGGCAGCAGCAGACCCCTGATCTGGATGATCGGCCCCACGACCAGACTGCGCGGGCTGAGTTTGCGGGCGGTCTCCACCCCGAAGGACCCGCCCTGATCGCCGGGTTCCTCTCCCCACCAGGACCGGGGCTCCGCTCCCCCCGGCTCGACGGGCGGTTCCCCGAAACCGGGAGGTCCGGAACGCGCGGGCTGCCACGGGCCGGGGCCCTCGTCCGGGGCGTGGTGGCTCGGCGGGAACGCTTCGGGGGCGGGAGCGGAGCCC
>NZ_FRFF01000122.1 GCF_900143625.1 Nocardiopsis sp. JB363
GAGGCCGCTGGAAAAGGACCCATTCCGGGCACCTCGCCAGCGGCCCACCGGGGCTGACCCACACCCGCTCCGGGCAGCCCTACGGCTACTACACCCTCAAGTGCGAGCGCCGCGACAACGGCCTGCGCCTGACCTGCCGGGATCAGGGGGCCAAGCACACCGACCAGAAGGAGCAGCCGAACCGGTTCGAGCGCCTGACCACCTGCGCATCCCGCCTGACCGGCGACGCCGAATCCGGGCGCGGTCTGGCGATGGTCGACTCCCTGGCCACCACCTGGGGCGACAACGGCTTCACCGGCACCCGACAGGTCTGGTTCTTCCTGGCCTACGACCTGTCCGGGAGCAGCTGGAACAACCTGCCCTAACCACACGAGCCCTACCCGGGCAACGACAGATCGCGCCGTAGACGCGAAACGGGCCCAGAAAGCGCGCCAACGCCTTCCGGGCCCTCCAACCCCAAATTCCGCACACTTCCAGATGTTCAGAAAGCAGGATCAGTGACGCATCCTATCCCCGCACCCCGCCCCTCCAGCGACCCGCTCTACCGCACCCACCCGGGCCTGCCCCGGCGCAGCCCGCTCATCGGCCCGGTCTGCCCGCGCTGCGCGCACCCCTCCTGCCGCCGGATCCGGGCCGAGGAGCTGCCCATCCTGGGAGGTCACAAGGCCGAGTACCGCGACGAACACGCCTTCGCCGCCTCCGTCCAGACCCGCAACCGACACCTGATCATCTGGTACGGGGAGAAGACCGGATCGTTCTGGGTGGCCTCCTCCACCGGCCTGGCCGAAGTGCCCGACTCCGCGACCCTCACCCGCCTCCTAGCCCCCGAACCCGAACCGCACCCGGAACCGACCCCGTTCCTGCGGCCCTACCTGAACCCGACGAACCCGAACCTGAACCCGGTGCTGATCTGAGCCAGGACAGCACGAAGCCGGCGAGAACCGAAGTCCCCCGATACATCGAGAACACCACGACCGGACCGGGTGGCGCCACCACACGCCACCCGGCCTGTGGACAACCCGGGACACCTTCGTCATCCCGTCTCTCGCCCCTGTATCAGGGTGTGGTCAGGAGTGACTCACGTGTGGATCGGTCCACCGAGAACAACGGGAGAAGTCATGAGCGCGATACCCACCGAACCTGGGAACGGCCCGGTCGTGGGACGTGATCTGGCCGGGTACGTGTTGGTCCCCGCGAGATGGGTCGAACACTACGAACAACTCCTCGAAGAACGTGACGACACCGAGGCAGCGCGGATCTTGGAGGCAGTGAGGGCGGGACGAGAGCGGGTCTTCACCCATGCCCAGGCATGGGCGTGCCAGGGGTGAGTCATCGGCGAGGCTCCAAGAGGCCAACGGCCTGATGTCGGCGGGTCCTCCGGCGTTTCGAGCCCGGCCTTCCGTCCCGATTGACGCGCCACACCCACCTTGGGGAGGCGCGACGGGGCCCCATGAGGCACTCTCGAAGGGAAACCGCCGCTGAGGGGGAGGAACACGGATGGCCGAGAACGGAACGCCGAAGGTGGCCGTGGGTGTCGACGGGTCGGCGACGGCCGAGAGGGCCCTGGGCTGGGCCGCGTCCGAGGCCGCGCGTCGCGGGTGGCCACTGCACGTGGTCCACGCCCTGGCCATGCCGTTGGTGATGTCGGTGTACGCCGGGCCCACCCGGTTCCCGCCGAGCGAGGAGATCACCGAGCAGGGGCAGCGGGTTCTGAGCCGCGCCGAGGCTCACGTGCGTGAACTCGAACCGGATCTTGTGGTGGAGACCGTCCTGGCCCTGGAGGAGCCGGCGAAGGCCCTGTTGAAGCGCACCGGGTCGGCGGACCTGTTGGTGGCGGGTTCCCGGGGCCTGGGCGCCGCGCGTTCGGCCCTGGAGTCGTCGGTGAGCGTCCGGTTGGCCGCGCGCGCCGAGTGCCCGGTGGTCGTGGTGCCCGAGAGCGAGGCCTCCGTGGTCACGGCCCCGCGCCGGATCGTGGTGGGCGTGGACGGTTCCGACTACTCCCGTAGCGCGCTGGACTTCGCGCTGCGCGAGGCGGCCCGGACCGAGGGTGGTTCGGTGGTCGTGGTGCACGGCTGGCGGGTGCCGTTGCCGTTCGACTCCGGGGAACTGGCCCAGAGCGGTTGGTCGCCGCCGAACGACCTGCTGGACCAGCGGTCGCAGGAGATGGTCTCGGACATGCTCGCCCTGGTCCAGGACGAGGAGACCCGGCACGTGGGGGTCTCGGTCCTGCGGTTGGACACCGACCCGGCCGACGCGCTGGTGGACACCGGCGCGACGGCGGACATGATCGTGGTGGGCTCCCGGGGCAGGGGCAGCGTGCGAGGGCTGCTGCTGGGTTCGGTCAGCCAGGGCGTGCTGCACCGGGCGACCGTGCCGGTCACGGTGCTGCCGAGGGCGATCCGCAAGCGCTGATCCCAGAAGCGGAACCACGGGCGGTCGGTACTCCACGGGAGGCCGGCCGCCCCGCCTGTTTTCCGTGCGGTGGGTACCGGTGCGGGGATACCCAAGGGCCGAATCACCTCGAAAAATGTGACTATCGGTAGCTGAAACATCTCTTTTCGTAATACTCGTCACAGTACGCCGGTTTCCAACTTAGGTTAGCCTCCCCTGAGTCGGCCATCCCCAGGTCGACCTGCCCGATCCCCCGTATCGAGTCCGTGCCACGGGCTTCTTCGGCATGCCCGCCTTCAGGAGGACGATCCATGAGCTCTCCCGCGAGGTCCCTCCAGGACCCGCCCGGTTCCCTGGCCCCCGACCACAGGGACCAGCTGTTCGACGCGCACAGCGTCGGCCGCTACCGCGACCTCACCGAAGACGCCGTCGGACGAGTCGCCGACCGGATCGCCCGGGTCGACCGCCCCTGCACCGGGGCCACCGCCGAGGACCTGCGCCCCGAGGTCGAGTCCGTCGACCTCGAACAGCCGCTGCGCGACCCCTCCGCCGCCCTCGACGAGCTGGAACGGCTCTACCTCGACGATGCCGTCTACTTCCACCACCCCCGCTACATGGGGCACCTCAACTGCCCCGTGGTCCTGCCCGCCCTGCTCGGCGAGTCCGTGCTCTCGGCGGTCAACTCCTCCTTGGACACCTGGGATCAGAGCGCCGGCGGCACCCTCATCGAACAGCGGTTGATCCGCTGGACCACCGACCGCATCGGCTTCGGTGATCGGGCCGACGGCGTCTTCACCAGCGGCGGCAGCCAGTCCAACCTCCAGGCGTTGTCCATGGCCCGCGACGAGACGCACCGGCGCGAGGGAGGCCGACTGGCCGACCTGCTGCCGCGCATGCGGGTGCTGACCTCCGAGGTCGGCCACTTCAGCGTCGCGAAGTCGGCCTCGCTGTTGGGTATGGGCTACGAGTCCGTCATCTCCGTGGCCTGCGACGACCGTCGCCGCATGCGACCGAACGCGCTCGCCGCCGAGCTGCGCCGCTGCCGGGGCGAGGGCCTGCTGCCCATCGCGGTCGTGGCCACCGCGGGCACCACCGACTTCGGCAGCATCGACCCCCTGCCGCAGATCGCCGACCAGTGCACCCGCCACGGCCTGTGGATGCACGTGGACGCCGCCTACGGGTGCGGGCTGCTGGTCTCGCGCCACCGCCACCTGCTCACCGGGATCGAACACGCCGACTCGGTCACCGTGGACTTCCACAAGTCCTACTTCCAACCGGTCAGCTCCAGCGCCGTGCTGGTGCGCGACGCCCGTTCGCTGGGCCACGTCACCTACCACGCCGACTACCTGAACTCCCGCTCCGACGGCAGCAGCCCGATGCTGTCGCCCAACCAGGTCGACAAGAGTTTGCAGACCACGCGCCGCTTCGACGCGCTCAAGCTCTGGCTGACCCTGCGGATCATGGGCGCCGACGGGGTGGGGGAACTCTTCGACCAGGTGCTGGACCTGGCCGTCGAGGGATGGTCCCTGCTGGACGCCGACCCGCGTTTCACCGTGGTCACCCGGCCCACCCTCAGCACCCTGGTGTTCCGCTGCGCGCTGCCCGGGGTCGCCCCGGAGGTCGCCGACGGCGCCAACCGGTACGCGCGTGAGGCCCTGCTGGCCTCGGGTCTGGCCGTGGTGGCCCGCACGACCGTGGACGAGCGTCCGCACCTGAAGCTCACGCTGCTCAACCCGCGCAGCACCCGCGAGGACATCGCCGAGGTCCTGGACCTGCTCGCCGGGCACGCCGATCGCTACGTGGCCCAGACCGGGAGGACCCGTTGAGCACCCGAATCCACGACTTCGCCGCCGTCGGCGTCGGTCCGTTCAACCTGGGGCTGGCCTGCCTGAGCGAGCCGATCGCCGAACTCGACGGGATCTTCCTGGATCAGAAGCCGGAGTTCGACTGGCACAGCGGCATGCTGTTGGAGGACGCCGAGCTCCAGACGCCGTTCATGTCGGACCTGGTCACCCTGGCTGACCCCACCTCCCCGTACTCCTTCCTCAACTACCTGAAGGAGACCGGGCGGCTCTACCCGTTCTACATCCGCGAGCGCTTCTACCCGCTGCGCGCCGAGTACAACGACTACTGCCGGTGGGCCGCCGCGAAGCTGGGCGAGAGGGTCCGCTTCGGGCAGCGGGTGGAGAGGGTCGAGTACGACGACGAACAGGGCGTCTACCTGCTGCACAGCACCGACACCGCCACCGGTGAGAGTGGGCTGTTCCGGGCCCGGCGGCTGGTGCTGGGCACCGGCACTCCGCCCTACGTTCCCGACGCCTGCCGGGACCTGCCCGGGGACGCCGTGCACAGCGGGGACTACTTGTTCGCCAAGGAAGGCCTCCAGGGCAAGCGCGGCGTCACGGTGGTGGGCAGCGGACAGAGCGCCGCGGAGATCTTCCACGACCTCCTCCAGGACGTGGACACCCACGGCTACGAACTGAACTGGGTGACCCGGTCGCCGCGCTTCTTCCCGCTGGAGTACTCCAAGCTCACGCTGGAGATGACCTCTCCGGAGTACGCCGACCACTTCTTCTCGCTGCCCGGTACGTCCCGGGACCGGCTGGTCGCCTCGCAGAAGAACCTGTACAAGGGCATCGACACCGACGTCATCAACGCGATCTACGACCTGCTGTACGCCAAGAGCCGGCGCGGCCCGCTGCCGGTCCGGCTGATGACCAACACCGAGGTCATCGGCGCGACCCGGGACGAGACGACGTCCGGGTACCGCCTGGAGCTGCGCAACTCCGACCAGGAACGCGACTTCGCCCTGGACACCCAGGGGCTGGTCCTGGCCACCGGCTACCGGTACCGGGCCCCGGCCTTCCTGGGGTCGATCTCCGACCGTCTGGCATGGGAGGGCGAGGACCGCTTCCGGGTGCGGCGCGACTACCGCATCGACCGGGCCGCGCACGACGCCAACGGCCACGGGGGCGTCGGGGTTCCGGCACCGGCGGGCGCGGTGTTCGTGCAGAACGCCGAGCTGCACACGCACGGCTTCGTCTCCCCGGATCTGGGCATGGGCGCCTACCGCAACTCCTACATCCTGCGGGCGCTACTGGGCCGCGAACCCTACGCGGTGGAGCGCTCCATCGCCTTCCAGGAGTTCGGGGTACCCGTCGAGGCCGAGTTGGAGGCGAGCGAGCGATGAGTCGCACCTTTCCCAGCGGCTTGGGGACCTTCCGGGTCGCCCCCGTGGACCCCGACGCCGACATCGACCTCCTCCACGCATGGCTGGCCCATCCCAAGTCGGCGTTCTGGCTGATGACCGACTTCTCGAAGGAGGACACCGCCCGCTACTTCCGATCGGTGCACGAGTCCGAGCACGAGAACGCCTACATCGGCGCCTGGGAGGGTGGACCGTGTTTCCTCGCCGAGCTCTACTCCCCCGCGCACGGCGAGCTCGCCCCGCACCACGACACGCTCCCGGGTGACGTGGGGATGCACTTCCTGGTGGCTCCCACCACCGCCCCGGTGCGCGGGTTCACCCTCGCCGTGATCACCACGGTGATGGAGCTGGCCTTCGCCGATCCCGCCACCGAACGCGTCGTCGTCGAGCCCGACGTGCGCAACCACGCCGTGCACAGGCTCAACGAGGCGGTGGGCTTTCGGATCGAGTCCACTGTCCACCTCGCCGAAAGCGACAAGGACGCCTACCTGAGCACCTGCACCCGCGAGGACTTCCGAACAGCCACGAGAGGAGTCGCCCGATGACCATCGACCACGACCCGCGCGCGATCGTCGACCACCTGGCCCCCGAACCGTGGGCCCACGCCAATCGGCTGCTGGTGCGCAAGGCCCTGGCCGAGTTCACCCACGAACGGCTGCTCTTCCCCGAACCCGAGGGCGAGAACGCCTACAAGGTCCTCGCCGACAACGGCGCCGAATACCGCTTCACCGCCCACGTCATGGCGCTGGACCACTGGCGGATCGACGCCGACAGCATCGTGCGCCGCTCCCCCGCAGGCGAGGCCACCGAACTCGACGCGCTGGATCTGGTCCTGGACCTGCGCGAGACCCTCGGGCTGAGCGAGGAGGTCCTGCCGGTCTACCTGGAGGAGATCTCCAGCACCCTGGCGAGCAGCGCGTTCCGGATCACGAAGGGACAGCCCACCGCCGCCGAGCTGGCACGCTCCGGTTTCCAGGACATCGAGGTCGGGATGACCGAGGGGCACCCCTGCTTCGTGGCCAACAACGGGCGGCTCGGGTTCGATGCCGCCGAGTACCGGGCCTACGCCCCCGAAGCCGGTGAGCCGGTGCGGCTGGTGTGGGTGGCGGCGCGACGTTCGCGCACCACCTTCTCCCACTCGGCGGACACCGACCCCGACACCTTCCTACGCTCCGAACTGGGCTCGGAACTGTTCGAGGCCTTCGAGGAGCAGCTGGTCGACCTGGGGCTGGACCCGGCCGACTACCACCTCGTTCCGGTGCACCCGTGGCAGTGGTGGAACCGGCTCGCCGTCACCTTCGCCGCCGACGTGGCCCGCCGCGACCTGGTGTGCCTGGGGCACGGACCGGACGAGTATCAGGCGCAGCAGTCCATCCGCACCTTCTTCAACACCTCGCGCCCGGAGCGGCACTACGTCAAGACGGCGTTGTCGGTGCTGAACATGGGCTTCCTGCGCGGGTTGTCCGCGGAGTACATGGAGGCCACCCCCGCCATCAACGACTGGTTGGTCGACCTGGTCGAGGGCGATCAGGTACTTCGCAACACCGGGGTGGAGGTGCTGCGCGAGCGGGCCGCGGTGGGCTACCGCGCCACGCACTACGCCGAGGCGGCGCCGAAGCGTTCGCCCTACCGGAAGATGATCGCCGGGCTGTGGCGGGAGAGCCCCGTGCCGCGCCTGCGCGAAGGTGAGCGCCCGGCGACCATGGCGTCGTTGCTGCACACCGACGCCGAGGGCGCTTCGTTCGCGGAGGCCCTCATCGTCGAGTCCGGGTTGGCGCCCGTGGAGTGGCTGCGCCGCTACCTGGACGCGTACCTGGTGCCACTGCTGCACTCGTTCTACGCACACGACCTGGTGTTCATGCCGCACGGCGAGAACGTCATCCTGGTGCTGCGCGACGGAGTGCCGGAGCGCGTGCTGATGAAGGACATCGCCGAGGAGATCGCGGTGATGGGCGCCGAGGCCGATCTTCCGAGTGAGGTGGAGCGGATCCGGGCAGAGGTGCCCGAGGACATGCGGTTGTTGTCCCTGTTCACCGACGTCTTCGACTGCTTCCTGCGGTTCCTCAACGGCATCCTCGCCGACCGGGGCGTCTTGGCCGAGGACGACTTCTGGCGGACGGTGGCCGAGTGCGCGGCCGACTACCAGGCGTCGGTGCCGCACCTGGCGGAGCGGTTCGAGCGCTACGACCTGTTCACCGACCGGTTCGCGCTGTCGTGCCTGAACCGGCTCCAGTTGCGCGACAACCGGCAGATGGTGGACCTGGACGACCCGTCGGGGGCGTTGCGTCTGGTCGGGACCTTGGAGAACCCGATCGCGGCGTACCGTCCGGTGACCGTCCCGGGGTAGTTCCGTGGGTCAGGTGGGGCCGTCGGGGTGTTCCTCCCGACGGCCCCGCTCGGCGTTCAGGACCGAGGGGAGCAGACCGGGGAAGCGTTCCGCCAGGTCGTCGGTGCGCAGGCTGCTCTTGCGGGCGGTGCCCACGTAGTACTGGCGGATGATCCCGGCCTCGCGCAGTACGCGGAAGTGGTGGGTGGAGGTCGACTTGCTCACCGGCAGGTCGAAGGCGACACAGGCCATGTCCTCGTGTCCGCCGGCCAGGGCGCACACGATGCTCAGCCGGATCGGGTCGGCGAGGGCGCCGAGCACGGTCTCCAAGCGGATCCGTGAGGTCTCGGGGTGCTCCAACCGGCGCCCGGACACGGTGGGGGATGCGGACTCGGACATGCTTCGACCTCCCGTGGTTCCTTCCCTCAAAGTACGAGAGTCCTCATAGTTTGACAATCCTCGTACTACGATGGTTATCGTACTTTGGCCACCGTGATCTCCGTGGCCGAAGTCGATCCGAAGGAACCTTCCTTGAGCTCGTTGTTCACCCCGCTGACCCTGCGTTCGCTCACCATCCCCAACCGGGTGTGGATGGCCCCGATGTGCATGTACTCCGCCGCCGGGGAGGGACCCGACACCGGAGCGCCCACCGACTTCCACCTCACCCACCTGGCCTCCCGTGCGGCCGGGGGCGCCGGTCTGGTGATGGCCGAGGCCACCGGGGTGCGCGCCGACGGTCGGATCAGCCCCTGGGACCTGGGCCTGTGGAACGACCGGCAGCAGGAGGCCTTCGCCCGCGTCACCGCCGCCATCCGTTCGCACGGTGCCGTCCCCGCCATCCAGCTCGCCCACGCCGGCCGCAAGGCCGCCACCGACCGGCCGTGGCTGGGCGGTCGCGGCCTGACCGAGGCCGAGGGCGGTTGGGAACCGGTGGCGCCCAGCGCGTGGGCGTTCGAGGGGCTGCCGACGCCACACGAGCTCACCGTCGCCGAGATCGACGAACTGGTGGCCGACTTCGCCGCTTCGGCCGAGCGCGCCCTCGCCGCCGGTTTCCAGATCGTGGAGGTCCACGGCGCCCACGGGTACCTGCTCAACTCGTTCCTGTCCCCGGCGGGCAACCGGCGCACCGACTCCTACGGCGGTGACCTCGCCGGTCGCATGCGTTTCCCGCTGCGCGTGGTCGAGGCCGTGCGCGCGGTGTGGCCCGAGGAGCTGCCGGTGTTCTTCCGGGTCTCGGCCACCGACTGGATCGAGGAGAACCCCGAGGACACGCGCACCGGCTGGAGCGGCGACGACACCGTGCTCCTGGCCAAGGAACTCCAGGCTCGCGGGGTGGACCTGTTGGACGTGTCCACCGGCGGCATGGTGCACGACGCGCGGATCCCGGCCGGCCCCGACTACCAGGTGCCCTTCGCCACGCGGGTGCGCCAGGAGACCGGTCTGCCCTCGTCCGCGGTCGGGCTCATCACCGAGCCCCGCCAGGCGGAGGAGATCGTGGCCTCCGGCGCGGCCGACGCCACCATGCTCGGCCGGGAGCTGCTGCGAGACCCGTACTGGGCGCACCGCGCCGCCCACGAGCTGGACGTTCGCCAGGAGTGGCCGGTGCAGTACGGCTACGCCGCCGCCCGCCGCTGAACCCTCCCGGCCCCATCGCTCCCAGACGTGGCGGACCTTGACGGAGGTGCAAGGGGTCCTGCTCCGGGAACACTCTCCACGAAGGCGCGGCACGAGAGGGAGCGAGCATGCGGGAACGGGACGCGGCCGTGATCGGCCTCGACGAGGTGCGGCGGGACATGGGCGCCCTGGTGGGCGGCAAGGCCGTCGGTCTCGGGGAGATGATCGCCGCCGGGGAACGGGTGCCACCGGGGTTCTGCGTGACCACCACGGCCCTGTCCTCCGGTGACGTACCCGCCCGGGAGATCGCCGAGGCCTACGGGCGACTGGGCGGCGGACCCGTGGCGGTGCGATCCAGCGCCACGGCCGAAGACCTGCCCGAAGCGAGTTTCGCCGGGCAGCAGGACACCTACCTCGACGTCGACGGCACCGACGCGGTCGTGGACGCGGTCCGCCGTTGCCGGGACTCCCTGGACAACGCGCGCGCCGTCGCCTACCGGGAGGCGAACGAGGTCGAGGAGACCGACGCGCGCATCGCGGTGGTGGTGCAGTCGATGGTGGACGCCGCGACCGCCGGGGTCATGTTCACCGCCGACCCGATCACCGGGTCGCGGTCGCGCACCGTGGTGGACGCCGTACCCGGGCTCGGGACGGGTGTCGTGGACGGCACGGCCGAACCCGACCACTACGTCCTCGACGAGGACCGGATCGTCGAGGATCCGGGCGGATGTCTGTCCGAGGACCGGGTGCGCGCGCTGGCATCGGCGGGGCGGCGGCTGCAACGGCTCTTCCGCTCGCCCCAGGACGTGGAGTGGGCGCACGACCGCGACGGCGGGCTGTGGCTGTTGCAGTCCCGCCCCGTCACCACCCTCTTCCCGTTGCCGCCACAGGACGTGCCCGACCCACCCCGGCTGTACATGGAGGTCGGGAACATGCAGGGCATGCTGCGCCCGTTCACACCCATGGGGCTCTCCCTGCTCGAAAACATGTGGACCCACGGGTGGCGGGCGTTCGGGGCGCCCGGCGAGACTCCGGGGTCGACACCGTTCATGGTCGGCATCGGTCGGCGACTCTACGTGGACATCACCTCGCCGTTGCGCAACCCATGGTCGCGTTCCGGGTTGGCGCGGAGCATGGAGGTGTACGGGCCCCGGGTACGCGCGGCGGTGGAGCACCTGCACGACGACCCCCGGTTCGCGCCACGTCCCGGGGCGTCGTTCCCCGTGGGGACCGTGCTCTCGATGACCGCCGCCCTGCTTCCCCCGATCGTGATCGGGTTGGGCCGTGCCCTGATCGACCCGCCCGCCGCCCGGGCCCGGGCGTACGAGGCCGTGGACCGGTGGCGTTCCCTACGCGGCCCGGGAACCGAGGCCGACGCCGCCGAACGGGTGGAGTGGGCCCTGGATGACGCCTTCGACGCGTTGCTCGGCCGGGAGCTGATGGAGGTGATCGGGCCGGTGGGGGCGGGGATACTGACCATCATGGCCCCGGCCGCCCTGCTGCGCGGGGTCGCGTCGAAGGAGGAGACCGACACCGTCCTCGGTGGAGCACCGCACAACGTCACCACGCGAATGAACCTGGAGCTGTGGCGGATGGCCGAACGGGCCCGCGCGCACCACGACCTGTTCACCGCCACCCCACCGGGGGAACTGGCCGAACGGTACCTGCGTGGGGAGCTTCCGGACGTGGGGATGGCGGAGTTCCTGGACCGTTACGGGCACCGCACGGCGGCCGAGGTGGACATCGGGGTGCCACGTTGGCGCGAGGACCCCACCCAGGTGTTCGGCGTCATCGCCGAACACCTGCGTTCACCGGGTGGGGAGCAGGCCCCGGACCGGCGCCACGCCCGGGCCGCGACCGCCGCGGAGTCCATGCTGGCGGAACTGGAGCGGCGGGCCGTGCGGGTTCGCCCGGTACGCGGGCTGCTCGCGGCGTTCCTGATGCGGCGCTCACGCGAGTTGGCGGGCATGCGGGAGTACGCCAAGTTCGCGTGGTTGGTGCCGTTCGCCGAGATACGGCGTCAGCTATCGATGGCCGGTGAGGAGCTGGCCTCGCGCGGGCTGTTGGATCGGGCCGAGGACCTCTTCTTCCTGGAGCCGGACGAACTCCGGGCGGCCGCGCGCGAGGGCGTCGACCATCGGGGGACGGTGACCGAACGACGCCGTTTCCACCGACGCGAACTGCGCAGACGTTCGGTTCCGGCGACCCTCCTGACCGACGGGACCGACGTGACCACGACCCTGCCGCACCCACCCAGGGTGGAGGGCGGGTTCCCGGGTGTGCCCGCCGCCCCGGGACGGGCCGAGGGGCGGGCCCGGGTCGTGCTGGATCCGGCGGGTGCCCGCGTGGAGCCCGGAGAGATCCTGGTCGCGCCCACCACCGACCCGGGTTGGACCCCGTTGTTCATGACCGCGGCCGGTCTGGTCAGCGACACGGGTTCGGCGATCGCCCATGGTCCGACAGTGGCCCGCGAGTTCGGGATCCCGGCGGTGATCTGCGTCCTGGACGCCACCACCGTCATCCGCACCGGCGACCTGCTGTGGATCGACGGCGTGGCGGGCACCGTCACCGTCCTGGAGCACGCCCCCGAGGCCGACGGGTAGAGACCGGTCGAGTCCCGGGGGGCGCTCGGGTCAGACGGCGGACCAACCGCCGTCGACCGGCAGGATCACGCCGTTGACGTTGCTCGCCGCCTCGGAGGCCAGGAAGACGATGGCGGAGGCGAGCTGACCGGACTCGGCGATCGCGCCCATGTTGCCCATGTAACGCCCCAGCACGCCCGGACCCATGGCCTCGGGGTCGGCCTGGACGCTGATCCCGGTGGCGACTCCGCCCGGAGCCACCGCGTTGACCCGGACTCCCTGGTCCCGGTACATGATCGCGGTGGACTTCACCAGGCCCACGACCGCGTGCTTGGAGGCGGTGTAGGCGGTGCCCGAGGCACCGCCGCGCAGGGCCGCCTCGGAGGCGGTGAAGACGATGGAACCCTTCTGCTTCTCGGTCATGTGCGGCAGGACCGCGCGGGTGAGCAGGAAGGGCGCGGTGACGTTGACCCGGATGACCCGCTCCCACACCTGGTCGGAGACGTCGGCGGTGGCGGACATGTCGTCCATGATGCCCGCGTTGTTGACCAGGACGTCGATCCCGCCGAAGCGGTCCAGGGCGGTGGCCACGACCTCCGCCACCACCTTCGGGTCACTGAGGTCGCCGACGACGCTCTCGGCGGTCCCACCGGCGGCGCGGACCTGCTCGACGGTCTCGCGAGTTCCGTCGGCGTTGAGGTCGGCGACCAGGACCCGGGCGCCGGCCTCGGCCAGCTGGAGCGCGGTGGCGCGGCCGATGCCGGAGCCGGCTCCGGTGACGATGGCGTTCTTTCCGTCCAGACCCGTCATGGGGGTTTCCCTCTTTCTCGTGCGGGGTGCCGGCTTCGATGGCCTGCGATATTGTCACTCTAAGACTTTTTGTCACTCAGCGACAAATATACTTCGAGTGCCACCCGTCTCGATAGAGTGAGCAGCCTGAGGGAACAGACCGAGGAGGTGCCCTTGCCGCGCACCGAGACGCCCTCCCCGGAGACCACGGGCCGGGGTCGCCCACCCATGAGCGACCGGCGCAAGCACATCGTGCGCGCCCAGATCGCCCACGCGGCGGTGAAGTTGTTCACCGCCAAGGGCGTCTCCGCCACCACCGGCGACGACATCGCGCACGAGCTCGGCATCTCCACCCGCACCCTGTGGCGCTACTTCCCGAGCAAGGAGAGCTGTGTGCGCCCGCTGCTCACCGGCGGGCTCGACGTCATGACGCAGCGGCTGCGGACCTGGCCCTCGGACCTGTCCCTGCCCGAACACCTGGAACGCTCCGGCGCCCTGGACGAGGACGCCGAGGCGCCATCGATGGCGTCGATGGTCGACCTCATCCGCATGACCCGCACCGAACCCGGTCTCCGAGCGGTGTGGTTGGACGTGCACCACTCCGCGGAGGAGGTCTTCGCCGAGGCCATCGCCGACCGCGCCGGGCTGGCCCCCGACGCTCTCTCCGTCCGGGTCCGGGCCGCCACCATCAACGTGGCGCTGCGAGTGGCCGCGGAACGGTTCGCCGACCGCACCGGCGACGACGACCAGGGCGAGGGCATGGCGGACCTGATCCGCGCGGCCCTGGACGTGGTCGACGACGGACTGGGACCGATCACCCGCTGACCACCACCACGGCGCCGGTCCCGACCGACCGGCCCCACGTCCAAGGAACCCGATGTCCCCCTTTCACCCCGACCTGACCCACGCGCGCTTCCTGCCGCCGCTTCCGATCGGTACGCGCACCGCGCGCATGGCCCAACGGGCCACCGAACGCATGCGTCCGCCCCGCGCGCCCGACGACATCCGGATCGAGGAGCACACCGTCCCCGGTCCGGAGGGCGCACCGCCGGTCTCCGTGCGCCTCTACCGACCCCGTTCCCTCCAAGGGCCGGCCCCCGCGCTGCTGTGGTCGCACGGCGGCGGGTACCTGTTCGGCAGCCCCGTCCAGGACGAGAACCGCAGCATCGGGTTCGCGCTCGATCTCGGCGTCACCGTGGTCGCCCCGCGCTACCGCAAGGCGCCCCAGAGCACGCATCCCGCCCCGGTCGAGGACGTCTACGCCGCCCTATCCTGGATGGTGTCAGGCGCCGACCGGCTCGGCGTGGACCCCGCCCGGATCGCGATCGGCGGGGCCAGCGCGGGCGGCGGCATCACCGCGGCCCTGGCCCTGCTGTGCCGTGACCGGGGCGGCCCCACGCCCCTGTTCCAGCTGCTCGTCTACCCGATGCTGGACGACCGCACCACCTTGCGCTCCGACCTGGACACGCTCCAGACCCGCATGTGGTCGGTGGCCGACAACCGGTTCGCCTGGCGGGCCTACCTGAACCGGTTCCCGGGCGGTGCGGGCGTCTCCCCGTACGCCGCGCCGGCCCGGAGCGAGGACCTGTCCGGACTGCCCCCGGCGTGGATCGGGGTCGGCACGCTGGACCTGTTCCACGACGAGGACGTGGCCTACTCCGAGCGGCTGCGCGAGGCCGGGGTGCCCTGCGCGCTCACGGTCGTTCCGGGCGCCTTCCACGGATTCGACGCGCTCTTCTCGCGGACGGAGGTCGTGCGCGAGTTCAGGCGCACCCAGACCGAAGCCCTGCGCGCGGCCTTCACGTAACAGACCCCTATCCTGTCGGCGCACGACGACGAGAGGTCACCATGACGGACACCCCCCACGACCCGCTGCGCACCGACGAACCCCACTCCGCCCGCATTTACGACTACTGGTTGGGCGGCAAGGACAACTACCCGGCCGACCGGGCGATGGGCGACCAGATCCTGTCGGTGCTGCCGATGATCGGGGAGATGGCGGTACAGAACCGCGCCTTCCTTCGGCGCACCATCCGGTTCCTCGCCCAGGAACGGGGACTGCGACAGTTCCTCGACGTCGGCACCGGGCTGCCCACGGCGGACAACACCCACCAGGTGGCGCAGTCGGTGGCCCCGGACTCCCGTGTGGTCTACGTCGACCACGACCCCCTGGTCCTGGCGCACGCCCGGGCTCTGCTGGACAGCGACCCCGAGGGCCGGACCGCCTACGTCGACGCGGACCTTCGCGACCCCGCGGCCATCCTGCGCGAGGCCGCCCACACCCTGGACCTGTCCGAACCGGTGGGCCTGGTGCTGCTGGGCGTGCTCTTCCACATCGCCGACGACACCGTGTACGACATCGTCGGCGACCTGGTCGCGGCGCTGCCCTCGGGCAGTCACGTGGTCATCACGCACTCCACCGACGCCACGACCGGCCCGGCCATGCGCGAGGCGGTACGTCAGTGGAACGAGGCGTCCTCGAACCCCATCACGCTGCGCGCCCCGGACGACGTCGCCCGATTCTTCGACGGCCTGGACCTGGTGGAACCGGGGTTGGTGCCGATCACGCGCTGGCGCCCGAACCCCACCGACGTGGGCGAGCCCCGGGACGTGGACGAGTTCGGCGCGGTCGCCCGCAAACCCTGACCCGGATCGGACACCGCTCCGTGCGGTCCACGTAGAAGAGGGACCTGGTGCTCCAAGACCACTTCCCTTCCGCCCCGGACGAGAAGGCGCCGGTCGGCCGACCGGCCCGCCCGTCCGTACCGATCACGCTGTTGTGGATGGGCCAGGGATCACGTTCCCTGGTGCGCGACCCCGTCGAGTCGTTCACCCTCCTCTGGTCGGTCGAGTCGCGGGGGCGTGTCCATCTCCAGGGCGGCGACCAGGACCTGATCGTGGAGTTCGATCCGGAGCCGAGCTACTTCTTCGACCACGAGCCTTCCTGGATCGGCCATCCGGTGAACCGCTGAAGGGGTACCGGTCGGTAGGGTGACGCCGTTCTACACCCCCCGTGCATGGAAGGACGTCATGTCCAACAACCCGCGAGAACCCCGCCACCTGGACGCCGTGGTGATCGGCGCCGGCTTCGGCGGCATGTACGCCCTGCACCGTCTGCGCGACGACCTCGGCATGGACGTGCGCGCCTTCGAGGCCGGTGACGGTGTCGGTGGCACCTGGTACTGGAACCGCTACCCGGGCGCCCGGTGCGACGCCGAGTCGATCCTCTACTCGTACTCCTTCGACCAGGACCTCCAGGACTCCTGGACCTGGAGTGAGCGTTACGCCGCACAGCCCGAGTTGCTGGCCTACGCCGAGCACGTCGCCGACCGCTTCGACCTGCGGCGCAGCATCGACTTCGGGACCCGGGTGAGCGCCGCCCACTATGACGAGGAACGGAAGCTGTGGCGGGTGTCGACCGGCACCGGCACCGAGGTGCTCGCCCGCTACCTGGTCACCGCCCTGGGTTTCCTGTCGGCCTCCCAGTCCCCCGACATCGACGGGCTCGCGGACTTCGGTGGCGAGGTCCACCACACCGGCCACTGGCCCCACGAGGGCGTCGACCTGGACGGCAAGCGGGTGGCGGTGATCGGTACCGGTTCCTCCGGGATCCAGGCCATCCCCGAGATCGCCCGTCAGGCGGCCCACCTGACCGTCTTCCAGCGCACCCCGCACTTCAGCGTGCCCGCCCGCAACCGGCCCCTGACCGAGGAGGAGGTCGCGCGGGTGCGCGCCGACTATCCCGCGCTTCGCGCCGAAGCCGGGGAGAACGCCGCCGGGTTGATCGTGGCGGCGGCGCCCGGCAACGCCGCGGATCTGAGCCCGGAGGAACGCGCCGCCGAGTTGCAGCGCCGCTGGGAGGCCGGTGGCCTGGGCTTCCTGTCGTCCTTCGAGGACTTCCTCATGGACGAGGACGCCAACGCCACCGCCGCCGAATTCGTCCGCGAGCGCATCCAGGAGACCGTGCGGGACGCGAGGACCGCGGAGCTGCTCACCCCCGCCGACTACCCCATCGGTACCAAGCGGATCTGCCTGGACACCGGTTACTACGAGACCTACAACCGGGACGACGTGTCGCTGGTGTCGATCCGCGAGCATCCGATCGAACGGGTCACCCCCACCGGTGTCCGGGTGAACGGCGTCGACCACGAGGTGGACGTCATCGTCCTGGCCACCGGGTTCGACGCGTTCACGGGCCCCTACACCCGCATGGACCTGCGCGGGCGGGGTGGCCGGCCGATCTCTCAGGCGTGGGAGGAGGGTCCCCGCAGTTACCTGGGGGTGGCGGTGGCGGGGTTCCCGAACATGTTCACGATCACCGGACCGGGCAGCCCCTCGGCGCTCACCAACGTCCTGGCCTCCATCGAGCAGCACGTCGACTGGATCACCGACCACATCGGGTACCTGGAGGAGTCCGGGATGGTCGCCGAGGCCGAGGAGGCCGCCCAGGACGCGTGGGTCGACCACGTCGGGGAGATCGCCTCGTACACGCTCTACCCGAAGGCGGGCTCCTGGTACATGGGCGCCAACGTGCCGGGCAAACCCCGGGTGTTCCTGCCCTACGCGGGCGGCCTGCCCCTGTACCGGGAGCAGTGCGACAAGGTCGCCGCCGAGGGCTACACCGGGTTCGCGCACACCCCGCGTGAATGTGGTCCGGCACACGATCCAGTCCGAAAGAATCCGAATTCTTCGTATTAGCGGAAAACTTCCCGGGAATTCCTCGAAAAAGTCGCCGGACAAAGAGACCCCAGGTGAAAAGGGGGCAGGTCCGGATCGTTAGGGTTCCGGTGGTCCCGGTGAGTGCTCGTTTCCCACGACGCGAACACCCGCCGGACCACCGGCGACGAGGCCGGACAGGGCAGCGCCGCACGAGTTCAGGAGGCATCGGGCATGTTCCGAAAGATACTGGTCGCCAATCGCGGTGAGATCGCGATCCGCGCGATGCGCGCCGGACACGAAGTCGGAGCGAGGACCGTGGCGGTCTTCCCCCACGAGGACCGCCACTCCCTGCACCGGCTCAAGGCCGACGAGGCCTACCAGATCGGGGAACAGGGTCATCCGGTGCGCGCCTACCTGTCGATCGAGGAGATCGTGCAGGCGGCGGTGGAGGCCGACGCGGACGCCATCTACCCCGGTTACGGGTTCCTGTCGGAGAACCCGGAGCTGGCCCGGGCGTGCGCGGACGCGGGCATCACCTTCATCGGTCCGCCCGCCGAGGTCCTGGACCTGACCGGGAACAAGGCCAGCGCGATCGCGGCGGCCAAGCGGGCGGGCATCCCCGTCCTGGAGTCCTCCGAGCCCTCCACCGACATGGACGCCCTGGTCACGGCTTCCCGTGAGATCGGGTTCCCGCTGTTCGTCAAGGCCGTGGCCGGCGGCGGTGGCCGTGGCATGCGCCGGGTCGACACCGCCGAGGCGCTCGTCGACGCGGCGGAGGCCGCCATGCGCGAGGCCGAGACCGCCTTCGGCGACCCCACGGTCTTCCTGGAGCGGGCCGTGGTGGACCCCCGCCACATCGAGGTGCAGATCCTCGCCGACGGCCAGGGCAACGTCATCCACCTGTACGAGCGTGACTGCTCGGTGCAGCGTCGCCACCAGAAGGTGGTGGAGATGGCCCCGGCGCCGAACCTGTCGCCGGAGCAGCGCCGGCAGATCTGCGAGGACGCCGTGCGGCTGGCCGAGGAGATCGGCTACCGCAACGCGGGCACGGTCGAGTTCCTGCTCGGCAAGGACGGCCGGCACGTGTTCATCGAGATGAACCCGCGTATCCAGGTGGAGCACACGGTGACCGAGGAGGTCACCGACGTCGACCTCGTGCAGTCCCAGCTCCGGATCGCCGCCGGTGAGAGCCTGGCCGACCTGGGCCTGAGCCAGGACGACATCGTGGTGCACGGCGCGGCCCTACAGTGCCGCATCACCACGGAGGACCCCGCCAACGGGTTCCGCCCCGACACCGGGACGATCAGCGCCTACCGCTCCCCCGGTGGTTCGGGCATCCGGCTGGACGGTGGGACGGCCGCCGCCGGCTCGGAGGTCAGCGCCTACTTCGACTCGCTGCTGGTCAAGCTCACCTGCCGGGGCCGTGACTTCGAGACGGCGGTGAGCCGCGCCCGCCGCGCGGTCGCCGAGTTCCGGATCCGCGGCATCTCCACCAACATCCCGTTCCTGCAGGCGGTGCTGGAGGACGACGACTTCCGCGCGGGCCGCGCCACCACCTCGTTCATCGAGGAGCGCCCGCAGCTGCTCACCGCCCGCCCCTCCGCGGACCGCGGCACCCGTCTGCTGTCCTACCTGGCGGACGTGACGGTGAACAAGCCGCACGGCGAGCGCCCGCAGCTGCTCGACCCCACCACGAAGCTGTTCGAGACGCCCCAGGAGGCGCCGCCGGCCGGCTCCAAGCAGCGCCTGGACGAGCTGGGCCCGGAGGGCTTCGCCCGTTGGCTGCGCGAGTCGCCGAACCTGGGCGTCACCGACACCACCTTCCGCGACGCACACCAGTCGCTGTTGGCCACCCGGGTACGCACCAACGACCTGCTGGCCGTCGCGCCCACCGTCGCCCACACGCTGCCCGAGCTGCTCTCCCTGGAGGCCTGGGGCGGCGCCACCTACGACGTGGCCCTGCGCTTCCTCGCCGAGGACCCGTGGGACCGGCTGGCGGCGCTGCGCGAGGCGGTGCCCAACATCTGCCTGCAGATGCTGCTGCGCGGGCGTAACACCGTCGGCTACACCCCCTACCCCACCGAGGTCACCGACGCGTTCGTGCGTGAGGCGGCCAAGACCGGGGTGGACGTGTTCCGTATCTTCGACGCCCTCAACGACGTCGACCAGATGCGTCCGGCCATCGACGCGGTCCGGGAGACCGGCACCGGGGTGGCGGAGGTGGCGCTGTGCTACACCGCCGACCTGTCCGACCCGAACGAGAAGCTCTACACCCTCGACTACTACCTCAAGCTCGCCGAGCGGATCGTGGACGCGGGCGCGCACGTGCTCGCGATCAAGGACATGGCCGGCCTGCTGCGCGCCCCGGCCGCAAAGCGCCTGGTCACCGCGCTGCGCAACGAATTCGACTTGCCCGTCCACGTGCACACGCACGACACCGCCGGCGGCCAGTTGGCCACCTACCTGGCCGCGGTGCAGGCGGGCGCCGACGCCGTCGACGGCGCGGTCGCGTCGATGTCGGGCACCACGTCGCAGCCGTCGCTGTCGGCGATCGTGGCGGCCTTCGATCACTCCGAGACCCCGACCGGGCTGTCGCTGGACGCGGTGAACCAGCTGGAGCCGTACTGGGAGTCGGTGCGCAAGGTCTACGCGCCCTTCGAGGCGGGTCTGGCCTCGCCGACCGGTCGCGTGTACCACCACGAGATCCCCGGCGGTCAGCTGTCCAACCTGCGCACCCAGGCGATCGCGCTGGGGCTGGGCGACCGGTTCGAGGACATCGAGGCGATGTACGCCGCCGCCGACCGCATGCTCGGCCGGCTGGTGAAGGTCACCCCCTCCTCCAAGGTGGTCGGTGACCTGGCCCTGCACCTGGTGGGCGCGGGTGTGGCCCCGGAGGACTTCGAGAAGGACCCGGACCGGTTCGACGTGCCCGACTCGGTGGTGGGTTTCCTGCGCGGTGAGCTGGGAGTGCCCCCGGGCGAGTGGCCCGAGCCGTTCCGCACCAAGGCGCTGCGCGGTCGCGGCGAGCCGCGCGAGGCCGTGGCACTGAGCTCGGTGGACCGGGCCGGTCTGGCCGAGGAGCCGCGTCCCACGCTGAACCGGCTGCTGTTCGCCGGCCCCACCAAGGAGTTCGAGTCCCACCGTGCGTCCTACGGCGACACGAGCGTGCTGGACAGCATGGACTTCTTCTACGGGCTGCGCGAAGGCGAGGAGCACGTGGTCGACCTGGAGCCGGGCGTGCGACTGCTCATCGGACTCCAGGCGGTGAGCGAGCCGGACGAGCGCGGGATGCGCACCGTGATGACCACGCTCAACGACCAACTGCGTCCGCTGCACGTCCGGGACCGTGCCCTGACCTCCAACGCCCCCGAGGCGGAGAAGGCCGACCGGGACGACCCCGCCCAGGTGGCGGCGCCGTTCGCCGGCGTGGTCACCCCGGTGGTGGCCAAGGGCGACAAGGTGGAGGCCGGTGACACCGTCGCCACCATCGAGGCGATGAAGATGGAGGCCTCGATCACCGCCTCGCAGGCCGGAGTTGTCGAAAGGGTCGCGGTCGAGGGTGCCCAGCGAGTCGAGGGCGGCGACCTGATCGTCCGACTGAGCTGATCCCGAACCGAACCCCCGCACCGCAGGAATCCCTGTGGTGCGGGGGTTCTCGGCGTTTCGGGGTTCCCGGCCGGGCCCGCTTGGGCCAGACTGGTCGCGCCTCGTTCCCGCACCGGATCGGATCGGATTCCATGAGCGGCAGCCCGCCCGTCCCCGACGGCGTCGACATCTCCGTCCCGCACTCCGCCCGGGTGTGGAACTACTGGCTCGGCGGCAAGGACAACTACCCCGTCGACCGCGCCTTCGGCGACCAGATCGTGTCGCTCTACCCGCAGATCGGCGTCGACGCCCGCGCCGGTCGGGCCTTTCTGGTCCGCGCCATCACCCACCTGGCCGGGCAGGAGGGGGCACGCGGGTTCCTGGACCTGGGTACGGGTTTGCCGACCCACCAGAACACCCACGAGATCGCCCAGGCCGTCGCCCCCGAGTCCCGCGTGGTCTACGTGGACAACGACCCCATGGTCCTCGCCCACGCCCGCGCCCTGCTGATCGGATCCCGCGACGGGGCCACCGCGTTCGTCGACGCCGACCTGCGCGAACCGTCCCGGGTCCTGTCCCGGGCCGATGAGGTGCTCGACCTCGACCGTCCGGTGGTGCTCTCGGCCATCGGCGTCCTGGGACACGTGCCCACCATGCAGGAGGCCGCGGACCTCGTTCGCGGCTACATGGGCGGCCTGGCCTCGGGCAGCTTCCTGGTGCTGGGCGACAACGTCATGCCCGACGACCCTGTGGCCGTCGAGGCCCTGGACCAGTGGAACGAGGGGGCGGCGTTGGCGTACCGCACCCACACCCTGGCCGAGTTCACCTCCTTCTTCGATGGTCTGGAACTCCTGGAACCCGGTGTGGTCCCCTCCACCCGGTGGCGACCCGAGACCCTCAAGACCGGCGCGGCCCCGCGCACCGACATGTACGGCGGTGTCGCCCGCAAGCCCTGAGTTCGTAGCATGGGGGCGTTACCGAGAATAAGGAGTTCCCGTGTCCGACACCCCCGAACGCGCCCTGGTCGTGATGGCCCACCCCGATGACGCCGACTTCTCCTGCGCGGGCACCGTCGCCCGATGGACCGAAGCCGGGGCCGAGGTGGTCTACCTGATGGTCACCGACGGCGAGGCCGGCGGGGACGAGCTCACCCTGGACGGCGCCGAGATCGGTGCGATGCGCCGGGGTGAGCAGCGCAGGGCGGCCACCGAGGTGGGGGTCAAGGACGTACGGTTCCTGGGTTACGCGGACGGACGCGTGGTCGCCTCGCTCGACCTTCGTCGCGACATCGCCCGGGTCATCCGCCAGGTGCGCCCGCAGCTCATGGTCATCCCGAACCCCGAACGCGACTGGGACAGCATCGCCGCCAGCCACCCCGACCACATGGCCACCGGCGAGGCCGCGATCAACGCGGTGTTCCCCGACGCGCGCAACCCGCACGCGCACCGGGAACTACTCCACGTGGAGGGCCTGGCTCCCTGGACCGTGCCGGAGGTGTGGGTGACCGGTGGTCCGGGCCCCCACCACTACTCGGACATCACCTCGGTGTTCGAACGCAAGCTGGCGGCGTTGGCCTCGCACGAGAGCCAGATCTCCGACATCGACGAGATCGCACCGTTCCTGCGCACCTGGATGGGCGAGAACGCCGTCAAGGGCGGCCTGCCGGAGGGGTCCCTGGCCGAGGTGTTCCGGATCGTGAAGACCGCCTGAAGGCCATGTCGCGTACCCTCGGGGCGTGACCGAAACGCTCCACGCTCGCTCCACCGCGGATGCCGCCACCCGTGTCCGCGAGGTCCTCGGCGCCGGCCCGGTGACCGTGCTGACCGGCGCGGGGATCTCCACCGACTCCGGCATCCCCGACTACCGGGGACCGGACTCGCCCCCACGCAAACCCATGACCTACCAGGAGTTCGTGGGGGACGCCGCCTTTCGTCGCCACTACTGGGCGCGCAACCATGTGGGATGGCGGCACGTGGAAGGGACCCGCCCCAACGACGGTCACCTGGCCCTGGCCGAACTGGAACGTGCCGGGGCGGTACACGGGGTCATCACCCAGAACGTGGACACCCTGCACGACGCCGCAGGCAGCGGACGCGTCATCGACCTGCACGGACGCTTCGACCGGGTGATCTGTCTGACCTGCCGCGCGGTGAGCGACCGTGCGGAGCTCGCGGTCCGGTTGACCGAGCTCAACCCGGGTTTCGCCGAGGAGGTCGCCGACGTGGAGGTCGCCCCGGACGCCGACGCGGTGCTGGCCCGCACCGAGCACTTCCGGGTGGCCGACTGCTCGGGCTGTGGCGGGACTCTCAAACCCGACATCGTGTACTTCGGCGAGAACGTGCCCAAGCCTCGGGTGATGGACGCGTACGCGATGGTCGAGACCGCCGAAAGCCTGCTGGTGGTGGGTTCCTCGCTGACGGTCTTCTCCGGACGCAGGTTCGTCAAGCGAGCCGTGGCCCTGGGAAAACCGGTGGTGATCCTCAACCGCGGCGAGACCCGCTGTGACGACATGGCCACGTTGACCCTCGACCACGGCTGTTCCCCGGTGCTGCGCGCACTCGCTGATACCCACCGCATCTGACTTCGCACCGTCCGAAGGGTACGGTGACCGTCGAGGCCCTCCGCTCTCCGCTCCCCCCGCTTCTCGCGTGGTGAGCGTGTGCGGTGCGCGCCCACGGGGGATGCTCGGGGTGGATCCCCGCCTACATCGGCTTTTCTCGGACCGGGTGAACAATCCCGGCCGACTTCGCACACGGAGGATCGCGTGCCGTTCTGTAACAGGAACATCCTCGTCTCAGGAGGCGGTGTGGCCGGTTCGGCACTCGCTCTCTGGCTGGCCCGGAAGGGCTTCACTCCCACCATCGTCGACTCCGCCCCGGGCCCGCGCGCCGAGGGCGACCACGTCGAGGTATCCCGGCGCGGCATGGAACTCCTGGACCGCATGGGCCAGGGTGAACAGGTCCGCGCCCTGGGCTCGAACCACACCCAGATCCGCAACCACATCAGCGGACGTACCACCCCGATCCTCCTTCCCTTCGACCCCGGATCCGTGATGATCCGCCATGACCACCTGGTGCGGGTGCTGCGGGAGGAGGCCGACCGACTCTCCGACGTCCGTATCGAGCGGTTGGACGGCGACACCGTCACCGGTCTGACCGAGGACGAGGACGGGGTGAACGTCACCTTCGCCCATGCCCCGACGCGACGCTTCGACCTGGTGGTGGGCGCCGACGGCCTGTACTCCCCCGTACGACGACTGGCCTTCGAGGGGCCCGACGAGAACCGTCTGCGTCGGCTGGAGGCCAACGTGGCGACCTTCGAGACGCCCAACGTGCTCGGCACCCAGGACTCCTTGTCCTGGCACACCTGGCCGCACCGGGGCTGTGTGGCCGCCACCCTGCCGGACAACGAACGCCTGTACGTGGTGCTGATGATGCGCGACCGCTTCCCGGTGCTCCCGGGCAGCCTGGACCAGGGCGCCCTGCACCGCCTGGTGCAGGAGTTCTTCGGCGCGGACAAGTGGTGCATGCCGAAGCTGTTGGCGGCCATGCGCGAGACCGAGGTGACCGTGAACCCGTCGACGCAGGTGCGCATGAACGTGTGGTCGTCGGGCCGCGTCGTCCTGGTCGGGGACGCCGCCTACTGTCCGGACCAGCTGAGCGGGCAGGGCCCCGGGACCGCCTTGATCGGCGCCTTGGCCCTGGCCGGTGAGCTCGCCTACGCGGACGGTGACCACGGTCGGGCGTACTTCTCCTACGAGGCGGCGGTGCGGCCCACGGTCCGTGAGGCCCAGGCCGTGGCCCCGCAGTCGGTGGAGACCGGCGCCCCGGAGGTCGAACCGTACGAGATGTGGGTACGCGAACGCGCCGAGGCGGCCCTGTCCCGTGGCACCAGGCTCATGAACAGGTTGGGTTTCCGGCCCGCCAAGGACCCGGTGGGCGAGGAGTTCGCCCTGGAACGCTACGCCACCATGTTCGACGACCGGATCCGAACCGCCTAGGCTTCCTTGGGCGGCGACGTGCTGTGCCGTTCCACCAGGCGGGTGGCGAGCTCCACCCTGGTGGTCTCGGGAACGTCGCCGCCGACCAGGTCGATGAGCATACGGGTGGCCATCTGCGCCATGTCCCGCAACGGCTGCCGGACCGTGGTCAGCGGCGGGATCGCCCAACGCGCCTCGGGCAGGTCGTCGAAGCCCACTACGGAGACGTCGTCGGGCACCTTCAGGCCGCGTTCGTGCAGGGCCTCGTAGGCGCCCCTGGCCATCTGGTCGGAGCCGGCGAAGATCGCGGTGGGCGGCTCGGGCAGCTCGAACAGCGCCTCGGTGAGTTCCTTGCCGGTGCCGGACATGAAGTCGCCGTGGCTGACGTAGCCGTCCAGGACGGGCAGGTCCGCGTTGCGCATGGCGCTGCGGTACCCGTCCACGCGACCCCGGCTGCACATCACGTGCGCGGGGCCCGCGATCGTGGCGATCCGTCGGTGCCCCTGCGCGATGAGGTGCTCGGTGGCGGTGAGTCCGCCGTCCCAGTTGGCGGCGCCCACGGCCGGGACGCCGCGCGCGGGGTCCCCTATCGGGTCGACGATCACCACGGGGATGCCCAGGGCGTCGAGCTGCGCCTGCTGCTGGGTGGACAGTTCCGACAGCACCAGGACCACACCGTCGGAGTGGCGGGCCTGGATGTTGTCCAACCACTTACGGCCGGGGCGGCTGCGTTTGCGATCGTGCACCGCGGAGACGACGATGCCGAAACCGGCGTCGTGGGTGACCTCCTCCACGCCGGTGAGGATCTCCATCGCCCAGGGGCTGCCCAGATCGAGGAAGACCAGGTCGATCAGGCCGACCGTCCTTCTACCCCGGTGCCTGCGCGGCTGGTAGCGGTGTTGTTCGAGTAGTCGTTCCACCTGACGACGGGTGTCCGCCGCGACGTCGATGTGACCGTTGATCACCTTCGAGACGGTGGATACGGAGACCCCCGCCTCCCCCGCGATCTCGGCCAGGGTGGGTCGTCTCTTCGCCATGCGCCTCCTCAAGGTCGGGGGATCGAGATCCCGTGGTCCGCTCAGCGGATTGTAGCCCGAAACTTTTCGCGGCCCCACACCGTAATCTCCTCGAAACCCGTACTCCCCTTGACGTCTTCTAGTGGACGACTTAGCGTCAATCATCCCGAAAGATATCGGAAACATTTCGGAAGCTTTCGGTTTCCCCCCACAGTCCGACCAGAGAACGGTGTCCACGCCATGAGTCGCACCCCCCCGATAAGCGTGATCGGCAGTACCGCCCTGGCCCTCGCCCTGGTGGCCACGGGCTGCGGATCCTCCGGCCCCGGAATGTCGGAGGACAACCTCCAGGTCTGGGCGTTGGAGGAGGCGGCCGTCAACGACGTCCTCCAGGCCAGTATGGATTCCTACAACGAGGGCGCCGAGGTCGAATCCGAGCTCATCACCTTCGTCAACGACGCCTACAAGCAACGCCTCCAGGTCGCCCTCGGCTCCCCCAACGCCCCCGACGTCTTCTTCAACTGGGGCGGCGGCAACCTCGGCGAGTACGTCGACCAGGGCCAGGTGTTCAACATGACCACCGCCCTGGACGAGAACCCCGAGTTCCGGGACTCGTTCCTGCCCAGCGTCCTGGACGTGGCCCGGATCGAGGACGGCTACTACGGGGTACCGATGCTCGGCATGCAGCCGGTGGTGCTCTTCACCAACAACGCCGTCCTCGAAGAGTCCGGGCTGGAGGCCCCCCAGACCTACGACGACCTCCTCAACGCCGTCGAGGTCCTCCAGGAGGACGAGGTCACCCCGATCGTCCTGCCCGGCGCCCAGGGTTGGACCCAGCTGATGTGGCTGTCCTACCTGGTGGAGCGGATCGGTGGCCCCGACGTCTTCCAGGCCGTGGTCGACGGTGAGGAGGGCGCCTGGGAGCACCCCGCCATGATCGAGGCCATGGAGAAGTGCCAGGAGCTCGTCGACGCCGGAGCGTTCGGCCCCAACTTCGCCTCCATCGACTACGACGGCGGCGGCGCCTCGGCGATGCTCGCCAACGGTGACGCCGCGATGTTCCTGATGGGGAGCTGGGACCTGTCCCAACAGCAGGAGAACGCCCCCGAATTCGCCTCCGGCGGCGACCTCGGCTACGTCCCCTTCCCCGTGGTGGAGGGCGGTGACGGAGAGGAGGGCGCCGTCGTCGGCAACCCCAGCAACTACTTCTCCATCAACAACGACAGCCTGAACCACGACGCCGCCGTCGACTTCCTGGTGGAGACCGTCACCTCCGACGAGTACGTGAACGGCCTGATCGACGCCGGCCAGGTGCCCGCCGTCGAGGGCATCGAGGACCAACTCGCCGACAGCGATTACGCGGACTTCGCGGTCTTCACCCACGGCATGGTCTCCGAAGCTCCCAGCTTCACTCAGTCCTGGGACCAGGCCATCCCGCCGGCCGCGGCCGAGGCCCTCCTGACCAACCTGCAGTTGCTCTTCCTGAGTGAGACCACCCCGGAAGACTTCGCCGCCGACATGGAGTCCTACCTGTGAGGTCCTCCGCCACGGAGCGGCCCGGATTCGTCTGGGTCGCTCCGGCCCTGCTGTTCTTCGGCCTGTTCGGCCTGGGTCCGGTAGTGATCGTCCTGTACCTGAGCATGACCGCCTGGAGCGGGCTCGGCTCCCCCGAGTGGGTGGGTCTGGACAACTGGGTCCGCCTGGGCAACGACGATCAGGTGCGATCCAGCCTGGGCATCACCATGTTCCTGACCGTCCTGTGCTGGGCCACCCAGACCCCGATGGCGTTGGCCTTCGGGTCGTGGGCGGCCGGCACCCAGAAGTCCCGCGCCGTGGTGAGCTCGATCTTCTTCCTGCCACTGCTGCTGTCCACCGCGGCCATCGCCCTGCTGTGGAAGGCCATCCTCGAACCCCACTACGGGCTGCCCGGCCAGATCGGGCCGCTGATCGGGTTCGGCGGCAACATCCTGGGCGATTCGACCCTGGCGCTGTACGCGATCGCGTTCATCGTGCTGTGGCAGTTCCTGCCGTTCCACATGCTGCTGTACCAAGCGGCGGCCCGCCAGGTCCCCAAGTCGCTCTACGAGGCGGCCGAACTCGACGGGGCCTCCCCGATCCAACGGTTCCTGAGGATCACCGTGCCGCAACTGCGCCACACCATCATCGCCTCGTCCGTGCTGATGATCGTGGGTTCGATGACCTACTTCGAGACGGTCCTGCTGCTGACCGGCGGCGGACCGGGCAACGCGACCGAGATCCTGCCGCTGTACATGTACACCCAGGGCTTCGTCTCCTTCGAGATGGGGTACGCGAGCGCGATCGCGGTCGTACTGGTGGTCCTGGGCACCGGGCTGTCGCTCCTGGTGGTACGTGCCACCGGATACTCCCGCATGACCAGCCAGAGGGAGGGCATCTGACATGGCCACGAGTGTGAAGGACAGGGTGGCGACCCGGCTGCGCAGCCGTCCCGGTCGGCGCCCCGCCTATTGGTCCGGACTCGGCGCCGCCTTCTGGCTCGTCATCGTCCTCATCCCGCTGTACTTCCTCATCGCCACCAGCCTGCGCGGCTCCGGCGACTACATGTCGGAGGGGCCGCTCGCCATCCCCGAGAGCCTCACCTTCGACAACTACGTCAACGTGTTCGAAGTGGGGTTCCTGAGGTTCCTGGGCAACAGCCTCATCGTGGCGCTCGGAGCGGTCGGACTGGTGCTGCTCGTGGCCGTCCCGGCGGCGTTCGGCATCGTGCGCAGTCGCAGCCGCGTCGTGGCCACGACCTTCTCGCTGTTCCTCCTGGGCCTGGCGGTCCCCGCCCAGGCCGTGATCATCCCGGTGTACCTGCTCATCACCAGGATGAACCTGTACGACACCCTCATCGCCGTCATCCTGCCCACCGCGGCGTTCAGCCTGCCCATCTCCATCCTGGTGCTCACCAGTTCGCTGCGCGACGTCCCCGGGTCGCTGTACGAGGCGATGGCGTTGGACGGTGCCACCACCTGGCAGGTCTTCCAGCGGTTGGTGCTGCCGCTGTCACGGCCGGGTGTGATGACGGTGGCGATCTTCGTCGGCCTCAACGCCTGGAACAACTTCATCTTCCCGCTGGTGCTGACCCAGTCCGAGTCCATGCGGGTCCTGCCCCTGGGTCTGTGGGCGTTCCAGAGCCAGTACGGGACCGACGTTCCCGGGTTGATGGCGGCCGTGGTGCTGTCGTCCCTGCCCATCCTCGCCCTGTATCTTTTCGGACGCAGACAGTTGCTCGGCGGTCTGGCCGCCGGGTTCGGCAAGTAGCCCGAGGGGGCGCCCCGAACACGGGGTCCCGGAGGCGCCCCCTCACTCCGCCCCCCGCGGGAAAGGCCGATGTCCCAGGTGTCGACCCCTGCCAAGAACCTGCTCTTCTTCGCCACCCTGTGGCGATCACACCCCTGGCTCACCGCGACGTGGTGGACACTGATCCTGGTCCAGGGCGTCCTTCCGGCCGTGTTCGTCGTGGCGGTCGGCATGCTCGTCGGCGCGGTCGCCGGCGGCGACCCCCTGCGCACCCCGCTGACCCTGATCGGTGTCGTCTTCGTCCTGATGCAGGTCATGAAGCCTCTGCACTCCCAGGTGGGTTCCCTGCTGGGCGAACACGTCTCCGACCGCCTGCACGATCGGCTCCTCGTCGCCGCGACCACCCCCGACGGTGTCGCGCACCTGGAGGATCGTGCGCACATGGACGAACTGACCGCCGCGCGGGACTTCGACCTCGGTATGACCGGCCCGCCCCTGCACCTGTCCATGGGCATCATCGCCGGCGGCCTGGTGGAGGCGGTCTCGGGGCTGGCCCAAGCGGTGATCCTGGCCGCCTACGCGTGGTGGGCGCCGCTCCTGGTGGGCGGTGCCTGGCTCTCCACCCACTGGCTGCTGCGCGAGAGCTCCCAGTGGGACCGCAACACCGGCGAGGTCCTGGACGCCCAACGCCGCGCCGAGTACTCCTACCGGCTGGCCGTGGACTCCCCCGCGGCCAAGGAGATCCGACTCTTCGGCCTCGCGAGCTGGTTGACGGAACGCTTCGCCGCGGACCGGCGCTCCCTCGTCGAGCTGCGCTGGCACGCCACCCGGCTGCGGCGCAAGCCGATGCGCTGGACCGTGGTGGTGCTGATGGTCTCGGGAGGACTGTTCTTCTGGTCCCTGGGGCGCGACGCCGCCACGGGCGCCATCGACCCGGGCCAGGTGAGCACCTTCGCCTACGCGGCCGTCGGCGCCAGCGCGCTGGCCTTCGGCGGTCTGAACTGGGCCCTGTCCCTGGCCGCCGACGCCGTGGTGTCGGTGCTGCGCGTGGAACGGACGATGTCGACCACGGCCGCGGCCCGTTCGGTGGTCTCCGGCCGGGTGCCGGCCGAGGGCATGCCCGCCGCCGAGATCCGGTTCCGTGACGTGGGGTTCGCCTACCCCGGCGGGTCGGCGCCGGTCCTGGACGGACTCGACCTCACCGTTCCGGCCGGCGGCTCCCTGGCCGTGGTCGGTGTCAACGGGGCGGGCAAGTCGACCCTGGTCAAGCTCCTGTGCCGGCTCTACGACCCGGTCTCGGGAACGATCGAGGTGGACGGAACCGACCTCAAGGACCTGGACCTGGAATCGTGGCGCCGCCGCGTCAGCGCCGTCTTCCAGGACTTCATCCGCTACGAACTGTCGCTCAAGGACAACGTCGCCCCACTGGGCGCCTCCACGGAGGAGGTCGTCGACGCGCTGGCGATCGCCGGTGCCACGGACCTGCGCGACCTGGAGACCGTGCTCTCCCCCGGGTACGCGAAGGGCACCGACCTGTCCGGCGGGCAGTGGCAGCGGGTCGCCCTCGCCCGCGTCCTGTGCGCGGTGCGTCAGGGGGCCGGCGTCGTCGTCCTGGACGAACCCACGGCCCAGTTGGACGTGCGCGGGGAGGCCGAGGTCTTCGACCGGGTGCTGGAGGCCACCCGAGGGTGCACGACCGTCCTCATCTCCCACCGCTTCTCCACGGTCCGGCGGGCCGACCGGATCTGCGTCGTGGACGAGGGCAGGGTCGTGGAGCTCGGGAGCCACGACGAACTCATGGCCCGGCAAGGCACCTACGCGCGGCTGTTCCATCTCCAGGCCGCGCGGTTCAACGAAGGACAGGACGGAACCGGCCATGTCGAGTGAAGACCACCCGCTGCCCTCGTCCTGGCGGGCGCTGGCCCGCACGCTCCGCCTGGGGTGGAGCGCCTCCCCCGGGCTCATCGCCGTCGCGTTCGCCACGACCGTCGGCGCGGCCCTGCCCGACGTCCTGATCGCCGTCGCCCTGGCATGGCTCACCGACGCGGTGATCTCCGGGGCCGGGGTCGAGATGGTCGTGGCCGCGGTGGTCCTGGGTGTGCTCGCCGCCCTGAGTTGGCTGCTACGCGTGGTGAGCGAGCGGGCCGACCGCCGCTTCGCCGACCGCACCGCCGTGTTCATGGAAGCGCACGTGGTCCGGCTCCAGAGCGGCATCCCCTCCCTGGAACACCACGAACGCCCCGCCTACGTCGACCGCGCCCAACTCCTGCGCGACCACGCGGACACGCTCAGCGAGGTCTACCAGTACCTGTTCCAGGCGGTGGGCGCCGTCCTGCGCCTGGGGCTGACCACGGCGCTGTTGATGACCATCCACCCCCTGCTCGGTCTGCTGTGCCTGTTCGCCGTCCCCACCGCCCTGGTCTCCCACTGGCGCGGCGGGTCGGAGCACGCCCTGGAGGAGAGGGTCGGGCACCACGAGCGTCTGGCGCGGCACTTCTTCCTGCTCGGCACGAAGGCCTCACCCGGGCGTGAGCTCCGTGTGAGCCGGGCCAGGGAGCGGGTTCGGGAGGGACGCCACCGGGCGTGGGCCGTGCGCCACCGGATCATGTCGCGGGCCCGGTGGGTCACCGCCGTGTGGCAGGCGGCGGCGCTCACGGTCTTCGCCGGTGCGTTCGTGGGCTCGCTGGTCTGGGTGTCCCTGGGTACCGGTTCGGCGGCCCAGGTGGTCCTGCTGCTCACCGCCGGCAGCCGACTGGCCCAGTACATCGGCAACATCCTCGGCCAGGTCCACTTCCTGCGCACCATCTGGTTGGAGGGGGGCCGTCGCCTGCTGTGGCTGGAGGAACTGGCCGCCGCCGCGGAGCGAAGGAGCGTGACGCCGGCGCCGGATCGGGTGGGCGCCGGGATCACCCTGGAGCAGGTGTCGTTCCGCTACCCGGGCACGGACCGGCGGGTCCTGGACGAGGTCTCGCTCCATCTGCCGGCGGGGGCGGTGGTGGCCGTGGTCGGCGAGAACGGGGCGGGCAAGTCCACTCTGGTCAAACTGCTGACCAAGATGTACGAACCCGATACGGGGCGCATCCTCGTCGACGGCCGGCCCCTCGCCGAGATACCGGCCGACGCCTGGCGCACCCGCCTCTCGGGCGCCTTTCAGGACTTCGCGCGCTTCGAGTACCCGCTGCGCCTGTCCATCGGCCTCGGTGACCTGCCCCGGGCCGAGGAGGAGGGGGCGGTCGAGCGGGCCGTCGAGCGGGCGGACGCGCGCATCCTCGTCGAACGGCTCCGCCAGGGGCTGGACACGCAGCTGGGCAACACGTGGGCGCAGGGGGTGGAGTTGTCCGAGGGCCAGTGGCAGAAGGTCGCGCTCGCCCGCGGCTACATGCGCGACCACCCCCTCCTCCTTCTCCTGGACGAACCCGCGTCCGCGCTGGACGCCGAGACCGAGCACCTGCTCTTCGAGCGGTACGCGGAACGCGCCCGTGCTCTCAGGGGGCGGGACCACATCACGCTCCTGGTCTCCCACCGGTTCTCGACCGTGCGCATGGCCGACCTCATCGTCGTCCTGGACGGGGCGAGGGTGATCGAACAGGGCGCCCACGACGACCTCATGCGACTCGACGGACGCTACGCCGAGCTGTACGGAATCCAGGCCCGTGCCTATCGCGTCCGTAACGCGGGCGAGTAGTCTTTTCGCCATCCTGGCCGAAAAACCGCGTATCCGGAGGAATCCGTGACCACCTCACCGGTCCTCGCCCAGCTCATCGGCGGCCTCGCGGGTGGTGACGTCGAGATCCTCGACCTCACCACCCGGCTGAGCTCCGACACCCCCACGCTGCGGCTCCCCGAACCCTTCACCCACCCGATCGACTTCCGGTTGGAGCAGGTCAGCGCCTACGACGAGTCAGGCCCGTACTGGCGCCACCACAACATCCACACCGGTGAGCACATCGGCACCCACCTGGACGCGCCCATCCACTGGGTGACCGGCAAGGACGGTCTCGACGTCTCCCAGATCCCGATGAACCGCCTGGTCGGTCCGGCCGCGGTCATCGATGTGAGCGCCGAGGTCGCCAAGGACCCCGACTTCCTGCTGGAGGTCGACCACATCCGTGCTTGGGAGGCCGAGCACGGCTCCCTGCCCAACGGCTCCTGGCTGCTGCTGCGCACCGGCTGGGACCAGTACGGGCACGACCGGGAACTCTTCCTCAACACCGACGAGGACGGCTCCCACACCCCCGGGATCTCCGCCGACTGCGCGCGTTGGCTGGCCGAGGACAGCCCCGTCTCCGGGATCGGCGTGGAGACCGTGGGCATCGACGCCGGCAACGCCCTGCACCTGGACCCGCCCTTCCCGGTCCACCACCACCTGCTCGGCAACGACCGGTACGGGGTGACGTCGCTGCGCAACCTGGCCCACCTACCGCCCACCGGCGCGGTGGTGGTGGTCAGCCCGCTGCCCATCGTCCACGGCACCGGCAGCCCCGCCCGAGTGATCGCCTTCGTTGACCGTAGGGGCCGGTGAGGACGCCCATGATCGTCGCCGACCTGGTGGGACGCACCCTCGCCCAACTGGGCGCCGGACACGTGTTCGGGGTGGTGGGCAGCGGCAACTTCGACGTCACGAACGCACTGCGCCGCCACGGTGTGCCGTTCACCGCGGCCCGGCACGAGGGCGGTGCGGCGGTGATGGCGGACGCCTACGCGCGGATGTCGAACCGACCGGGTGTGCTCACCCTGCACCAGGGGTGCGGGCTCACCAACGCCCTGACCGGGATCGGTGAGGCCGCCAAGAGTCGCACCCCGTTGCTGGTCCTGGCCGCGGACACCGCCCCGGCGGCGGTGCTGTCCAACTTCGCGGTGGACCAGGACGCCCTGGCCAGAGCGGTCGGCGCGGTGCCCGAACGGGTGCACTCGGCCGCGTCGGCGGTCGCCGACACCGTGCGCGCGTTCCGCACCGCCGTACACGAGCGCCGCACGGTGGTGCTCAACCTGCCGTTGGACGTGCAGGCGGCGCCCGCCCCGCAGGACGCTCCGGCGACGGTGAACCCTCCGCCATCGCCCGCACCGGTCCGTCCGGCGGCGGAATCGGTGGCCTCCCTGGTGGAGCTGGTGCGCGCCGCCGAGCGCCCGGTCTTCGTGGCCGGTCGCGGCGCCCGAGGCGCGGGCCCACAGATCGCCGCACTCGCCGCGCACGCGGGTGCCCTGTTGGCCACGTCGGCGGTGGCGTCGGGGTTGTTCGAGGGCGAGGAGTTCTCGTTGGGAATCTCCGGCGGATTCGCCTCGCCTCTGGCCGCCGAGCTCATCACCGACTCCGACCTGATCGTCGGTTGGGGGTGCGCCCTGAACATGTGGACGATGCGGCACGGCAAGCTCATCTCGTCGGGCACCCGGGTGGCGCAGGTGGACGTGGAGTCCTCCGCGCTGGGCGCGCACCGTCCCATCGACCTGGGGGTGCTGGGCGACACCGCGGCCACCGCGCGGGACGCGCTGTCGGTGCTGCGCGACATCCGTTCGGATCCGGCGACGAAGCTGCGTACCCCGGACATGGCCGCGCGGATCACCGCGGAGGTGCGCTGGAACGACGTGCCGTTCGAGGCCCTGTCCACCGAAACCCGGTCCGATGAAACCCAGTCCACCGAAAGGCGTGTCGACCCGCGTTCGCTCACCATCGAACTCGACCGGATCCTGCCCCGCGAACGGGTGGTGGCGGTCGACTCGGGCAACTTCATGGGTTATCCGTCCGCGTATCTGGCGGTGCCGGACGAGTTCGGGTTCTGCTTCACCCAGGCGTTCCAATCGGTCGGGCTGGGCCTGGGCACCGCGATCGGCGCGTCCTACGCCAGACCCGAACGGCTCCCCGTGCTGGCCACCGGCGACGGCGGTCTCCTCATGGCGATCTCCGAGCTGGAGACCGCGGTCCGGCTCGGGATCCCGCTGGTGATCGTCGTGTACAACGACGCCGCCTACGGCGCGGAGGTGCACCACTTCGCCCACCAGGACCTGGACACGGTGGTCTTCCCCGACACCGACTTCGCCGCCCTGGCCCGCGGGTACGGGGCGAGCGGGGTGACGGTGCGCGGGGTGGAGGACCTGGTCGCGGTGTCGGAGTGGCTGGAGGGCGAGCGGACCGCGCCGCTGGTCGTGGACGCCAAGGTGGCCTCCGATGGGGGTTCGTGGTGGCTGATGGAGGCCTTCGGGCACTGAGCCGCCGAGTTCTCAGACCCCGAACGCCAGACGGACGCCCAGGGCGAGCATGACGACGGCGATGATCCCGTCCAGCACCCGCCAGGAACCGGGACGCGCGAAGAAGGGACGTAGCAACCGGGCCCCGAACCCGAGGGCGAAGAACCACACGAAGCTTCCCGTCAGCGCACCGGCGGCCCACCACCAGCGGGCGTCACCGACCTGCTGGTTGGCGAGCGACCCGAGGAAGACCACCGTGTCCAGGTACACGTGGGGGTTGAGCCAGGTCAGGGCCAGGGCGGTGAGGACGGCGGCACGCAGGGAACCGCGCGTGCGGGTGGCGGTGCGCAGGGTGGTCCCCGAGCCGCCCCGCACGGTCTCGGCTTCCTGCTCGGCCGGGACCAACGCCTCGCCCGGCCCCGGTTTCAACGCCCGGTGGGCGGCGAGCAATCCGTACACGATGAGGAAGCCCGCGCCGAGGATCCGGATCACCACGAGCGCGGCGGGCATGGCCTGAACCAGACCCCCGATGCCGACCACGCCTGCGGCGATGAGCATCGCGTCGGAGCACGCGCAGACCAGGACGACCGCCAGGATCGTGCGGGGGTTTCCCTCGATGCCCAGGCGCAGCAGGTAGGCGTTCTGCGCGCCGATCGCGACGATGAGGGCGAGCCCGGTGCCCAGGCCGAGGAGTGCGGGAAGGAGCGTTTCGTTCACGCACAGCAGCCTTTCCCATCCACCGTCCGCAGTAAAGCTAAACTTTCTTAGAACCCTTAAGAAAGGCTGAGGATGCCGTTCCAGTTCGACCACCTGCGCACCCTGACCGCCCTGGTCGACGAGGGCACCTTCGAGGCCGCGGCCAAGCGACTGCACGTGACCTCCTCCGCGCTGTCGCAGCGGATCCGGGCCATGGAGCAGAGCGCCGGAAAGGTGCTGGTGCAGCGGACCAACCCGATCGCGCCGACCGAGGCCGGCGACGCGGTGCTGCGCTACGCGCGCCAGGTGTTGCTGCTCGACCAGGACGTACTGTCCGAGCTGCGTCAAGGCGGAGGGGGACGGCGCGACCACGTACCGCTCGCGGTGAACGCCGACAGTCTGTCCACCTGGTTCCTCGAAGCACTCGCCGAACTACCGACCGAACTCGGCGCGGTCTTCGAGATCCACCGCGAGGACGAGGAGCACACCACGGGTCTGCTCCGTTCGGGGGCGGTGATGGCCGCGGTGACCTCCACCCCCGAGGCGGTGCAGGGGTGTTCGGTGGAAGGGCTGGGCGTGATGCGCTACCAGGCGGTGTGCAGTCCGGAGTTCGCCGAACGCCACGGGTTGCGCGGGTTCGATGGGCTCAACGAAGCACCGGTGGTGAACTTCGATCGCAAGGACGACCTCCAGGACCGTTTCCTCAGGGACCTGACCGGCGAGGGGTCGACCGGGCCGCGCCACTACATCCCGGCGTCGGAGGACTTCGCCCGCACGGTGCTGCTGGGCCTGGGCTGGGGCGTCGTCCCCGAACACCAGTGCGCGGAGCCCCTGGAGAACGGGCGGTTGGTGGCACTGGCCCCGGAACACCCGGTGGAGGTGCGGCTGTTCTGGCAGCGCTGGAATCTGCGCTCACCCCTGCTGGACCAGGTCACCGAATGCGTGCGAACCGAGGCCGCGACCCATCTGCACCCCATGTGAGGTCGGGCCCGGCCCCGTTCAGGCCCCGATGGGGCGCCGCTTGCGCATCAGCGTGGCCGAACCCGCCGCACTCGCCGTGACCAGTACGCCGGTCCTGCGACCGAGGAGCCGGGCCGCTCCCGCGGAGACGGCGGTACTCGCCCGTGACACCGCGCTCGGCACCGACCTACGTCGGTCGAGCGCTCGGACCAACGCCCGGGCGACCTCGTCGGGGGTCTGGAATCCGCCGCCATAACCGTCGGTGCCGATCCCGTCGAAGAACTCCGACCTGGTCAGGCCCGGAGAGAACGCCAGGGTGCGCAGGCCGCTCTCGCGCGTCTCCCACCACAGCGCCTCGGTGAAGTTCAGCACGAACGCCTTGCTCGCCGCGTAGACGGCCATGCCCGGGATCGGCTGGTAGGCGGCGGCGCTGGCGACGTTGACAAGGTAGCCGCCCGGGGTCGCGCTCAGTCGACCGACGAACGCTCGTGTGACATCCACGAGGGCGGTGACGTTCAGCGTGAGCAGGGCTTCGATCCGCTCGGGGTCCTGGTCGGCGAAAGCGCCGTCCGAGCCGATGCCCGCGTTGTTGACCAGGCCGGTCACCCGAAGGCCTCGACGGTCCACCTCGGCGGCCAGTTCCCTGCCCGCGCCCGGACGCCCGAGGTCCGCCGACACGGTGTCGACCTGGACGCCGTGCGCCTCGCGCAGTTCCGTGGCCAGGGCGTCCAGTCGTTCGGCCCGGCGGGCGACGAGCACCAGGTCGGTACCGCGTTCGGCGAGCCTGCGCGCGAGGGCCGCACCGATTCCGGCACTGGCCCCGGTGACGAGGGTGGTCTGGGAAGTGTGATCGATAGACATGACGACACCCTACGCCAAACATGACACCGAGTGCCACAATCGGCACAAGATGACTTTCCGGTAGGGTGGGCGCGTGAGCAGTCGAGAAGCCGAACCCGGTCTCAGAGAGCGGACCCGCCGAGCGGTGCACCGAGAGATCGCGGAAGTCGGCATGGCGCTTTTCCTGGAACAGGGCTTCCAAGAGACCACCGTCGACCAGATCGCCGAGGCCGCCGGGATCTCCCGGCGATCCTTCTTTCGTTACTTCGCCACCAAGGAGGACGTGGTCCTGGGCGACCTGATCGACCGAGGGCACCGTGTTCGGACCGCCCTCGTCGCCCGCCCACCCGGAGAGGAACCCTGGGTGGCGGTGCGCGGGGCGCTTCTCGCGCTACGCGAGGAGGCCGCCGAAACCGAGACCGAACTGCGCATCGGGCGGATGCTCTTCCAGGCGCCGACCCTGCGCACCCGCCACTTGGAGAAGCACCTCGCCTGGCAGGAGATGCTCGTACCCGTACTCGCCCGCCGCCTGAGCGACGCGACCGACCTCGACGGGGCGAGCGCCGATCATCGGGCGACCGCGCTCATCGCGACCGCGCTGACCTGCCTGGACGTCGCCACCGAAACCTGGGTGCGCCGTGACGGCGAGGTGCCGTTGGAAGACCTCTGGGACGAAGCGGTGGCCGCCGTCAGGGCCTTGCCACCCACCTGATCGGGGCAAGGGGCCGGTCAGGGCCTACCGACAGTGCTCTCTCGGGTGATCAGGGCGAAGCCCGGCTGTACCCTGCGCGGTTCGATGACCTTGTCGGTGCCGGCGGCGAGGCGTTCCAGGAGGGCGTCGGTGGCCGCGCGGGCGATGGCCCGCTTGTGGGGGGCGACGGTGGTGAGCGTGGTGGCGCAGTAGCGCCCGTCCTCGATGTCGTCGAACCCCACCACGGCGACGTCTTCGGGGACGCGCAGGCCACGGACGCTGAGGGTGCGCATGGCACCGATGGCGATGAGGTCGTTGTAGCAGAACACCGCGTCGGGACGGACCCCCGAGTCCAGGAGGCGGGCCATGGCCTGGGCTCCGTCTTCGCGGGTGTAGCCGTCGGTGACCGCCACGATCTCCTCGCCGGTGGGGCGTCCGGTCTCGGTCATGACCTCGCGCCAGCCCTGGAGTCGCAGGTGGGCGGTCTGGCGGGCGCGGCCGTGGCGTGCCCCGAGGAACGCGATCCGGCGGCGGCCGAGTTCGACCAGGTGGGCGGCGGCGGTGCGGGCGGCGGCGACGTTGTCTATGGCGATGTGGTCGTAGGGCGCGTCGTACTGGCGTTCGCCGAGCAGCACCAAGGGCGCGTCGCTGTCGCGGGCGAGCAGGTCCTCGTTCTCCAGTTCGATGGGGCTGAGGATCAGCCCGTCGATGACCCGGGCACGGAAACCCTGGGCGAACAGGACCTCCTGATCGCGGCGACCGCCGGTGTGATCGAGCAGCACGATGTAGTCGAGTCCGCCCGCGTACTCGATGACGGCGTCGGCGAGTTCGGCGAAGTAGGGGTTGCCGAGTTCGGGCAGGGCGAGGGCGATCATCCCGGTCCGTCCCTTGCGCAGGTGGCGCGCGGTGAGGTTGGGCCGGTATCCGAGCTCGTCGATGACCCGCTGGACGCGCTGGCGGGTTTGGGGTGTGACGTGCCGGTAGCCGTTGACCACGTTCGACACCGTTTTGACCGACACCCCCGCCCGCTGTGCGACGTCCTTCAGGCTGATCGCCACGCGCTCCTCCTCCACCGGGCGGGGCGCCCGGGATCGGTGACCTTCACTCAGTGACTTTTACATCGTTATACAACACGGGCGCCGGCTCTGCACAGCCATGCTGAAGGGCCTCTTTCGCCGATGCGTCGACAATCCCAGAGTTCAGAGATACCCAACGGTAGGTCCGACGAGTTTCGTTTAAGGGTCTGGACAGAGCCCCGGGTTCGTGTTCTTATCTTCGCCAAGTCAGGTTTCCCACGTTGTAAATGCGCGGACCGCTCACGGCCCGCACCTCGACACGGAGAACCACATGCGACAACCCCCCGTCAGCACCGTCACCCCCCGCCGACGTCCATGGGCCCGCGCGGCCGCCCCCGTTCTGGCCGCGATCCTGACCGTCTCCGCGCTGTCGGCCTCCCCCGCCGGCGCTCAACCCGAGGCCCCCTTGGAGACCCCCTGGACCGACGAGGTCTCCCCCGACAACGCCCTGCCGGACTACCCGCGCCCGCAGATGGTCCGCGAGGACTGGGAGAACCTCAACGGAACCTGGCAGTGGGCACCCGCCGAGGAGGGCGAGGAGCCCCCGTTCGGCACCGACCTGGACGGCGAGATCCTCGTTCCCTACCCGATCGAGTCCGCGCTGTCGGGAGTGCAGGAACACCACGACCGCGTCTGGTACCGGCGCACCGTGGAGGTCCCCGACTCCTGGGACGGCGACCGGGTCCTGTTGAACTTCGGCGCCGTGGACTGGGATTCGCGGGTGTGGGTCAACGGCACCTCCGTGGGCTCGCACACCGGCGGCTACGACAAGTTCTCCTTCGACGTCACCGACGCGCTCCAGGAAGGTGAGAACGAGATCATCGTCGGGGTGCACGACCCCAGTGACGCGGGCGAGCAGCCGGTGGGCAAGCAGCGCCTGGATCCCGGCGGCATCTGGTACACCACCCACACCGGCATCTGGCAGACGGTGTGGATGGAGCCGGTCCCCGACACCCACATCACCCGACTGGACATCACCCCGGACGTGCCCGGCGAACAGGTGGACGTGGTGGTGAACGCGGCCGGCGCCGAGGAATCCACCGCCACGGTGACGGTCCGCGACGACGAGGGCGCGGAGGTCGGTTCGGCCACCGGAGCGACGAACTCCACGATCGCCGTGGACGTCCCCGACGCCCGTCTGTGGAGCCCGGACGACCCCTACCTGTACGACGTCGACGTCACCCTGGACTCGGGCGACGAGGTCGCCGGCTACACGGGCATGCGGTCGATCGAGGTCGGTCAGGTCGACGGGGTCACCCGCCCCCTCCTGAACGGCGAGTACGTCTTCCAGGTCGGCACCCTGGATCAGGGCTACTGGCCCGACGGCATCTCCACCGCGCCCACCGACGAGGCGCTGCGCTTCGACATCGAGTCGCACAAGGAGCTGGGCTTCAACACGATCCGCAAGCACGTGAAAGTGGAGCCGGACCGCTGGTACTACTGGGCCGACCGGCTCGGTGTGATGGTCACGCAGGACATGCCCTCGATGTCCGGCGATCCGAGTCAGGAGGGGCGGGACCAGTTCGAGACCGAGCTGCACGCCCTGGTGGACGAACACCGTTCCTTCCCGTCGATCGTCAACTGGGTCGTGTTCAACGAGGCCTGGGGACAGTACGAGGAGGACGCGCGGATCACCGACGAAGTCAAGGCCTCCGACCCCTCACGTCTGGTCACCGGCGCCTCGGGTTGGCACGACACCGGCAACGGCGACATCGTCGACTCGCACATCTACGTCGGCCCCGGCGACCCCGCCCCGGCCGAGGAGCATCGCGCCTCCGTGCTGGGCGAGTTCGGCGGCTACAACCTGCCCATCGAAGGCCACGAGTGGAGCCCGGGCGACGGGTTCGGCTACGAGGACATCACCGATGGGGAGGCGCTGGCCACCCGCTACGTCGGTCTGATGGCGGGCGTGCAGCGCCTGGAACGCACGCACGGGCTCTCGGGGGCGATCTACACCGAGATCACCGACGTGGAGACCGAACTCAACGGGTTCTGGACCTACGACCGGCAGGTGCTGAAGGTCGATCCGGAGACCATCGCCACCGCGCACGAGCAACTGCTGTCCGGTGAGCCGGTCGGCGGGGTCGCCGAGGTACCGGTGGAGGAGAACCTGTCGTTGCGGGTCACCACCCCCGACCACGAGGACCGCTACCTGGCCCACTCCGAGGGGCTGGGCGTGACCGCCCCGGTGGCCGACGACAGCTCCGAGGACACCCGCGCCGACGCCACCTGGCGGTTCGTGCCGGGCCTGGCCGACGACGCCTGTGTGTCCGTGGAGTCGGTGAACTTCCCGGGCGAGTACCTGCGGCACAAGGCGTCGCGGGTGCACCGGGATCCCGCCGACGACACCACGCTGTTCGCCGAGGACGCCACCTGGTGCGCGGTCCCCGGATTGAGCGGCGAGGGCGTCTCCCTGCGTTCCTACAACTTCCCCGACAGGTACCTGCGCCACTACGAGTCCGAGCTGTGGTTGTCCGGGGCCGGCGGTGCCGGTGAGGACCGCGACACCTCCGAGAACTACGACCACGACGTGACCTGGTCCATCGCGGACCCCTGGATCCCCTGATCCGACGCCCCCGGGGCGGCCCGCCCACCTGACCCACGGGCCGCCCCACCCCCCGACACACGGCGGAGAACGACCATGAACGAACAGCACCCCATCCGACCCTCCCTGCTCACCACCGTGGCCGTGTGCGCCGCCCTGACCCTGGTGGCCACCGGTTGCGCCCGGGGCGAGGACGACGCGGCGGCGCCCGCCTCCGACGGGGGCGGCGAGGGCCAGGCACAGGTCCTTGACGAGGCGGCCAGTGGCGACGAGACCTGTAGCGCGGCCGACCACGGCATCGAGGGGTTCGACCTGACCGACAAGAAGGTCGGGTTCTCCCAGTCCGAGGCGGAGTCCAACCCGTTCCGGATCACCGAGACGCAGTCGATCAAGGACGAGGCCGAGGAGCGCGGCGTCGACCTCATCACCTCCAACGCCCAGTCGGACTTCGCCCAGCAGATCAGCGACGTGCAGGACCTGATGTCGCAGGGCGCGGAGGTGCTCATCATCGCCCCGCTCAACTCCGACGGGTGGAAGCCGGTACTGGACGCGGCCGAGGCGGATTCGGTCCCGATCATCACCGTCGACCGGCCCATCAACGGCACCGCCTGCGCGGACTTCGTCACCTTCATCGGGTCGGACTTCGTGGAGCAGGGGCGACGGGCCGCCGACCAGATGATCGACACGCTCGGTGGGGAGGGCGAGATCGCGATCCTGCTGGGTGCGCCCGGCAACAACGTCACCACGGACCGCACCGACGGGTTCGTGGAACGGATCGAGGCCGAGGCGCCCGACGTCGAGATCGTGTTCGAGCAGTCCGGCGACTTCACCCGTGAGGGCGGCCAGTCGGTGACCGAGCAGCTCATCCAGTCGGAGCCGGACATCGACGGGATCTACGCGCAGAACGACGAGATGGGCATCGGCGCGGTGACCGCCCTCAACGGCGCGGGCAAGGAGCCCGGCGACGTCGCGATCGTGACCGTGGACGGCACCGAGGCGGCGGTGGAGCACATCGTCGACGGGTGGATCTCCGCGGTGGTGGAGTCGAACCCGCGATTCGGTCCGCTGGCGTTCGAGGCCGCCGAGGCGTTCGGCGCCGGTGAGGAGGTCGGGACGAACCTGATCATCACCGACCGCGAGTACGACGCCGCCAACGCCGAGGAGGAACTCTCCAATGCCTACTAGTCCGGTCCTGGACACCCGTGGGCTGACCAAACGGTTCCCGGGTGTCCTGGCCCTGGACGGGGTGGACTTCGCGTTGCGGCCCGGTGAGGTGCACGCCCTGGTCGGCGAGAACGGCGCCGGCAAGTCGACCCTGATCAAGGTGCTGACGGGGGTGTACCGACCCGACGACGGGGAGCTGTGGCACCACGGCGAACCCGCCCGTTTCACGACCCCGTCGCACGCGCAGCGGGCCGGGATCGCCACCATCTACCAGGAGGTCGACCTCCTGCCGCTGCTGAGCGTGGCCCGCAACCTGTACCTGGGGCGCGAGCCCAAACGGTTCGGGCTGATCGACTTCGCGCGCATGCACCACGAGGCAGCCGAGACGCTGCGCGGCTACGGGGTGGACGTGGACGTGCGCCGCCGGCTCGGTTCGCTGTCCATGGGCGCCCGGCAAATGGTGGCGTTGGCGCGCGCGGTCTCGGCCGAGGCCCGCGTGGTCATCATGGACGAGCCCACGTCGTCGTTGGAACCCCGCGAGGTCGAGACCCTGTTCGGGGTGATCGAGTGGTTGCGCGGGCGCGGCGTGGCCGTGGTGTACGTGAGCCACCGATTGGACGAACTGTACCGGGTGTGCGACCGGGTGACCGTGCTGCGGGATGGCCGGCTGGTGCACACCGGAGCGATGGCCGACCTGAGCCGGTTGCGGTTGGTGTCCTTGATGCTGGGCCGGGACATGGAACGGGTGGAGCGCGAGGGCGCCACCACCTTCTCCGGTGAACGTGAGGCGTGGGCCGGCACCCCGGCGCTGGAGGCCGAGGGCCTCACCGCCCGGCACCGGTTGCACGACGTGTCGTTGACCATCCGTCCCGGCGAGGTCGTCGGGCTCGGCGGGTTGTTGGGGTCCGGGCGCACCGAGACGGCGAAGGCGATCGCCGGGGCCCTGCCGCTGGACTCGGGGAGCGTGTCGGTGGTGGGGACCCGGCTCAAGCGCGGGGCGTCCGTTCCGGCGGCGATCCGGGCCGGGGTGAGTCTGCTGCCGGAGGACCGCAAGCACGAGGGCATCGTGCCGGGGCTGTCCATCCGGGAGAACATCGCGCTGGCCGCGATGCCCCGGCTCAGCCGGTTCGGCCTGGTGTCGGAGAAGCGGGTGGACGAGGTGGTGCGGGTGTTCATGGAGCGCCTGCGCGTCAAGGCCGTGAGCCCGCATCAGAAGGTGGAGGAGCTGTCCGGCGGCAACCAGCAGAAGGTGCTGTTGGCGCGCTGGCTGGCGCTCGCCCCCAAGGTGCTGCTGCTCGACGAACCCACGCGCGGGATCGACGTGGGCGCCAAGGCGGAGGTGCAGCGGTTGGTGGACGAGCTCGCCGAGGAGGGGCTGGGCGTGCTGCTCATCTCCTCGGACCTGGAGGAACTGGTGGAGGGCGCCGATCGTGTGGTGGTGCTCAAGGACGGTGCCGTGGTGGGCGAGCTGGAGGGCGCGGAGGTCACCGAGGACGCCCTGATGGCGGCGATCGCCCAGGGGCCGGGCGGGGGTGATGGACGGTGAGACTCGATACCTTGCCCCGGGTGGACGGGGAGCGGGCGCTGCACCTGCTGCGGGACTACGGCGTGTACGTGGGTGTGACGCTGATCGTGCTGTTCAACATCGCGTTCACCCCCCACTTCCTGTCGTTGGAGAACTTCCGTACCCAGGCCGTGCAGGTCGCCCCGGTGCTGATCGTGGCATTGGGCATGGCCTTGGTGATCGCCACCGGCGGCATCGACCTGAGCGTCGGTTCGGTGATGGCGCTGTCGGCCGCGGTGATCTCCCTGTACCTGGGGTACGGGCCGATCGTGGCGGTGCTCATCGCGATCGTGGTGGGCGCGCTGGCCGGGACGATCAACGGCGTGCTCGTGGCGTTCTTCGGGATCCAGGCGATCATCGCGACCTTGGCGATGATGATCGGCGGCCGGGGGTTGGCCCTGGTGTTGTTGCCGCAGCTGGACGGGATCCGCAGCCCGGGGCTGCGGGCCCTGGGTTCGGGGTCGTTCCTGGGCGTGCCCTACCTGGTGTGGATCGCGGCGCTGCTGGTGGTGCTGGTGGCGTTCCTGGTCAGGCGCACCGTGTTCGGGCGGCGGCTGGTCGCCGTCGGTGGGAACCGGCGCGCGGCCGAACTGTCCGGGCTACCGGTACGCCGGGTGCTGCTGGGCGTGTACGCGCTGTGCGGCGCCCTGGCGGCCGTGGCCGGGGTCCTGGTGACCGCCCGGTTGCAGGCGGCCGACCCCAACTCGGTGGGCGTGCTCATCGAGCTGTCGGCGATCACCGCGGTGGTGGTCGGCGGCACCCCGCTGACCGGGGGGCGGGTGCGGATCGCCGGAACGGTGGCCGGCGCGGTGCTGATGCAGCTGCTGGTGGCCACGTTGATCAAACACGACCTGCCGCCGTCGTGGACGCAGATGGCGCAGACCGCGGTGATCATCGCCGCCGTCTACCTGGCCCGGGATCGGGGGAGGACATGATCACCACGTCGAAGGAAGCACCGACCGCCTCGATCCCCTGGCGGGACCTGGCGCAACGGCACGGTGCCCTGCTGGTGTTGTTACTGGTGGTGGCGGTGGCCGGGATGACCTTGGACGGGTTCCTGACCCTGGGCAATCTGAACCGGGTGCTGGTGAGCGCCTCGTTCCTGGCGATCATCGCGCTGGGCATGACGTTCGTGATCATCACCGGCGGGATCGATCTGTCGGTGGGCACGGTGTTCGCGCTCGGCGGGGTGTTGGCGGCGTGGGCGTCCCAGTACGGGAGCCTGGCGCTGTTGGCGTTGCCGCTGGTGGTGTGCGGGCTCATCGGTCTGCTCAACGGGGTGCTGATCGCCCGGGCGGGGTTGGCCCCGTTCATCGTGACCCTGGCGACCATGCTGGGCGCGTGGGGGCTGATGCTGTCGGTCTCCGACGAGGGCAACACCACCTACCTGGTGCCGGAGGGTCTGGTGTTGGCCCCGCTGGTGCACGGCCGGCTCTTCGACGTGCTGGGGTACTCGTTCCTGCTGGTCGTGGCGGTGTACGTGGTGGGAGGCCTGGTGCTGCGTCGCACCACGGCCGGCCAGCACGTGTACGCGGTGGGCGGCGACGAACGGACCGCCGCGCTCATGGGTGTCCCGGTGGCGCGCACCAAGATGGCCGTGTACACGCTCTCCGGGCTGTGCGCGGGCGCGGCGGGCGCGCTGAACGCCGTGTGGTTGGGCTCGGGTGTGACGATCTTCGGGATCGGCATCGAGTTGCAGGCCATCTCCGCAGTGGTGATCGGCGGGACCCTGCTGACCGGTGGATACGGGTTCGTGGCCGGCACCCTGGCCGGCGTGCTCCTGCTCGGCGTCATCCAGAACATCATCAACGCGGTCGGCACGCTGACCTCCGCCTTCCAGGAGGTCGTCAGCGGGTTGTTCCTGATCGCTGTGGTGTTGGTCCAGAGCCGACTGAGCGGTGGTGGACGAGGAGGTCCCTAGGAGGCGCCCTCGGGGGCGGGCAGCACGGACAGGTCCCGTTCGGTGACCAGTCCGAAGTGCAGTGCCTTCTCGGTGAGCGTGTCCACCCGCCAGTCCTGCCCCTGGCGGGCGTCCTCCGGCTCCACCCGGAACTTGCTCTTGAGCAGGTAGTCGATGTGGGAGTTGACCGCCGCCTTGGACAGCTTCAGCCGTTCGGCGACCTGGTGCTGGGTGGGCGTGTACCGGGTGCCCGGGTCGCGCAGGCGGGGTTCGCAGAAGGCCGCCAGCACCCGGTAGTAGGTGTGCAGACGGTCGATCCGGAAGCTGCGGATATCGGTGCGTTCGGCGTGGGTGTCGGTGGTATCGGCCTCCACGAACGGTTCCCCGGAGGGCACCAGCACGCTGCTGCACGCGGCGGGCGCCATCACCAGGAATCCGTGCTCGCCCTGGCCACCGGGGACGAGCACCCGGGAGGTCTCGAAGGGCACCAGCATGCCCTGGGTGTGCGGCGGGACCTGGACGAACCCGGCGAGCCGTTCGGTGTTCTCCACGACGTAGGACTTGGTGGGGCTGAGGTTGCTGATCCGCCAGTGGTCTCCGTGCGAGACGATTTCGCCGGCCACCCGCGAGACGGCCCGGTCTCCCTCGGCCAGCGGGATGTCCACCTGGCGGTTGCGACCGCCACGTCCGAAGGTGCGGGCCTCCCCCGTCTCCAGGTGGTGGGTGTCCATGGGGGTGGCGCTGTCGTAGTCCTGTTGGACCGTGATGATCTGCTCGGGACCGTCGGGTGAGGGGAACACGTTCATGTGCCGTCTCCAGGGGGCGAGGGGAACCGCACGGGGGCAGAGAACCCAAGAATACTGCGTCCCCCTTGGGACGACGCGGGTTTCGCCGAGACCCCGAGGCGGATACCGCCGTAGGTTGGTGAACGCACGGATCGGACGATGACGGGAGGACCCTTGGGTTCGGACGCGACACCGGTGAAGTTGGGGCGGCACGGGGTGTGGCTGCCACAGCAGGAGATCAACGAGGACGTGGCCGCCGAGATCGAACGTCTGGGTTTCGGGACCCTCTGGGTCGGCGGTTCGCCCTCCTCGGAACTGGAGCCGGTGGCGACCGCGTTGGCGGCCACGTCCCGGCTGGCGGTGGCCACGGGCATCGTCAACATCTGGGCCTCTCCCGCGGAGGAGGTCGCCGACTCCTACCTCAGGATCGAGGACGCCTACCCGGGGCGGTTCCTGCTGGGGATCGGCGCGGGCCACCGAGAGGCCAACGGCCCCGAGGCGATCAAGCCCCTCCAAGGCATGCGCGAGTACCTGGACGTGCTGGACCGCAAGGGGGTGCCTCGCGAGCGCCGAGTGCTGGCGGCGTTGGGGCCGAAGATGCTGGGGTTGAGCGCCGAGCGAGCCGCGGGGGCCCACCCGTACCTGGTTCCCCCGGCCCACACACGTGAGGCCCGAGAGGAGTTGGGCGAGGCTCCGCTGCTGGCCGTGGAGCACAAGGTGGTCCTGGGCGAGGACAAGGCCCGGACCAGGGCGGCAGCCCGTGACGGGATGTCCTTCTACCTGAAGTTGCGCAACTACGTCGCCAACCTGGAACGGCTCGGGTTCAGCGAGTCGGACCTGAGCGACGACGGCAGCGACGCTCTCATCGACGACCTCGTGGCCCAGGGTTCGGCGCGGGAGGTGGCCGCGGCGCTGACCGCGCACCTGACCGCGGGGGCCGACCACGTGGTGGTGCAGCCGCTGCCGGGCGAGTACGACCGACTCGGCACCCTGGCGCGGCTGGCCCCGCCGCTCGTGGGCGGCTGAGCGCCGGGCCCTGGAAGGATCCCTTCCAGGGCCCGAATGTCAGTCCTCGTAGAGGGCGTCGATCTCGTCGGCGTAGCCCTCGGCCACCACACGGCGGCGCAGCTTGAGTGAGGGGGTCAGCTCACCGGTCTCCGGCCCCCACTCCCGTGACAGCACCCGGTACCGCTTGATCTGTTCGGCGCGGTTGAGGCGACCGTTGGCCGCCGTCACGGCCTCTTCGATCTCGGCGATGACCTCCGGGTGAGTGGTCAACTCCTCCCCCTGCGCCTCGATGCCCTTGGAGGCGGCCCACAAGGGGGTCAGTTCGGGGTCGAGCACGATGAGCGCCACCAGGTAGGGCCGACCGTCCCCGTGGGCGAAGGCCTGTCCGACCAGCGGATGTTCCTTGAGGGTGTTCTCCACCAACGCCGGTGACACATTCTTGCCGCCGGAGGTGACGATGAGTTCCTTCTTCCGGTCGGTGATCCACAGGAAGCCGTCCTCGTCGACGCGGCCGACGTCGCCGGTGGCGAACCAGCCTTCGGCATCGGTGTCGGGGCGGATCGACCCGTCCGGGCCCAGGTAGCCCTCGAAGACGGAGGCGCCGCGCAGGAAGACCTCCCCGTCCTCGCCCAGGCGCATCTCGACGCCGGCGATGGGACGACCCACCGAGCCGAGCCGGAAACCCCCGGCCTCGGGCACGTTCATGGTGGCCACACCCACGGACTCGGTGAGACCCCAGACGTCCATGATCACGATGCCGAGGGAGGCCCAGAAGCGGACCACGTCCAAGGGCAGGGGCGCCGAGGCACTGGAGGGAAGGATCACCCGGTCCAGCCCCATCTTGGCCAGGAGCGGTTCGAGGACCGTGGAGTAGGCCCGTCGGTAGCGCTCTTCCAGTTCGGCGGGGACCTCACCGTCGCGTTCGAGCCGTTCGACGTGTTCGGTGGCGACCGCGCGGGCCTGGTCGATGGCGGTGCGTTTCTCTTCGGGCAGGGTGGCCAGGACCGCTTGGACCGCTCCGGTGAACTTCTCCCACACGCGGGGCACCCCGAGGAAGTGCGGGGGTCGTACCTGTGGCAGGACCCCGACCACCGCGGTGGGGTCGGCGCACATCCACACGTGGGAGACGCGCACCAGCGGCATGTACACACTCAGCATGCGCTCGGCGATGTGCGCCAGCGGCAGGTAGCAGACGTGGGCGGGGAACTCGGGGAACTCCAGGGCCGAGTCCAGGGCGTGGGTCTGGGCCAGGACCCGTCGGTGCGAGATCGCCACGCCCTTGGGGTCCCCGGTGGTGCCGGAGGTGTAGACGACGGTGACGAGGTCGTCCGGGGTGAGGTCGCGCCAGCGGTCGGCGGCCCCGGAGGGTGTGGCCTCGGTGAGGGTGGCGTAGGGGGTGTGCCCGCGGTCGGGGTCGGCGCCCTCGACCACGACGAGTCGTTCCAGGGCGGTGTCGGGGTCCTTGAGGAGGGTCTCCCAGTGGGCGGCCGTCTCCGTGTTCTCGACGATGGCGACGCGGGCCCGGCTGTGTCGGGCGATGTGGGTGATCTGTTCGGGGGCGGAAGTGGAGTAGACGGTGGTCGGAACGGCGCCGGCCTGGACCAGGGCGAGGTCGGAGAGCCAGTGTTCGGGCCGGTTGCCCATCATGATCAGCGCGTGGTCGCCGGGTCGGACGCCGAGGGAGGCGTATCCCTCGGCCAGGGCGACGACGGTGTCGTGGGTCCGCGCCCAGGTCAGGGTGGTCCAGTCGGTGGCCCCGGGGTCGCGCCAGGAGAGGGCCGGGCGATCGGGGTGATTGCGTGCGTTGCGCAGGAGGAGTTCGGGGAGAGTGCGGTTCGTGGGGGTGTCCGCGGTGCCGGGAACGGAGGTCATGTGTACTCCTGGGGGCGGCTTCCTCGATATGTGACCTAGGACACAGGAAAGCCTAGCCCTTTCGGATTCCAAGGGAAAGCACCTGCCTTTTCGGCGACCGTCGCCCCTCGGGGCGCCGCAACCCTGGACAATCCGGAAAGCGAAGTGCTACTCATGGGTAACATAGATGCGTAACCGCCGGTAACACCCCTGCCCGACCCCAAGGAGCCACCCCCATGTCCGACTTCTCCCTGCAACTTCCCGAAGAGATCAGCGACGTCCGGGATTGGACCCACGGGTTCGCCAAGGACGTCATCCGCCCCGCCGGGGCCGAGTGGGACGAACGCGAGGAGACGCCCTGGCCCATCATCCAGGAGGCCGCCAAGATCGGCCTGTACTCCCTGGACTTCTTCGCCACCCAGGCCTTCGAGGAGAGCGGTCTGGGCATGGTCGTGGCCATCGAGGAAATGTTCTGGGGTGACTCCGGCATCGGCCTGTCCATCATGGGCACCGGCCTGGCCGCCGCCTCCCTGAGCGCGACGGGCACCCCCGAGCAGATCGGTGAGTGGGCGCCGCAGATGTTCGGCACCCCCGACGACGTCAAGCTCGGCGCGTTCTGCGCCTCCGAGCCCAACGCCGGCTCCGATGTCTCCGCCATCAAGACCCGTGCCGTCTACGACCAGGCCAAGGACGAGTGGGTCATCAACGGCGTCAAGACCTGGGCGACCAACGGTGGCATCGCCGACGTCCACATCGTGATCGCCACCATCGAACCCGAACTGGGTTCGCGCGGGCAGGCGTCGTTCATCATCCCGCCGAACACCCCGGGCCTGTCCCAGGGCCAGAAGTTCAAGAAGCACGGCATCCGCGCCTCGCACACCGCCGAGGTCGTCCTCGACAACGTGCGCGTGCCCGGATCCTGCCTGGTCGGCGGCAAGGAGAAGCTCGACGAGCGACTGGCCCGCGCCAAGGAGGGCAAGCGCTCCAAGGGCCAGGCCGCCATGAAGACCTTCGAGACGACCCGTCCCGTCGTGGGCGCGATGGCGGTCGGCACCGCCCGCGCCGCCTACGAGTACGCCCGCGACTACTCCGTCCAGCGCGAACAGTTCGGCAAGCCCATCGGCGACAACCAGGGCGTGGCCTTCCTGCTGGCCGACATGGCCACCCGCGTCGACGCCGCCCGGCTCCTGGTCTGGCGCGCCGCGTGGATGGCCCGCAACGGCAAGGACTTCGACAACGCCGAAGGCTCCATGAGCAAGCTCTACGCCTCCGAGACGGGCACCTTCGTCACCCAGAACGCACTGCGCATCCTGGGCGGCAACGGCTACACCCGCGAGTACCCGGTGGAGCGCTGGCACCGCGACGCCACGATCTACACGATCTTCGAGGGCGCCAGCGAGATCCAGAAGCTCATCATCGGCCGCAGCGTCACCGGCCTGCCCGTCCGGTAGGGGCCCATGGGTGAGAGCGGACGTGACCGGGTAGGCGCGGACCAAGGAGGTGAGTTCGATGTCCGCGTTCTCCGCGCTCGTCCCGCTGATCATCATCGCCGTGATCGTCATCGCCATCTTCCTGGTGCTGGGCATCTTCTACGTGGTCCAACGTCAGGCGGAGAAGGCCGTCCGCTCTCCCGAGTACTGGGACGAGAAACCGAACGGGCGCACGTATCCGACCGGCTGGGGTGAGGGGCCCACGGTCTCCGGGCCCGCGGAGGGCTACCAGGACCGTCCCCAGGACGCGCCCCAGGATCCGCCACGGGACCCACCACGTGACGAGCGCTTCCCAAGGGATCAGGGGGAACCTCCCGAGGGCTGACCCGCCAGGGGCCTCTCAGGCCGCGCGGGCGACGGTGACGATGTTCCGGCTCGTGTCGGTCAACGGCCCCCGACCCCAGTCCCCGTAGCGCTCGACCGTCGCGAAACCGGTCTCGGCGAGCAGCGCGTCGATCTGCGTCGCGTCCAGGAAGCGCAGGGTGGAACGGTCCACCCGTAGGGCCTCCCCTCCCCGGATCGCGGTGGTCTCGGTGAAGGTGACGCGCCCGTCGGCCACTTCCTCCACCCGGTGTTCCACGCGCACCTCGCGCCCGTGATGGTCGACCACCTCGGCGGCGTTCTCCGGCCGCCACCGCTCCCATCCCCGGTCCGAGGGGTTGCGGGTGCCGAACACGAAGCCTCCGCCCTCCCGCAGCGCCGCCCGGATCGCGGCGAGCGACTCGCGAAGTTCGGCGTCGGTGACCAGCACCTGGAAGGCGTTGCTCGCCATGAACGCCAGGTCGAACTCCCCATCGAAGGCCATGCCGTCGGCGCGACCCTCGACCCACTCCGCGTCCTTTCGCGTCCGTGCCCGACGGAGCGAGGCCGTGTCCGGGTCGACCCCGCACAACCGGCCGGTGTGCCCTTCCCGACGGGCGCGATGCAGCATCATCCCGGTCCCGCACCCCACGTCGAGCACGGCGTCGGCGGCCATGACGTGGGACAGGTAGAAGTCGTCGGAGGGCGCCCAGGGGTTGAGCACGTCGTAGAGTGCGGCGGCGTCGTCGTCGGAGTACATGCCGCGCAGTCTCAACGACCATCCGGCCCAGCGCAACGGATTTTCGGCCGCGCCCCATCATCCACTCCTTTCACACCGCCCCCTGCCACCTCGGTGATTAAGCGAAACCTTAGGTCGGCGTTGACCGCCGAACACAAAGCGGTGTGCACTGCCTCACACACGATGTGAAGGAGTACGCATGCAGGTCCCGGCACCGTTCGAATACGAACGCGCGACCAGCGTGGACCACGCGATCGGTCTGTTGGACCGTTTGGGCGAGTCCGCGCGGTTGGTCGCGGGCGGCCACAGTCTGCTGCCGATGATGAAGCTCCGGCTCACCGACCTGGAGTACCTCATCGACATCAACGAGCTCCACGGCGAGCTCGGGTACATCCGGGTCGAGGCCGACGAGGTGCGGATCGGAGCGATGACCAGGCACCGGGAACTCCTGGAGTCCACGGAACTGGCGGAGATCTTCCCCGTCTTCGCCGAGGCCGAGAAGGTCATCGCCGACCCCCTGGTGCGCAACCGCGGCACCCTGGGCGGTTCGCTGTGCCAGGCCGATCCCTCCGAGGACCTGTCCGCCGTGTGCGGGGCTCTGGGGGCGGTCTGTGTCATCCGAGGCACCGACGGCGAACGCCTGGTCCCCATGACCGAGTTCCATGTCGGCCCCTACGAGACGGCCGTCGGCCACGGCGAGATGCTCGTCGAGGTCCGCTTCCCGGTCAGGCCCGGCGGGTCCAGCGCGTTCGAGAAGGTGGAACGTCGTGCCGGCGACTGGGCGGTGGCCGCGGTGGCCGCCGCCGTGTGGCTGGACGACGGTGTCCTCACCGACGCCCGGCTGGGGCTGACCGCCGTCGGCGCGAACACCGTCGCGGTCGAAGGGATCGCCGAGGCCCTGCGCGGTCAGGCCCCTTCCGAGGACCTCTACGCACGGGCGGGCGAGATCGCCGCCGCGGCCTGCGCGCCCACCACCGACAGCCGGGGCAGCGCCGAGTACAAGCGCCACCTCGTCAAGGAACTCACCCGACGGACGCTGCGCCGCGCCGTCGCAGGGACCGGGAGGGCCTGAACATGCGCGTCACCATGACCGTCAACGACGAAGAGGTCAGCGGGGAGATCGAGAGCCGGCTCCTGCTGGTGCACTTCCTGCGCGACCACCTGAGCCTGACCGGCACCCACTGGGGTTGCGACACCAGCAACTGCGGCGCGTGCACGGTGTGGATGGACGACGAACCCGTCAAGTCCTGCACCGTGCTCGCGGCGATGGCCGACGGCCGCAAGGTCCGCACCGTCGAGGGGCTCGCCAAGGGCGAGGAACTCGACCCGGTGCAGCAAGGGTTCATGGAGTGCCACGGCCTCCAGTGCGGGTTCTGCACCCCCGGGATGATGATGACCTCCCGCGCCCTGCTGGACCGCAACCCCGACCCGTCGGAGCAGGAGATCCGCGAGGCGATCTCCGGTCAGATCTGCCGCTGCACCGGCTACGCCACGATCGTGCGTTCGGTGCGCTGGGCGGCCGAACACGAGGCGAACGGCTGCCCGGCCCACGGTTCCACGCAGGAGGAGGTCCGATGACCGCGGTGAACGACCACGAGACCGTCGACAAGAAACCGCTCGGCCACGGCCGGATGCTCCGCAAGGAGGACCCCCGGTTCGTGCGCGGGCGCGGTCGCTACGTCGACGACGTCCAACTGCGCGGCATGCTGCACCTGGCGATCCTGCGCTCCCCCGTGGCGCACGCCCGCATCGTGTCGGTGGACACCAGCGCCGCCGAGGCTCATCCCAAGGTGAAGGCCGTGGTGACCGGCGAGGCGCTGGCGGAGAAGGGTCTGGCGTGGATGCCGACCCTGTCCAACGACGTGCAGGCGGTCCTGGCCACCGACAAGGTGCGCTTCCAAGGTCAGGAGGTCGCCTTCGTGGTGGCCGAGGACCACTACTCGGCGCGCGACGCGCTGGAGCTCATCGACGTCGAGTACGACCTGCTCGACCCGGTCGTGAACGCCCGTAGCGCCCTGGCCGAGGGCTCCCCGGTCATCCGGGACGACCTGGAGGGCAAGGCCGACAACCACGTCTTCGACTGGGAGACCGGTGACGAGGCCGCCACGGAGGCCGTGTTCGCCAAGGCCGACGTGGTGGTCACCGAGGACATCGTGTACCCGCGCGTGCACCCCTCCCCCATGGAGACCTGCGGTGCGGTCGCCGACTACGACTCGGTGGAGGGCCGACTGACGCTGTGGTCCACCACCCAGGCGCCGCACGCCCACCGCACCCTGTACGCGATGGTGGCGGGGCTGCCCGAGCACAAGATCCGGGTGATCTCCCCCGACATCGGCGGCGGGTTCGGCAACAAGGTGCCGATCTACCCCGGGTACGTGTGCGCGATCGTGGCGTCGTTGGTGGTCGGCAAGCCGGTCAAGTGGATGGAGGACCGGTCCGAGAACCTCATCAGCACCGGTTTCGCCCGCGACTACATCATGCGCGGCGAGATCGCGGCCACCCATGACGGCCGCATCCTGGGCATCCGCACGAACGTGCTCGCCGATCACGGGGCGTTCAACGCCCAGGCCGCGCCGACCAAGTACCCGGCGGGCTTCTTCGGGGTGTTCACCGGCAGCTACGACATCGAGGCCGCGCACGCCAAGATGACGGCGGTGTACACGAACAAGGCGCCGGGCGGTGTGGCCTACGCGTGTTCCTTCCGGATCACCGAGGCCGTGTACCTGGTCGAACGCCTGGTGGACTGCCTGGCGTACGAGCTTGAGGCCGACCCGGCGGAGCTGCGCTCCCAGAACCTGATCCAACCGGACCAGTTCCCGTACACCACCAAGACCGGGTGGGTGTACGACTCCGGCGACTACGAGCCCACCCTGCGCGAGGCGATGCGCATCGCCGGCTATGACGAGCTGCGCGCGGAACAGGCCGAGAAGCGCGCCCGGGGCGAGTTGATGGGCATCGGGCTCTCCTTCTTCACCGAGGCCGTCGGCGCGGGCCCGCGCAAGAACATGGACATCCTGGGTCTGGGCATGGCCGACGGCTGTGAACTGCGGGTGCACCCCACCGGCAAGGCCGTGGTGCGGCTCTCGGTGCAGTCCCAAGGGCAGGGCCACGAGACGACGTTCGCGCAGATCGTCGCCGAGGAGATCGGCATTCCGCCGGACGACATCGACGTCGTGCACGGCGACACCGACAACACCCCGTTCGGGCTCGGCACCTACGGCAGCCGGTCCACCCCGGTGTCGGGCGCGGCCGCCGCCATGGTCGCCCGCAAGGTGCGCGACAAGGCGCGGATCATCGCCTCGGGCATGTTGGAGGCCTCGGTCACCGACCTGGAATGGACCAAGGGCTCGTTCGCCGTCAAGGGCGACCCGGAGCGTTCGGTGACCATCCAGGAGATCGCGCTGCGCGCCCACGGCGCCGGTGACCTGCCCGACGGGATCGAGGGCGGCCTGGAGGCGCAGGTCTGCTACAACCCGGAGAACCTCACCTACCCGCACGGCGCCTACATCTGCGTGGTGGACATCGACCCGGGGACCGCGCAGGTCAAGGTGCGCCGGTTCATCGCGGTCGACGACTGCGGGACCCGCATCAACCCGATGATCATCGAGGGCCAGGTGCACGGCGGTCTGACCGACGGGGTCGGGATGGCGTTGATGGAGATGATCTCCTTCGACGAGGACGGCAACTGCCTGGGCGGTTCCTTCATGGACTACCTGCTGCCCACGGCGTTGGAGGTCCCCGGCTGGGAGACCGGGTACACGGTGACGCCGTCGCCGCACCACCCGATCGGTGCCAAGGGCGTGGGCGAGTCCGCGACCGTGGGTTCGCCGCCGGCGGTGGTCAACGCGGTCGTGGACGCGCTGAAGCCGTTCGGGGTGCGCCACGCCGACATGCCGCTCACCCCCTCCCGGGTGTGGGACGCCATGAACGGTCGGGCAAAGCCCTCGTTCTGAGGTGTGGGAAGAAAACAGGAAAGGGGGCCACGTGATGGCCGCCGTTGACGTGTCCGGGCGCGGCCGTGAGCTGCTCGCCGGCAGAGTGCCGTTCGTCGAGGCGACCGTGGTGCGGGCCCAGGTGCCCGCCTCGGTCCGGCCGGGGGACGGTGCGATCGTCCTCCAGGACGGTTCCATCGAGGGTTTCGTGGGCGGGCAGTGCGCCCAGGGTTCGGTGCGTGAGGCCGCCCTGGGGGCCATCCGCGACCGACGCAGCGTACTGCTGCGGGTGTTGCCGGGTGAGGGCGAGCCCTTCCCGGAGACCCCCGGCGCGCACGTGGTGGTGAACCCGTGTCTGTCCGGGGGCGCCCTGGAGATCTTCCTCCAGCCTCGACTGCCGGATCCGGTGGTGGGGGTCGTGGGCGAATCCCCCATCGTGTCGGCGCTGCGCGAGATGGCCCCGCCCCTGGGGTTCGTCGTGGAGTCGGGGGCCGGTACCGAGGTGGTGGCGGGTGCCACGGCCGTGGTGGTGGCCAGTCACGGCGGTGACGAGGCCGCGGTGATCCGCTCCGCCCTGGACGCCGGGGTGGGATTCGTGGGGCTGGTGGCCTCGCGCAAACGCGGCGCCGCCGTGCTGGATTCCCTTGAGTTGAGCCACTGCCAACGCGATCGGGTGCACGCGCCGGTCGGGTCGGACATCGGCGCGAGCACCCCGGCGGAGATCGCGCTGTCGATCCTGGCCCAGCTGGTGCGGGAGGTCCGGGTGAACGGGCTGACCGCCCCGCAGGCTCCGGCTTCCGAGGAGACGACGCGGACCTCGGCCCCGGTCACGGCGGTGGACCCGGTGTGCGGGATGACCGTCACCGTGGGCCCCACCACCCCGCACCTGGAGGTCGACGGCCAGGACGTGTGGTTCTGCTGCCCGGGCTGCCGGGACCGCAAGGCGGCGGAGGGCTAGATGCTCGACGCCGACGAGGTCCGGTGGCGGCTGGACACCCAGGACCACCTGGTGGACGAGGGCACCGCCACCGCCCTGTCGCTGGCGATGACCCTGGGTCGCCCCCTGCTGTTGGAGGGCGAACCCGGGGTCGGCAAGACCGCCGTGGCCAAGGCCCTCGCCCGGGTCCTGGACACCCCGTTGATCCGGTTGCAGTGCTATGAGGGTCTGACCGCAGGTGAGGCCCTCTACGAGTGGAACCACCAGCGGCAACTGCTCGCGGTCCGGCTCGCCGAGTCGCGCGGGGAACGGTTGGCCGACGACGACCTGTTCACCGAACGGTTCCTGCTGGACCGGCCGATCCTACGAGCGGTCCGCCACCGGGGGCCGATTCCTCCGGTACTGCTGATCGACGAGGTCGACCGCGCCGACGACGAGTTCGAGGCGCTGCTGTTGGAGTTCCTGGGCGAGGCGTCGGTGACCGTGCCCGAGCTGGGCACCTTCACCGCCGAGCACCCGCCCCTGGTGGTGCTCACCTCCAACCGCAGCCGCGACCTGCACGACGCCCTGCGCCGGCGCTGCCTCTACCACTGGATCACCTACCCCGAACCCGAGCGGGCCGCGGCCATCCTGCGCCGACGGGTCCCCGGAGCGAACGCCGCGCTGGTGGCGTCCGCGACCGAGTTCGTGGGACGGGTCCGGGAGCTGGAACTGGACAAGGCTCCCGGACTGGCCGAGACCATCGACTGGGTGTCGGCCCTGGGCGCCCTGGGTGTGACCGACCTGGTCCGCGACGACATCGTGCGCAGCCTGTCCGCACTCATCAAGACCCCCGACGACCACGACACCGTGGTATCGACACTGACCCCTGCCGGGACCCGAGCGGAGACGACCACATGAGGATCGACAACGAGTTCACCGTCGACGCACCCATCGAACGGGTGTGGGACCTGTTCACCGACGTGGAGGAGCTCGCCCCGTGCATGCCGGGGGCGCAGCTGACCGGCGTGGAGGACGGGGTCTACTCCGGGAAGGTGAAGGTGAAGGTCGGGCCGGTGGTGGCCGCCTACAAGGGCACCGCCCGGTTCGTGGAACGCGACGACGAGGCGCACCGCGCGGTCGTGGAGGCCTCCGGGCGGGCCGACCGGGGCGCGGGCAACGCCGCGGCGACCGTCACGGTCCGGCTGGCGGAGACCGAGGCCACCGGGCGCACCGCCGTGACGGTCGAGACCGACCTGAAGATCACCGGAAAGCTCGCCCAGTTGGGCGGTGGGATGATCAAGGACGTTTCGGAACGTCTGCTGGGGCAGTTCGTGGAGAGGGCGGAGGAAAAGCTCGCCGCCCTCGACACCACGGAGGCTGACGGTATGACGGAAGACAAGGACCGGAACGGCGAGGGACCGGAGTCGACTTCGCACATGTCCGGCGGTGCCCACATGTCGGGCGGCGGCCACATGAGCGGGGGCGCGCACATGTCCGGCGGTGACCAGATGGCCGGCAGCGGCCCCCTGTCCGACGAGAAGAACGAGAGCGACGGCGGTGGCAGTGGCGGGCCCGATTCGAAGGCCCCCACGGTGGCGGGCGCTTCGACGGTTCCGACCGCGCCGACCAAGCGGACCATCGACGGACCCGAGGCCGCACCGGTGGACCTGATGGCGGTCTCCGGTGGCGGCAGGCTCCTGTGGCCGGCGATCGCCGTGGTGGCGGCGCTGGCGGTGGGGTTCCTCATCGGCTATGCCGTCTTCGGCTGAGCCCGCCGCCTCCCCGCTGCCGGGGGTGGACCGGGCGGCGTTCGCGGTCGCCTTCACCGAACGGTTGCGCGCCCGTGGGGCGCGGGTGGACCTGGACGCGGCGGGCACCTTGGCGCGTGCGCTGGCCGTGCGGCTTCCCGACGACGTCGGGGAGCTGTACTGGACGGCCCGGGTGTGCCTGGTGCGTCGGTCGGAGGACCTGGCGCGCTTCGACGCGGTGTTCGCCGACGCCTTCGAGGGCGGGGTGCCGCGCGCGGAGACCACCCCGGCCCCGTCCTCCCTACGGGTGCGCGACGCCTCCCCCGGAACCTCCGGCGGCGACGAACCCGAGGGGGCGGCTTCGGGCGGGCTGCCGTGGACGACCCTGTCGTCTTCCGGGGAGTCCGACGACGACGAGGAGTCCCACGAGCTTCCCGAGCTGTCGCCCAGTGCTCTGGAGGCCCGGGCCGAGGAACCCTTCGAGCGGCTCTCCGACGCGGAGGTCGCACTGTTGGGCGAGTGGCTGGCGACGCTGTGCCCCGACCCTCCCCGCCGACGCACCCGTCGGCGAGCCCGGGGCGGGTCCGGGGGCAAGGTAGCGCTGCGGGCCACCCTGGCGCGGGCCCGGCGCACCGGATGGGAACCGCTCACCCTGGTGCGGGAACGCCCCCGGAAGCGACCGCGCCGCGTGGTGGTGCTGTGCGACGTCAGCGGGTCCATGCGCGCCCAGGCCGCCGTGCACCTGCACCTGGCGCGCGCCCTCACCTCGCTGATGGAGACCGAGACCTTCACCTTCGGGATCCGAACGACCCGTCTGACGCCGCTGCTGCGTCGAGGCACCGTGGAAGACGCGGTGGCCAGGGTGACCGAGGCGGTGACGGACCGGTTCGGCGGCACGCGGATCGCCGCGAGCCTGCGCGAGCTGCTCGCCTCCCGCCACGGCGCCCTGCTGCGCGGTGCGGTCGTGGTGGTGCTCTCCGACGGTTGGGACAGCGACCCGGCCGAGTCGATGACAGCGGCCATGACGCGGCTGCGTCGCCGCGCCCACCGGATCGTGTGGGCCAATCCCAGGGCGGCGGCTCCGGGCTTCACCCCGTCGACGGGCGGAATGTCCGCGGCCCTGCCCCACTGCGACGCGCTGCTGCCCGCGCACAGCTTCACGGCCCTGCGCGAGGTCATCGAGGCCGTCACCACCGAAAGATGAACCGTCACCGGCCTTGAACGAGGACAACGGCGGCTTGTCCTCGTTCGAGGACAAAAGTACAATGTCCTTGAACGAGGACAAGGAGGTTCATGGTGGCCGAGAGCATCATCACCGGGTGGACGAAACTGGGCAGCCTGGTTCGCGACACGCGTCTCGCTCGCGGACTGAGCCAGGCGAACCTGGCGACCCGGGCCGGCGTCGCCCGTTCCTGGCTGGCCCGAGTCGAAGCCGGGCACCGTGGCGCCGAACTGGAGCAGCTGTTCCGGCTACTGGACGCCCTCGACCTCACACTGACCCTCCACGACTCCGAGGGGCCCACGGACCGGGAAACGGCGGCGATGAACCGCCCGGAGACGCCACGCACGGCGAGGCCCACGAGCAACGACACGGGCAGCGCGGCTCGCAGGTCCGCCTGGGACCTGGCCGCCCGCAAGGTCAAGGAGCGCGAGAGTGACTGAACGACTGCTGGTGCTGTTGGCAGGCGAGGTGATCGGGCACCTGGAGCGCAGGACCGAATCAGACGATCCGACGTTTTCCTACACCGCCCGATACGTCAGCGTCGGCGACGTGGCGCTATCCGCGAAGCTGCCCCTTCGTGGGGAAGTTCATCCGACCGGCAAGGTCAAGCCGTTCTTGTTCGGGTTGCTTCCCGAGAACGCGCAGGCACGCGCGGCATCGGCCGCCCGTTACGGCGTCCATATGGACGACGCCTTTGGTCTCCTGGCGGGCATCGGCTGGGATTGCGCGGGAGCCGTGCAGTTCTGCCGAGAAGAGGACTTGGCGGAACTCCGGAACCGCACCGGTGACCACAGGCCGATCAGCGAGACACAGATCGCCGACCGCATCCGGGAACTGATCGGAGGCGAGCCCTCCTGGACCATGCCGGGGGAACATTGGTCCCTGGGCGGTCAACAAGAGAAATTCGCCCTCGCCCGGATCAACGGCGAGTGGCACACCGCTCATGGCAGTTCGGCCACCACACACATCTTCAAGCCGGGGATCAAAGAACTTCACCACCAGGCCTTGATCGAACACGTGACGATGCGAGCGGCCGCGTCGGTGGGCGTCGACATCGCTCACAGCACCTTCACCCGGTTCGACGATCAATGGGCCATCGTGGTCGAGCGCTTCGACCGCGTCGTACAAGGGGAGTACGTCCAACGGCTGCATCAGGAGGACTTCGCACAGGCCTGCGGGCGCATGCCCGAGTACAAGTACGAAGACAGAGGAGGACCACAACTGACGGACATGATGCGGGTGGCCAAACGCGAGACCACTGACCTCGATGACGCCCGCCGAGCTCTGGCGGACTTCTTGATCGTCAATCTGGTTGCCGGCGCCCCCGACGGCCACTCCAAGAACATCTCCCTGCTCCGTGCCCCCGACGGGAATCGGGTGGCGCCGTTGTACGACTTGGCCACCGGTCTGGCCTACGACGCCGAAAACGTCGATCGGTCCGTCGCTCTATCCATCGGTGGTCAACGGAATCCCTCTCGTATCAGACGGCATCAGTGGGAGAAGGCGGCGAGAACGCTCGGGTTGGAAGCGGACCTGCTGATCGAGCGCACATCGATGATGGCCGAAGCCTTCCCGGACGCGTTCGAGGATTCCTTGTCCGAACTCCAGGAGGTCCCCGGTATCGACGAGTTGCGCGAGCGAGCCCTGCCTCGGTTGAAGGAACACTCGCGAAAGGTGCTGGAGCGGCTCTGAGGGGCAACGGTGAAAAGTCGTAGCCGTACGGCAGGATCCCCGCCATGGACGAATTTCAGGCCTATCGCGACGCGGCACGCGCGGACGGCGTACCCGAGCACATCATCGACCTGGGGTTGAGCTTCGCCCGCCCTCGCATCGAGTTGAGCGCCGAGAGCGAAGGTGGCGGGAACCTCGCGGGAACCTACGGAGGCCACCCTCGGCTTCCCCCCGACATCGACTGGGACGGCTATCCGCACTTCTTCGCCTCGCTCGACTGCGCGGCCCTACCTCAGGACGTACTCGACTTCCCCCTGCCCCGAGACGGGGAGCTGTTGTTCTTCGCCGACAAACATGACGGTGAAGACAACAGCGAAGGCCGCGTGATCCATGTGCCGGCAGGTACCGCCACTGTCGAGCGGTTTTTCCAGTATGACGAAGAAGAGTACGATCCGTCTCCCTATACGGAGCCGCACCCCATATACGCACGGCGATTCTGGGACATGCCGACGAGCTACGACGAAGTGGTCATCGCCGCCGACCCGGAAAGGAGCCGGCTGTACAGAGAACACGATCTGGATGATTACCAGCAGGGTCATGAGGTGTGGAGATACGACCTCACTCTGGGTGGACACGCCTTTTCTCCTCAGGACCCGCCCCTCCCCAACACTCCACCGGACGAGAAGGGTGAAGAGTGGCTCCTCCTGGCCCAGGCCCAGCACCAGCTGGGTTACTTCCCCGAATTCACCACGGTCCACTTCTGGTTCATTCGACGTTCCGACCTGGAAGAGGGTGATTTCGCAAACGTCAAGGTGGAAACCTTTTCCTCTCCCCCGCCCTGACGAGCACGCGTGACCGGAAGGTGCCGGCTCGGATCAGCCGAGTGTTCCGGTGAGGCGGCGGTGGAAGTGGGTCGAGTTCTCGTCCAGGCCGGTGAAGCGCACGTCGACGCCTCGGTCGGCGTACTTGGTCTGCACCGAGTCGAGGGCGGCGACCGTCGAGGCGTCCCAGATCTGCGCCGCCGAGAAGTCGACGGTGACCGACTCCGGGTCCTCCGCGTAGGAGAACTGCTCGACCAGATCATTGCTGCTGCCGAAGAACAGGGGGCCGCGCACGGTGTAGACGACCGACTCCGTCTCCGCGACGCGCTCGACGGTGACCACGTGCGCGACCCGGCGAGCGAACAGCACCATCGCGAGCAGTACGCCCACGCCGACACCGATGGCGAGGTTGTCCGTCGCGACCACGACCGCGACGGTGACGAGCATGACACTCGTCTCCGAGCGCGGCATCCGCTTGAGCGTCGAGGGCCGCACGCTGTGGAAGTCGATGGTGGAGACGGCGACGACCATCATCACGGCGGCCAGGGCGACCATGGGGATCCGCTCCATGACGTCCGACAGCACGGTGACCAGGGCCAGGAGCACGACCCCGGCGACGAACGTGGAGATGCGGGTGCGGGCGCGGCCGAGCTTCACGTTCACGACGGTCTGGCCGATCATGGCGCAACCGGCGATGCCGCCCCAGAAGCCGGCGAGGATGTTCGCGACACCGAGCGCCCATGACTCACGGCCCTTGTCGGACTTGGTATCGGTGATGTCATCCACGAGTTTGGCCGTGAGCAGGGTCTCCATGAGACCGACGAACGCGACGCTGAGCACCGTCGGCCCGATGATGCGCAGCGTTTCGAGGTTGAGCGGCACGAGCAGCGGAGTGACTCCGGGCAGCCCGCCGCCGACGGCGCCCTGGTCGCCCACGGTCGGAATCGCCATGTGGGCGACCATCGCGATCGAGGTGACGACGATGATCGCGATCAGGGGAGCGGGCACCGCCTTCGTGAGTCGGGGCAGGCCGATCACGATGAGGAGCGTGAGCGCGAACATCGGGTAGACGAGCCATGGCACGCCGATCACGTGCGGCAGCTGAGCGGCGAAGATGAGGATGCCCAGCGCGTTGACGAAGCCGATCATGACCGACCTCGGAATGAAGCGCATGAGCCGGGCCAGGCCCGTGACGCCGAACAAGATCTGCACGAGGCCGGCGAGGATCACGGTCGGCAGCAGGTATTCGGCGCCGTGCTCGTGGACGAGCGGCGCGACCACGAGGGCGACGGCGCCGGCCGCCGCCGTGATCATGGCGGGACGACCACCCAGGATCGACATCGACACGGCGAGCACGACGGAGGCCATGAGGCTGACCTTCGGATCGACGCCCGCGATCACCGAGAACGCGATCACCTCGGGGATGAGCGCGAGGGTCGTCACGATGCCGGCGAGTACTTCAGTGGTGAGAAGGCGCGGTCGACGAAGGACCTGAGAAGCCGTGGGAGATTCGGTCACCGGACAACCCTATGTGAGGGCCATGGGTCCTTTTATGTGAGAAGCATCGCTACCGGCGCAATCATCGAACAATGGGCACGCAATTCAGGAAAATGCCATTTACGGAGCCAAGAAAATATCGCCTGTTTCAGTCGGTGCGGCGACATCCGACGAGTAGGCGGGCCACCATGGCGCGGGCGTCCTCCCCGCCATAGCCGGGGCCGAGGATGCACAGGTTCCCGATCCCGCGCATGAGCGTGTACGGGGTGACGTCCGGATCGATCTCACCCGCCGCCACTCCGGCGTCGATCAGTGATCCGCAAGCGGGGACGAGCTCGTCGAGCATGAGGGCGTGCAGGCTCTGCGAACTCGAATCCTCGGACTGGAGCGCCGCGCCCAGCCCGTGCTTGGTCACGAGGAACTCCACGAACGCGTCGACCCAACGCGAGAGTGCTTCGCTCGGAGCGATCGACGCTCCCAGGAGCCGCGGGGCCAGCGCGGCGCATTCCTCGATCTGGTGCCGGTACACGGCGATGACCAGTTCCGCCCGGTTCGGGAAGTGACGGTAGACGGTGCCCACCCCGACCTCGGCGCGGTAGGCGATGTCGCGGATGGGCGCGTTCACCCCCTGCTCCACGAACACGGCCGCCGCAGCGGCCAGGAGGGTCTTGCGGGTGCGTTGCGCTCCCGCCGCTCGCACACCGATCGGCTCGGTCACTTCTCTCCCCTTGCTCGCGGAACTATGTTCCGCTAAATTGACGGAACTATGTTCCGCCAAATCCGGCAGGACCGCCCCCTCGGAAGAGAGCACCCTTATGCCTATCAACCACTCCGAACAGCAGCTCATCACGGTCAGGCCCATCATCGTTCCCGTGGCCGGCCGCGAGATCGAACTGCGAGTGAAGGTCACCGCACCGGCGTCCGGAGAGGACCTGCCCGTCATCGTGTTCTCGCACGGTAACGCCTGGTCGATGGACGGCTACGGGCCACTCGTCGACCGGTGGGCGGCGGCGGGTTTCGTCGTCGTGCAGCCGACCCACCTCGACTCCCGCCGACACGGCATCGGGTTCGACGATCCCAGGTTCGGCACCATCTGGCGGACCCGGATCACCGATCTGCACGCCATCATCGACGACCTCGACGGTGTCCTGGCCCGCGCGGGAGGGTTGAACACCCAGGCCGACCTCGATCGCGTGGCCGTCGTCGGACACTCCTGGGGCGGCCAGACCGTCGGCACCCTGCTCGGCGCCCGTGTGTTCGACGCCGAAGGCAACCCGGGCGAGAGCTTCGCCCATCCGGGGATCAAGGCCGGTGTGCTCATCGCGGCGGCCGGAACCGGAGACAGCCTCACCCCGTTCGCCGCCGAGCATCTGCCGTTCATGCGTCCGGACTACTCCACCATGACCGCGCCGGCGCTCGTCATCACCGGTGACAAGGACCAATCGGCGATGTCCACCCGGGGGCCGGACTGGTTCACCGACGCCTACAGGCTCTCCCCCGCTCCCAAGAGGCTGCTCACCGTCATCGACGGCGAGCACACCCTCGGCGGTGTCGCCGGTGAGGCGGTCGCCGAGACCAGCGACGAGGACCCGGCCCGCGTCGCCTTGGTCGCGGACGCCGTCTCCGGCTACCTCCTCGACGTGTTGGGGCTCGACCCCGCCCCTTGGAAGGAATTCGTCGACGAGGCTGCTGCCGACGGCGACGCTTACCAGGTCGAGAGCAAGGAAAAGGAGCAGGACAAGGAGCAGGTCACGGTCGGCGTGGATCAGAGCGATTCCTGAGCAATCGAGGTCACCACGCGCGTCGGCACACCCCAACCCGACTTCCAGAAATCGGTGAAACAAGCGTCCCGGCTGTGCGCGTCTCGGGGAGAGGTTTGTGGTTTTTGGTGTGGTGCACCTCGGACGGAGAACTCTAGAGATAGCTCTAGGGAGATCGGGCGAGTATCGGGTGGGTTGGTGGGGCGCCTGGGGTCGTGTTCCTTGGGGTGCTCTGG
>NZ_FRFF01000160.1 GCF_900143625.1 Nocardiopsis sp. JB363
CCCCCGTTCCTCCCGCTCCCGGCCCGGCCCCGGTCCCGGTCACACGGTTCCCGGGACGCCGGCCCGCGCACGGGTCCTCAGTGCGCGGCGGTCAACCTCTCGTGCTGGTCCGCGCTCAAGCGCAGGTCGACCCCTTCCAGGACCTCGTCCAGCTGGCCGATCGAGCTGACCCCCACCAGCGGCACGATGGCCGGGTCGTGGTCCAACAACCAGGCGAGAACGACCTGGTTGCGACTGGCTCCGGTCTCCTTGGCGACCTCGTCGAGTACCGCCAGACGCACCTGGGTGCCCGGGTGGTCGTAGGCGTACTCGAAGGAGCGGCCGGGCCGGGTGTAGGCGCCCGACAGCAGTGAGTTGTACACCAGCAGGGTGTGGTCGCGTCCCTGCGAAGCCTCAGAGTGGATGAAGTCGAACAACTCCGGGGTGACGAACCTGTGCCCCGATGCCTGGAGGGGCACCTCGTCGCGGGCTTGCAGGTAGGTGTATCGGTACTGCAGGACGCGTGGGCGGGGCCATCCGTTGTTCTCGGCCGCGGCGCGGGCACGCTCCAGCCGCCAGGTGCGGTGGTTGCTCATACCGAGTTCACGGACGTGTCCTCGCTCGACCAGGTCGGCGAAGGCCCCCATGGTCTCCTCGACCGGGGTGAGGGGGTCCTCACGGTGGGCGTAGAGCAGGTCCAGGGTGTCCATGCCCAAGCGCCGCCGGCTGCGTTCGACCGCGGCGGTGACGGCCTTGGTGGACAGTCCCTCCTGGGCCTCCAGTCCGGCGCCGGGAATGGTGGGTTGGGCACCGACCTTGGTCGCGATGAAGACCTCGTCGGTGATGCCGCGCTCGCGTCGCCACCGTCCCAGCAAGGTCTCGCTCTCGTTCCCCTGTCCGCCTTCGACCCAGAACTGGTAGCAGTCGGCGGTGTCGATGAACGTGCCGCCCGCGTCGACGAACCGGTCGAGCAGGGCCAGGGAGGTATCGGGGTCGGTGGTGCTACCGAACTGCATCGCGCCCAGGCACAGGGCGCTGACGCTTCGGTCGCCGATGGTGGTGTAGCGCATCAGGCGTTCTCCTTCACGGTGCTGTCCGTCATGAGCGCCGCCGTGTCCGACAGGGCGGCGGGGGCAGGGGTCGGAGTGTCCTCGGAACCTTCGGGGCGCCGGGTGAGCTCGGGGCGGTCCGACAGCACCCCGAGGTAGTAGTCGATCTTGTGCCGGATGGCCTCTTGGCGTTCCCGCAACTGGTCGATGTGCGCGCTCAGCCGGTGTTGGTGGCTCTGCAACACCTCCACCCGTTCGGGGATGGTGTGGTCGCCGTCGCGAACCAGTTCGGCGAACTCGCGCAGCCGGGAGATGGGCATGTCGGTGTCGCGCAGGCACCGCACCAGGTGGAGGAGTTCGACGTCGTCGGCGCGGTAGCGGCGGTGCCCACTGGGGGCGCGGTCGACCCGGCGCAGCAGGCCGGCCTTCTCGTAGTAACGGAGGGTGTCCAGGGTGAGGTCGAAGCGTGCGGCGATCTCACCCGGGGTGAAGTAGTCCTTCATGTGAGAAAGCATGGGACCTGGAGCGCACTCCAGGTCAAGCCCTTGGCCGAAAAATGCCGGAAAACGTTGGTGGGACGGCGTTCGGTGGGATGAGCCGACGACGTGGCGTCAGGATGGGGGCCGGCGTGAGGGAGGGTGTGCGGTGCGCGGGAAAGGTGCGCGAGGTGACCGGGGGTGCCCGGGGGTGCCCGGTCACCGTCACCGGGCGCTACCTCGAATGGCCCCCACGACGGCCGCGGTGAGGTCCTCGATGATCTCGTCCTCCCCGACCTCGGGGTGTTCGAGCCACCACTCCCCCGCCGCCTGGACCATGCCGACCACGGCGTGCCCGGCGATCTGGGCGCGCAACCGGCCCCGGATGCGGCCCTCGGTGATGAGCAGGTCGGCGAGTTCCTCTCCCAGCCGTCGGACCATGAGGCCGAGGTCGCTACGGGTGCGCACGTCCTCGGAGGTGGCCCGGTCCATGAGGAACCGGTACAGGTTGAGGTTCTGGGAGATCATCGACAGGTACGCGCCGACGGTCGCTCCGGCCCGCACCTCGAAGTCGGTGTGCTGGTGCAACTCGGCGCGGATGCGTTCGATGAGCGGGTCGACGTGGCGTTGGGCCAGCGCCCGGTAGAGGCCGCCCTTGTCACCGAAGTGCCGGTACAGGATGGGTTTGCTGATGCCCGCCTCGGTGGCGATGGCGAGCATGGAGGCGTCGTGGCCCTCGCGTTGGATGACCCGGTCGGCGGCGTCCAGGATGGCCTTGCGCCGTTCGGGGTCGCGCCCGCGCGCGTTGCGTCCCCGGCGGGGGGCGGGGGCGTCGTTCGCGCCGGGCACTGTCTGTCGGGTGTCTTCGAAGGCCACAAGGGTTCACCGTAGCGGTTCCGGGGCGGCTCGGGACCGCCGTGCGGGTTCAGGTCCTCAGTGCGATCCAGGTCGCGCGGGCCTGGGCGAGCAGCCCGCCGTCCGCGTCGTAGAGCGCGCTTCCGGTGCGGATCTTACGGCCGTCCACCGACATCAACCGGCCCATGACCACGGTGGTCTCGCCCACCTTCGGGGCGCTGAGCACCTGGGCGGTGAAGCGGCCCAGGAGGATGGGGCGTCCGGTGACGTCGTGGGACCAGCCGCCGGGGCAGTCCAGGGCCGCCCACACCTGGGCGAACGCGGCAGCGCCGGTCCCGTCGTCGACAGCGGGGTCGACCGGCCAGGGGCAGGCGACGGTGTTGCCGACGTTGGCGGGGCCGTCTCCCGGCAGGACCTGGCCGGCGAACAGGCGCAGCCCGTCGCCCTCCTCGCGTTCGGGGCCACAGCTGTAGCAGCGTGGGAAGGGGTGGTCGACGAAGCCGGGGTAGAGCTTGCTCGCGTTCTCGGCCTCGGCGACGGAGACGGGGCCGCCGGGGATCACGCCGCGGTCGAAGGGGGCCACGCGCACGGCTTCGGCGACCAGAATGGTGTCCCCGGGCTCCTTGGCGGTGTCGGGGTCATCGCCTCCTTCGGCCGCTTCGGTGGTCAGGCACAGGGCGTCCTCTCCGTCGGGTTCGACGGTCAGCGGCCGGTCCAGCGGCGGTGGGGTGCGCAGGGTGACCTGGACGGCCGTGCCACCGACGCGGGTGAGCCGTTCGGCGAGCAGGCCGGCGCTGTAGCCGCCGTTGCCGGAACCGTCGGGACCGTTGAATCCGCCGGGGATGGTGATCGTGGGGGCGCCTTTGCCAGGTGTCATGCGCCAAAGGGTAGTGGGCGTGTCCGGAATGTCCGCGCCCACCCCCTCGGACACCGAGAGAAGTCCCGGGTTCCCTAGCGAACGGGCAGGCCGGTGATGGTGCGGCCGATGATGAGCTTCTGGATCTCGCTGGCGCCCTCGAAGATGGTGAAGATGGTGGCGTCGCGGTGCCAGCGCTCCACCGGGTACTCGCGGGTGTAGCCGTTGCCGCCCAGGATGCGCAGTGCGTTCTGGGTGACGAACGTGGCGGTCTCGGAGGCGTAGAGCTTGCTCATGGAGCCTTCGGCGTTGTCGAAGTCCTTGCCGTTGCGGGCCATCCACGCGGCGCGCCAGACCAGGAGCCGGGCGGCGTCGATACGGGTGGCCATGTCGGCCAGCAGGAAGGCCACGCCCTGGTTGTCGCCGATGGGCCTGCCGAACTGTTCGCGCTGGATCGAGTAGTCGCGGGCGTACTCGTAGGCGGCGCGGGCGGTGCCGACCGCCATGACGCCGACGCTCGGGCGTGAGGCCTCGAAGGTCTTCATGGCGGCTTGTCCCTTGGAGCGCTTGCCCTCCTTGGCGCGGGCCAGCCGCTCGTCGAGCTTGTCCTTGCCGCCCAGGAGGCAGGAGCCGGGCACGCGCACGTCGTCGAGGACGACCTCGGCGGTGTGCGAGGCACGGATGCCGTGCTTCTTGAACTTCTGGCCTTGCGACAGGCCCGGGGTGTTCGGCGGGACGATGAACGACGCCTGCCCGCGCGAACGCAGTTCCGGTTCCACACTGGCCACGATGACGTGGACGTCGGCGATGCCGCCGTTGGTCGCCCAGGTCTTGACGCCGTTGAGGACCCACTCGTCCTTGGCCTGGTCATAGACGGCGCGGGTCTTGATGGCGGAGACGTCGGAGCCGGCGTCGGGCTCGGAGGAACAGAACGCGCCGAGCCTGACGTCGTCGGGGGTGCCGAACATCTGCGGCACCCATTCGAAGAGCTGGTCCTGGGTGCCGTTGGAGGCGACGGAGACGGCGGCCAGGCCGGTACCGGTGATGGACAGGGCGATGCCGGGGTCGCCCCAGTAGAGCTCCTCGAAGGCGACGGGGATGCCCAGGCCGCTGGGTTCGAGCCACTGGTTCGCGAAGAAGTCCAGAGAGTACAGACCGATCTTGGCGGCCTCCTGGATGACCGGCCAGGGCGTCTCCTCGCGTTCGTCCCACTCGGCCCCGGCGGGGCGGATGACGTCCTTGGCGAACCCGTGGGCCCAGTCCCGGACGTCGCGAACGTCCTCGCTCGGTTCCAGGCTGAAGGTGGGGGCGGTGTCCTCGCTCATGCGGTCGCGTCCTTCGTCGGACCCTCCGGGGGCGGAGGGGCTGCTTACGTGTGTTACCAACGGTAACACGCAAGGATGCCCCTACGAAAGACGGGAGGGCAACCCCCATGAGCTGCAAAGAGAGGCGGAGAACACGAAGTCCCCGGCCGGGCGCGAACCCGGCCGGGGACTTCTCTCGAACCACCTACGGGAGTGCGCCGCGTGGCGGCATCTCCGGGTCGTCGACCACCGCGCCGGGTCGGGCGACGACCCGGGCGGCCAGCGCGTGCGCCCGACGCGCCGAGTCCACGGCGCCCTCCCCCCGCAGCCGCGCCGCGAGGTATCCGGCGTTGAAGGAGTCCCCCGCCGCCGTGGTGTCGACGACCTCGTCCACCACCTCGGCCGGCACGTGCAGGGGCTCCTCGCCGGTCTCCCCTTCCACATGGACCACGCACCCGCGGGCGCCGTCCTTGACCACGACCTCTCGCGGCCCCTGCCCACGCAGGCGCCGGGCCGCTTCGACGGGTGAGTCGTCGCCGAACAGCGCCTTCTCGTCGTCGAAGGTCGACAGTGCCGTGTCGGCCAGCCCGTAGGCGGTGCTCACCGCCTCGCGTGCGGCCTCCCGGTTCGGCCACCCGGCGGGCCGGTAGTTGCTGTCGAACACCACGCGCGCGCCCTGTTCCCGCGCCTGCTCCAGGAGCTCCCACAGGTGCCGCCTCGCCCGGTCCGTCAGCAGTTGCAGGGTCACCGCGGAGAGGTAGAGCACGTCGTGGCCGTTCAGGCCCTCGGCGAGGTCGTGCCCGTCGCCGAAGAGCCCGCGCGCGGGCGACTGCGACCGGTAGTAGGTGAACGAACGCTCGCCCGCCTCGTCGGTGCGCACCAGGTACAGCCCCGGTTGCGTTCCGCTCACCCGTCCCACCAGGTGGGTTCCCACCCCTTCCTCGCGCATGGTCTCCAGCACGAGGTCGCTGTAGTGGTCGTCGCCCAGCAGTGTCAGGTAGTCGACGCCCACCTCTTGGGGCGCGGTGCTCCGGGCCAGGTAGACGGCGGTGTTGTAGGTGTCACCGGCCACGCTCAGGCGCAGGTCGTGCTCGGTGCGGTGGGTGAGTTCGAGCATGCATTCACCCATGGCCAGGAACCGGGTCACCGTTCCACCTCCGATCGTTGTTCACGCGCCGCGGCGAAGTGCCCGGCGAGGTCGTCGACCCCGAAGAGTTCGGAGCCGACCGCGACCGCGAACGCCCCCGCCGCCAACCAGTCCGGCACCTGGCCCGGGCCGATCCCGCCGGAGGGCACCAGCCGGCACCCCGGCAGCACCGGAGCCAGGGACCGAAGGTAGCGGGTCCCTCCCACGTGTGCGGGAAAGACCTTGGCGATCCCCGCGCCGGCGACCGACGCGAGCTCCCCCGGTGTGTGGCCGCCCTCGATCAGCAGCGTCCCCGAACCGGCCACGGCGTGCCGCACCTCGGGCACCGGGTAGGGGCTGACCAGGAAGGACGCGCCGTGCCGCAGCGCCCGCTCGGCCACGGCCGGCTCGGTGACGGTGCCCATGCCCCAGACCATGTCCGGCATCGCTTCGGTGAACTCCGCGAGCCGGGCCTCCCCCTCGGGGATGGAGGTGGTCAGTTCCACCACCTTGGCTCCGGACTCGTGCAGCCGGTGCACCTGGTCCCGCAGCCGCGACGGGTCGGAGGTGCGCAGCACGGGCAGGATCCCGGCCGCGCCCAACTCTTCGAGGACTTCCTCTTTCGAGCCTGTCATGTCGGTTCCCCTCACCAGTCGTGCATGGAGCCGTCCAGGCGACGGTTCACCGGCAGGTACCTGGGCTCGTACGGGTAGCGCGCCGCGGCCTCCTCGTCGATCTCCACGCCCAGCCCGGGGGCGTCGCCCGGGTGCATGTAGCCGTCCTCGAACGTGTAAGAGGTCTTGAACACCTCACCGGCCGGATCCAGGTGGCCCATGTACTCCTGGATGCCGAAGTTGGGCACGGTCAGGTCCAGGTGCAGCGCGGCGGCGAACGACACCGGGGACAGGTCCCCCGCCCCGTGCGAACCGGTGCGCACCCCGTGCAGGTCGGCCAGGTCGAAGATCTTGCGCAGGTGGGTGATGCCGCCGGTGTGGGAGACCGACGTCCTGATGTAGTCGATGAGCCGGTTGCCGATCAGGTACTGGCAGTCCCAGATGGAGTTGAAGACCTCGCCCACCGCCAGCGGGGTGGTGGTGTGCTGCCGAATGGTCCGGAAGGCCTCTTGGTCCTCGGCCGGTGTCGCGTCCTCGATCCAGAACATCCGGTAGGGCTCCAGGGACTTGCCCAACTGGGCTGCCTCCAGCGGGGAGAGCCGGTGGTGCACGTCGTGCAGCAGGTGGAAGTCGTAGCCGAACCGGTCCCGGACCGCCTTCATCATCTTCGGCGCGAAGTCCAGGTAGTACGGCGTGTGCCAGGCGTTGTCGGAGGGCATCGCGGCATCGGCGGGCTCGTAGGTGTGGCCGGTGCCCGGGTGGTGCAGTCCGTAGGTGCTGTCCAGTCCGGGTACGGCGGCCTGGACCCGCACGGCCTTGTAGCCCTGGTCGAGGTAGCCCGCGACGTCGTCGAGGAGTTCGTCGATGGTCCCCCCGCTGGCGTGGCCGTAGATCATGACGCCGTCGCGCGCGGCCCCGCCGAGCAGCCGGTGGACGGGCTGTCCGGTGACCTTGCCGAGGATGTCCCACAGGGCGCAGTCGACCGCGGCGATGGCGGTCATGGTCACCGGTCCGCGCCGCCAGTAGGCGCCCCGGTACAGGTACTGCCAGATGTCGTTGATCCGCCCGGCGTCCCGGCCCACCAGGAGCGGGCACACGTGGTCGCGCAGGTAGGACACCACCGACAGCTCACGCCCGTTGAGCGTGGCGTCGCCGATGCCGGTGACCCCGTCCTCGGTGGTGATCTTCAGGGTGACGTAGTTGCGTCCGGGACACGTCACGATGACGTCCGCTGAGGCGATCTTCATGGTCGGTTCCTCGTTCGGTTCGGTTCGGGGTGGTGGGGGTGATGGAGCGGTGAGGGC
>NZ_FRFF01000123.1 GCF_900143625.1 Nocardiopsis sp. JB363
GATCTTGTACTTGTGGTCAACTTCGGCGCCGAAGTTGACCACAAGTACAAGATCACCGTTGCGGGCGGGGTCTCTGGGCCCCACCCGCGACGGTTGTGGGGCCTTCGTCAGTTGAGGTCGCGCTTGGCGGTGTGGAGAAAAGCGCGCCACTCGGCCGGGCCGTAGGCCAGTGCGACCAGCTCACGGTTCTGGGTGTCTCGGACAGCGGAGAAGGCGGGGGTGTCAGCCACCTCTACGCAGTTGCCATTGCCTCCACTGTAGGACGACTTGCGAAATTCCAGGTTCGTGCTCATGCGTGTAGTCCTTCTACTATTTCCGTGATCAGCGCCCGGGAATCCGGGCTATTCAGGGCGGCCTTTCGCAGATGCTCGAACGACCGTCGGTACGTGGTGACGTCCTGTGGATCGTCCATGAAGATGTCGGCGGTGGGTCCTTCCAGATACACGGTGGACAAGCCTGCTTCTGTGACGTCTAGCAGCGTAAAGGCTGAGATCTCCATCGCGGCATGTGCTCCCGTGCTGAAGGGGAGCACCTGGAGTGCGAGCATGTCCTGTTCCTCGGACAGCTCTAGAACCCGTTGGAGTTGCTCACGCATGATCCCAGGACCGCCCACAAGTGAACGCAGTGCGCTTTCAGCCACGATCGCCCACAGGTGAGGTGCGCGACGCTCAAGCCATTCTTCTTGTCTACGCATACGAATGGCTACGCGATCTGCGATGTCGTCTGCGGAAGCACGGTCCGGGGCCGAGACGGCTCGGGTGACAGCGCGAGCGTACGCCTCGCTCTGAAGCAGGCCGGGGATGATCTGCGCTTCGTACGCAGAGATGTCGGATGCGGCGGCTTCGAGGCCGATGAAGGTGCCGTATGGCTTGGCGATGTCTCGGCCCTGCCACCAGCCCGGGGTTCTGGCGGTCTCACGGAGCTTCATGATGCGCGCGGTTTCTTCGGGGGCAACCTCGTAGTGCGCGAGTAGGCGCTCCAGGCTGTGCACACCGGGCACCTGGCCGTCTGCCTTACCGGACTCCCAACGGGCGAGGGATGAACCTTGCGAACGAATCGCCTTCGCGACGCCCGTGAATGAGCGATCACCTCGAAGACTGCGTAGCTCACGGGCGAGCACCCAGCGAGCCACAGTAGGGGCCTGCGGCTGCGTTGCCTTGCTGGTCATGCCTTCAGCATGCCACATCGGGAGTTTCCGGACTTGCCTAACAGACTTTCTTAAGAGAGTTCGCTAAGCGACTTGCTTTATCGAAGCGACTGGGTGAGGCTTAAGTCACTGAACGCAGCCGTCGACCTCTGGGCCTCGCTCATCGGCAGCCCCCTACCGGCGAGATGACCCTCCCCGAAACCCTCTCCCACGTGCCAGAACTGGCCAGGCACAGAAAAACCCCGGCGGGTGTAGTCGCACCCCCGGGGCCAGGCCGACAACCAACCCTTCAACCAGGAGTTGCCGACGTGTCCATTGTCCCTGAAAACCCCACGCCCGCCTACCCGGGACGGCGGTGGCAAGCCCGCCACTACCCCGGAACCCGCTCCACCTGCACCCGTTTCCGGACGGAACTGCGCTCTGACCTGCGCGCCCTGGCCGGGGTTCCGCGCTCCCTGTGCGAGGACATCGAACTGTGCGGCAGCGAGGCCTTTGCCAACGCCGTCACGCATTCCCGCTCTCAGCGCCCCGGTGGCACGGTCGTTCGGATGCTCTCCACCCCGATCGTCATGGGCCGCGAGACCACCCTGCGCCTGTCGGTCATCGACGACGGACCGATGGACACCCGTCCGATGTGCCCGCCGCCTCGGCGTTCGGTGGAGGAATGGGAACAGGCCGAATCCGGGCGCGGCCTGCTGCTGATCCACCAGCTGGCGAGCGAGTGGGGCACCCAGCGCTGGGCCGACCCCACCCTGCCCGCCGTGCTCGGCACGGTTCTGTGGGCCGAGTTCACCTACCCCACCCCGACCACGATGACCTGTGTTTGCGGGGGTGGGCGATGAGCAACGCGACCATCCCCATGGACCTACGTCGGGTTCTGGAAGCACCCCGAGGCCGACGCTTCAGCCACACCCCACACCGCCCCGGCACCCGACCGACACTGATCGACACCCCCCACCAGAGGAACGAAACCGGCCCCGCATCACTCCCACCGCTGGTCTCGCTGGGCCGCACCCCCAGGGAACGCGAACTCCTGTCCCAAATGCCCGACACACCCGGGCTCCGCCGCCGCCTCGAACGCGGAGATCTGCCCGAATGGATGCGGGTCGTCGCCGCCCAACGGGCCGAGGAACCCGACCGGCCCCAACAGCCCCCTTGGTGGCACGACCAGGTACCCGACCGGACCCCGGCCCCGGCCCCGGCCCACGAACCCGCCGAGGAAGCCGAGCCCGCCC
>NZ_FRFF01000124.1 GCF_900143625.1 Nocardiopsis sp. JB363
CCCCACGCCCGGTCGTGTCCGCTCCCCCCGCGCTCACGGCCGGGCGTTTCCCATGCCGTCGATCACCGCCCCCACCCATCACCCTCCGTCATCTGGACAAGTTCCCACCCGAACCACCAGACCGGTATTTTCACCGCACTCACGAATAAAACCGAAGCCGAGCACACTCACCACCGGAACCCTCGTTTCCGTAAATTGACACCCCGCCCGCCGAGACATCAACCTCTTGCCATGAACGCAGAGCTCCGCACCTCCCTCCACCTCGCTGTTTACGACCAGATGGCCGACTGGCAATACGGCCACGCGGTCGCGCACGTGCGATCGGGGTTGGGTCCGCTCGGGCTCGGAAGCCGCGAAATCGTCACCGTGAGCCTGACCGGAGCGCCGGTGACCACCGCCGGTGGCCTCACGCTCCTCCCCGACATCGCGTTGCCACAGCTCATCCCGTCGGCGAGCGCGATGCTGATGCTGCCCGGCTCGGAAGCATGGGACCACTCCCCCGATGTCATGGCCCCCCTGGCCTCCGCCGCCGGCATCTTTTTGGACGCCGGGGTTCCGGTCGGGGCGATCGGATCGGCCACGGTCGGGCTCGCCCGCGAAGGCCTCCTGGACTACCGGGACCACACCGGGGTCCACCGGGAGGACCTGGTGACGACCACCGGCTACGCGGGCGGGCACCGCTACCTGGCCCGGCTGGCCGTCACCGACGGTGACCTGGTCACCGCCACCGCGACGGCCCCGGTCGAGTTCGCCCGCGAGGTCCTGGCCCGGCTGGACGGCCCCGGCCCCCGGACCCTGGACTCCTGGTATCGCCGCTACGCCCTGCACGAGGGCGATGTCTCCTTGTCCCTGGCGGATGAGGGCTGACCCACACCGGGCGGGTAGGCCACCGCGACGGGGTGCCCAGTATCGTCATGGCCACACCCACCTCAGCCGCGTCGCCGCGCACACCTCACCCACCCCGGGGGACCCTCATGATCGACCTGCGCTCGGACACCTTCACCCGCCCCACCAAGGAGATGCGCCGGGCGATGGCCGAGGCGGAGGTCGGCGACGACGTGTGGGGCGAGGACCCCACCGTCCGCGAACTGGAGGAGGAGACGGCCGCCCTGCTCGGTAAGGAGGCCGCCCTCTACGTCACCTCCGGCCATATGGCCAACCAGCTGGGTCTGTGGGTGGCGACCCGCAGCGGCGAGGAGGTGTGGGCGCACGAGAACCACCACCTCATCGGCGACGAACAGGGCGCCGCGGTCGTGTTGTCCCGGATCCTGCCGAGGTTGTACTCGGGTGACCCGTTCCCCGCGCAGGAACTCCTCGACGGGTGGATCACCGGTCTGGGCGACGTGCACCGCGCGGACCCCGCCCTGTTGTGGCTGGAGAACACCTTCTCCGGTCGGGTCGTCCCGTTGGCCGAGCAGCGGCGCGTGATCGACTTCGCGCACGCCCACGGTCTGAGGGCGCACCTGGACGGGGCCCGGTTGTGGAACGCCGCCGCCCATCTGGAGGTGGAGCCGGCCGTGGTCGCCGAGGGCTTCGACTCGGTATCGGTGTGCTTCTCCAAGGGTCTGGGCGCCCCGGTGGGTTCGGCGGTGGCCGGCGACGCGGACACGATCCGTCGGGCGCGGCGCGGCCGGAAGCTGCTGGGCGGTGGCATGCGCCAGGCGGGCATCATCGCGGCGGGCGCCCTCTACGCGTTGCGCCACCACCGCGAGCGCATGGTGGAGGATCACGTGCGGGCCGCTCGCCTCGCCGAGCTGTTGAACGAACTGTCGGGCCTGGACGCGGTGGCGCGGACCAACATGGTGTTGGTGGCCACCCCCGAGGGTGCGGCCGTCCGGTACGTGGAGGCGTTCGCCGCGCAGGGGGTGCTCGCGACGGGCGGTGGTGATCGCATCCGGATGGTCCTGAGCCTGGAGGTCACCGACAGCGACGTCGAGGACGCGGCGAAGGCGGTCGCGCGGGCCGTCACCGAACTCTGAACCGAGCTCTGATCGGGCCCGGCCGCAGGTCAGCGGGGTGGGGCATCGGTACACTTGGCCGACTCCGCCGTGGACCCGGGGGCCGGCAGGTGTCGAGCGTCACATCGCGTAGTAGCATCTAGCGTATGACATTGTCGTACTAGAGAGTGGTAGCACCGCAATGCCGGGAAGAATCCAGTCCATCGAACGCGCCGCCGCGATCCTTCGGCTCTTGGCCAGTGGCGCCCGGGGACTGAGCCTGGCGGAGATCTCCCGTTCCCTCGAACTGCCCAAGGGCACGGCCCTGGGCATCCTGCGCACCCTGCAACACGTGGGGTTCGTCGAACAGGACCCCGAGTCGAGTCGTTATCGCCTCGGCGGGGGCATGCTCAGCCTGGGCACCCGTTACCTGGACGGCAACGAACTGCGCACCCGGGCTCTGAACTGGGCGGACACCCTGGCTTCCCGGAGCGGGGAGAGCGTGCGCATCGGCACCCTGCACAAGCACCAGGTGCTGGTGGTGCACCACGTCTTCCGCCCCGACGCCTCACACCAGACCCTGGACGTGGGCACGTTGCTGCCGTTGCACGCCACGGCCCTGGGCAAGGTCCTGATGGCCTTCGACCCCTTGGCGGCGCCGGAGGAGGTGGCGGCGGTGGAGATCGACTCCCCCGTGGAGCTCACCGCCTTCACCCGGCACACGGTCACCTCCATGGCCGATCTGGAGGCCGGGCTCGACGAGATCCGCGAGCAGGGTTGGGGCTGGGAGGTGGAGGAACTCGTCGACGGCGAGGTCTCCATAGCCGCGCCCATCCGGGATCGACGGGGGGTGACCGTCGGCGCGATCGGGGTGCGCGGTGCGGTGGAGCGCCTGCGCGACGAGGCCGGTAAGCCCGACATGGAGCAGGTTTCCTACGTACGTGACGCGGCGCGCGCGGTCTCCCGCGATCTCGGCGTCACCCCGTACTGAGACCCGGCCAGGGCCCGCCCGAGGCCTGCCCGAGGCTCCTCGCCGCACGACCACCACTCGCCACGTTTTCCGGAGTGGTGACCTTCTTGTGCCCGTCTCCCCTGAGATGGTGGGGTCGAGCCCGTGTGACTCACGCGACACGATTGCGTCACGCGCCCTTGACATGGGAAGGAAGGACAGTCGAAACTAACGCGTAATCATACGTCATTGTCGTACGCCATGCGGGAATGGCCGTTTTAACACAAGTTCCCACCCCCCGTCCCCATCCACGTCCACCTGAAGGCGAGACCGATGAGTCAGCAGTACATCGCCGCGATCGACCAGGGCACCACGTCGAGCCGCTGCATCCTCTTCGACCAGGACGGGCGCATCGTCTCGGTCGACCAACGCGAGCACCGCCAGATCTTCCCCAAGCCGGGCTGGGTGGAGCACGACGCCCTGGAAATCTGGACCAACGTCGAGGCCGTCGTCCAGAAGTCGCTGGAAAAGAGCGACATCACCCCGGACCAGATCTCCGCCATCGGCATCACCAACCAGCGCGAGACCACGCTGCTGTGGGACAAGGAGACCGGTGAGCCGGTCTACAACGCGATCGTCTGGCAGGACACCCGCACCGACGAGATCGCGCGCGAGCTCGCCGGCGACGAGGGCCAGGACCGTTTCCGCCCCAAGTGCGGTCTGCCGCTGGCCACCTACTTCTCCGGCCCCAAGATCCGCTGGCTGCTCGACAACGTCGAGGGTGTCCGCGAGCGCGCCGACCGCGGTGAGCTGCTGTTCGGCACCATGGACACCTGGCTGATCTGGAAGCTGACCGGTAAGCACGTCACCGACGTCACCAACGCCAGCCGCACCATGCTGATGAACTTGGAGACCCTGGCCTGGGACGACGAGATCCTGGCGGCCATGGACATCCCGGCAAGCCTGCTGCCGGAGATCCGCTCCTCCTCCGAGATCTACGGCGAGTCCACCGGCTACCTGGCCGGCACCCCGGTCGCCGGCGCGCTGGGCGACCAGCACGCCGCGCTGTTCGGTCAGACCTGCTTCGACCCGGGCGACGTCAAGGGCACCTACGGCACCGGCACGTTCCTGGTCATGAACACCGGCACCGAGCCCATCAAGTCCGAGAACGGGCTGCTCACCACCCTCGGCTACAAGATCGGGGACGCCCCGGCGGTGTACGCGCTGGAGGGCTCCATCGCGGTCACCGGCTCCCTGGTGCAGTGGCTGCGCGACAGCCTCGGTCTGATCTCCTCCGCCCCGGAGATCGAGACCCTGGCCCGCACCGTGGACGACAACGGCGGCTGCTACATCGTTCCGGCCTTCTCCGGCCTGTTCGCCCCGCACTGGCGCAGCGATGCCCGCGGCGTCATCGCCGGCCTGACCGGTTACGTGAACAAGGGCCACATCGCGCGCGCCGTCCTGGAGGCCTCCGCCTGGCAGACCCGCGAGGTCGTCGACGCCATGAACGCCGACTCGCAGATCGACCTGACCACCCTGAAGGTCGACGGCGGCATGACCGCGGACAACCTGCTCATGCAGATCCTGTCCGACGTGCTCGACGCCGAGGTGGTGCGCCCGATGGTCGCCGAGACCACGTGTCTGGGCGCCGCCTACGCGGCCGGTCTGGCCGTGGGCTACTGGCCCGACATCGAGACGCTGCGCGCCAACTGGCACAAGGCCGCCGAATGGAACCCGAAGATGGATTCGTCGGCCCGTGAGCGCGAGTACCACAACTGGAACAAGGCCGTGGAGCGCACCCTGGGCTGGGTCGAGCACGAGAACGCCTGAAGCGTAGGGGCGGACGCCCACCGCCTCGCACCACACGTATGACCGTGCCCCAAGGGGACAGAGCGAACTGGAACCCTTGGGGCACGGATCCGGGACACCGGCCAGGTGTCCACTCCCCATTCACATGTGACGGGTGTGTCCGATTATGCCCGTGTCGGCGCGAATCCGCTGCGGTTCGCGCCACACCGGCCAGGTGACACCCGTGACCCGGCTGCCCCCACCAAGGGGGCGGAGATCCCCATGGTCTATCTCGCAGAATTCATCGGAACCGCGATCCTCACCCTGCTCGGCTGTGGTGTCGTCGCGGGTGTCTCCCTAGCCCGATCCAAGGCCCTCAACGCGGGCTGGATCGTCGTGACGTTCGGCTGGGGCATGGCGGTCACGATGGCCATCTACGTCGTCGGCACCACCAGCGGCGCCCACATCAACCCGGCGGTCACGCTGGGCATGGCCAGCATCGGCGACTTCGACTGGGCGCTGGTGCCCGGTTACCTCGCCGCCCAGATCGCGGGCGCCTTCGTCGGTGCCGTCCTGGTGTACCTGGCCTACCTCCCGCACTGGGAGCACACCGAGGACCCGGACGCCAAGCTGGGCGTCTTCGCCACCGCTCCGGCGGTGCGCAAGCCGCTCCTCAACCTGGTCACGGAGATCATCGGCACCGCGCTGCTGCTCCTGGGCATCCTCGGCATCGGCGCCAACGCCGACGCCGTGTCGGCCGAGACCGGTGGTGTCCAGCTGTCCGACCTGTTCGCCAACGGTCTGGCCCCGCTGATGGTGGGTCTGTTGGTGTTCGCGATCGGTATGTCCCTCGGTGGTCCCACCGGATACGCCATCAACCCGGCTCGTGACCTGGGCCCGCGTATCGCGCACGCCCTGCTGCCCATCCCGGGCAAGGGCTCCTCGGACTGGGGTTACGCCTGGGTCCCGATCCTCGGCCCCATCATCGGTGCCGTGATCGGCTCCTGGATCTGGAAGTTGACCGGCTTCGGCGGCTGATCCCCACCGAGAACCCCGCATGGGACTCCACGGGGGCGTCCGACCTCGGTCGGGCGCCCCCGCCTTCACGAGTCCAGGTGCACGTCCTGGAGGTAGTCCAGGGTCTCCGACGGGCGAAGGGCCACCAGGCGAAGGTGGTCCACCAGGTTCTGGTAGCGGGTCACCTCGTCCGGTTCCTCCAGGTAGATGCCGTCGGTGGTGGTCTCCAGGAAGACGACGGTGGGGTCGATGGGGTCGGGGAACTCCAACACCACGCACGAGCCGCCGCTTCCGGGGTTGAGCCGGTCCGCCCGGGTCAGCTGCACGGTGACGTTGGGGCGCTGCGCCATCTCCAGGAGGTGTTTGACCTGGACGCGCTTGGTCTCCGGATGGTCCTTCAAGCGCAGGAGGGAACCCTCGTCGAAGATCGCCCACAGCTCGGGAGGGTCCTGGTCCTCCAGGATGCGTTGACGGGTCATGCGGGCGTCGATGGCCCGTCTGATCTCCTGGGGGCCGGCCAGGCAGGCCTGGGCGTTGACCTTCATGTACTCGGGCACCTGGAGGAGCCCGGGGATCATGGTGGGCTGCCAGGTGGTGATGGCAGCGGCCTCGGTCTCGAAGCCGACGAAGCGTGCGGCGAGGACGTCGCGGTAGCGGGTCCACCAGCCGCGTTCCAAGGACTGGCGGCACAGGTCGAGGATCTCGTCGAACTCCCGCCCGGGGCGGACCTCACAGGCTTCCAGAACCGCTTTGACCTCCGCGACCGTGGGCCTCTTCTTCACCCCCGACTCGATGTTGGAGTAGGTGGACTTGGACAGACCGGCGTCGGCGGCGACCTCTTCGCCGGTCTTGCGTGCGGCGAGCCGAACCCGGCGGAGTTCGGCGGACAGGCGGCGACGCCGGATGGTGGGAGAGTACCTAGTGGCCATGATGGGGCTCATCGTAGAACCGGGAACGCCCGCGCAGTAGGGCAATTCGAGGAACCCGGAATCCAGGTCGTGATTCCGTTCCCAAAACCGGGATGCCCCCTTCCCAGAGGCTGGATTCCAGACTTCGACCCTCGGGCACTCCGCGGTCAACTCGCACACGAGGCACCCGCGCCGCACAGACCCGATGACGAGCACACAGTGTGCGACAATGTCGCATACCGTGCACCACTGGCGACGCCCCCACTCCCGCGTGTCACATCAGCCACTGGCCCCACACTCCCCACCTCTGCCGAAGCCGATAAATCCGCCTCAAGGGGTGGTCAACCCCGGGCATCGTTCGGCATTGTCGTATTATGCAGTCGACACCAGCCTGAAACGCGGAGTCCGTTCAGGTACGTGCACCAGCCACCCCTCCCCAACGGACGGAGCACCAGCCATGAAGGCCGACACCCACCGCGCCACACCCGCATTCCGGGCCCGCACCCGCGAGGAGCTCACCCGCGGCACCTTCGACCTCCTGGTCATCGGCGGCGGCATCCTGGGCACCTCCGTGGCCTGGACCGCCACCCAGGCCGGACTGCGCGTGGCCATGGTCGACGCCGGTGACTTCGCCGGCGCCACCTCCAGCGCCTCCTCCAAGCTCGTGCACGGCGGGCTGCGCTACCTCCAGACCGGCAACGTGCGCCTGGTCGCCGAGAACCACCGTGAGCGGCGCTCACTGGCCTCCGACGTCGCCCCGCACCTGGTCAACCACCGCCCCTTCCTGGTGCCCATCTACTCCGACGGCCCGCACAGCGCCGCGAAGATGGGCGCGGGCGTGTTCCTGTACTCGGCGCTGTCGGCCTTCGGCGACGGCATGGGCCGGTTGCTCTCCCCCAAGCAGGCCAAGCGCCTGGCCCCGGGTCTGCGCACCGACGGCCTCAAGTCGGTGGCCGCCTACAGCGACCACCAGATGAACGACAGCCGCATGGCCGTCATGACCGTGCGCGCGGCCGTGGACGCCGGGGCCGTGGTGCTCAACCACGCCGAGGTGTTGGGGCTGCGGACCACGAACGGACGGGTCAGCGGCGCCGACCTGCGCGACCGGGTCGCCGGCGAAGAGTTCGGCGTGGACGCGCGGCTGGTACTCAACGCCACCGGTCCGTGGGTGGACCACCTGCGGCGCATGGAGAACCCCGACGCGGCGCCCAGTGTGCGTCTGTCCAAGGGCGCACACCTGGTACTGAACACCCCGGACCCGTGGCACGCGGCGCTCACCATCCCGGTGGACAAGTACCGGGTGTCCTTCGCGGTCCCGTGGGAGGGCCACCTGCTGCTCGGGACCACGGACGAGGCCTACGAGGGCGACCCGGCCGACGTGGGGGTGGTTCCCACCGACGTGGACCAGATCCTGAGCGAGGCGTCGATGGGCATCGATTCCTCCTACCTGGACCGTGAGCGGATGACGTACTCGTTCGCTGGTCTGCGTGTGCTGCCGGGAGGCCCCGGCGACACTAGTTCCGCCAAGCGGGAGACCGTGGTCTCCCAAGGGCGCGGCGGGATGCTGTCGGTGGCCGGCGGCAAGTGGACCACCTACCGGCACATCGGCCGGACCGTGCTGGAGGCACTGCGCAAGGTGTCGTCCGTGCCGGTGGGCGAGGACATGGCCGACCCGCTGCGGACGGTTCCGCTGCCCGGCTTGGCCAGCCCCGACGCGGTCACCCAGCGGCTCATCATCGACCGTGAGCCGGGTGCGCGCGTGGACCCGATCGTCGCCCGGCACCTGGCCACCCACTACGGGAGCCTGGCCATGGACCTCGCGGCGATGGTGCGCGACGAGCCGGAGTTGGGCGAGCGCATCCACCCGGACGGCCCGGACGTTTGGGCGCAGGTGGTCTACGCCCGCGATCACGAGTGGGCGGTGACCGTCGACGACGCGCTGCGTCGCCGCACCACGGTGACCGTGCGCGGTCTGGACACCCCCGAGGTGCGCGAGCGCACGGAGCGCATCCTGGCCGGCTGATCCCCTCCTCGAATCGTCGAACGCCCCGACCGTCTTCCCCACGGTCGGGGCGTTCGTGTCCTCCGGCTCTTCCAGCCCTCCGACGCCGTGCGTTCGGAAGGTCCGGACACAAAAAACACCCCCGGGCGGGCGGACCCGTCCGGGGGTGTTCGGCGACGTTCACGCCCCGGTTAAGAGGGGCGACGACGCTACGTCTGTGCGATCGTTAGATGGCGACGACGTTCTCGGCCTGCGGGCCACGAGTGCCCTCGACGATCTCGAACTCCACGCGCTGGTTCTCCTCCAGGTTACGGAAGCCCGAACCCTGGATGGCGCTGTAGTGAACGAAGGCGTCGGGGCCGCCGCCGTCGGGGGAGATGAAGCCGAAGCCCTTCTCGCCGTTGAACCACTTCACAGTTCCCTGAGCCATGTTCTCTCCTTCAGCTCGGTGTAACACGGACGCATACTCACGCCCGATAATTGCCGCGAGCCGACTCCATCAGAAACCGCCCGCCGGTCACAAACTCCGCGGGCAAGAAACCAACTGCGAAATTCAACGACTAACAATCACCTTGAACTTACCACAGTCGGACCCGAACGCGAGAGTTTCGAGTGTGGCAACACACACGGCCCGCCGAGGAATACCGGCGGGCCGCGTGGGGGCACTCGTGCGACTCAGGCGGCAGTCACCGGAGCGTCACACATCGATCACGAACTGGTTGCCAACGCATCGTTGACGCACCTCAGGACCGGTGGTGCCGTGACCTTCTCCGGGTCCAGGTCGGCGCCGCCACGAACGGTGAACGTGTGCTCCTCCCCCGGCAACAAGGTCACCAAGGCGCTGTCCACCACGGCGTCCGGGGCGATCCGGTCGATGTTCAGGACCAGGTCCCGCAACAGCACTCCGGCCCGTACCTTCACCCGCAAATCGGAACCAATGACCCGGGTTTTCACTTCGAATTCCGGTTTACTGTAGGCGATGTCGCGATCACGGGCGAAGAACCACCACGCGCGCTCCCCCGCCCCGTCGACGGTGATCACCTCACCGCCCGCGTCGTCGGTCCGGGACACCTCCGCGGGCACCGGGACCCGCAGCGCGCCACGCGGCGCGACCCGCACCGGATGCGAGGAGGCCGCCAGTTCCGACCCCGTGGCGATGTCACGACGCGTCATCGCCACCTCCGTCACCCACTCGGTGTCGGTGTCGTTGCCCAACACCACGGTCAGCCCGTCGTCGACGGGTTGGACCGTGACGACCCGGTCGGCGTACACGCGACGCAACGCGTACCACAGGGGTTTGCGCCTGCCCGCGCCGTCGACGGCCGCCCAAGAGGTGACCGGCCAACAGTCGTTGATCTGCCAGACCACCGTGCCGGTGCAGTACGGCCAGGTGGAACGGAAGTGCTCAATGCCCACGGTCAGCGCCCTGGCCTGGTTCACCTGGGTGAGGTAGTGCCAGTCGTCGTAGGACCACTCACGGTCGCCGAAGTGCAGAGCGAGCCCGCGAGCGAGCTTGCCGTTGCCGTCGATCGCCTTCTGGTGGTGCAGCACACCCGGCGAGGTGGGGGTGAGCGGCTCGTCCGACACCGCGTCGCGCAGGGTGGCGTGGTTGGCCGGCGCCTGGTAGCCGAACTCGGCGGCGAACCGCGGCCTGCGGTCCCGGTACACCGTGTAGTCCAGTTCGTTCCACACGTCCCACAGGTGCATGGTGCCGTGGGCGGGGTCGTTGGGGTGCACACCCTCGCCTTCGGAGTACGGGCTGCCCGGCCAATAGGGGCGGGTGGGATCGAGTTCGGCCACCACCCGAGGCAACAGGTCCAGGTAGTACCCGGCCCCCCAGGACCGCCCCGCCAACTTCTCCTTCCAGCCCCAGTCCTCGTGGCCCCAGATGTTCTCGTTGTTTCCGCACCACACCGCGAGCGAGGCGTGCGGGGCGAGACGGACGACCGCGTCTCGGGCCTCCGCCTCCACCTCCGACCACAGGGGTTCGTCCTCCGGGTAGGCGGCGCAGGCGAACAGGAAGTCCTGCCAGACCAGGACGCCGCGCTCGGAGCACACGTCGTAGAAGTCGTCGGCCTCGTAGATCCCGCCGCCCCACACGCGCAGCAGGTTCATCCCGGCCGCGCAGGCCTGATCGATCGCCTCCGCGTAGCGATCCCGGTCCACCCGCGAGGGGAAGGTGTCGTCGGGGATCCAGTTGGCGCCCCTGACCAGGATGTCGCGACCGTTGACACGGACGGCGAAGGCCGCCCCGTGCTCGTCGGGGGCGCTGTGCAGCGCCACGTTGCGGAACCCGATCCGGCGTTCCCAGGTGTCCAGGACGACACCGGGCGCGGACAGCTCCACCGACAGGTCGTACAGGGGTTGGCCGCCGTGGCCACGCGGCCACCACAGCTCGGGGTCGTTCACCTCCAGGTCGAGGGCGACCTCGTCCTCCCCCGCCGGGACCGTGACGGTACCGGCCACCCCGGCGACCGACGCGGTCACCGTCAGCTCGGTGTCGCGTCCCGGGTCGGTGCGCTCCACGCTCAGTCGCAGGGAGACCCACCCTCGGGAGCCGTCCCCGGAGACCGATACCAGCGGCCGCACCGACGCCAGACGCGCCGTCGACCAGGCGTGCAGACGGATCGGCCGCCAGATTCCGGAGGTGACCACGGTCGGCCCCCAGTCCCAGCCGAAGTTGCAGGCCATCTTGCGGACGTACTGGTAGGGCTCGTCGTAGGCGGCGGGCACCGGGCCGAGCCGGTCACGTTCGGCCTCGGCTCGTCGGTAGGGGGCGTCGAAACGCACCTCCAGGTCGGGGCGTGCCCCGGCCTCGCCCAGCGCCTCGGTGACGTCGAACCGGTACGACCGGTGCATGTTCGCGGTGCGCCCCACCTCGCGGTCGCCGACCAGGACGGTGGCGAAGGTGTCCAACCCCTCGCACACCAGGTCGACGCGTTCGGTCGGCGTACCGCCGGCCAGGGCGTCGACCTCGGCCGACAGGGATCGGGTGTAGTTCCAGTCGGTGCGGCCGATCCAACCCAGACGGGTCTCGTTGTCATCGAGGTAGGGGTCCTCGATCAGGCCGTGGTCGAGCAGGTCAGTGTGGACACAGCCCGGCACGGTCGCGGTGAGCCCCCCGGCCCCGTGGAGCGCGGCGGCCGGTTCGGCGAGCGCGCCCTCATGGGGCGTCGCGGCCAGCGTCCAGCCGTCGTGCAGGTCGAACCACGCGGTCATGCGTGCTCCTCTTCCCTCTGTGTGCCGCCATCCCCGAGGGGAGGGTCAGCTCTGATCGATCCCGACGAAGTGCCCCTGTTCCGCCTCCACCAGCGGGGCGGAGTCGTCGCCTTCGGCGACCACGGGCAGTTCGACGTCCTCGGGCGGGTCGGCGGCCAGTTCGGCGTCCACCTCGGCCCAGGTGCGGTGCAGCTGGGGCACGCACGAGAGCAGGTGCCGGCTGTAGGGGTGCAGCGGGTTGTCGAACACCCGCTTCGTCGGACCCATCTCGGCGATGGCGCCCTTGTGCAGGATCACCGACCGGTCGCTGACGTAGTTGCCGAGCGACAGGTCGTGGGTGACGAAGAGGATCCCCAGGCCGCGTTCCTTGAGGTCGGCCAGCAGGTTGAGCACGTCGATCCGGGTCGAGGCGTCCAGCATGCTGATGATCTCGTCGGCCACCAGCAGACGGATGTCCAACAACAGTGCCCGCGCGATGAGCAGTCGCTGCAACTGCCCGCCGCTGAGCTGGTGCGGGTACTTGTTCAGGACGTTGTCGGGGTCCAGGCGGACCGTGTCCATGACGTCCAGGACCTTCTTCCGCCAGTCGGCGTCGGCGACGCCCGGGAAGTAGGAGGAACGGATCAGCTCGAAGACCCGGTCGGCCTTGAAGATGGGGTTGAAGGAGCTGAAGGGGTCCTGGAAGACGCCCTGCACGTAGCGGTAGTACTCCTTCTTCTCACCGAACCCCCGCAGGCTCGTGACGTCCTTGCCCTCGAAGGTGATGCTGCCCTGGCTGGGCTTGGTGAGGCCGAGCACCATCTTGCCGATGGTGCTCTTGCCGCTGCCGGACTCACCGATCAGCGACACCACCTCACCCGGTTCCACCACCAGGTTCACGTCGCGCACCGCGCGCAGCTTGGCGCCGCCGAACGCGCCCACCCGGTACACCTTGTGCACATGGCTCAGTTCCAGCACGGCGCTACCTCCCCGTCTTCCAGCAGGCGGCCCAGTGGCCGGGTTCGATCTCCACCAGCGGCGGGGTCTCGGAGCACTCCTCCGAGGCGATGGGGCACCGGGCCTTGAACCGACAGCCGGTGGGCGGATTGAGCAGGCCGGGCGGGGTGCCCGGGATGCCCTCCAAACGGCCCTCGTCGGTGGTGGAACCCACCTCCGGCAGGGCGCCGATGAGCATCTTGGTGTACGGGTGCTGCGGGTCGTTGATGATCGTGGCGGCCGGAGCCTTCTCCGCGACCCGTCCCGCGTACATCACCATGACCGTGTCGGCCATCTGGTAGACGAGCGAGATGTCGTGGGTCACGAAGATCATGCTCTTGATGAAGCCCCGGTCACGGAACTCCACCATGGACTCCACCACCGAACGCTGGGTGGACACGTCCAGGGCCGAGGTGGCCTCGTCGGCGATGAGCAGGGACGGGTCGAGCAGGGTGGACATCACCATGACCACGCGCTGCTTCATGCCGCCGGACAGCTCGATGGGGAACCGGTCGAGGACCTCGGGGTCCAGACCCACCAGTTCGAGGCGGCGACGCAGCTCGTCGGCGATCGTGGCCGGCTTCACCCCTCGGGCCTTCAGGAGTTCGTTGATCATCCGCCCGATCTTGCGGGTGGGGTTGAGGGCGCTCATCGCGTACTGCGGGATGAGCGAGATCTCGTGGTACCGGTAGCGGTTCATGGCGTCGTCGTCGGAGATGGGCAGCTTCTCGCCGTCCAGCTCGACGGTGCCGTCGATGTGCCGCATCCGGTTGTCCAGCCGGATCAGGCTCTTGCCGAGGGTGGTCTTGCCACAGCCGGACTCACCGGCCAGGCCCATGATCTCCCCGTCGGCGAGGTCGAAGCTCACCCCGTCGAGGGCGTGGACGTCCCCGCGCAGGGTTTGGTAGTAGACCTTCAGGTCGTTGACGCGGAGTGTCATCACAGCTCCCGCAGCTTGGGGTTGAAGACCTCGTCCAACCCGACGTTGAGGATGTACATCGAACCGACGATCGCGGTGATCCCGGCACCCGGCGGGAGGAACCACCACCACATGCCGAGCTGTAGGGCGCTCCACTGCATGGCGCTCTCCAGCATCATGCCGAGGGAGACCCCGTTGGAGGGGCCCAGGCCGATGAAGTCGAGTCCGGCGGCGATGAGGACGGCCCCACCGAACATGAGGATGAACGACATCACCAGGTAGGAGCTCATGTTGGGCGCCATCTCGGAGGTGATGATCCGCCAGGTGCGCCGTCCGCTGAGCCGGGCCAGGTCCACGTAGTCGCGGTTGGCCAGGGTCAGGGCCTGGGAGCGGACCGCTCGCGCGGCCCAGGGCCAGGAGGTCAGGCCGATGAACAGGCCCTGCACGAAGAGACCCTTGACGTCCAGGTAGGCCACGGCCACGATCAGCACGACCAGGGCGGGCAGCACCAGCACGACGTTGGTGATCATGTTGAGGATCTCGTCGATGATCCCGCCCTTGTACCCGGCGACGAATCCGACCGTGGTGCCCAGGATGAAGGCGATGCCACCGCCGAGGAAGCCGATGATGAAGGTCGAACGCACGCCGTAGACGAACTGGGCCCACACGTCCTGACCGAACGTGGTGGTGCCGAACCAGTACTCGCCGTTGGGCGACTGCGTCTGCGGACCGACGTACTCGTTGGGGTCGTGGTCGATGAACAGGGGCCCGACGAGGCCGAGTACCAGGAAGCCGAGCACGATGCTCAGCCCGATGAGGAGCTTGGGGTTGCGCCGGGCGAAGTGCAGGGTCTCGGAGACCTTGCGCTCGGCGACCGGTTCGGGAGCGGTGCCGGAATCGGCCGCCCCCGGCGCTCCGGAAACGTTGGTCATGACGCGCCTCCCGTCATCTGCACGCGCGTACGCGGGTCGACCAGGACGTAGATGATGTCGATGATGAAGTTGGCGATCAGCACGCCCACGACCACGAACAGGAAGACCCCCTGGAGCAGGAAGAAGTCGCGGCTGTTCAGGGAATCGAGGATCAGGCTGCCGAGGCCGGGGTAGTTGAAGACGATCTCGGTGAGCAGGGCACCGGCGATGACCGTGCCCAGCTGCACGGCCAGACCGGTGATCTGCGGGAGCATCGCGTTGCGGAACGCGTAGCGGCGGATCAGTTTCCGGGGCGCGCCCAGGGACTTGAGGTAGTTGGAGTAGTCCGCTTCCAGCTCGTAGATGATGAGGTTGCGCATACCGATGGCCCAGCCGCCCAGCGCCACGATGAACATGGACAGGAACGGCAGCACCCAGTGGGTGATCAGGCTGGAGATGAACAGCCAGCTGAACTCCGGGCGCAGGGAGAAGCTGTAGCCGCCGGAGGTGGGGAAGACCCCGGCGACGATGCCCAGGCTCCAGGCGAGCAGCAGCGCGAGCCACATGTACGGGGTCGCGGTCAGGATGTAACCGACCGGCAGGAGCGTGTTGTCCAGGATCTTGCTACGGGCGGCGAAGGCCCCGAAGCGGTTGCCGATGATCCAGCTGAGGAGGATGGCGGGGAGCAGCAGCGCGAGCGTGTAGGGCACCGCGCGCAGGATGATGTCGGTGACCTCCTGCGGGTACAGCATCACGCTGACGCCGAGGTCACCCCGGAAGAGTCCGGCCCAGAAGGCGAAGTACTGCTCGTACAGGGGCTTGTCGAGGCCGAAGACCTCGTTGTAGTAATCGGTCATGCGGGCGAGCGCGTCGGGGTCGTCGATCGCCGCGCGGGTGAGCATGCTCCGGACGGGGTCGCCGGGCATGAAGCGGGGGATCATCCAGTTGATGGTGACCGCGACGATGAACGTCAGCAGGTAGACGAAGGACTTACGTCCGATGTAGCGCCACACACGTTCCTCCTGGTGATGGCGATGGGCGGTCGAGTACCCCCGTCGGGGTGCCGGGGCACCGCGACGGGGGCGGGTTCACGGAGCGTTCCCAAGGCGGAAGCGCTCCCAGGGGCCTACTCGGCGGGTTCGATCGCCGCGAGGGTCTCGATGAAGCCCATCTCGTACCAGCCGTCCCAGAGGACCGCGGGGGTGGCCAGGTCGCCGTCCTCACTGGGCCAGTTGGTCCAGTTCGCGTTGCTGACCTGCGCCCACTGGCCGTTGTACCAAAGCGGGATGGTGGGGAGTTCCTCCAGGTAGATCTCCTGGATCTGCGAGGTCATCTCGGCCATGCCCTCGGTGTCGTCCGCGGGGACGGCGGCGAGCTGCTGGGTGAGGTCCCACGCCTCCTCGTTCTCGTAACGGTGGAAGTTCACCGTCGTCTGCTCGTCACGGACGGGCATCTGGAAGAGGTAGTCGTAGTAGGTCCACGGCGTGTTGCTCAGCTGCCGGGCGTTGTTGATGACCAGGTCGAACTCGCCGCTGTTGCGGTTCTGGTCCACCAGGTCGGGGTCGGGGAACTCGGCCTCGATGTTGATGCCGACCGCCTGGGCGTCCTGGGCGATGAGGCGCGCGGCCTCCATCCAGTCGGTCCAGCCGGAGGGGACCTGCAGGGTCAGGGCGATGGGCTCACCGTCGGGGGTCTCGACGAAGCCGTCACCGTCCTCGTCCAGGTAGCCGGCGTCCTCCAGGAAGGCCACGGACTCGTCCTTGTCGTGGCTGTAGCCCTCCTCCTCGACCAGTTCGTGGTCGATGTAGTCGTCCCACTCGGGGAGCAGACCGGTGGGGCTGGCGGCCTCGACCAGGTTGGAGTAGGGGCCGTCGATGATCTTGTCCATGTCGATCGCGTGGGCCAGCGCCTGACGGAAGTCCACGTCGTCCAGCGGGGCGACGTCGTGGTTGGGGATCAACCACGCGGTGTTGGCGCTGCGCATGTAGGGCGGACCGTCGTAGTAGCTGGTGATCAGCTCGTTGCTCTCCAACACCTGGTCGATGCCGGGCAGGAAGTTGTTGGACACGTCGACCTCGCCCTGGGTGAGCATGCCCAGGGTGACGTCGTTGGAGGCGTTGACGATGTCGACGACGTAGCGGGCGTCCATGGTGAGGTCGAGCGCGTCGATGCCCCACCAGTCGTCGTTGCGCTCCCAGATCATGCGCTCGTCGTCGTGCGACTCGTAGCCGTAGGGTCCGGTGCCGACCGGCTCCTCGTTGGCGCCCTCGGCGATCTGGGTCTCCTCCATGTCGGCCCAGATGTGGTCCGGGACGATCGGGTTGGAGTAGGCCCAGTTCATCCACTCCTGAGCGCGGGGCTCGGAGAAGCTCACCGTGACGGTCTGCTCGTCGGTGGCCTCGACGGACTCGACGTAGTCCCAGACCGTGCTGTAGGGGACGCCCTCCACCTTGCCCAGTTCGAGGGTGGTGACGACGTCTTGGGCGACCAGCGGCTCACCGTCGTTCCAGGTGACGCCCTCGCGCAGGTTGATGACGTGGGTCTGCTCGTCGGGCCACTCGTCGCCCTCGGCGAGCCAGGGGACGTACTCCCCGGACTCGGGGTCGTAGTGGAAGAGCGACTCGTAGACCATGCCGATCGTTCCGACGGCGTAGCCGCCGCGCATCATGGGGTTCCAGCTGGTCGGCGGACCCCAGGCGGTACCCGTGGTGTACAGGGTCTCCTCCCGGGGATAGCTGCCACCGTCCGCCGACCCGCCTTCGTCCGAGCAACCGGTGGCGATGAGCGCCACGGCCGCAAGGGCGGCGGGAAGTCTCAGAGATTTCATCTCGACTCCTCCTTCGACCCGGTCGGCCCTTTTCAGGGGGGAAGCCGATTCCTGAGAGGAAGGCTGGGAGCGCTCCCAGTAGGGAGAGCGAAGGGCCGTTACTGAACCGGGTAAGTGAGGTCCACAACAGCATGCCCGGACGAAGCCCGTCAATCCCTGTCACTTCGGTGTTATCCGCTTGTAACAGGCATGTCGGCCCGAGGACACGTTGAGGAGACCGGTACTGAACCGGTTCCGCGCGCGCCGTCGGGCCGCCCTGCTGGTTCAGGACGTCAAGGGGCCCGTGCTCCCCCGGGGTTGGAGCTCGCCCAACGGGGTCTCCCGATCCTCGACGCGCTCCCCCGCCAAGAGGCGGTTGAGCATCCCGGCCACTATGCGACCGTGACCGAACACGTCACGGCTTATGGCGGTGAGCGAGGGGCGCACCAGGCGACACAGCGCGGAGTCGTCCCAGGCCACGATGGACAGTTGTGAGGGCACGTCCACCCCCATCTCCGAGGCCACGCCCAGGCCCGCCAACGCCATCAGGTCGTTGTCGTAGACCAGCGCGGTGGGCGGCTCGGCGGCGGCGAGCAGACGCCGCGTGGTGCGCCCTCCCGCCTCCCCGGTGTAGTCGGCGTGCACCGTGCGCGCCTCCGCCAGGCCGGCGTGCCGGGCGGCCTCCTGGAACCCGGCGGTGCGGTCTCTGGTGTGCACGAAGTCCTCGGGGCCGGCCACCCGAACGATCCGGCGATGGCCCAGAGCGGCCAGGTAGTGCACAACCTCGCGCACCGAGGCGCCGTCGTCGGTGTACAGGCACGGCAGCCCGCCGGTACCGCCCGGCCCGCCCAGGACCACCGCGGGCAACGGCAGGACGCCCATGGCCTCTGGACGGGGATCATCCACCCGCAGGTCCACGATGATGACGCCGTCGACGCGGCGCTCCGCGGCCCAACGGCGGTAGACCTCCAGCTCGGAGTCGATGTTCTCGGCCACCTGGAGCATCAGGTCTATCCCGGCGGCCGCGAGTTCGGTCTCCACTCCCGAGACCAGCTGCATGAAGAACGGTTCGATCCCGAGGGATCGGGCGGGACGATCCACCACCATGCCGATCGCGCCGACCCGCCCTCCCGGGGCGAGCGCGCGAGCGGGGTTGCTGGGGGCCCAACCAAGGTCACTGGCGATCGAGAGGATCCGTTCCCGCGTGGTCTCGGATACCCCTGGTCGGCCGTTGAGGGCGTAGGAAACCGCCCCTTTGGACACGCCCGCCGCCTTCGCGATGTCCATGATCGTCGGGCGCCTCATCACAGACCCCAAGCCGCCTCCCCATAGTTTCACGATACTGAACCGGTTCAGTCACCGACAGGGGATTGTAACCCACGACCACGCTGCGTGGTCCAGAGAGTTTTCCAAGCGTGACGGGTGTGACGGGTGTGACGGAGGGGGCGAAGAGGGCTCAGGCCTGGCATCCGGGGCACCAGTACAGGGTGCGCCCGGCCAGTTCGGAGGCGGCGATCGGAGAGGAGCACACCCGGCAGGGTTCGCCGGGCCGGTAACAGACGTAGAGGGTGTCCGGTCGGGGCACGGGACGCGCATCGGGGTCGGGTCGGTCCTCGGGCCGGGTCGTGATGATGTAGCCGTCCCGCACCCCGTCGCGCAGCAGAACGGACAGGTCGTCCCACAGGGCCTCCCACCGCTGCCGCCCCAGGTCGCGACCGGGGGTCAGGGGGTCGATCCCGGCCCGGAAGAGGGATTCGGCGCGGTAGATGTTGCCGACGCCCGCAATGACGTCCTGGCGCATCAACAGCGCGGCGATGGTCGTGCGAGAGCGGGAGACCATGTGCCAGGCGAGGTCGGGGTCGGCGTCGGGACGCAGCGGGTCCGGACCCAGCCGGTTCTGGACGGCGTGCTTCTCGTCGGTGGTGATGACCTCGCACGCCGAGGGCCCGCGCAGGTCGGCCCAGCCGCCGGTGTTGACGAGGCGGGCGCGGACGGCGCCCACCGGCGCGGGGGGAACGACGAAGCCGTCGGGGTCGCGCTCCAATTCGATCCGTTCGGCGCCGGGGGCCCGGGGCGCGCCCAGGTGACGTTCGCCATCGACGTCACCGAAGGTCCAGGCGCCGTACAGGCCCAGGTGGACGCGGAGCCATTCCCCGGAATCGAAGCCCAGGAAGAGGTGCTTGCCGTGGGCCTCGCCCTCGACCAGGACCCGTCCGTCGATGCGGGCGGCCCCGCCCGCGAACCGACCCTGGGGGCTGGTGGCGTGCACGGCGCCACCACCGAAGGTCTTGTCGAAGTGCGTCGCCAACCGGTGCAGTGTGTGTCCCTCGGGCACCCGAGCCTCCCCTTCCTCGCCCGCGGCACCGCCTGGTCTGTCAGGCGAACCAGGGTGTTCCGGGCATGCGCGTGGCCTCTCAGAATAGGCGGCCCGGAGGTCGGGGCCGACCGGGGTCGGGTCGGCGGAGAGCGGGGTCAGCAGGCGGAGAGGATCTCCTCGACCAGGGCGCGCGGGTCGGCCAGGCAGCGCCAGGCCGGGACGACCACGACGAGGTCGTCGGTGGCCCGGTTGAGGGCCTCACCGCGGGACAGGAGTCGGCGCAGGGCGGGCCCGTCGGGTTCGCGGTCGAGCAGGAGCACGACCCGGCGAGCCCCGTACCGGACGAGCAGGTCGGCGGTCCGACCGTGCATGCGCGGTCCGACGGTGACGTCGGTGCCGACGGCGCGCAGGGCGTCCACCAAGGCGCTGCCGGCCGGGTCCGCCGGGGTGGCGACGGTGTCGGTGGCCGCGGACCCGGTGATCAGGTCGGCGAGGGGACCGTCGCCCTCGGCCCAATGGGATCGGTCGCCCACCACCACGAGCCGACGCCGGGTCCGGGTGAGGACCGTCGCCCACAGGTGGCTCATCCGGCGCACCCGCCGTTCGGCGATGGCGGGCGCCCCCGTGGAGAGCATCGGGGAGAGCACGGTGACGTCGGTCGTCCCGGCGTCCTCGGTGAGCAGGTCCGGGCCACCGACCCGCACCCGGTGGAGCAGGACGCGTTGGCGCAGCAGTCGGCGGACCAACGCCACCTGGGGTTGCAGGGGCGCGACCACCGCCAGGGTGTGCCCCTCGGGGAGTTCCTGGTCGAGTTCGTCCACCACCACCGCGACCCGGTAGGCCTCGTCGCGATTGATGTAGGAGGATCCCGGCGCGGCCTCGCACTCGCCGCCGACGTCACGCCAGTCGAAGAGGGGGCCGCTCGCCGGGTCGGGTTCGGTGGTCACCGAGACCCGCCCGCCGTAGCAGTACCGGGAGGCCGCGGTGGCCAGGGGCTCGGGGGCGCCCCGGTGCTCGTCCAGCCAGAGCATGGGCGGGGCCGCCTTGTAGGCGGCGCGCAGGGCCGAGCCCGCACCATGGCGCAGGGCACGGTCGTCGAGGAGGTCGGGAACGAGTCCGGCCGTGGCCAGGGCGCGACGTTCCTCCTCGGGTTCCAGGACGGTGAGCGGCCCGGGGTGCGCTGGGTCACCGACCACGAGGGCGCGGTCGGCACGGTAGAGGACGGGCAGGAGTTCGCCGACCCGGGTTCGTTCGGCGCCCACCACGACCACCAGGTCGAACAGTCCGGCGTGCGGGGGCAGGGCGCGGACCTGGTCGGTGCGGCAGACCCAGGCGGGCAGGGTGTCGAGGAGCCCGGTGAGTCCGGTCCGGCCGCCGCCGTGCTGCCAGTTGAGGGTCTCCAAACGGTTCTCGATGGCGGCGCGGCCGCGCCAGAGTCGGGGTTCGGTGACCGTGGTGAGGCGCTGCGCCCCGGCGCGCCGGTGGTCGTCGAGGGCGCGGAGCAGGTCATCGGTGAGTTCGGCCAGGGGTGCGCTGCGGGTGCGGCGGTCCACGGCCTCACGCCAGTCGCTCTCCAGACGAGCCACGGCGCACAGTCTGGCCAGGCTGTCGGGGTCGGTGGTCACGCCGAGTTCGCGGCGGACGGCGGCGCGGTGGGACAGGCCGCCCAGGCCACCGGCGGCCGCGCGTTGGGCGCGGTGCAGCCAGTACTCGGGGCCGCCGCGTTCAGGGGTGAAGAGGGTGTCGGGGTCCCAGCCGCGGGCGATGCTGCGACCGCGTTCCTCGGCCAGGTGGGCGAGGGCATGGCCTCCGGAGGCCATGGTGTCCATGGCCTCCCACACCCGGCGGACCCGGGCCCAGGCGTCGGTGAGGTCGTCGGAGCGGTCCGGGTCGTCATCATCGGGGGTCATGGTGACGGGGATGGCCCCGGTGTGCTGTCCCAGGACGCGAGTGAGCAGGCGCACCTCGGCGGTGCGGCGGCCGGGGTCGCCCGCCCGGACGACGGGGTGGCCGGGGTCGGTGTCGGCCCGGCGCAGGATCGTCTCGACGTCCGCCTCGGTGCGTGCGCACACCAGGACGCGCTGTCCCGCGGTGACGGCGGTACGGACCATGGCGTCCACGAGGTCGTGCGCGCCACCGCCGGGTGGGGCGGCGACCACGGTGAGTTGTTCCCGCATGGCCGACCGCAGCACCTCGTACTGGGGCTGGGACAGGGCGGTGGCCGAGACCGGGACGGGCATGGTGGAAGGGGCGGCCTCCATGGTGCCGTGGGCACGCCGTCCACCGGCGCGGCGCCGTCGGCTCCGGGCCGGCCGGCCCGATTCCGCTCCCTGCTGACGGGTGGTGTCCCCGCCCAGGGGACGGGCGCCGAGGAGGGACTCCAGGGCGGTGCCGCCGATGGCGTCGGGGTCCAGGCCGTCCCGGTCGGTGGGGTCGAGGTCGGCCAGGAGGCCCTCGACACTGCCGGGTTCGGGTTCCTCGGTCTCGGGTCGTCCGCCGGGTCCGGCACGGAAGAGCACCGCGGTGTTGTGCGCGCCGACGTTCAGGGCACGGGGCAGGCCGCGGGTTCCGAGCGGGGCGATGTCGTCGACACGCTCGATCTCCAGGCGGGTGAGCAGGGTGCGTACCTTCGCGGCCAGGTCGGCGACGGCGGCCGGCCGGTGGACCTCGTCGGGCGCCCCGGCGCGCAACCTGGTGCGCAGCTCGAAGAGGTCCTCGGGGTCGGTGATGCCCAGGCGGGCCAGCAAGGCGATGTTGACGTCGGGTGGGCCGATCGCCCGGACCAGGGGCGCGTCGCCGACCCCGATCCGCTCCCCCGCTCCCCTGGACTCGTACTCGTCGACGACCCGGACGTCCACGGTGAGCAGCGGCAACGTCACCCGTGTGTCGGCCTCGTCCTCGGGTTCGCCGGGCAGGACCACGAGGGGATAGCCATAGCGCAGGGCCTGACCGTAGCGGCCGGCGAGCCGCATGACGCGGGCGCTCTCGTCGTGCAGGGGCAGGGTGTCCCTCGCCCCGCTGAAGAGCAGTTCCGGCCCGGCCGGCAGGCAGGAGCAGGTGTCGGATTCCAGGTGTTCGGCGTACACGATGTGGCCGTGGACGGCCTCACGGTGCAGACAGGAACGCAGGTAGGCCAGGAACGAGCGGACCTCGCCCTGGTCGACGGGGGGCTTCCAACGCAGCGAGGCCGTTCCGACCCCGACGCTCTCACTACCCGCGTCGCCGACCGTCCCGCCCACGGCGGTGTGGGCACCGGCCTGCCCGCTCCGTGCCTCGTCTCGCAGTGATCTCACAGCGTCCCCCTGACCATCCGATCAATTAGTGATCAGATGATTACTCCCCGCTATCAGATCCCATTGTGGTGCATTCCGCGCGCGTCCACCCACGGAATGATCGAACCCGCCTCGACTTTCACCCAGGGTGACGCGCGGGGCGCTCAGGGGTGGTCGCGCCCTTCGCGAACGCGGAGGGAGATCCACAGTTCCGTGCGGTGATCGGGGTCGTCGAGGTCGCCCGGGAGCAGTTCCCGGATGCGTTTCATCCGGTAACGCAGGGTGTGCCGGTGCACCCCCAGACGTTCGGCCGCCGCGTCCCAGCGGCCCGAAGCGGCCAGGTAGGCACGGAGCGAGGCGAGCAGTTCGGCGGCGTTGCGCTGCCGGTCGATGGGGGCCAGGAGCTCGTCGGCCAGTCGGGCCCCGACGGGGGTCTCCAGCAGCCCCAGGAGACCGCCGGGAAGGTCCCCCGACCGCACCGACCCGCGTCCCTCGTCCATCGCCACCGTCAGGGCCCGCTCCGCCTGGGCTCGGGCCACGGCCAACTCGGTGTGACCCACCGGTTCGCTCAGCCCCACGGCCCCCTCGAAGAGCTCGTCGAACACCTCGGGCGACCGGTCGACACGGTCGGCCGAGGTCAGCAGCAGTGTTCCGGCCGGCCCGGCGGAGGGCACGTCGGCGGCGTCGGTGGCCAGCCACCCGTCCGGGAGCGGGCCCTCCGGTACCGGCCCCGACACGGCGGCCACCACCACCGGTTCGGTGGGCAGGGCTCGGCGCAGGGCCGCCGCGCCCGGATGGTCCGGAGACAGGGCCCCGTCGAACAGCGCCGCCAACACCCCGGGCGCGATCCCGGACCCGCCCTCGGCGGTCGGGCGCTCCAACTCAAGGGACAACAGCGATACCGCGGCGTTGACCAGGGTGCGGTCGTGGGAACCGAACCCCTTCCGGGCGCCCACGGCGAGGAAACCGCGTACTCGGCGGCCGATCGCCAGGGACTGCAAGGCCACGTGCTCGTCACCGGAGACCATCGAGGCACCGGCCCGTGGTCCGGCCCCGCGCAGTCGGGGCAACTCGGCGGCCAGCCGGTGGGCGTGCTCGGCGGCTTCGGCGGGGGCCGCGTGGCGGACCGTACCGTCGGGTTCCAGCAACAGCACCCACCCGTCGAGTTCGCGGGCCAACCGGTCGACGACGGCGCCCGCGCCGCGCAGCACGGCCCGGGTGAGTTCACGCTGGGCGGAGAAGGCCCGGGTCAGCCCTTCGTACTGCTCCTGGGCCAACAGCCGCGAGACCTCCTTGCCCACCGCGATGAAGGGGGTCTCTCGGTCCACCTCCACCAGGTTCACCCCGAACTCCTCGGCGGCCGCGCGCAGTTCGTCGGGGGTGCGATCGAAGACGACGGCGGCGCCGAACCCCAGCCCGGCGATGTCGCGCTCGGCCAGACGGCGCACGTAGGCGCGCAGGTCCGGTGGGTCCTCGGCCCAGCGCACCCCGGTGGTGAGCACCAACTCGCCCCCGGCCAGATACGGGGTGGGGTCGGTGAGTTCGCTGACCGCGACCCACTCCACTCGGCGGTGCAGTTCCTCCTGCCCGGTGAGCAGGCGCAGTCGCAGTTTGGGTGTGCGCAGCAGAGCACCCAGCGTCGGTGGCATCGGCCCTTCCCCTCGTTCGACCGCCCCGTCGGTCCGCACCCCGCCGCAATGGCACAGGGCGCTGCTTCGATTATCCACTGTGTCCATGTGTGTCGGGTTCCACGCGGCCTAATGTCAGGCGAGTCACCGGGGGCCCACCCCGTAGAACCGACCCCCGCAAGGAGGCAGCCGTATGGCCACGACCGAGGTCGTCCAGTCCCGCCGGATCGTCACCGAGATCCCCGGCCCCGAGTCCCGCGCCATCCAGGAGCGTCGCAGTGCCGCCGTCGCGCAGGGCGTGGGCAGCGTGCTGCCCGTGTACGTGAAGCGCGCGGGCGGTGGGATCGTCGAGGACGTCGACGGCAACGCGCTCATCGACTTCGGTTCGGGCATCGCCGTGACCAACGTCGGCAACGCGGACCCGCGCGTGGTCGAGCGGGCCGCGGAACAGATGAGCCGGTTCACCCACACCTGCTTCATGGTCAACCCCTACGAGGCCTACGTGGACGTGTGCGAGGCCCTCAACCGGGTCACCCCGGGCGACCACGAGAAGCGGTCACTACTGCTGAACTCGGGCGCCGAGGCGGTGGAGAACGCCGTGAAGGTCGCGCGCAGCGCCACCGGACGGCAGGCCGTCGTGGTGTTCGACCACGCCTACCACGGTCGCACCAACCTCACCATGGGCCTGACCGCCAAGAACATGCCGTACAAGCACGGGTTCGGCCCGTTCGCCGGCGAGATCCACCGGATGCCCATGGCGTACGCCTACCGTTGGCCGACGGGCCCGGAGAACTGCGGCCCCGAGGCGGCCGCCGCGACGATCGACCAGATCAGCAAGCAGATCGGTGCCGAGAACGTGGCCGCCATGGTCATCGAGCCGATCCAGGGCGAGGGCGGGTTCATCGAGCCGGCGCCCGGATTCCTGCCGGCGTTGGTGGAGTACTGCCGCGCCAACGGGATCGTGTTCGTGGCCGACGAGGTGCAGACCGGTTTCGCGCGCACCGGGCACATGTTCGCCTCTGAGCACGAGGGGATCGTCCCGGACCTGATCGCGACCGCCAAGGGCATCGCGGGCGGGCTGCCGCTGGCCGCGGTGACCGGCCGCGCCGAGCTGATGGACGCCGTGCACGGCGGCGGCCTGGGCGGCACCTACGGCGGCAACCCCGCGGCGTGCGCGGCCGCCCTCGCCTCCTTGGACGCGATCGAGTCCGGTGACCTGGTGGGGCGCGCTCGTGAGATCGGTGAGCTGATGCTGGGCCGGCTGAACACCCTCGCGCAGAAGTTCGACGTGGTGGGCGACGTGCGCGGGCGCGGCGCGATGATCGCGGTCGAGCTGGTCAAGGACGGCAAGGAGCCGAACCCGGAGGCGGTGGCGCGGGTGCTGAAGCACTGCCACGCCCGTGGCCTGGTGCTGCTGAGCGCCGGCACCTACGGCAACGTGATCCGGATGCTGCCGCCCCTGGTCATCGGTGACGACCTGCTCCACGAGGGCCTGGACCTGCTGGAGGAGGCCCTCGCCGCTCTGTAGGCGCTCGGCGTCCCGGGTTCGCGGACCTGCGCCCGGTGGTCGCCCGTCAGCGGGTGCCCCAGGCGTAGGTCTGCTTGCGCAGTTTGAGGTAGAGGAAGGTCTCGGTGGTCTCCACCGAGTCGATGGCGCGAATGTCGGCGAGGATCGCCAGCAGCTTGTCGTCGTCCTCGGCCACCACCTCGACCAGGAGGTCGAAGGAACCCGCGGTGATCACCACGTACTCCACTCCGGGCAGGTCGGAGACGGCGTCGGCCGCCGCGTTGAGTTCGCCGGTGGTGCGCACCCCGATCATCGCCTGCCGGTTGAAGCCCAGCGTCATGGGGTCGGTGACGCCGACGACCTGGACCACGCCCGCCTCCAGTAGCCGTTGGACGCGTTGGCGCACGGCGGCCTCGGACAGGCCGACGGTCTTGCCGATGGCGGCGTAGGACAAGCGCCCATCCTCTTGCAGGACCTCGATGATGCGCTTGGCGGTCTCGTCCAACGCCACCCCGTTGACTCGCCGGACGGGGCCGGGTTCGGCTTGTTCGGTCACAGGGTCCTCCACGTACTCTCCACGGAACCGGGTGCGGTTACCACGGTTTCCCATCGGTTCGACCATGGAAAAAGACATTTCCATCGGGGCGAAACAACGGATTCCAAGGTACTGCACGCGCACGGGGCGCACATCCGCGCACCGCCGAATTCGGGGCCGGTCAGGCCTGGTCTCGGACCGAGTCCAGGGACAGCAGGGCCACGTGCAACGACAGACACGTCTCCACCGACTCCAGGTCGATGTCCAACACCGAGGAGATCCGCCGCAACCGCTCGTAGAACGCCGGTCGGGACAGGTGTGCCCGGCTCGCCGCCAACGCCTTGTTGCGGCCCGCTCCGAGGTAGTGGCGGAGCATGTCGGTCAGATCGCCGCCGCGGCGGGCGTCGTGGTCCAGCAACGCACCCAGCTCACGTTCCACGTAGGTCTGTAGGCGCTCGTCGTCGCGGAACAGGTGCAGCAGCCCGCGCAGGTGCAGGTCGGGCAGCCGGTGGTAGGGGCGCCGTTCGCTCTGTTTGAGGGCCACGTCACCGACCTGACGGGCCTCCAGGAAGGACCGGCGCACGGCACGGATGTCGTCGGTCTCCGACCCCACCGCCAGCACCGCGGCGTCGCCCAGTCTGGCGTGCACCCGGTCGGCCAGCCGGCTCAGGGTGGTGTCCAGCCGTTGCCCGGAGGGCAGGGCCAAGAGGATCCCCACCCGCAGGTCGTCCAGGGACCCCACCAGCGCGGGCAGCCGCAGTTCCCGGCAGGCCCGGGCGGCGCCTTCGGCGGTCTCGGACAGGCGGGCCTGCGCGGCCAACCCGGTCCCGCCCTCGTGCAGACGCAACACCAGCCCCACCAGTTCACGCCCGTTGAGCGGAACACCCACGGCGCGGGCGCGCACCAGGGCCTCCTCGGGGTCGGAGTAGGAACGGTCGATGATGCCCGCGATGATCGTGCGATGGGTCTGCCGTTCCAGGCTCTCCTGTTGGCGTTCCAGCAGCCGTCCCAGGGCCAGGGTGGTGGCGGCCCGTTCGATGAGCATGGTCTGACGGGCGGTGGGGGTGGCGCCGACGATGAGGATCAACCGCCCCCAGTCCTGCCCGCGCGCGCCGACGGTGGTGACCAGCCAGCCGGTGATGGGCGCGTGCACGGTGCGGTCGCCCGAGCGGATCGACCGTGAGCGCCTCTCCCAGGAGGTGAGCAGGGTGCCGGGTTCCTCGCCGTTGAGGTCGCAGGCCAGGACCTGGTGGGTGAGGTTCTCCAGGACGACCGGGCAACCGGAGAGCCGGCCGACCTCACGCAGGATCTGGACGGCGTCGGCGCCCTCGACGGACAGACGGGTGAAGACCGAGTGGAGTTTCTCGGACTCGCGCAGCTCCTCCACCTGTTCGTTGACCACCCGGATGTGCACGGCCTCGGTGATCTCGACGAACCGCGCCTCCCGGTCGAGCAGGACCACGGGGATGCGGGCGTCCTCCGCGGCGTCGATGAAGGCCTTGGGGAGTTCGGCGTGGTATTTGCGGCCGAGTTCGACGGCGATACCGCTCACCCCGGCGTCGGCGAGGTCCTCGATGTAGCGGCGCAGCGCGGCTGGGTCGTCGGGCATGGCGATACCCGTGCTGAGTACGAGCTCGCCGCCGCGCAGCAGGTGGGCCAGGTCGGTGACCTCGGCGATGTGGACCCAGCGCACCGGCACGTTCAGGTGCTCGGAGCCGGCGACCACACGGGGGCGTGCGCGCTGCAAGGCCGGAAGCCTCAGTACTTCGGCGAGGGTGGGGAGCACGTGGTCAGTCTAGGGCGTCGTGTCCCACCCGGGGTGATTTACAACATGTAAAGCCGACCAGCATGTTGTCAACATGCTGATCCTGGTCAAGCCCGCGGGCACTGGGAAGACTGAGGGCATGTCGGAACTCCTTGCGCGACACCGCGCGGTCATGCCCTCCTGGTTGCCCCTGTACTACGAGACCCCGATGGAGATCGTCGGAGGTAAGGGCGCCCGTGTCACGGACGCCGAAGGCCGTACCTACCTGGACTTCTTCACCGGCATCGTGACGAACATGCTCGGCTACGACGTCCCCGAGGTCCGCGAGGCGGTCGAACGCCAGATCGCCAAGGGCGTCGTGCACACGTCCACGCTGTACCTCATCCGATCCCAGGTGGAGTTGGCCGAGAAGATCGCCCGGCTGTCCGGCATCCCCGACGCCAAGGTGTTCTTCACCAACTCCGGCACCGAGGCCAACGAGACGGCCCTGCTGCTGGCCACCCACGCCCGCGGCAGCGACGAGGTCCTGGCCCTGCGCGGCAGCTACCACGGCCGTTCCTTCGGCACGGTGGCGGTCACCGGCAACAAGGCGTGGAAGAACTCCTCGCTGTCCCCGCTGAACGTGCACTACCTGCACGGCACCGACCACGCCTCCCCCGCCTTCCGACACCTGTCGGAACGGGAGTACATCGACGTGTGCGTGGCGGACCTGCGCGAGGTCCTCGACACCACGGCGCCCAACGTGGCCTGCCTGATCGCCGAACCCGTGCAGGGCGTGGGCGGTTTCGCGATGCCGCCGGACGGCCTGTACGCGGCGTACAAGGAGGTCCTGGACGAGCACGGCATCCTGTTCGTCTCCGACGAGGTGCAGACCGGATGGGGGCGGACCGGCACGAGCTTCTTCGGGATCGGCAACCACGGGATGACCCCGGACGCCATGACGTTCGCCAAGGGCCTGGGCAACGGGTTCACGGTGGGCGGCGTGGTCGCCCGCGGCGACCTCATGGACGGGCTCAAGGCACTGGGCGTGGCGACCTTCGGCGGTAACCCGGTGTCCATGGCCGCGGCCGGCGCCACCCTCGACCACGTGCTCGAACACGACCTCCAGGGCAACGCGCTGCGGCAGGGCGGCACCATCATCGACGGGTTGCGGGCCCTGCGCGAACTCGACTGCGTGAAGGACGTGCGCGGCAAGGGGCTGATGTTCGCCATCGAGATGGTCGACCCGGCCACCGACGCGCCCTCCTCCGCCCTGGCCGGGCGGGTGCTGGAGGCCACCCGTGAGCGCGGGCTACTGGTGGGCAAGGGCGGCGTGCACGGCAACGTGCTGCGGATGGCCCCGCCGATGAACCTGTCCACCGAGGAGGCCGCCGAGGGACGCGACATCCTGCTGGACGCCGTCCGCGCGGTCGCCGACCAGGCCTGACACACCCCACGAGGAAGAGGAAGCATGAGCGATCACGTCACCCACTGGATCGGCGGGGGTGCCCACGAGGGTCCCACGAAGCGGACCGGGGACATCTACGACCCGGCGTCCGGGCGGGTCTCCGGCACCGTCGACTTCGCCGGGCCCGAGGAGGTCGACGCGGCGGTCGCGGCCGCCAAGGAGGCGTTCCCCGGCTGGCGGGACACCTCCCTGTCCAAGCGCGTCCAGGTCCTGTTCCGGTTCCGCGAACTGTTGAGCGCCGGCGCCGACGAGCTGGCGCGGCTGGTGAGCTCCGAGCACGGCAAGGTGTTCTCCGACGCCCGGGGCGAGGTGGCGCGCGGCCTGGAGGTCGTGGACTTCGCCTGCGGCATCCCCCACCTGCTCAAGGGCGGCTACTCCGAGAACGTGTCCACGGGGGTGGACTCCTACTCGATCCTGCAACCCCTGGGCGTGGTCAGCGGCATCACCCCGTTCAACTTCCCCGCCATGGTGCCGATGTGGATGTTCCCGGTGGCGATCGCCTGTGGCAACACCTTCGTGCTCAAGCCCAGCGAGAAGGACCCGTCCGCGGCCGGTTTCCTCGCCCGGCTGTGGAAGGAGGCCGGACTGCCCGACGGGGTGTTCAACGTGGTGCACGGTGACAAGGTCGCGGTCGACGCGATCCTGGAGCACCCGGACGTGGCAGCGGTCAGCTTCGTGGGTTCCACCCCGATCGCGCGGTACATCTACCGGACCGCCGCCGAGCACGGCAAGCGCGTACAGGCGTTGGGCGGGGCGAAGAACCACATGGTGGTGCTGCCCGACGCCGACCTGGACCTGGCGGCGGACTCGGCGGTCTCCGCCGGGTTCGGTTCGGCGGGCGAACGGTGCATGGCCATCTCCGCGGTCGCGGTGGTGGACTCGGTCGCCGACGACCTGCTGGAACGGATCGGGGAGCGTGTGGCCCGGCTGCGGGTGGGTCCCGGCGACGACGAGCGCAGTGAGATGGGCCCGTTGGTGACCCGCGAACACCGGGACAAGGTCGCCTCGTACCTGGAGTCGGGGGTGCGCGAGGGTGCGACCCTGGCGATCGACGGTCGGGCGCACCCGGTTCCGGACGGTGACGAGAACGGCTTCTGGCTGGGGCCGTCCGTGCTGGACCACGTGGGACCGCGGATGTCCTGCTACCGCGAGGAGATCTTCGGACCGGTGCTGAGCATCGTGCGCGTGGCCGACTACGACGAGGCCGTCGAGCTCGTCAACGGCAACCCGTACGGGAACGGGACGGCGATCTTCACCAACGACGGCGGCGCCGCGCGGCGCTTCCAGAACGAGATCGAGGTCGGCATGGTGGGCATCAACGTGCCCATCCCGGTGCCCATGGCGTACTACTCGTTCGGGGGCTGGAAGCAGTCGCTCTTCGGTGATTCGCACGCCCACGGCACGGAGGGTGTGCACTTCTACACGCGAACGAAGGCGGTCACCGCTCGTTGGACCGATCCGAGCCGAAGGCCCGAAGGAGGCGTCGACCTGGGCTTCCCCACCAACGGCTGAGGAAGTTCACCGAAATACGGCATGGATGTCTCTCACTGACCGTCGGTGATGGGCAACACGGAGTATCGTTGGCCCCGACGCCCTACACGGGACGTGGCCCGCGGCCACGTATGTCACGAGAACCATCCTGGAGAAGGCGCGTTCAATTCCCCTCCTCCCCATGGAAGCGGGCGCGTCGATGGACGCGCTCCGGGTCCTATCTCTCCCCTTGGACCCGGAGCGCGACCGTCATCCACCGCCCCGAGGGGCGGGACACCGATCAGCGTGCGGCGATCAGTGGCTTACCCGCGGGGACGGGTTGGTACCCGATGATCCCCGCGCACTCGTCACAGCCGTACACGTGGGCCCCGTCCGGCAGCTCCCCGAGCGCCCGACGGGGCCGGGGCCACTTGGTGTGGCAGACGACGCAGGCATCCCCCATGCACTGCGCCGTACTCAGCCGGTTCGGGTCGTAAAGGTAGCTCTCGGGTGCGGTGGCGGTCTGCATGACTGGTTCGCACATCGTGCTCGTTCCGCGCAATGTCCTTGCTCCCCCCGTGGTTTAGGACAGTCTGGCGGGCCGATAGTTACCGGCTCTTAATTGAATCAGAAGCTCGCGGTGCCCGGAAGGGCCCGGACCGATCTAAATCACTCCGTGCAGGTAAATCATAACCCTAAGTGACTAACCCTGTGAAGCCCTCGGGCGAGAGCTGTATATTCATACACTCTGCCCGGAATGTACGGTTCAGCTCGATGGGCTTCTTAGGCCTGCTCGCGCGCAGACACCGAGAATCGGCGCATCGCCAGCGCCGGATTGGTGACACGGACCGATTCCACGCGCTCGGCCGAAACCCGGGCGGTGGCGACCTCGAAGGCCTGCTCCCCCAGTGAAGCCAGCGCGGTCCCCATCGGGTCGATCACCATGCTGTTGCCCGCGCCCGTGGGCGCGGACTGCCCCGAGGCGGCGACGTAGACGGTGTTCTCGATGGCCCGGGCGCGCGCCAGGGTGCGCCAGTGGTCCTCTTTGAGCGGCCCCGGAACCCACTGCGCCGCCAGCAGCACCACGTGCGCCCCGGCATCGGCGATCCGCCGCGTCACCTCCGGGAAGCGCAGGTCGTAGCAGGTCTGAAGGCCGAAGACGACGCCGTCCACGGCGAAGGTCTCCGGAGCCTCGATCGGCCCGGGGGCGACCACCTCGGATTCCTTGACCCCGAACGCGTCGTACAGGTGGATCTTGCGGTAGAGCGCCACTCGCTCGCCCTCCGGCGAGAGCGCCACCAGGGTGTTGGTGAAGTGCGAGGCGCCCTCACCGTGGGACTCGTTGACCCCCAGCACCAGGTACACGTCCTCGCGGCGGGCGGTGTTCGCCGCGGCGGAGAGGAAGGGGCCGTCCAACGGTTCGGCGGCCTCGACGTAACGATGGTCGGTGCGCGACGCGGTGAACATCGTGTACTCGGGCAACAGGACGACCCGCGCTCCGGCGACGGCGGCGCGCGCGGCCAGCTCCGCCACCGAACGCCGGTTCTCGGCCTTGTCCCGACCCGGTGCGAACTGGGCGACCGCGACCTGGACCATCGGACCTCCCCCTTCTGCCTTAGAGGCACGGCCCGGTCGGCCGCCCCGAACGTGCCCCGAGTGTACGCCCGGAGCGGGAGACCCCCTTGCCGGCAGACTGAACAAGCGTTTAATGTATTGAACATGAGTTCAGCACAGCGAGACGACCTCACCGCCCGAGCCCGCATCCGCGACGCGGCCCTGACCCGCTTCGGCCGGGACGGCTTCGGTGTCTCCGTACGCGCCATCGCCGAGGAGGCGGGGGTCTCCCCCGGTCTGGTCATCCACCACTTCGGCAGCAAGGAGAAACTGCGCGCGGCCTGCGACGAGCACGTCCTCCGACTCACCGCGAACACCAAGAGCGAAAGCATCAAGCGGATGTCGGCGGCCACCTTCCTCGAACAGTTGGCCGAAGTGGACGGCTACTCGGAGATCTTCGGTTACCTGATGCGCTCACTCCAGTCGGGTGGGCAGGTCGCCTCGTCCCTGTTCGAGCGCATGGTCCAGGACGTGGAGGTCTACTTGGCCGACGGCGAACGCGCGGGCACGATCAAGCCCAGCCGCGACCCGGCGGCCCGGGCCCGCTACGCCGTCTCCATGGCGCTGGGTTCCCTGATGCTGCACACGACGATGCGCCCTCCGGGCTCCGACCCCGAGCCGTCCACCGTCCTGCACGAGTGGATCGACGCCTACATGCTCCCGGCCCTGGAGCTGTACACCGAAGGGCTGCTGCTGAACAGCACCTTCCTGGACGCCCTCGTCGCCCACCGCGACGACCCGTCCGAAGAACCGGCGGAGCGGACCCCGCAACCGCCGCCGGACACCGAGCACTGAGAACCGAGCACCGAACCGGATCGGAGCAGCCCATGTCACCACGGAACGCCATCGAGGTCAGCGGCCTCGACAAGTCCTTCGGCCGATTCAAGGCCCTCGACGAACTGGACCTGACCGTCCGCACCGGAGAGGTCACCGGGTTCCTCGGCCCCAACGGGTCCGGCAAGTCCACCACCATCCGTGTCCTGCTCGGGCTGCTGCGCGCCGACTCCGGCAGCGTGCGCCTGCTCGGCGGCGACCCGTGGAAGGAGGCCGTCACCCTGCACCGGCGTCTGGCCTACGTTCCCGGTGACGTGTCGCTGTGGCCCGACCTCACCGGCGGCCAGGCCATCGACCTGCTGGGGCGGCTGCGCGGCGGACTCGACGCCCGACGCCGACGGGAGTTCCTGGAACGCTTCGAACTGGACCCCACGAAGAAGGCGCGCACCTACTCCAAGGGCAACCGGCAGAAGGTGGCGCTGGTGGCGGCGCTGGCCTCCACGGCGGAGCTCCTGATCCTGGACGAGCCCACCTCGGGCCTGGACCCGCTCATGGAGGCGGTGTTCACCGACTGCGTGCGAGAGGTCAAGGAGGCCGGTCGCACGGTCCTGCTGTCCAGCCACATCCTCTCCGAGGTGGAGAAGCTCTGCGACACGGTCACCATCATCCGCGGCGGCCGAACCGTGGAATCGGGGACCCTGTCCGACCTGCGCCACCTGACCCGTTCGACGGTGCGGGCCGAAGTGGACGCGGACGCGACCGCGCTCAAGGACCTGGCCGGTGTGCACGACCTGACCATCGACGGCGCCACGGTGACCTTCGCGGTGGAACACGACCACATGGGCACGGTGCTGCACGAGCTCACCGCGCTGGGCGTGCGTTCCCTGGTGAGCAACCCGCCGTCCCTGGAGGAGCTGTTCCTGCGCCACTACGGCGACGAACTCACCACCGTCGACGGTGCCGGGAACAAGGGGAAGCGGTCATGAGCGCATTCACCGGAACCGGCACGCTGATCCGGTTCGCCCTGTTCCGTGACCGACTGCGTCTGGCGATCTGGGTCGTGGTCCTGGCCGGGCTGACCGCCGTCAGCGTCCCCACCCTCGACGAGATGTTCTCCGATCCGGCCGAACGCCAGGCGCGGGCCGCGCTGATGGACTCTCCCACCGGGATCGTGTTCGGCGGCCCCGGGTACGGCCTCGACGACTACACGCTCGGCCCGATGCTGGTCAACGAGATGACCATGAGCCTGCTCATGGCGATGGCGGTGATGAGCGTCCTGCACATGGTCCGGCACACCCGGGCCGAGGAGGAGAGCGGCCGCGCCGAGCTGCTGCGCGCCGGAGTGTTGGGGGCGAGCGCGCAGACCGCGGCGGCCCTGATCACCCTGGCACTGGCCCACCTGCTCATCGGAGGGCTGATCGCGGCCTCCATGGTGGCCTTCGACCTGCCGGTGCCGGACTCGATCGCCTACGGGCTCGGGCTCGCCCTGGCCGGGATCTCCTTCGGGGCGATCGCGGCGGTGTGCGCACAGGTGTCCGAACACGGCCGCTCCGCCGCCGGGCTCGCCTTCCTGGTCATCGGCCTGCTGTTCATGTTCCGAGTGGTGGGCGACATCGCCGAGCAGGGCGGCAACGTCTGGTCCTGGCTGTCGCCGTTCGCGTGGCTACAGCAGGCCCGACCCTTCGACGACCTTCGGTGGGAGCCGCTCGCCCTGTACGGGGTGTGCGTCCTGGTGCTGTTCGTGGTGACCTACGCGCTGGCGCGCCGCCGCGACGTGGGCGCCGGTCTGGTCGCCGCCCGGCCCGGACCGGCCGGCGCCGGAAGGCTGCTGCGCGGGGTGTTCACCCTGCACCTGAACCAACAGCGTGGCGCGATCGTCGCGTGGGCGGTGGCGGTGCTCGCCTTCGGGTACGCCTTCGGTTCCCTGACCACCGAGGTCGCGGAGATGCTGGATTCCGCGCCCGAACTGGCGGCGATCCTGGGCGGCGACGCCGACGACCTGGTCGACGGGTTCCTCGCGGTACTGACCACCTACGTCGTCATGGCCGCCTCGGCGTACGGGACGCTGTCGGTGCTGCGGGCGTGGTCGGAGGAGAACGCCGGCCGCGCGGAGCTACTGCTGTCCACCGCGGTGGGCCGGGTGCACTGGTTCGGTTCGGCCCTGGCCGTGGCGGCACTGGCCACGGCGCTCATCCTGGTGTCCGGCGGGCTGGGGCTGGGTCTGGGCGCCTCGGTGGCATTGGAAGACGCCGGGTGGACGTGGCGGACGGTGGAGTCATCGCTCTCGCAGTTGCCCGCCGCGTTGGTGTTCGGAGCACTGGCCGCGCTGCTGTTGGGGATCGCGCCACGACTGCTGCCGCTGATCTGGCTGTGGTTCGGGTACAGCCTGGTGGCCACGATGCTGGGCGGACTGTTCGAGTTCCCCGAGGAGTTCATGAACCTGAGCGCCTTCGAGATCCTCGCCAGGCCGCCGATGGAGGCGTTCGAGACGGCGCCGTTCCTGCTCTACCTGGGCGCGGTGCTGCTGGCCGGCGCGCTGTCCCTGTCCGGGTTCCGCGACCGCGACCTGGTCACCGCCTGACGGGCCCCGGGCCGGACCGCCTTCGGGGTTCACTCCCCGGGGGCGGTCCACTCGCGCGCGGCGTCGCGCAGCCGGGTCAGCCGCTCCCAGTGCTGGGCGACGGTGTCCCGCCCCATGGGGGTGAGACCGATGGTGGTGCGGGGGCGGCCACCGGTGCTCTTGGTGACGGTGACGATGCCGCCCCTCTCCAGCTTGGACAGGTGGCTGGAGAGGTTGCCCTTGGACAGTCCGGTGATGCGCTGGAGGAAGAGGAAGTCCGCGTACTCACAGGACAGCAGCGCGCTGGTGATCGCCAGGCGCGAGGGTTCGTGCACCAGGCGGTCGATCTCCGCCATGTCCTCGAAGGGCGTGCCCATGGTCAGTCCGTCCCGTTCTCGCTCACCGGAGTGAGGGTCCGCACCAGCGTACGGTGGTCCAGCAGCCCGTTCACCACGAAGACGAGCCCGGCCACCAAGGGAACCATCACCGGGTACTCCCACTCGACCGGATGGACACCCGAAGGCGTGATCGCCCCCAGCGGGAGCAGGCTGAAAGCCAGCACGAGTACGGCGCCGGCCAGGTAGTGCCAACGGTCGCGCGGGTAGGAGCAACCGACCGCGACCAGGCAGACGCCGACGAAGACGCCGAAGACCCACCCGCCCTGGACGCCCAGCACGTTGGTCACGCTCATCAGAGCGATATAGCCGCAGACCAGCGCGATCGGCAGCAGCACGACCCACAGGACGCGCTTCGTGGTCCAGCGGGGGCGCACCTTCCCGAACCGACGCCGGTAGTAGCGCTGGGTGACGATGAACAGGCCGGCGATCAGGAGCATCCCGACCGGGAACAGCTCCGCCCACGGGCCGCTCCCCGAGAGCGGAACGAAGGCCGCCCAGAGCCCCAACAGGCCCAGAAGAGCCGTGTACAGCCCTTGGTAACCGCTGAAGTCAGAGGTGACCGCGCGGATCCTCTCCAGGCGATCGATGTCGTGAGGGGTGTTCATTCGAACCTCCGGTTTGTACCGCAAACCTTTCTTCGACCGTACGCGGAGAAGGTTCGGTTTGCAACGCAAACCTCAGGGATGTTCCGCCGGGCAACGGGTATCCCGCACGACGAGGACCCCGCACTTCCCCGGAAGGAACCGCCGTGACCGGCACCGACGCCCCATCTCCCGCACCTCGAAGGAGACGCCTCTTGATCGTGGTCGCCGTGGTGGCCCTCGTACTCGTGGTTCTGGTGGGCCTCATGTGGGTGATGCAGCGATCGGTGATCTACGTGCCCCTCATCGGCGAACCCCCGGCCGCTTCGGAGGTGATCGAGGGCGCCGAGGACGTGCGGCTCGACACCGAGGACGGCCTCGAACTCGGCGGCTGGTTCGTCCCGCCCCGAGGTGAGGATCGCGAGGCCGCCGTGCTGGTGACCAACGGCAACGCGGGCAACCGCGAGAGCCGGGCGCCCCTGGCCCGGGCACTGTCGGCGGAAGGGTTCTCGGTGCTGCTGTTCGACTACCGCGGCTACGGCGGCAACGAGGGCTCCCCCTCCGAGGAAGGGTTGCTCGCCGACGCCCGGGCCGCCGCCGACCACCTGGCCGAACGAGGGTTCGCCGCCGACCGCACGCTCTACTTCGGGGAGAGCCTGGGCGCGGCCGTGGCCACCGGCCTGGCGGTCGAACGCCCGCCCGCGGCGCTGTTCCTACGCTCGCCGTTCAGTTCCCTGGCCGATCTGGGCGCCCACCTCTACCCGTTCCTGCCGGTGCGACTGATGTTGTGGGACCGCTATCCGGTGGCGGAGCAGGTGGCGCGGATGGAGGTCCCCACGAGTGTGATGATCGGGGACGTCGACGCGATCGTTCCGGCCGAACAGAGCCACGCGGTGGCGGAGGCGAGCGCGAACCTGTTCGAGGAGGAGGTCCTGTCCAGGGCCGGCCACAACGACGCCGAGCTGATCCACGGCCCTCGGGTGATCGAGGCGTTCGTCCGCCTCGCCGACCACGCGCTCTGACCGGCCCCGGGCCGGCGGGTCAGCCCGGCAGGTGGCTCAGGGCCCAGGCGGGGGCCAGGACCACGATGAGGAAGCGGGCCAGGCGGGTGACGAAGGTGACCACGCAGAACAGGACGAGGTTCATCCGGACCACCCCGGCGAGCACCGAGACCACCATGAACGGCGGGACGCTCGCGAAGGAGCTCAAGGCCAGCAGCCCGGCGCCCCAGACCGGGCGGTCCTCGGCCTTGGTCCGCCAGCCGGCCATCCGCGTCGCCCATTTGCCCGGGGTGGCGGCCTTGCGTTTGAGCCAGGGCGCGGTGATCGTCCCCTTGCCCACGTAGTAGTAGGGGATCTTGCCGAGGGTCTGCCCCACCGCGGCGGCCACCGCCATCGCGACGAGGGCGCCGTCGTCCAAGGTGGCGACGGCGCCCAGCAGGTACACCTCGATGTTGAGGATCGGGACCAACCCGCCCGCCGTGGCGACCACGAAGGCCAGGAGGGTCTCGCCCATGTCGGCGTTACTTCTCGGCGGCGGCGAGCTGTCCGCAGGCGCCGTCGATCTCCTGGCCACGGGTGTCGCGGACGGTGACGGACACCCCGTGCGACTCCAGGCGCCGCACGAACTCGCGCTCGTCCTCAGGGCGCGAAGCGGTCCACTTGGACCCCGGGGTGGGGTTGAGCGGGATGAGGTTGACGTGCACCAAGTGCCCCTTGAGGAGCTTGCCGAGCAGGTCGGCCCGCCAGGCCTGGTCGTTGATGTCCTTGATCAGCGCGTACTCGATGGACACGCGGCGGCCGGTGGTGCCGGCGTAGCGCCAGGCGGCGTCGAGGACCTCGCCGACCTTCCAGCGGGTGTTGATCGGCACGAGTTCGTCGCGCAGCTCGTCGTCGGGGGCGTGCAGGGAGATCGCGAGGCGTACCTGCATCTTCTCGTCGATGAGCTTGTTGATGGCGGGGACCAACCCGACGGTGGAGACGGTCACGCCGCGCTGGGAGATGCCCATGCCGTTCGGGACCGGGTCGGTGATCTGGCGGACGGACTGGAGCACCCGCTTGTAGTTGGCCATGGGCTCGCCCATGCCCATGAACACGATGTTGCTGATCCGCCCCGGACCGCCGGCGACCTCACCACGGGCCAGGTCACGGCCGCTCGCGATCACCTGTTCGACGATCTCGCCGGTGGACAGGTTGCGGGTCAGGCCCGCCTGGCCGGTGGCGCAGAACGGGCAGTTCATGCCGCAGCCGGCCTGGGAGGAGATGCACAGGGTGACGCGGTCCGGGTAGCGCATCATGACCGACTCGAACATGACCCCGTCAAAGGCCTTCCAGAGGGTCTTGCGGGTCATCCCCTTGTCCGCGGTCAAGTGTCGGACCGGAGTGAGCAGCGTGGGCAGCAGCGCCTCACCGAGCTTCTCCCGGGAGTCCTCCGGTAGGTCGGTCATGTTGGCGGTGTCCGACTCCAGGGCGCCGTAGTAGTGCTTGGCGATCTGTTTGGCCCGGAAGGGCTTCTCGCCCAGCTCCTTGACGACGTCCTGGCGTTCCTCCAGGGACAGGTCGGCCAGGTGCCGGGGCGGCTTGGCGCGGCGGGGTGCGACGAAAGTGAGCTCGGCGGGCATAAGTATCCGTAACGAGTGGAGTCGGTGGACTGCGCCCGGCGCGGAAAAGGTGTGGCGCCGCGGGTCGTTATACGACTTATACGCGGCTGCGGCATTGCTCCGCCTGTCAGGGCACTACCGTCGAGTCTACGCGCAGTGTGGACAGCCCGGACGGGTGCAGGCCCCTACGGTGACCACCACAACACGACTACCCCCTGGGTCGACACACACGTGGGAGAGCCGGTGACCGAGATCGACGTCCTGCTCGATGAGATCAGCCCCTACCAGAGCCGCCGCGTCGTCGTCGAATGCGACTCCCACACCACCGCCGCCTACCTGTTGGACGCCCGCGAGCGCATCCGCGTCCCGGTGTGGCTGGCCAACCACGAGAGCGCACCGACCGAGGTGCAGCCCGGTGACCTGTATCAAGGCCGGGCCCCGCTGATGCCGGAGGCCTACACCAAACATCCCCAGGGACGGCCCCGCTTCGACCCGGACTCGTTGCGCGCGGTCTGGTTCGAGGAAGGCGACGGCGTGGCCCTGCTCGACGAGGAGGGGCTGCTCGCGGTCATTCCCGGTTGGGCGGACGCCGACAGCGGGCTGCCCGGGTACGCGCGTGAGGCGATCGGCCGCAGCGCCTACGCGTGGGAGTTGGACTCGGTCAAGCGCCGGCTGTGGCCTCGGGTCGTGCACGCCGAGGCCTACTGGGACTGGCGTCGGGCCTCGGGTGCCTGGCGGAGCGTGCAGCGCACGGTGCTCGGCCACCTGAACCGTCGGGTGGGCGAGGCCGGCCACTACTGGGACGTGTCCGACGGGCATCCGCCGTTGCTACGGCTGTCGGAGCGTCCGCCGACGAAGGAACGACCGTTCACGATCCTGTCGACGGTCGGCATGTGCGGGCAGCGGATGCCGACCCTGGACCGGTACATGGCCGACACCTCCCACCACGCCCGGGTGGAGTTGGCGCTGGCCACGACGTTGCCCGCGCATCACGCGGCGCGGATCTTCCGGTGGATCGGCGCCTTCCCCTGGCGTGCGGTCACCTGGTTCGGCACCGGCCACACGGTCAAGTGGCTGGACAACCCCGAGGACCGGACGATGCGCCGGGGCGCGGGCGCGGTGCTGCTGCTGGAGGACCCGGCCCCCCTGGTCACCGATCCCGACCGCCTGCCACCGGACACCTCCGGGCTGTCCTTCCAGGGCGACCCGGTGAAGTGGCTGTGGATCGTGCCGATCACCCGCCCCGAGCACCTGTTCGCCAAGGAGCACGACAGCGCCACCCTGGTGGAGAAGCTCGCGGCGGAGGGCCGCAGCTGGGTCCTGGACTGAGGACCTCTCCCTCGCGCCGGAAAACCGGTTGACCCTCCCTTCCCGTTCCACGAGCATTCTCCGGTCGGGGCGGTTCGAGGCGGGAACGGGTGTGCGGCATGGGCCGGGTGGAGAAGGTCGGCGCGGGGTCGAGGATGGGGCTCACGGCACCGCTCCGGCATCCGAACTTCCGCGCGTTGGCGCTGGGCCGGGTCCTGATGTTGTTCGGCAACGGTATGGCGAACGTGGCGTTGGCCTTCGCCGTGCTGGACGTGACCGGGTCGCTCACCCAGGTGGGTCTGGTGGTGGGCGCCCGGTCGGTCGCGAACGTGTCCCTGCTGTTGTTGGGCGGGGTCCTCGCCGACCGGCTACCGCGTGCCCTGGTGATGCAAGGCGCCTGTGCGCTCGCCGCGCTCACCCAGGGGTTCCTGGCCTTGGCCCTGCTCACCGGGGTCGCCACGTTGCCGCTGATGGTGTTGTTGAGCGTGCTCAACGGGGCGGCGGCCGCCGCCAACCTGCCCGCGGCCGCCGCGCTCACCCCGCAGACCGTGCCGCACACGCTGCTGCGTCAGGCCAACGCGCTGGTCGGGATCGCCAAGCAGCTGGGTCTGTTCGCGGGGATGTCGATGGGCGGCGTGGCCGTGGGTCTGCTGGGTCCGGGGTGGGCGATCGGCGCGGACGCCGTGATGTTCGCCGCCGCCGGGGTGGCCTTCCTGTTCCTCCGGGTGCCGTCGACGGCGGCGCCGGAGCGGAGCAACGTGCTGCGCGACCTGGTGGAGGGCTGGAGCGAGTTCGTGGCCAGGCCGTGGGTGTGGATCATCGTGTTGCAGTTCATGGTGGTCAACGCCGGCTGGTCGGCGACCACCGCGGTGCTGGGTCCCGGGATCGCCGACGAGACGTTCGGGCGGACCATGTGGGGGCTGGTGATGGCGGCCAACAGCGTGGGGCTGCTGGTGGGCGGGGTCCTGGCGGCACGCTGGCAGCCACGGCGGGCGCTCTTCTACGGCACCGCGCTGGTCACCGTGCAGACCCTGCCGTTCTTCGTGCTGGCCGACCCCTCGCCGGTGGTGCCGCTGCTGTTCGCCGCGATGTTCGTGGGCGGGGTCGCGGTCGAGCAGTTCACCGTGGCCTGGGAGGTGTCGGTACAGGAGAACATCCCGCCGGAACGGCTCTCGCGGGTGTACTCCTACGACGCGTTGGGGTCGTTCGTGGCCATGCCGATGGGTCAGATCGCGATCGGGCCGCTCGCCGAGTCGATCGGCCCGGACCGGTCCCTGTTGATCGTCGCCGGGTCGACGATCGCGGCGACGCTGCTGGCCGTCGCCGCGCCGAGCGTGCGCTCACTGCACCGCCGGTGACCGACGCGCGGGCGCGGAGCCCGTGCGTCGATCGCGGACCTGCCGGAACACGTGGTGCAGTCGGACCATGTCCTCGTCGCTGAAGCGTTCGACGAAACGGAGCAGGGTGGCTCCGGGGTCGGGGCCAGTGCGCAGGACCTCGCCCATGACGCGCGCCGTGTACTCGGCGTGTGTCTCCCTGGGCCAGTAGGTCCAAGCCCGCCCGGTCTTCTCGCGCTCCAGCAGCCCCTTCTGATGGAGGATGTTGGCGACGGTCATGACGGTCGTGTAGGCGAGATCACGGTCGTAGACCATGTTCTCGCGGATGTCGCGGACCGGCAGCGGCCCCTCCGCGCGCCACAGGGCGCACATGATGGCCGCCTCCAGCTCCCCCAGGCCCCTCATGGTTCTCCCTCGCCCCGACGTTCCGGCCGTTCATAGGCGAATCGTAGGCGGGGCGGTGGCGGCGCCGAGGGGAAATCGAGGAGAGCACGCAGATCCGTACATCCATGGCGACGAACACCGGCGTTTCACGGCTGAGAGCGCGGATCGCACCGTCGGCTCGGGGCTCCCCCGACACGAGTCGCCGGAAACGTGTGTCGCGTCACATCCCGGTCGACCGAAGGTGGTCACAACGCCGCGATCCGAAAATCCCCTCAAACAGGGACGAACGAGGCGCGTCGACTACCCAGTGCGCAGGCGTGCACACGAAACAGGGAGGTTCGTGTGAAAGATTGTTAGGTATCTCCCAGTTTCAACAACCGTCGCGTTCCCGTCAGGGAGGTCCGTACAAGTAGCCTTGTACCCGACGAGTGCCGGCCTGGTCAGATACTCCTCACACGGGGAGCGACTCCATGCTTCTTCGAGCCCGCCAAGCCGGCAGCCACCCGTCTTTCCTGAACATTCACAAGCGAGCAGCGGAAGTGGGCGATCTCCGCCGTGTCGTCTGAGGCGTCTCAACCCCTGACAGATTTCGGCCCGAACGAGTGGTTGGTCGAGGAGCTTTACCAGAAGTACCTCACCGACCCGAATTCGGTTGACAAGGCTTGGTGGAACTTCTTCGCGGACTACAAGCCCGCGGACTCGGCCGGCGGGAAGGGTGGGGCCACTGCGACCGCTAAGGCGCAGACCGAGAAGGCCCCTTCCGCTCCCGCGCCGAAGAAGAAGGCCGCTCCGGCCTCTGCACCCAAGAACAACGACGATGGACTCCAGGTCAAGGAGGAGCGGCTGCGTGGCGCGGCCGCCCGTACCGCGACCAACATGGACTCCAGCCTGACCCTGCCCACCGCGACGAGCGTGCGCGCGGTGCCGGTCAAGCTGCTGTTCGACAACCGCATCGTCATCAACAACCATCTCCGACGCAGCCGCGGTGGGAAGATCTCCTTCACCCACCTCATCGGCTACGCCATGGTCAAGGCTCTCGAGTCGATGCCGGAGATGAACCACTCCTACACGGAGGTCAACGGTAAGCCCGGCGTCGCCAAGCCCGAACACGTGAACTTCGGTCTGGCGATCGACCTCCCCAAGCCCGACGGCTCCCGTCAGCTGGTCGTGCCCTCCATCAAGAAGTCCGACGAGATGGGCTTCGACGAGTTCTGGAGCGGCTACGAGGACCTGGTCCGCAAGGCCCGCAACAACAAGCTGGGCGTGCCGGACTTCCAGGGCACCACGATCAGCCTGACCAACCCGGGCGGCATCGGCACGGTGCACTCCGTGCCGCGCCTGATGCCCGGCCAGGGCACCATCCTCGCGGTCGGTGCCATGGAGTACCCGGCCGAGTTCCAGGGCGCTTCCCAGGACACCCTGAGCGAGCTGGGCATCAGCAAGGTCATGACGATCACGTCGACCTATGACCACCGGGTCATCCAGGGCGCCCAGTCGGGCGAGTTCCTGCGACGCATCCACCAGCTCCTGCTGGGCGAGGACGGTTTCTACGACGAGATCTTCAACGCTCTGCGGATCCCTTACGAGCCGGTCCGCTGGGTCCAGGACATCCACGTCAACCCGGCCACCCAGCTCGACAAGACCACCCGGGTCCAGGAGCTGATCCACGCCTACCGTGTGCGCGGCCACCTCATGGCCGACACCAACCCGCTCACCCATGAGCAGCGCAAGCACCCGGACCTGGACGTGCTCGAACACGGCCTGACCCTCTGGGACCTGGACCGCGAGTTCCCCACCGGGGGCTTCGGCGGCAAGCAGGTCATGAAGCTTCGCGACGTTCTGGGCGTGCTGCGCGACACCTACTGCCGCACGGTGGGTATCGAGTACATGCACATCCAGAGCCCGGAGGAGCGGGAATGGATCCAGTCGCACGTCGAGCGCGAGCACGAGAAGCTCGACCGTGACGAGCAGCTGCACATCCTGCACCGGCTCAACAGCGCGGAGGCCTTCGAGACCTTCCTTCAGACCAAGTACGTGGGTCAGAAGCGCTTCTCCCTGGAGGGTGGAGAGTCGCTGATCCCGCTGCTGGACGGTGTGATCTCCAAGGCCGCCAAGGCCGAGCTGGACGAGGCCGTCGTCGGTATGGCCCACCGTGGTCGTCTGAACGTACTGGCCAACATCTGTGGCAAGTCCTACGGGCAGATCTTCGGTGAGTTCGAGGGCAACCTCGACCCGCGCAGCGCGCACGGCTCCGGTGACGTCAAGTACCACCTGGGCACCGAGGGAGTCTTCGAGACCCGCGAGGGCGACAAGATCCAGATCACGCTGGCCGCCAACCCGTCCCACCTGGAGACGGTCAACCCGGTCGCCGAAGGCATCGTCCGCGCCAAGCAGGACGTGCTCGACAAGGGCCCGCACGGTTTCACCGTGCTGCCCATCCTCATCCACGGTGACGCGGCGTTCGCCGGGCAGGGTGTGGTCGCCGAGACCCTCAACCTGTCCCAGCTGCGCGGTTACCGGACCGGCGGCACGGTGCACGTCATCGTGAACAACCAGGTGGGCTTCACCACCTCGCCGTCCGACAGCCGCTCCAGCGTGTACGCCACCGACGTCGCGCGCATGGTGCAGGCGCCGATCTTCCACGTCAACGGGGACGACCCCGAGGCCGTGGTCCGGGTCGCGAACCTGGCCTTCGCCTACCGTCAGGCGTTCAACAAGGACGTCGTGATCGACCTGGTCTGCTACCGGCGTCGTGGGCACAACGAGGGCGACAACCCCGCGTTCACCCAGCCGCTGATGTACGACGTCATCGACGCCAAGCGTTCCACCCGCAAGCTGTTCACCGAGTCCCTGATCGGGCGCGGTGACATCACGGTGGAAGAGGCGGAGTCGGCGCTGCGCGACTACCAGAGTGAGCTCGAACGGGCCTTCACCGAGACCCGTGAGGTCGAGAAGAAGCCGATCGAGCCGGGCTCCGTGGTCAAGCCCGAGGTGTTCACCGAGTCCCGCCTGGACCACTCCAAGGTGGAGACGGCGATCTCCTCCGAGACCGTCAAGCGGGTCATCGACACCCAGGTGAACCTGCCCGACGGCTTCACGCCGCACCCGCGTCTGGCCCCGCAGCTGACCCGTCGCGCGACCATGGTCGAGAACGACGTGATCGACTGGGCCACCGGTGAGCTGTTGGCCTTCGGGTCGCTGCTGTTGGACGACCACCCGGTCCGTCTGGTCGGTCAGGACACGCGCCGCGGCACCTTCGGTCAGCGCCACGCCACGTTGATGGACCGCGACACCGGCGAGACCCACACGCCGTTGAAGAGCTTCGACAACGGCACCACGAAGTTCCTCGCCTACGACTCGCTGCTGAGCGAGTACGCGGCGCTGGGCTTCGAGTACGGCTACTCGCTGACCCGTCCGGACTCCCTGGTGATGTGGGAGGCGCAGTTCGGTGACTTCGTCAACGGCGCCCAGACCATCATCGACGAGTACATCAGCGCGGGTGAGCAGAAGTGGGGCCAGCGCTCCAGCGTCACCATGCTGCTGCCACACGGCTACGAGGGTCAGGGCCCGGACCACTCCTCGGCCCGCATCGAGCGGTTCCTCCAGTCGTGCGCGCAGGAGAACATGACCGTCGCGATGCCGAGCACCCCGGCGAGCTACTTCCACCTGCTGCGTTGGCAGGCCAAGTCGCCGTTGGAGCGCCCGCTCGTGGTGGCCACGCCCAAGTCGCTGCTGCGTCTGAAGTCCGCGACCTCGGCCGCCGAGGACTTCACGTCGGGCTCCTTCCAGCCGCTGATCGGGGACGACTCGATCGCGCCGGAGAAGGTCCGTCGTGTGGTTATCTGCTCGGGCAAGATCTACTACGACCTGGACGCGGCTCGTCGCAAGAGCGGGGACAAGCACACCGCGATCATCCGCGCGGAGCGGCTGTACCCGCTGCCGATCGAGGAGATCCGCGAGCAGCTCAAGGCCTACCCGAACTCGGGCGAGGTCCTGTGGGTCCAGGAGGAGCCGGCGAACATGGGTCCGTGGCCCTTCGTCGCGCTGGTCTTCTCCGAGCAGCTGGACCGTCCGTTCACCCGGATCTCGCGTCCGGCCTCCTCCGCGCCCGCGGCCGGTTCGGCCAAGCGCCACGAGGCCGAGCAGCGTGCCCTGGTGGACACGGTGTTCCCGCCCGCCGAGTAGCGACGGAAGATCCGATGTACTTCACCGATCGCGGAATCGAGGAGTTGGAGAACCGCCGTGGCGAGGAGGAGGTCAGCTTCGCCTGGCTCGCCGAGCAGCTGCGGGTGTTCACCGACATCAACCCCGAGTTCGAGACGCCCGTCGAACGGCTGGCCACCTGGTTGGCCCGGATGGACGATGAGGACGAAGAGTAGTAACACCGCGTCGCGCTGAGCGCGCGGTGCGCCGGCCGAGGGGCCCGGGTCCACGTGGACCCGGGCCCCTCGTGCGTGTCCGGGGTCGTGGCCGGCCTCGGGGTCTCCCCCGAGGATCCCCCGATTCGACCCCGAAATCCGCGACATATCTTGAGTTCGCCGCAGACGCGATATATCGTGAAGGCATCGAGAGCGAGCGGAAGGGTTCACGATGGCAAGTTGGACCATCGACAGTCCGATGACGCACACCTTGGACGGCATTGTCGCCCTCAAGGTGCGGATCGTCGGCGGACAGGTCAACATCATTCCCACCGACGACCCGGTGACCTTCGAGATCAGCGACATCGAAGGCGAGCCCCTGGAGGTCACTCAGGAGGCCGGGATCCTCACCATCCACTATCGGGACCTGACCGGTCAGGGATTCCTCGACCGGCTCAAGCCCCTCCAGCTGACCGCCTACAAGAACATGCGCTCCCGCCGGGCCACCGTGAACCTGAGGGTCCCCCGGGACTGTCCGGTCGAGGTGACCACGGCCACCGCGCCCGTGGTGGCGGCCGGGCTCACCGCCCGCACCAGGATCAGGACCGCCACCGGCGAGGTCACCCTGGACGAGGTCTCGGGCGAGACCGACCTGAACACCGCCGACGGCAGCGCCTCGGTGCGCGGACCGGGCGGCACCCTGGGCTTCAACAGCGCCACCGGACAACTCGCCGTGGCCGGTGGCCGCCTGTCGGAGCTGCGGGCCAAGACCGTCTCCGGTTCGGTCCTGGTGGACACGGACCTGTCGGCCTCGGCCCGTGTCCGGGTGACCACCGTGTCCGGTGAGGTGGCCCTGCGGGTGCCCGCGGAGAGCTCCGCCAAGGTCGAGCTGCGCGCCGTGACCGGCGGGCTGGACTCCGACTTCGGGTTGGACCGCAACAACGCCCCGGCCCGCAACACCCTGAGCGGCAAGATCGGCATGGGCGTGGAACCCGCCTCCATCAGTGTCAACAGCGTGTCCGGCCGGACGGCGCTGCTGCGCCGTGCGCCCGAGGTTCCGGCCGCGATCCCTGAGGGGGCCTGATGAGCACCATCTTCGGCCACGGCAGACTGCGCCTGTACCTGCTCAAAATGCTCGACGAGAGCCCACGCCACGGCTACGAGATCATCAGCCTGCTGCGCGACCGCTTCCTGGGCGTCTACTCGCCCTCCCCCGGCACCATCTACCCCCGGCTCGCCCGGCTGGAGGAAGAGGGGCTGGTCACCCACACCGAGGAGGGTGGCCGCAAGGTGTACAGCCTCACCGACAAGGGACGTGAGGAGCTGCGCGCCCGCGAGAGCGACCTGGACGACCTGGAGCGGGAGATCACCGACTCGGTGCGCGACATCGCCCGGGCGGTCAAGCAGGACGTGCGCGCCACCATCAGCTCCCTGCGCGACGAGCTGAAGTTCACCGCGGGCGGGGCCCGCCGTGAGGGGACCGAGCGCGCCGAAAGGGGCGAGGCCTCCGAGGGCGACGAGGAGGACCGGAGCCGCCGTGAGAAGGACCGTGCCCGGGACTGCGGGGACAGCGGCGTCTGGGCCCGTGAGTGGGAGCGGTTCGCCCAGGGCTTCGGCTCGTTCGGTGCCGCTTGGGGCCGCACCGATTCCGAGCCCCGAGGCGAAAGCACGGGCGAGGGCGAGGGCACCGACGAGAAGACCCGGCGCGAAGAAGCCGGGCGCGAGGGGCCCGAGTTCGAACAGGCCCTGAAGGACTTCTCGGTTCGCGTGCGCGACATGGTCCGGGGCGCCGGTCAGGTCGGCGGGTCCGCCGCCCACGACCTGCGCCGCATCCTCGACGACACGGTCGAGGTGATCCGTCGCGACATGGGCCGGTGGGGGCCGGCCGATAGGGAACGCGGCGGAGCCGAACCGGCCGCGGACGAGGGCGACAAGGGCACCGAGCCCGAGGACGAGGGTTCCACCGAGGAACCGAAGGCCCGACCGATGCCGCCCACGGGCGACGACCCCTGGTCCACCGCCACCGGCGAGGACCGGGAACCGCGCGGCTGATTTCGCGCCCATAAGGGGCCCGGGAGACCACACGGGGGCGTGGTCTCCCGGGTCCCTCGTCTCACCATCCGACCTAGAAGGAAGAACCGGTGTTGGTCCCGTACACGATCGAGCAGGACGAGGGCGGGGTGTGGTGCGCTCACGCGCGCCTGTCTTCGGGGGCGACCGCGCGTGGGGAGGGGGACACCCCCGACGCCGCCCTGGCCGACCTGCGCCGGGCGTTCGATCTCCTGAAGGAGGAGTTCGGCTCGTCCGTGGAGTTGATGTGATGCTCCCGGCGTCGCACGAGGTCAGAGCGCGGCCAGGCCCACCAGGAGCGCCAGACCGACGAAGGCCATGAGGCCGGTCGGTATCCATCTGAGCCAGGACAGGTCACCTCTGGTGGCGGGCAGGTCCGACCATCGGCGGGCCCCGACCACGGCCGCGGCCACGGTCGAGAACACCCCGACCGCCCACACCCACGGGGAGACCAGGTGCCAGAAACCGGCGAGGTGGACGTACCAGAGCAGCGCGACCGTGAGCGTCCCATAGGCGACCAGACCGGCCCGGTCCGTGGGACGGCGCAGCGTACTCCAGGGGCGACGCCGGGCGGCGAAGCCGAGGAACAGGACCCCCGGTAGCAGTGCCAGGACCACGGTCGCGGTGGCGTACAACCGCTCCCCCGCCACGTTGTCCGGGCTGGGTTCATCGATCCCGAGCAGACGGATGCCGATGTCCTCGCTGTACCGGTGCGTGTTCGACAGGACCACGGCGCCACGGTCCCCGGAGTAGCCGATCCAGGCGGTGTGGCCATTGGTGGTGGCGTTCCCACCGTGCGCGGTGATCCGCCGGCCACCGAGGATCTCCACGTACCAGCCCAGTCCCTGTTCGCGGCGGGCGACGTCGCCCGCCGCCACGGGTTCGGCCGCGCCGGCTCCGGGCGCGGAGCCGTCCATCATCGCCGCGAGGAGCAGGCCGAGGTCGCTCGCCGTCGTGGTCACTCCGCCCGAGGGCCCGGACGCGACCGTACGGTCCAGGTCGATGGCCCGGCCCCGGTCCGCGTCGTGCACGACGGGGTCGGCCCCGCCCTGGTCGGACCACACGCGGGTGTGCTCCATGCCCAGCGGCTCCAGGAGGCGTTCGCGGACCAGGTCGGCGTAGTCGACCCCGGCTCCGGCCGCCAGCGCGTGCCCGAGCAGGCCGAAGCCGGTGTTGGAGTAGACGTTGGCCCCTCGTAGTTCGGGGTCGACACGAGCCTGTGCGGCCACCTCTCCAAGGAAGTCGTCGACCGATTCCGTGGGGTCGGGGTGGCGTTTGGCGACGAACTGCCAGAGGGTCTGGGGCAGGGTCGTCTCCTCCCGGGACAGTCCCGAGGTGTGGGTGGCCAGTTCCTCGACGGTGAGGTCGGCGATGGCGGGATCGGCGGGGTCCAATTCCGGCAGCAGTTCACCCACCCTTGTGTCCAGAGCGAGCTCGCCCCGATCGACCATGTCGGCGAGCAGCATCCCGGGCAGCACCTTGGCCACCGACGCGGACCCGAAGGGGGTGTCCTCGTCCACCCGCTCTCCCTCGTCGCCGACCGAGCCGAGGCCCGCCGAGCGGACGCGGTACCCGCCCTCGGGATCGGGCTCGACGAGGGCCACGGACAGTCCGTGGTAGCCGGTGGTGTCGCCGATCCCCTCCCGTACCGACGCCGCGACCCCGTGGTCGCCCTCGACCCGGTCGTCGAGTTCGTAGGGCCTCGGGATCAGGGTCACCACTCCGACGGCGGTTACCACGACGGCCAGGGCCATCGCGATCCGTCCACCGGTTCCTCGGGTCTCGTGCGCGGTCGGGGAGGTCGGTTCCATGAGGGGCGTCCCAGGGGGTTGAGGCCGTTCGAACGGCGTGATTCCAACCCTGGAAAACCTACGAGTGCACCTCATCACGGCGCACTACGCCCGTCCCCCGAACCCGCGTACGCGTTCTCCCACCATCGATGGTGGCCCCGGCCCCACCCCGGCACGAAAAGGGGCCCGCGCGATCGTGTCGATCACGCGGGCCCCGGAGTCGAACCTAACGGCGGGCGACGCCGTCCTCGCGGGCCTGAGCGGCGACCGCGGCGGAGACCGCCGGGACCACGCGCTCGTCGAACGTGCTCGGGATGACGTAGTCGGCGCTCAGGTCGTCACCGACCAGGTCGGCGATGGCCTTGGCGGCGGCCAGCTTCATGTTCTCGGTGATGTCGGAGGCCTGGACATCGAGGGCACCCCGGAACACGCCCGGGAAGGCCAAGACGTTGTTGATCTGGTTCGGGAAGTCGCTGCGCCCGGTGGCGACGACGCTCGCGTACTTGCGGGCGACGTTCGGGTGGACCTCCGGGTTGGGGTTGGCCATGGCGAAGATGATGGCGTCCTCGGCCATGGTGGACACGACCTCCTCGGGGACCTCACCAGCGGACAGGCCGACGAACACGTCGGCGCCCTCCAACGCGCTCTCGATGGAGCCCTTCAGGCCGGCCTTGTTGCTGATGCCGGCCAGTTCCCGCTTGACCGGGGTCAGACCCTCCCGGCCCTCGTAGATCATGCCCTTGGAGTCGGCGACGGCGATGTCGCCGATGCCTCCGTCGACGAGCATCTTGGTGACGGCGACGCCGGCGGCACCCGCACCGGAGACCACGACCCGCAGGTCGGCCAGGGTCCGCCCGGTGAGGCGGGCCGCGTTGCGCAGCGCGGCGAAGGCCACGATGGCGGTGCCGTGCTGGTCGTCGTGGAAGACCGGGATGTTCAGGCGCTCACGCAGCTTCTTCTCGATCTCGAAGCAGCGCGGAGCGGCGATGTCCTCCAGGTTGATGCCGCCGAAGGAGGGCGACATCCGCACGACCGTCTCGACGATCTCGTCGACCTCGTTGCAGTTGAGGGCGATCGGCACGGAGTCGACGTCGCCGAACTGCTTGAACAGCAGCGACTTGCCCTCCATGACGGGCAGGGAGGCCTCCGGCCCGATGTTGCCCAGGCCCAGGACGGCGGTGCCATCGGTGACGACGGCGACCAGGTTGCTCTTCCAGGTGTAGGTCTCGACCAGCTCGGCGTTCTCGGCGATCGCGTCGCAGACACGGGCGACACCCGGCGTGTAGGCCAGGGAGAGAGCCGCGTGATCGGTGACGTCCACGGAGGAGGTGACGTGAAGCTTGCCACCACGGTGCAGGGCGAAGGCCGGATCCTTGTCCAGCTCGGACGTGTCCTGGGTACGCGAAGTAAAGGTGGTCACTGCTCAAACCCCTCGGTCTGCTTCTACGTCCGCGTCGGCCATGACGAGGACGATGGTCGACGGAGCGCGCGCGAAGACGTAAGGGTGCTAGGGGAACCCTCCGGCGCCGATCGGCCATGACCGGTGGTGTCGCCGGAAGGGACAGTCTTCGCCGGGCTCGTATACGAGCACAGCGCGTCCGCATCTCACGGGGATGACCCGTTACGCAATCCTCTCACAACGGTGACCGCGGGAAAATCGCGGGGCGTCACGATGGAGCGTTACCGACTTAAAGCACTATGCAGCATAATGTCCCTAATGTCGTTCCAGGTCGGCGGCGTGGACCCGCGAACCCGCCTCCGAACAGGCACTATCCGTGCCCTAGAAGGAGACCTCACATGCCTCTGCGCAAGAAGCCCCTCCCCTACTTCACCGCGCTCGCCGCAGTGGGTGTCCTGACCCTTTCCGCGTGTGGCAGCGGTGACAGCGCCGAGGACGACGCCGCCGCCCCCGAGGCACCGGAGGTCTCCGTCGACGAGGAACTCGCCGCGATGGTCCCCGAGGACATCCGCGAGGCCGGCGTCATCAGCATCGGCGTCGAGGCCGAATACGCGCCCGGTGAGTACCTGGACGATGACGGTGAGACCGTCCTCGGCTTCAACGTGGACCTGGTCACGGCCGCCCTGAACAAGCTCGGCCTCGAAGCCGAGTGGGTCCCCGCCAACTTCGACTCCATCATCATCGGCGTCGACAGCGGTAACTACGACCTCGGCGCCTCCTCCTTCACCATCACCGAGGAGCGCATGGAGGCCGTCAACATGGTGAGCTACTTCTCCTCCGGAACACAGTGGATCGCCCCGGCAGGGAACCCCGAAGAGGTCGACCCCGACAACGCCTGCGGCCTGCGTATCGCCGTGCAAACCGGCACCACGCACGACACCGACATCGAGGCTCGCAGCGACGCCTGTGTCGAGGCCGGTGAAGAGGCCATCACCATCGAGAAGTTCCAGAACCAGCCGCTGGCCACCTCCAGCGTGGTCTCCGGGCTCAACGACGCCTCCCTGGCCGACCTGCCCACCTCGCTGTTCGCCCTTCAGGAGACCGGCGACCAGCTCGAATTCATCGGTGACCAGTACTCCGCCGCGCCGTACGGAGTCATCACCCACCAGGAGGACACCGAGTTGGCCGACGCCCTGGCCGCCGGGTTCAACGCCATCATCGAGGACGACACCTACGGGGGCGTCCTGGAGGAATGGGAGATCGAGGTCGGCGCCATCGAGACCTCCGAGGTCAACCCCTCCGTCGACGAGTAGACCCACCGGGTCCCACCGCGTCGCATCACCGCACGCCGCGCTCACCAGGGCCGGCGTGCGGCCGTTTCATCCGGACGTGTCCGGGCGTCCGTTCCGGTCACCACGACCGCCCGTCCTGTTCGCCCGCCACTAGCGAAAGTCTGATCCGTGACGTCACCGCATGCATCGGCGGACGGTCCGGGGTCGAAGGAACCGACCTCGGACCGACCGGCCGACCCGATCGCCGCAGTCCCCGTCCGCTACCCGGAACGCTGGGTCGCCGCGGGGGTCGTGCTGGTCCTCGCCGCGATGTTCGTGAACATGCTGATCACGAACCCCGCGTTCAACTGGCCCTTCATGTTCGAGCACATGTTCTCGGACCCGGTCGTGAACGGTGTCTGGGTGACCCTCAGCGCCACGGTCCTGTCCATGATCATCGGCATCGTGTTGGGCGTCATCCTCGCGGTGATGCGCCTGTCCGGGAACCCGGTGCTGGTGTCGGTCGCCTGGCTGTACACCTGGTTCTTCCGTGGTGTGCCCCGACTGGTGTTGGCGGTGCTCTTCGGCAACATCGCCATCCTGTACGCCACGATCCAGATCGGGCTCCCGTTCGACAACTACTGGATGCCCATGCTGGGCCTGGAGGGTGACGCCCGCTTCTTCGAGATCGACGTCCGCACGCTCCTGAGCGGTTACATGGCCGGTCTGCTCGCTCTGGCACTGTCCGAGGGCGCCTACATGGCCGAGATCATCCGTGCGGGCCTTCAGTCGGTGAACAAGGGGCAATCCGAGGCCGCCCAGGCGCTCGGTATGAGCCGCGGCAAGATCATGCGGCGCATCACCCTGCCGCAGGCGATGCGCGTGGTCATTCCGCCCACGGGCAACGAGACCATCGCCATGCTCAAGGACACCGCGTTGTTGGCGTACGTGCCGGTGACCATCGAGCTCTTCTACCAGCTCCAGGCCATCGGCACCCGCACGTACCAGATCTTCCCGATGCTGGTGGCGGCCTGCCTTTGGTACCTGGCGATCACCAGCGTCCTCATGGTCGGCCAGTACTTCATCGAGCGCAGGTTCAGCCGTAGTGAGCGCGGGGTCAAGGACCGCATCGTCGGAGGGAGGCACTGATGACCGAGGAGAACCACATCCCCGTTGGTGAGGGAGCCGTCGAGACCGCCGACGCGCCGCCCACCGACGCGCTCGTCGTCGCCGAGGACGTGCGCAAGAACTTCGGTCGCCTGGAGGTCCTCAAGGGCATCGACCTGGAGGTCCGGCGCGGCGAGGTCATGTGCGTCGTCGGCCCCTCCGGGTCGGGCAAGTCCACCTTCCTGCGCTGCATCAACCACCTGGAGAAGCTCACCGCCGGCCGCTTGTGGGTCAACGGCGAGCTGATGGGATACCGGCAAAAGCGCGGACGCCTCTACGAACTGCGGGACAGCGAGATCTCGGCCCAACGCAGCGACATCGGGATGGTGTTCCAGCAGTTCAACCTGTTCCCGCACCTGACCGTGCTCGGCAACGTCATCGAGGCGCCGCTCCAGGTCAAGCGCGTCCCGAAGGCCAAGGCCACCGAGCTCGCCATGGAGCTGCTGGAGCGGGTGGGTCTGCCGGACAAGGCGAACGCCTACCCCGAACAGCTCTCCGGCGGTCAGCAGCAGCGTGTGGCGATCGCCCGCGCGCTGGCCATGGAACCGTCACTGATGCTCTTCGACGAGCCCACCAGCGCGCTGGACCCGGAGCTGGTCGGCGAGGTCCTGGACGTCATGCGCGATCTGGCCCGGGGCGGCATGACCATGGTGGTCGTCACGCACGAGATGGGGTTCGCCCGTGAGGTGGGCGACTCCCTGATCTTCATGGACGACGGTGTCGTGGTGGAGACGGGGGCGCCCTCCGAGGTGCTGTCGAACCCACGGCACGAACGCACCCGGGCGTTCCTGTCCAAGGTGATCTGACCACGCCCGACCCCCGTGGTCCACGAGACGGAACCCACTCGGCGGGGCCCGTACACCACCGTTGAAACCCAAGGTGGTGTGCGGGCCCCGCGACGTGGGCCCCTCGATACGGCCGCGTGTGGCCATGGCCGGAACCGGACCGTACCCGCCCGAAACCCCACGTGGGCGCCGGGTGATCGTGAAACACCCGGTCTCGCCCCTTGACCAGCCGACCTCCCGGTCCCAGAGTCATTGCCCAGGGGCACCCCGATCCTGTCCCGGGGAGAAGCATGGACTCGCGTACGGAAAAGGCACGGCGGCTCTGGGAGCACCGTGCGGGCCGATACGACCTCGGAGGCCACTGTGAGCACGTGGCCATCCGCGATACCAGGGAGCTCCTGTGCTCCGGTGCCCGCGGACGCACCCTGGAGGTGGCCGTGGGGACCGGTCGGAACCTGCGGTACTACCCGCCCCAGGTGGAACTCACCGGTCTGGACCTGAGCCCCGCGATGCTCGCCAAGGCCCGAGAGAAGGCCGAGGAACTGGGACGATCGATCACGCTGGTGGAGGGCGACGCGCAGAGCCTGACCTTCGCCGACGGTTCCTTCGAGACCGTGGTGTGCACGCTCTCCCTGTGCACCATCCCCGACCAGGAACGGGCCCTGCGCGAGATGCACCGCGTCCTGGTGCCCGGCGGCCGACTTCTTCTGGTCGACCACATCGAGTACACGCGCCTGCCGCTGCGGTTACGGGAGCGCCGGCGCGAACACCCGCGCAGACTTCCCCGGGAAGTCGCCCGAGAGGTCGGTTTCGAGGTGGGCCACCACGACCGGCTGTTCTTCGGAATGGTGGAACGCGTGGTGGCGCACCGACCACACTGAGCACCAGGTGAGCGACCCATCACCACACACCGCCCACGGGCCCCGCTTTCCTCACCGGTCAGGCGCATACCCTGGGATCATCCGCCGCTACCGACCCTGACCCGAGGTGGTCCGATGATCCGTCCCGCCCGTCCCGACGACGTCCCCCTCCTCCACCGGATGATCGGGGAACTCGCCGAGTACGAGAAGGAACCCGACGCGGTGCTGGCCACCGAGGACGACCTTCACCAGGCGCTCTTCGGATCTGACGCGGCGGTGTACGCGCACGTCGCGGAGCACGTGGACACCGATGGTGCCCTCGTCCCCGCGGGGTTCGCGCTGTGGTTTCGCAACTACTCCACCTGGACCGGGAAGTACGGGATCTACCTGGAAGACCTGTACGTTCGGCCCGAGATGCGCGGACACGGGTACGGCGGGGCCCTGCTGCGCAACCTCGCGGGAATCTGCGTGGAACGTGGCTACACCCGCCTGGAGTGGTCCGTGTTGAACTGGAACGCGCCCGCGATCGGGTTCTACGAGTCGTTGGGCTCCACACCCATGGACGAGTGGACGGTCCGTCGTCTGGACGGCGACTCGCTGGTCGCAGTGGGTTCCGCACAGGCCTGAGCCCGGCCATCCGTCTCGGGTTCGGCCACCATCGGCCGGACACGATCTCACTTCCCTGCGTCAGTGGCAGGGTGAAACGAGATACATTGCATTCAAGCGGCAACCTCGCCCCCCGAAGGAGGGACGTGACCGAAGAAACCGCTGTGCCCACGGCCGACGCCACCGGTGTACGCGACGCCGTTACCGTCAACATGCCCGCCGACAGTGCATATCTGTCGGTGCTGCGGACGGCCACGGCCGGCTTGGCCGCGCGACTCGACTTCACCCTCGACGAGATCGAGGATCTGAGGATCGGTGTCGACGAGGCCTGCGCGATGCTCCTCTCCCAGGCGCTGCCCGGCACAGAACTGACCACGGAATTCGAACTCACCCCCGATGGAATGCGCATCTCCGTCTCGGTGCTGACCGCGGACGGGCGCCTCCCGGCCCGCGACACCTTCGCCTGGACGGTCCTGTCCGCCCTGGCAGGGGACGTGGACGCGGGGGTCGGACCGGACGATCGCGTCTACATCGTCCTGTACAAACGTCGCGGCACGTTGGAGCCGGCGTGAGCGAAAGGGGGCCCGCTCTGACAGCGAAGACCGAGCACGCGGTGCCCGACCGGGCGCGCGCGAGAGCGTTGTTCGAGCGCCTTAACGAACTCGACGCGGACTCGCCCGACCGGCGCACGATACGTGATGAGCTGGTGGAGATCCACCTGCCGTTGGTGGAGTACCTGGCCCGCCGGTTCCGTAACCGTGGTGAGTGGTTGGACGATCTCACCCAGGTGGCCACGATCGGACTCATCAAGTCCATCGACCGGTTCGATCTGGAGCGCGGGGTGGAGTTCTCCACCTACGCGACCCCGACGATCGTCGGTGAGATCAAGCGCCACTTCCGTGACAAGGGTTGGGCGGTGCGGGTTCCCCGCCGTCTCCAGGAGCTGAAGCTCTCACTGACCAAGGCGGTCAGCGATCTTTCGCAACGGGAGGGGCGTTCCCCCACCGTCGCGGAGTTGGCCCAGCACCTACAGATGACCGAAGAGGAGGTGCTGGAGGGCCTGGAGTCCGCCAACGCCTACTCGACGGTGTCGCTCGACGCCCCCGACAGCGGTGACGAAGACGCCCCCGCGGTCGCGGACTCGCTCGGCATCGTGGACGAGTCGCTGGAGGGCGTGGAGTACCGGGAGTCGTTGAAGCCGCTCCTGGAACAGCTCCCACCCCGAGAGAAGCGGATCCTGCTGCTGCGCTTCTTCGGCAACATGACCCAGTCACAGATCGCCCAAGAGTTGGGGATCTCGCAGATGCACGTGTCCCGCCTACTGGCGCGGACCCTGGCCCAGCTGCGACAAGCACTCACCACCGACGATTGACGGTCCGTTCGGGCGCCGGCGGGGCTTGCGACCTGCCACTCGGCGCCCGAACACGACCCCGGTCCTAGCGGCGCTTGCGCGGCGTCTCGTCGGGGTACAGCGCCGCGGTCGTCGTCGGCGCCAGGACCGCGGCGGCCGTGATGACGGCGGTGCCGAGCAGGGCCCCACCGAGCACGTACTGCTCGCCGGTGAACATGTAGTACGACACCACGGCCAGGAACAGCTGGGTGACCACCACCGGTGTGCGGGCCCACTCGCGCAGCCGGAGCAGACCGCGGGCGACGAAGATCAGCAAGGCGCCGACGCCCAGGCCGATGACGGTGAGCGGGATCGCGGAGGAGACCACGTCGGTGGCCCGCCCGGCGATCACCGTGTACAGGCTGTACAGCCCGCCGACGGCCGCGACCAGCCCGATCAGGGCCTCCAGCGCGGCGGCGATGATGAGAGTGATGGGACGCGAAGACACCCGTTAAACCTATACGGGCCGGCCGCCCTGTCGTGCCCCGCCCCTGGCGGTTCCGCGCACCCTCGACCCCCTACACTGGCCGGGTGCGCGCCCTCTTCATCGTGAACCCCAAAGCGACCACGACCACCGATCGCACTCGCGAGGTGATCCTGGGTGCGCTGAGGTCGGAGTTGGACGTCACCGTCGTGGAGACCTCCTACCGCGACCACGCCCAAGAGTTGGCGCGCGACGCGGCCGAGCACGGTTTCGAGCTGGTGTTGAGCCTGGGCGGCGACGGGACCGTCAACGAGGTCGTCAACGGACTCCTGGCCATCCCCGAGAACAAACGCCCCAGTTACGCGGTCATCCCCGGGGGCAGCGCCAACGTGTTCATCCGCGCGTTGGGGGTCTCCGGCGATCCGGTGGAGGCGACCGGGCAGATCCTCGCGGCGATCCGTTCCGGTCGGGAGCGCGAGGTCAACCTCGGTCGGATCAGCAGCGACCTGGACGACCGCTACTTCACGTTCTGTGCCGGGTTCGGTTGGGACGCCGACGTGGTGCAGCAGGTGGAGAACGAGCGCGAGAACGGCCGGAAGGCCACTCCCGCCTTGTATGCGGAGGTCGCGGTAAAGCTGTTCTTCGGTGGGGATATACGTGATCCGTCACTTACCGTGTCCGCCGGCGGAAGGTCCCTGGAGGACGTCTATTTCGCCCTGGTCACCAACACCACGCCGTGGACGTACGCGGGGGCTCTGCCACTTCAGCCGACCGCGTCCTCCCGTTTCGATCTGGGCCTGGACGCTTTCGCGCTCACCCGCTCCTCGTACTGGTTGACCGGCTGGGTGCTTTCGCAAATGTTCCTGCCCAAAGGCCTTCCCAGCCGGGGTGAAGGCTACGTGACCTGGCACGACCAGGGTTCGCTGCGGATCACGTCGAAGCACCCGAGGGCCTTCCAAATCGACGGCGAATACCTGGGTGAACGTGAAGAGGTCAACTTCCAATCGGTACCGAAGGCATTACGAATCTTCTGTTAATTCCGGCGTAAGAAGCCATTCGGGCCGACTGTGACGCACCTGACACGTCGAACAGGACCTTTGACCTCGGGAGCTCTTGCGTGCCTGTCGTGACCCTGTCACGCTCAAGATATCGCCGCGAGTTACGGGCGAGTTAATTCGAGCGCTTCCCACATGGCCGTGGGGTGAAAGCTCAAGCCTCCCGGCCGGAGACCCGTTTTCGGTGAGCCTCTCGCCGGGTGCCCTTGCACAGCGATCGTGAAAAGCTTCACAAACTGTGAGGAGTGGACCGCATGGACTGGCGCCATGACGCAGCCTGCCGTGACGAAGACCCCGAGCTCTTCTTCCCCATCGGCAACTTCGGGCCTGCACTGAGCCAGGTCGAAGAGGCCAAAACCGTCTGCCAACGCTGTCCGGTCAGCTCCGCCTGTCTCAAGTGGGCGCTGGAGAGCGGCCAGGACGGTGGGGTCTGGGGTGGCACCTCCGAGGAGGAGCGACGCCGGATGAAGAAGCGCAGCGGCTCCACGCAGCGCCCCATGGTCCGTAGCCACTAGCAGTGTCTTTTTGGGGCCTCCGCTAGCGCTTCGGCCCGTGTTCGGGTCCGATCGACCAACGACGCCGAACGATCCCCGCCGGCACGGGCGGGGACCGGCGCGCCTCGTGCGGGGTCCCACCCCTGGTCCCGTCCACGGTCCGATCCCCGCAGGCCCCTCCCCCGTCCGGACCGGCCTAGGGAAACGCTCCCTCCGGGTGTTCCAACGGCAGGCTGATCGCGATCTCCGTGCCGCCGCTCTCCTTCGGCTCGATCGCCAGGGTGCCACCGAGCTCGCCCACGATCAGGGTGCGCACGATCTGTAGACCCAGACTCGTGGCGCCCTCCAGGTCGAAGTCCTCCGGCAGGCCCCCGCCGTCATCGGAGACGGCCAGTTCCAGGCTGCTCGGCCCCGGGTACCCCGGGCCGGTGTCGAAGCGTTGCACCCGCACCTCGATCTTCCCCGGGCCCTGCCCCAAGCCGTGTTCCACCGCGTTCTGCACCAGTTCGGCCAGCACCATCGACAGCGGTGTCGCCACCAGTGCGTTCAACTGACCGAACCCGCCGACCCTGCTCGGGACCACCACGTCGCCGGTGGAGGACACCTCCGCCGCCATCTGCATGACCCGGTCGGCGATACCGTCGAAGTCCACGACCTCGTCGGGCGTGTGGGAGAGCATCTCGTGCACGATCGCGATCGACCCCACACGGCCCACGGCCTCGTCCAAGGCGGCCCGCGCCTCCGGCACGTCCAGGCGCCTGGACTGTAGGCGCAGCAGCGCCGCCACCGTCTGCAGGTTGTTCTTCACCCGGTGGTGGATCTCCCGGATGGTGGCGTCCTTGGTCATGAGCTCGCGCTCGCGCCGGCGCAGCTCGGTGACATCGCGGATCATCACCAGGGCTCCTATGCGCACCCCGTCGATGACCAGTGGGATGGCCCGCAGTTGGACGGTGACGCCGCGCGCCTCCACCTCCGCCTCCTGTGGTGCCCGGCCACTGGCGGTGTAGGTGAGGTTCTCATCGCGAGCCTCGCCCTGCGCGGCCAGTTCCAGGGTGGTGCGGTCCAGGCGGGCTCCGACCAGGTCGGCGGTCAGACCCAGGCGCCGGTAGGCGGACAGCGCGTTGGGGCTGGCGTAGACCACCTCCCCGTTCTGGTCCAGTCGTAGAAGACCGTCGCCGACCCTCGGGGAGCGCACCATGAGCGGCCCCTGATCGCTGAACGGGAAGGCGCCCTCGGCGATCATCTGCGCCAGGTCACCGGCGCTCTGCAGGTAGGTGAGCTCCAGCCGGCTGGGAGTGCGCGCCGAGCTGAGGTTGGTACTGCGCTGGATGACGGCGATGAGGTTGCCCTGGCGACGGACCGGAATGGTCTCCTCCCGCACCGGCACCCCGCCGGACCAGTCGGGGTCGCCGTCCCGGCAGATCCTCCCCTCACTCCAGGCCCGGTCGATGAGAGCGCGGCGGCCGACCACCCTGGGGCCGGATCGGGAGGTGACTTCGGTCATGTCGTCCCGCAGCACGGTCTCGACCAGGTCGTCCTGGAAGGCGGTGGGGCCGGTCGTGGGACGCATCTGGGCGATCGCCACCCAGCCGTCGTCCTCACGCAGGCGCACCCACAGAACGAGGTCCGCGAAGGAGAGGTCGGCCAGAAGCTGCCAGTCCGAGACAAGGGAGTGAATCCACTCCAGGTCCGCCTGTTCGAGTGACGTGTGGCGGCGAATGAGGTCGCTGAGGTGAGGCACTCACAAATCATCCCATGAAGCCGTGCATACTCAAGGGATACGCACTCGACCAATGGTCCACACCAATCGGCGGTCGAAAGGGTCGACGGCCGGCCACAACGGGACGGGATGTTCGTGATGAGCACGGGACGCGGCGGAGGAGACTGATGACTGGTCAGCGCACGTTGGAAGGCAACCCCCGGGTGCCCAAGTACTACCAGGTCAAGAAGCAACTGCTGGAGCTGATCGAGGCGATGCCCGCGGGCAACCCGGTCCCGCCCGAGCGCGCCTTGGCCACCCAGTTCGGCACCTCGCGCACCACCGTGCGACAGGCCCTGACCGAGATGGTGGTCGAGGGCCGGTTGCTGCGCATCCAAGGCAAGGGCACGTTCGTCGCCAAGCCGAAGGTCGCCCAGATCCTCCAACTGACCAGCTACACCCAGGAGATGCGCGCCCACGGCCTGCACCCGGCCACCCGCATCCTGGACGTCAGCTACATCAACGCCGACGACCAGCTCGCCGAACTCCTGGCGATCCGTTCCGGCGGTCGTGTGCTGCGGATCGAACGGCTCCGGCTCGCCAACGGCGAACCCATGGCCGTGGAGACCGCCCACCTGGCCGCGCGACGCTTCCCCGGACTCCGACGCCAGCTCGACCGCTACGCCTCGCTCTACGAGGCCCTGGCGAGCGCCTACGACGTGTCCCTCGCGGAGGCGGAGGCCTCGATCGAGACCGTTCTGGCGACCCCGAACGAGGCCCGGCTGCTCGGTGTGGACGTGGGTCTACCGCTGGTGCTGCACTGCCAGCACAGTTTCGACGGTGACGGCCACCCGGTGGAGTGGGTGCGCTCGCTCTACCGCGGCGACCGGTACAAGTTCGTCACACGTCTGCGCCCACCGAGGGTCTGACCGCCCGGGGCGGCCACCGGGAAGGTCGTGGCCGCTCCCCGGAGCACGGTGGTGCTCTCACCCTGGTGCCTCGACCGTCCAATGTCTAGATTCGGTTTCGGAACCGACAAGCCACGGAACGGAGTTCGATGGTGAGCGCCTACACCGGCAAGAGTGTCCTGGTCACCGGCGGAGCCGGCGGTATCGGCGCGGCGTTGGTGCGTCGTGCCGCGGCCGACGGCGGCCGGGTCGTGATCGCCGACGTGGACACCGAAGCGGGAACCGCGCTGGCGGAGAAGGTCGGAGCCCTTTTCCAACACACCGACGTCCGCGACTTCGAGCAGGTCCGTGCCGTGATCGATCTCGCCACGAACGAACACGACGGTCTGGACGTGCTGCACCTGAACGCCGGGATCACCGGTCCGAGTGAGGGCTTCACCGACGTGGGCGTCCCCTATTCGTTGGAGCACTACCGACAGGCCGTCGGAGTGAACCTGGACGGGGTCGTCCACGGGGTGCACGCGGCGCTGCCCTCGATGCGCCACCGGCCGGGCGCCGCGATCGTGGTCACCGTCAGCTTCGCCGGGTTGTCCCACTCCCCGCACACCGAGGTCTACGCGGCGACCAAACACGCGGCCCTGGCCCTGGTCCGTTCCCTGTCGATGACCTTCGCCGACGACCCGGTCACCTTCAACGCCCTCTGCCCCGGATTCGTCGACACCCCGCTCTTGGACCCGGTACGGGAATACCTGCCGAGCATGGACATGGGCACGCTGGGCAACCGGACGTTGTCGGCCGAGCCCGTCGCGGACCTGGCCGAACGGGTCATCGCCGAGGGCGGTGACGGGGACGCCTGGATCGTGTCGGCGGACGTCGCGCCCACCCGCTATCCCTTCGATGCCGAGCGGGAGCTCCTGGAAGGGACGCTACGGGCCGCCGCCCACCGCTGACGGGGTCAGCCGCGGGCGAGTACCCTGCCCAGGGCGTCGACCACGCGGGGGTCGTACTCGCTTCCGGTGTCCATCCGCAGCCGTTCGATCACCGCGGTGCGGCGTTCATCCTCGCGGGTGTCACCGACGAGGTCGTCGAAGGCGTTGGCGACCTTGATGATGCGGCTGCCCAGCGGGGGCACGCCCTCGTCGCCGTCGCCGCCCAGTGGTTCGCACTGGCGACGGACCAGTTCGGCGACGTTGTCCAACACCCCGGTCTCCCGGATGATCGCCGAACCCAGCTCGGCGATACGGCGCTGCTCGCGCGGCGAGGACAACACGGTGGCCCCGCCCGCGATGGGTTCGCGCAGCGACAACTGGCCGATGTCGTGCATCAGCGCCGCGTACTCCAGTGCCAACAGCTCGCGTTCGGCCAGCCCCAGCTCACAGGCGATCCCATGGGCGAGCCGACTCACCCGGCGGGAGTGTCCGTTCTCGACGTAGCCGCCCACCTCGGTGACCCGGGACAGGGCCCACACCGTCTCCAGATAGGTGCGGCGCACCTCCGCGTGCCTGCGAAAGGCCACCTGGGAGACCAGCAGCGGGGCGCTGAACACCAGCAGACCGACCAGGCCGGTGATGGTGCAGGCCAGCGCGATGAGCACACCGCTGGAGGCGATCGCGACACCGGTGGGGAGTTGGGCCCTCGCCTCGTCCCGAGCGGCCACCCATGGGCGGGTGCGCAGGCGTTCCGCCCGCAACAGCGCGGATATCACCACGTCCACGAGCCAGGCCACCACGACCAGTCCGGTCATGATCACGGCGAGCAGGATCGACGGTTCGGTCAGGGACAGGTGATCGGCCAACGGCCGGAAGGCGGCGGCCAACAGCAGCGCGGTGAGCACCCGGCGGGCGACCCCCTCCACCCTGGGGCTGCGCCCCACCGCCACATGGGGGAGTTCGCCCAACGCCACGCCCAGGGCGACCACCGCCACGACCTGGCCGACACCGTGGTGGACCGGTTCGCCGCCCAGACTGATGAGGTAGGCGTAGGCGATCGCGCCGGACAGCGCGATCGGGGCGGACTCGCGGTGCCCTGGCAGCGTGATCCTGGCCAGCTCGCCCGCGGCGATGACCAGGCAGAAGGCCAGGGCGACCTCCGGGTCGACGACCCCGTTGACCGCGGTACCGACCAGGGCGGTCAGGGACGCGGCGCCCACCCCCGCCACGAGAAGGGCCCGCAGGGGACGTGAGGTGCGCCAGAACGGTTCGCGCCGACGTTGGAGTTCCAGGGCGCCGCCCTCGGGTCCGCCGCCTTCCGATCCTGCGGGTGCGGGCCCGTCCGACTGCTGTTGTGTCATCACCGGTCCTGACCACCCGTCACGGCGCCGGCCGAAGTGGACTCGGCGACCGTGGCCGTGCCGCCACCCTTCTTCGCCGGGGTCGCGGCAGGCGCGCCGGTGACGGGGATGGAATCGGCCTTCTCGGTGGAACCGTAGCGGCCACCCGGAGGTTCGGTGATGTCCGGGGTCTGCCAACCCTCGCGGCTGACCGCGCGGACCAGGGCCTCGACCATCCGGGGATCGAACTGGGTGCCCGCGCATCGACGGAGTTCGGTGATGGCCTCTTCGACCGACCAGGCCTTGCGGTAGGACCGCGTGGAGGTCAGGCAGTCGAAGACGTCGGCGACGCTGATGATGCGTGCGGACTCGGGGATCTCCATCCCGACCAGACCCATCGGGTACCCGCGCCCGTCCAACCGTTCGTGGTGGTGGCGGATACCGGCGAGGGCCTCGTCGAGGAAGCTGATCTCCCGGACGATCTCGTAGCCGCGGGTCGGGTGCAGCTTGATCGCGGCGTACTCGTCGTCGGTGAGCTTGCCGGTCTTCTGGATCACCTTGGTCGGGACCCCGAGCTTGCCGATGTCGTGGAGCATCCCGGCGTACCGGATCTTCTGCACCCGCTCGGCGGACATGCCCAGTTCCGCGGCGATCATGGCCGAACCCTCGGCCACCCGCATGCAGTGACCGCGGGTGTAGTAGTCCTTGGTCTCCACCGCCTGGCACAGAGTGGCCAGGGTGGCCTCGTGCGCCCGCGCCTCCGCGGTCTGCTGTCCGAAGGTCCACCGCGCGATGAACAGCGGCAACAGGATGAGGAGCGTCGCGACGACGCCGACCGCGCCCCAGACCGCGGCGATCGCCAGACCCAACATCTGATAGCCGATGGAGGTGACCTCCAAGGCGATCAGGGGGCGCCAACGCTGGAGCCGCCGGCCCGGTGCCTGGTCGGTGGCGCCCAGGCACCACATGAGGATGCCGATGAGCGCCGAGTTGAGCACCGTGTGGACCAGGACCGCGGCCACGTACGGGAGCACGATGTCGGGGAAGTCCGACTGGGTCGGCACCCCGACGGTCCCGCCGAGCATGAGGTAGACGTGTCCGGTCGCGTAGCCGGCGATCGCGTACTGGGCCCCGTTGAAGGCCCGCTTGACCACGGCCTGTCGGCGAAGGGCGAGTGCGCAGGAGAACCCCACGACGGCGGCGCCGACCGGCCCGACCAGAACGACCGCGGCCAAGGCCACGGCCGAACTGGGCGAGATACCGGCCTCTTTGACGTCGACGAGGACGTGCGTACTGATCGACTCCGCGACCACGAAGAGGACCACCATGAGCGCCAGGGTCCCCAGGTCGATCCCTTGATAGGGACCGACGAGCACAATGGCGACGGCACTGACAACGATGATCCCTACGTAGACACGCGCGCCCCCTGGAAGAGCCCGCACCCCCGTTCACCCCCCACCGACGACGACCGGACTGTCATGGTTTCACCGGTTCTGTTCTACCACCAGGTCCATCCGGTAAAAGCGGAAGCCATGAAAATTCCGTACATCGCAGCCACGTACATGCCAGCGAACATCGCTGTCCCCTCTCCCCGTCGCGGCGCCCCGCTCATCCCCGAGCACGCCACGCAAATTACCTCATTCGTTGGATAAGGCCTTCAGTTTAACGGGCCCCGAGACCCGGTTGATTACCCACAGCCCGAACCGGTCGGCCAGAGGACCCCTTTCGGACACTCAGGTTCCGAAACGTGGAATTACTAATTCAATTAGCAATTCAGGTCGACTACTCAGCGTAATCATACGCTTTTGTCCGGAGACGGTCGATCCACGTGGGATCCGTTCATCCGCACACCGCCCACCCGGGACCTCATCAGTAACGACTACTCCTAGTAATCGGCAGAAGCGCGCCGATTCCGGCCATAGGAAAAACATTCCGACTCGGTCACGACCGAAAGAACCCCGAACTGATCGGGCGTGTCGATCATCCCTGGAACCGACCGGTAAGGCACCCGGTGACCAAAACCCCGGAGCCTGAAGGAAAACAGGTGACACAACGCCACAAAAGCATATGAACGGAACAAAACCGAGCAGAGAACGCCGTTCCTCACCTAGGCACAAAAAAATGGCGAAGGCTGGAATTCCAACCTTCGCCACGAAGCGAATAAGTCCTCAGGCGGGCGGGGAGCCGGCGCCCGCCTCACGGGCCAACTGCTCCTCCCGGGCGCGCGCCAAGCGGCCCAACACCTTGTCCCGCAGGTCCAGCGGGACGGGATCGCAGCCGCAGTGCTTGGCCACGAGCTTCTTCACGGCCTCTTCGAGGCCGTACTCGTCCAGGCACGGGTTGCACCCGTCCAGGTGCTCTCGGACCTGTTCGCAGTCACCCTCGCCGAGCTCACCGTCGATGTAGACGTAGATCTGCTCAAGCATCTCACTGCACGGGGTGTCCTTCTCGGGTTTGTCGTGGCCGCCGCTCATCGTCGATCTCCTCGATCCGACCCGCTCTGTGTCCGCCCGCCGGCGGAAGAACCCGTGGCGCCCACTCCGGCGGCCTCGGCCGCCCGCGTCGCCGGGAGGAATCCGCGGTCCACCGCGTACTCCTCAAGGTAGGTGCGCAGCTGACGCCGCCCCCGGTGCAGCCGCGACATGACCGTTCCGATGGGGGTCCCCATGATCTCGGCGACCTCCTTGTAGGCGAACCCCTCGACGTCGGCGAGGTAGACCGCGATACGGAAGTCCTCCGGAAGATCCTGCAGCGCGCGTTTGACGTCACTGTCGGGAAGGTGTTCGAGCGCCTCGGCCTCGGCCGACTTCAGCCCCGCCGCGGTGTGCGACGCGGCCTGCGCGAGCTGCCAGTCCTCGACGGACTCGGTGCCGGCCTGCTTCGGCTCCCGCTGCTTCTTCCGGTACGTGTTGATGAAGGTGTTCGTGAGGATGCGGTACAGCCACGCCTTGAGGTTGGTCCCCGCCTTGAACTGGTGGAAGGATCCGAACGCCTTCGCGAAGGTCTCCTGAACCAGATCCTCCGCGTCCGCGGGGTTGCGGGTCATGCGCAGCGCCGCCGAGTAGAGCTGGTCGAGGAAGGGGAGCACGTCCCTCTCGAACCGCTCGTCCCGTTCCTCGGCTGTCTCCTGGCTCTGTTCCAAGCCCTTCGGCCTCCTTGCGCTGGTCCCTGGTGGGGTGTCCATATCCCAACGATACGGTCCCACACCTCGGGCCCTCGCATCGACGCCACCTGGCGTCGACACCGATTCCTCGCGTTCCAGGCACGCGCCGGCAGTCGGCATAGTCTCGTGTTCCTCCCTCGCGAGTGGCGAAAACGGCGAACACCCCCGGGCACCCGCTCTCCGGACAGGTGTCGTTGACAACAACGGCTTCCGCCCGCTGATTCCGCCGGAGGGACGACCTACGGCCCTCGAAAGTTCGACGATTGGCTCCGTCGGTGAAGGTGAGGCATGGCAGAGTGCGGGTAGGACACCTGAAAGATGGGAGAGGAGTGCACGTGCGACCGTCCCCGACTCCGGCCTCCGATCGCCCCCGATCGCCCGCGGCGCAGTTCGCCACCACCGACCGACTGTCGGACTATTGGCGTTTCTACTGGGCGGTCGCCGAGGCGCAGATCAGCCGCTGGTTACCGACCACGCCCTCCCGCCTGCTCGACCTGTCCAGTCCCGACTTCCAAGGCACCCCTCGTGCCGTGGCCGCGGGGCACGACGTCGTCACCCTCCTGCCCTCCGTCGACGCGGCGATGCGATGGCCGCTCACCCTGGTCAACGGCCGGGCCGTGGTACCTCGGCCGGCCCGTCGGGGTCGGCTGCGACACGTGGTCGGCGACTCGGCGTTCCTGCGTTCGTTCACGTCGGATTCCTTCGACGGGGTGATCGCCGACAACCGGGTCCTCTCCCGGCACCTGGCCACGGAGGCCTCCATGGCGGAGGTCGCCCGGGTCCTGCGCCCCGGTGGGCGGGCCCTGCTGTGCGTGGACTCGGTGGTGTTGGGCATGGCCCTGCTGGCCGAACAGGACTATTGGCCGGAGCTCAGCCACGCCCCCAGCGCCGACGTGCTGCTGGTGCCCTGGCCCGACGGTTCCATCACCCGCTGTTTCACCGCAGAGCAGCTCACCGAGATGGTCACCGACTCCGGGATGGAACTGGAGTGGGTCCGACCGCGCACGGTGCTGTCCGCCTCCACCGTGGAGATGATGCTGGCCCGCGATCCCAGGTCCATGAGCCGCTTGGTGGAGATGGAGATGCACGCGGCCGAGTCCGACGACTACGTGGGTGTGCACTTGGTCGCCAGCGTCGTCAAACCCGCCTGAGTCCCGCCTTCGAACCCGAGCCGACCGGCCTCTGCCCCGATTCCCGAGAGACGGGACGGGGCGGGTCGGGGGTGGACGGACCGGAGCGGACCTACCAGGCGAGGAGGAGGACGGCGAGCCCGGCGGCGAAGAACAACAGGCAGATGCCGGCGCCGACACCGGTGGCGAAGCCGATCGCCACGTCGCGTCGGTGTGCTCCTCGCACGGCGAGGAACGGCCAGGCCGAGAGCAACGCGCCCACCAGGTAGAGGACGGGCTGGTTCAACAGCGAGGCCAGCGGGAAGAAGTGCGCTCCCACCACCAGGCAGATCCAGGGGGAGGTGTACTCCGAGCGGCCGATGACCCGTAGGACGATGGCGCCCAGCAGCGCGAGAACGAACTCGATCCCCACCACGATGAGGAAAGTCCTCAGGTTGTCGTCGTCGGCGAGGACGCCCTCGCTCCGGGCGTTGAGGGCGCGCAGGCCGCCGTACACCGCCAGGCCCAGGAGCGAACCCGCGCCCAGCAGCCACCGGACCCGGTTACCGGGTGGACGTTCCTGCGCCCACCCGAACCACACGAAGGAGAAGAAACCGAAGACGGCCGTGGTCATCGCCAGGTCGAAGTCGAGGATCTCCAAGCGGACCTCCTGTGTCCGGTGCTCGTCGACTCACCTTGTCACAGGGGCCGGTGGGCCGCCAGGTGCGGCACCACCGGCGTTCCGTGTCAGTCGGCCAGGGGCAGGTAAACGCGGTTACCGCCCTCGGCGAACTCCTCGGACTTGTCGGCCATACCCTTCTCGATGGCCTCGACGGTGTCCAGGCCGTTCTCCTCGGCGTACCTGCGCACGTCCTGGGAGATCTTCATGGAGCAGAACTTGGGACCGCACATGGAGCAGAAGTGCGCGGTCTTGGCGGGTTCGGCGGGCAGGGTCTCGTCGTGGAAGGACTGGGCGGTCTCCGGGTCCAGGGACAGGTTGAACTGGTCCCGCCAACGGAACTCGAAGCGCGCCTTGGACAGTTCGTCGTCCCACTCCTGCGCCTCGGGGTGGCCCTTGGCGACGTCGGCGGCGTGCGCGGCGAGCTTGTAGGTGATGACCCCGGTCTTGACGTCGTCCCTGTTCGGCAGGCCCAGGTGTTCCTTGGGGGTGACGTAGCAGAGCATCGCGGTGCCGTGCCAGCCGATCTGGGCTGCGCCGATCGCGGAGGTGATGTGGTCGTATCCGGGCGCGACGTCGGTGGCCAGGGGGCCGAGCGTGTAGAACGGCGCCTCGCCGCACAGTTCCTCCTCCAGGCGCACGTTCTCCGCGATCTTGTTCATCGGCACGTGTCCGGGCCCCTCGATCATCACCTGCACGTCGTGGGCGCGGGCGATGTGGGTGAGTTCGCCGAGGGTGCGCAGTTCGGCGAACTGGGCCTCGTCGTTGGCGTCGGCGATGGAGCCGGGGCGCAGTCCGTCACCGAGAGAGAAGGTGATGTCGTACCGCCGGAAGATCTCGCAGAGTTCCTCGTAATGGGTGTAGAGGAAGCTCTCCTTGTGGTGGGCCAGGCACCAGGCGGCCATGATGGAGCCGCCACGCGAGACGATGCCGGTGACGCGGCGGGCGGCCAGCGGCACGTAGCGGAGCAGGACGCCCGCGTGGACCGTCATGTAGTCCACGCCCTGTTCGGCCTGCTCGATGATGGTCTCGCGGTAGATATCCCAACTGAGCCTGGTGGGGTCGCCGTCGACCTTCTCCAGAGCCTGGTAGATGGGGACGGTGCCGATGGGCACCGGGGAGTTGCGGATGATGCGTTCGCGGGTCTCGTGGATGCGCTTGCCGGTGGACAGGTCCATCACGGTGTCGGCGCCCCAGCGTGTGGCCCACACCATCTTCTCCACCTCCTCCGGCACGGAGGAGGTGACGGCGGAGTTGCCGATGTTGGCGTTGATCTTGACCAGGAACCTCTTGCCGATGATGGTCGGCTCGGATTCGGGGTGGTTGCGGTTGACCGGGATGACGGCCCGGCCGATGGCGACCTCGTCGCGGACGAACTCGGGGGTCATCCCCTCGCGGGCGGCGACGAAGCGCATCTCGGGGGTGATGGTCCCCGCCTTGGCGTAGGCCATCTGGCTGACCGAACCGTTGACGGGGTCCAATGCCCAGTCGGCGCGGGTGCGGGGCAGGCCCCGGTGGACGTCGATGTCGGCGGTGTCGTCGGTGTACGGGCCGGAGGTGTCGTACAGGTCGAAGTGGCTGCCGTTGGTGAGTTCCACCCGCCGTCGCGGGACGCGGATCGCGTGACCCTCGGGGGTCTCGATCTCGCGGTACGCCTTGTGAGATCCCATGATGGGACCGGTCGTCACACGGTGCGCGTCGGTGGTGGAGAGATCACGGCTGTCCATAGCCGTCATGGCAGGCCTCCCTACGTCGGAATTACCCGAACAGGTTCTGCGGTCGGCGACACCGTCGAGTCGCCCTCTCAGCCCGCCATGGCGCGAGCTCCCGCGTTGCGTATTCACATGTGGGCACGGCGAGCGTGCCCTCGGACGCGTCGATCGCCGCGTCCCGGCCGGGGAGGTCCTCCCCTGTGGCCTCGGACACCATACACAGGGCCGGCCCCGGCCTGTCCACCCTCTCCGGGGTCAGAAGAGTGTGTCCGCCTGGTCTTCGCCACCGGCGGGGAGGGGCTCCAGCAGGTCAGGTCGGTTGTTCTTGATGCTGTTGACGTCGGTGGAGACCTCATCGACGGAGAACCGGTCCACCGGGGTCAGATCCAGCAGGTGGGACAGTTCGTCGGAACCGGTGCCCGGGTCGAGCCAGGTCGCCCAGTCGTCGGCGGGCACGATCACGGGCATGCGCTCGTGGATGTGCGCGAGTTCGGGGGCGGCCTCGGTGGTGATCACCGCACACGACCACACCCAGGCGGCGGGATCGTTCTCGTCGACCTCGGGGTCGCGCCACCGTTCGAAGATCCCCGCCAAGGCCAGCGGTTCGTCGCCCCGGTAGTGAATGGAGAAGGGCTTCTTGGCCGCCTTGGCCTTGCGTTTCCGGTGCCCGGGGTCCGTGGCGGGCGAGGTACTGGCCTCGGCGGTGCCGTCCTTGTTGAGCAACTGCCACTCGTAGTAGGCGTCGGCGGGCAGCAGGCAGCGGCGGTGTCGGAAGGCCGACCGGAACGCGGGTTTGTCGGCGACGGTCTCACCGCGGGCGTTGATCATGCGGTAACCGACGTTGCGGTCCTTCGCCCAGGAGGGGACCAGGCCCCAGCGCAGGGTGTGCAGCGAACGCGGCCCCGCGGCGCCGGAGGCGTCACCGCCCCGCGGGGGCGGACCGAAGATCGCCTGTACGGGGCGACCCGGTGAGATGTTGTAGTCGGGGTCGAGCTCCTCCAGCGGCGGCCACGCCCTCGGGTCGGTCTCCTCCCCCATCGCCTGTTCTGGCAGGTCGAAGGCGAGTTGGAGCTGGTGCACGTTCCTGGACTGGGCATATCGACCGCACATGTGTCCGATCCTACGCCGCCGGCCCACCGGTTCCACGCGCGTCCGGGCCGCTCCGTTCAGGCCCTCCCGGCGGGGTCGGGTACGGCGACGTGTTCGATCACCGTGTCCTTTCCCTGGTGCCGCGGATCGTCCTCGGGACGGGAGCGCAGCGCTTGGATCACCCCGGCGAGGATCGCGACCGCTCCGAGCGGTCCCAGGGTCCAGGGCACCCACACGTCCAGCCCACGCAGGATCAGCGCCCGGACACGCGCGTGTTCGGCCAGCGAGGACACCTGCCCCTCGGCGAGGGCGAACTCGGCGTCGAGCAGCGACACCTCCCCCGAGCCGTTCTGCGGGCGCAGGGTCTCGGAACGCTCCTCGGTCATGTGGACGACCTTGCCGGTGACGGGCTCCACCCAGAAGGTCCGTTCGAAGGCCAGCCAACGGGTGGCCGTCACGGTCCCCCGTGAGTCCCCGAACAGGGCCGCGGGCACGTCTCGGGCGGATTCGGGGACCTGGGTGTCGGACAGTTCCTGGACGTAGCGGCGGACCGCCAGGCCGGCGATCTCGTCGTTCTCCTCGAAGGCGACCGCGGGGGCCGCCCGCACCTCGGCGTCGTAGTAGGAGTGGTCGCCCTCGGGCACCCCGGCGGGCCAGTCCAGGATCAGCCCGGCCTGGCGGACCGCCCGATCGCCGTTGACGTGCTCGCCACAGCAGTTGACCGCGCGGCCGGTCTCCCGATCCACGATGACCCGGCGGCTCCAGTGGTCGATGACCTGGTCCGAGGCCTCCGTGTCGACGGTCATCTCCCAGGCCGACCAGTCGGACCCGTGGGCCGTGCCCTCGGCCCGGGTGGTCCGGGTCAGGTCGGCGCCCTCCTGCTGGGTCCAGGTGGCGGTGTCCAGGTAGGTGGCGCCGGGGGCGTCCATCCGCAGTTGGTGCGAGACGTCCCCGGGCATGAGGGCCACCCGCTCCTGCACGTAGAACGGCAACAGCAGCGCCATGGTCACCAGGAACGCCCCCACCGCCACCGACAGGGTGCCCTTGGGCAACCGGCGGGTGGGCTCGGGGAACCTGAGGGCCGGTCGTGACTCGGGCGCCCGCCCCACCTGGGAGAACATGCTCACCTGCGGGCCTCCTCGACATCGTGTGCGGCCCCGGCCCCGTTGGGTCCGGGACCTTCGCCGTCGGGGGTGACCCGCCCGTTGCCCAGGCCGCCACCGTGCTCGCCGTCCTCGTCCGAGGCGGAGGGCCCGTGGAAGGGCGGCGCGTCCGTCGGCGTGAACGCGGTGTCCTCCTCCGACGGGGTGTCCGGGGTGTCGGAGGGCGGCTCCCCCTCCTCCCCACGCTGACCCAACGCCAGGACCAGGCGGGCCATCGCCGGCAGACAGAGCGCCTGCGGCACCCAGCCGCGCAGCGCGACGCCGAACGTCTCGGTGATGTCGTGGAAGGGCATCTGCACGGACATGTAGGTCCCGACCGCGGTCGTCAGACCGGCCAGGGCCAGCGACACCGTGACCACCCAGGGCCCCGCCAGGTACGGCAGTGCCCTGCCGCCCATCGACGGCTTCCCGGGTTTGGCGTGGCGCAGGCGTTTGGGCGCCCTCCGGGCCAGCCACCAGATCACCAACAGGATCGCGCCGACCACGGCCGCGCCGGCCCAACCGGCGATCCACACTCCGTAGGCCAGGCCGAGCGGCAGGACCACCGGACGCGGCAGCCAGCCGGGACCGGCGTCGGGCAGGGCCCGAGCCCCACGCGGCGGTTCGGTGGTCGAGCGTCCGCCACCGGGCAGCAGGCGGCGCGGCCACAGGGCCAACACCACCAGCAGCGCGGCGAGCGCGCCACCGACGGCCAGGACCCGGTGGTAGACGGCGTCGGGGGCGTAGGTGAGCGTGACCGTGCCCGCGGTGCCCTCGGGCACCGTCCACGCCTGTTTCCACCCCTCCAGGCGCACCGGCTCCAGCGGCCCGTCGACACCGTCGACGCGGGCCTCCCAGCCCTCGTTGAAGTTCTCGTTGACCACCAGCAGGCTGTCCTCGTCGACCGACACGTCGAAGCTGCGCTCACTGGACCCCCAGGAGTGCAGGGTGTCGACCTCGGCGGTGGTGACCTCGGGCGCAGCGGTCTCGGCCAGGTCGGTGGTCTCCACCAGGGCCGAACGGACCTGGTAGCGGTTGCCGGGATCGACCACGACCCGGTTCTCGCCCTCGACGAGGTCGAGGTCGGTACAGGTCTCGTAGTTCAGCGGGCGTCCGGTGAGTTGGTCGCCGAGGGTGCCCTCGCTGATCCGGGTCTCCACGCGCCGGTCGTTGACCCGCAGGTTCGGGCCCAGACCACAGGTGGTGGAGGCGTCGGTGTCGGCGTCGGGGATCGGATCGACGGGTGCCACACCGGGCAGGTCGATGGTGCCGATCTCCAGGGCCTGGCCCTCCGGGCGTTCGAAGGTGACGTTCACGGAGGACGCGGTGAGTTCCGCGAAGTCCACGCGCCCACTACCGTCCAGCCAACCCTCGCGGACGGTGTCGTCGCTCTCCACGGTGACCTTGATCGGACGCATCACGGTGTCGGCCCGGGGGAACTCGACCTCCATGTGGTCCAGGGTGGTCGGGCTGCCGAGGTCGATGTCGAGCGAGGGCCGTTTCTCCTCGGGGTCCGGGTACCAGACGGTGCTCTCGTCGTCGTCGAGCGCTCCCCTGCCCATGGCGGCGGGGTGCTGGACCGCGGTGGAGGAACCGGTGACCCGGGGGTGGCCGCCGGCCCGGTTGGCGGCGTTCTCCGCCTCCCGGGGGTCGGTGAGGACCACTTCGCCGGAGATGCGGTGCGGGGAGTTCGCCGAGTCCTCGGACAGGGTGAAGGTGCGGTCCAGGCTGCTGGCGTCCTCGCCGCTCACCTCCAGGTCGGGGTTGCACACCCAGGCGTGCGAACCCTCCATGCAGCCGGGAGCGGTACCCGTGGAGCCGGTGAAGAGCAGTGTCCCCGCGTCGGACGGGCCGGGCACGTCCAGGGTGCGGGCGGCTTCCAGCCCCGGGATCGAGATGGAGCTGATCCCCACCCGGGTGCCGAACCGGAACTCCGGTTCCCACGCGAGTTCGTCGATCCGCACCCGGAGCCTGGTGGTCTCTCCGGGCGGTGCGTTGAGCTCCTGGGGTTCGTCCGTCTCGGCGACGGCCACCTCGGACTTCCCGTTGTCGGTGATGAGACTGACCCGGGAGGGCGGTGGTTCGCCGGACAGTTGTTCGAAGGCGATGTTCAGCCCGTCGAGGCTGCGGGGCTCGGCGAACTCGACCTCCAGCCACTGGCCCAGGGAACCCTCGAAGGCGCTGGAACGCCAGGCGGTGCCGAGGTCGTCGTCGAAGGCGGCGTGCGGTGCGTGGCCCGGGTCGCGGTCGCCGGGCCGGGCCTCGACCCCCGCCTCCGAGGTGGACGCGGTCACCTCTGCGATCCCGATGTCGCGAGCGTGGGCGACGTACTCCTCCCATGCCGGTTCGATGATGTCCGGGGCCGGCACGTCACGCTCGTACTCCTGGTCCTCGGTCATGGTGGCCGAGAAGTTGCGGCGCACGTCGGAGTAGACCACCTCGCGACGGCGCACGGTGTCGGTGACGATCGTGTTCTCGCCCGCGACGGCGTCGGCGCCGGGGTCGTCGCCGAGCAGAATCGGTCGGTCGTCGTTGACCAGGCCCTGTTCGGCCAGGTGCAGGACGGATTCGGGGCCACCGGTCACACGCAGCGCGTCGGCGGAGGGCACCGTCCCGACCTCGGGCGCCGCGTCCTCCACCTCGTAGACGGTCAGCGACGGGTAGGGCTGGTCGAACCACTGCGACGCGGACCGGTGGTCGAGGGAGCCGACGACCGGGCCGAACTCGGCGGCCTCGGTGATACCGGGAGAGTTCTGGAGGGTCTGGTGGACGCGGGCCGGCCAACCGCCATTGTTGCCCACGCGCTGGAGGTCGTTGCGCACGAGGAGGTGGGTGACACCGAGCCGGGCGAACGTGTCGGACAGGCCCTGCGAACCCCGACCGGAGGAGACCCTCTGGTCGATCTCGTGCGTGATGCGGGAGACACCGGAGGAGCCCCACGGGATGATCTGGTGGTTGGTCCACGCCCCGGACAGCAACGGCTGCATGGGTTCGTCGAGGGGGCGCCCCCACTCGTACTCACCGCGGGCCGACCCGGGCAGCGCCATGGTCATGCCGCGTTCGTCGGAGCGCTCCTCCAACCAGTCGACCGCCTCGTACCAGTAGTCGGGGATCTCCTCGAAACCGCCCTTGGGCGCGATGCCCACGGTGGCGATGGGCACGAGTGTGACCAGGAAGACCGCGGCGGAAGCACCCGCGACGACGCGTCGCACCTTCGCCGAGGCCACCGCGCCCAGGCGGTCGGCCCGGTCACGGGCGACCACGACGGGCAGGTGGGCCAGGCCCAGGACGATGGGCAGGCGGATGAGCGCGTCGAACTTGTGGACGTTGCGGAACGGGGCCAGCGCGCCGTCGAACAGTTCCCGCATGGACTCGGCGAAGGGGCCCGTGAGGGTGCCGGTGAAACCGGCGACCACGATGGCGGTGCCGACCAGGAGGCTGCTGATGAGGAAGAGACGTTCGGGGGTGCGCCGGTTGATGAGTCCGGCCAGGCCGAGCCCGGCGACCAGAGCGGTGACCGCCACCAGCCACGGTGTGAGGGAGAGCTCCGCGCCCGAGGGCAGGGCCGTGTTGCCCATGTCGGGCAGGAAGCCCATCCAGTTCGAGGTGCCGCGCAGCGCGTTGAACAACGAGGTGATGCCGGTGGTGACGCCGGCGTCCTCGGTGTAGGGCATGAACGAGTACACGTACCGCGACATGATGAGCAGCGGCACGATGTACCAGAACGAGGCCAGGACCAGGGCGAGCGACCACCACAGGATGAGCCGCCACTTACGTCGCCCGTTGGCACGGGTCAGCAGGTACAGGCCCGGGACGATGAGGACGGCCAGTTCGGATGCGGCGTTGGTGCCGCCGCACAGGAGGAACGCCAACCCCGACAACAACGCCATGCGCGCCGGTGGGTACCGGTGTTTGGCCCCCAGGATGAGCGGCAACAGGATCCACGGCATGAGCAGCATGGGTTGCAGCTCGGCCGAGTTGTACGACAGCAGCGTGAGCACTCGCGGCGCCAGCGCGTAGGCGATGCCGGCGATGATGCGGGTGTTGACGGTCCCCAACCCGAGGGCTTGGGCGACCTTGTACGTGCCGAGGAACGCCGCGATGAGCAGCACCGCCATCCACGAGCGCTGGATGAGCCACTCGGGCATGCCGAGCACATCGAACAGCAGGTGGAAGGGGCCGTTGGGGAAGAAGTACCCGTAGGCCTGGTTCTGGAGCTGCCCGAAGTAGGAGGCGTCCCACAGGTGCAGGGCGCGCTCCATGAACCCCAAGGGGTTGATCGTCAGGTCGATCTTGGTGTCGCTGACGATCCGGCCGGGGTCGATGCTCGCCGCCAGCGCGCCCAGGAGTACACACACCGCGAGGACCTTGAGGCGCGCCAGCAGCCTCTGGTCCAGTCCGCCAGGGGCGGACGGTGCCGTGGAATCCTCCGGTTCGCGCCTGGCGGTGGATTCCGCCGAAGTCACATCTTCGCTTTCTTGCCTGCTGCCGGGTCAGGGGTGTTCGCGGGGGAGTCGATGCCGAGTTCCGCGGCGACGAGGCGGGTCATCCGCGCGCCGCTCGCGTCCCAGGTGAACCGGGACGCCCAGGCGCGGCAGGCGCGTCGGACCTCCTCGGACCGCCGAGGGTCGGACAGTTCCTTCAGTGCCCGTGAGACGACGTCCTCCAGGGTCTCGCCCTCGTGGACGAGCCATCCGGTTTCGCCGTCACGGACCGAATCGCGCAATCCGTCCACATCGTAGGCCACGGTGGGCACTCCGAGCCGTGCGGCTTCGACGACCGTCAGGCCCCACCCCTCGAACTCCGAGGCGGTGACGTGCAGGTGGCAGGCCGAGAGGACGGCTTCCTTGTCCTCCTCGGAGAGGAATCCGTGCAGGTCCACGTGTTCGCGCAGGCCGTCGCGCCCGACCTGTTCCGCGAGGTGTGCGCCCTCGGGACCGCGGCCGATGATGTGCACGTGCAACCCGGGGTGGTCGTCGGCCAGGGAACGGGCCAGGTCGACCACGCGGGACACTCGCTTCTGCACCACCAGGCGACCGAGGCTGACCACGGCGGGGGCGACGCCGGTCTCGGGCGCGGGCGGTAGCGGGGCCAGCGCGGGGCCTCCGTTGTGGATGACCTCGATGGGCGCGCGCCAGCGGAGCTTGTCGCGCATGGCGGCCCGGGAGGACTCCGAGACGGTGACGGTGGTGCAGTCGCGGTAGACGCGGGAGGCGACGGTGGACTCCACGAAGCGACCGAACCAGGCCATCGGGGCCGAGAAGTAGGCGTTGAACTGCAGGTCGTGGACGTGGTGCACGACGCTGACGACCTTCGTGCTCCGGCGCAGGACCAGCCGGGACAGGAAGGGAATGCCGTTCATGCAGTCGAAGGCCAGGTGATACTCCCGTCGCCACAGGGCGAGCCAGGCCATGACGCGCGGGTAGACGGTGAACTTGCCGCCCATACGGCGGATGACGATCCCGTCCTTGGTCTCGACCCGGGCCTGGTGGGGTTCGCGGCTGGTCAGGAAGGTGACGATGGCACCGCGTTCGGCCAGATGGCGGCTGATCCGCCAGGCGTACTCCTCGGCGCCGCCGGCGGTGGACTGCCAGGGGTCGCGCCAATTGATCATGACGATCCGGACACCGTCGAGACGGGGTCCGAGGTCGATGGGATCCGCGGTTCCGTCGGCCGTGACCGGCTCGGGGTTCGCGGACCTGCCGGCCTCCGCGGGGGCGGGGGCCGGGGCGGGGATGGCGGTCGGTGCTGTGGTGACCGTGGCGAGCCCGGGTTCCACTCGGCGGGGGACCTTCTGGAAGACCACACGCTCTCCTTCCGCGCGGTGTCCGACCCAGGCCTGCTTACGCTACGAGCACGGAATATCGCTCTGAGCGAACACTCGGGGGCGGGGAGTGCATCCGAACAGGCCCAAGGACCGGACGTCAGTGGGATGGGGCGACCATCGGGGTCGCGAGGGGACGGCGGCGTGTCGAGTTCGCATCACCGAGGGCCGGGGGGCGTGGGGCGCCCCGCAGGCTGCGAGGCGCCCGCCGGACCTCGCGAACTTGAAGACCTAGCGGTCGCCGTAGTTGTAGAGGGTTTCGTTCACCGGTTCCGCGGTCGCGGTCGACTCGGTGGCGAGGTTGGTGGCCACCACGGTGGCACCTCCCGCCAGAGCCGCGCCGATCACGCAGGCGGCGATTACCTTGATCACTTGAGGATCTCCTTCCGCACGCTCCGAACCGTTCTGGGTCGGGGCGCTGGAAACCGAGACTAGAACCTGATCTAGCTACTGACCAGATGATTGCCCCAACTGTAACTAACCCTCCGGTAACTTCCAACCCCGAAATGTGCTCTTTGCCCGCATTCATGTGCTGGTCAGGGGCGACCAAGTGGCCTGGATCACCTGGTGAGACCCGGATCGACGATGAAACCAGAACCCGTTACAAAGTCGCCGAAATCAGTGTCGGGACTCGCGCATCGATCAGGTTCCGGTTCCGGGCCCTTCGGCCGGACCGCGACGACGGGACTCCTCGCGAATGATCGCGAACACCGCCCAGAGAAGGGTTCCGAGGCTGGTCAGAGCGCCGGCGACCACCACAACCGACCCGTTCTCCGGGGTCGCTTCGACGTACCCGTCATCGATCTCGAACAGGGCCATGTCGGTCCCCTCCACCACGAGGGACAGCCCTTCGACCTCGGACAGACCGTGATCGACCGGAGCGGACACGGCCACGTACCGCACGCCCGTCGATCCCAGGAGTTCGGGGAGCTCAGCGGACTCGACGCCGGGCATCCCGGTCTCGGAGTCGAGGTCGAGCGGTTCGGCGACCTGGCGCGCCCGCGGGTCCTCCCCGGTCACCACCACGGTCCCGCCATCCGGTGTGCCGACCCTCAGGTCGTCGTTCCAGAGCGTGCGCCGGTCGAACAGTTTGGTGGCCGGGTCCAGCACCACCACCGGTTCCCCGGACCAGGCCGGCCCTCGGTAGGCACTCCAAGGCAGCACCAGGACCGCGCCGGGACGTTCGTCGGCGGCGACCGCGGCCTGCGCCTCCCGCCAGGCCGGTGGATACTCCACGGGTACGAGTCCGCCGTTCGCGCCCCACAGCAACCCGGGGAGCGTCACCACCGGCGACAGCCCGAGGAGCACGGTGGTCACCAGTCGACCCATGCCGGGCGCCGGGGGCCCCGCGGCGGACGTCGTCCCGGGAAGTGCTCGGAGCAACCATAGGACCGCCGCCCCCAGGCCCAGGGACTGGAGCAGGGACAGCGGAGCGACGTAGAGCTGGCCGTCGCGCAAGGGTCCGAAACCGGGCCACAGGTCGATCAGGGCGGCCAGGGGCCCCGGGACGAGAACACCCGCCAGGGCGATCACCAGGCCCAGGACCGCCGACACCGACAACCCCACGGCCACGACCGGACGCGCCCGCCAGGACCACCAGACCCAGCCCGCGAGCGCCACCACCACCGTCAGCGCCTTGAGAGCGGCCGTGACGGGCTCCCCGTATCCGGGCGGCACCGCCCCCGCGTTCCACACCCCGCCGAGCAACAGCAGCGATCCGAGCGCGCCGAAGGGAGTGTCGGAGCGGGCCGCGAAGGCCTCCACCCCCGCCGGGTCGGTGGCGGCGCCACTGACGAGCGAGGGGACCAACCAGGGCAGTGACAGCAGGACCAGTGCCAGGAGCAGCAGGCCGGCGTCCCGCCACCGACGCAGCGCGGTCGGGCCGGCCGTCAACGCGCTCAGCACCACCGAGGAGAACCCACCGACCGCGGCGGGCGCCAGGGCGCATACAAGCCCGGCGAACCCTCGGGCGGGCGGAAACGACGCCAGACGGACCACGGCCGCCAGCACCCAGGGCAGCCCCGCGTATCCCAGCAGGACCGCCCACTGACCCAACAGCAGGCGCTCGGCCACGAACGGGTTCCACACGTAGGCCAGGCCGGTGACCGCTCCCGCGGCCAGGCCGGTCGCGGGGACCGGTCCCCTTCCGTACACCAGGCCGGTGAGCAGACGGAACGCGCCGGCCACGCCGAGGACGAACACGGAGGTCAGTGCCAGGCTCTGCACCACGTGGCCGGGCAGCACCGTGGACAGGGCCGCGACCACCGCGTCACTGGGAATCGCCCGGGGGAACCCGTCCGCGCCGGAGAGTACGGCCCGAAGGGACGGGTCGGGCACGAACACCATGTCGAACCGGAGGACGTGGCCGGGCCCCAGCGCGGGTCCCAAGGCCAGGAACGCCACCAGGGCCCCCAGGGCCCAGGGAATCCACCGAAGGACCATCAGTGGTCCACCAGCGGAAGGCTCGCGGAGTAGCCGCCCTCCACGTAGTCACGGTAGGAACGCACCACGATCTCGTAGGGGCCCGACACCGTGACCTGCCACCGCGCCCGGTCCCCCGCCGAGCCGAGCGTGCGCCAGCCCTCGCCGTCCTCCGGCCCGCGGTCATCGCGCGAAGAACAGGTCGATCCCGGTGCGGGAGGCGGGCTCGACGGCGGCGGCACGGGCGCGGGTTCCGGTTCCGGTGCGGGTTCGGGGCGCGGGGTGGACGGCGGCTCGGAGGGGGTCGGTCGCGGTGGGTCCGGTTCCCCTCCCCCACCGGACTGGTCGTCGTCGGTGATCGTGTCCGAGTCCCGCAAGGTGGGCGTCGAGTCGCGGGGACGCCGGAAACCGTTACCCGGGGTGCACTCCATGAGACGGACCCACACCTCGTAGTGGCTCGCGTCGTCGACCTCGTCCCAGACGAGCAGTGCCCCGTCATCACGGAGTTCCAGGTTGCTCGGGCCCGACGGCGGATCGTCGTCCCAGACCAGCTGTAGCGGTTCGGACTCCGTGCCCTCGTCCCGCCCCTTGAGCGGCCGGACGACGAACTCGTAGCGGGCACCGCTCAGCAGCGACTCGACGGTGACGGAGCGTTGGTCCTCATCGATGTCCACGTCGAAGGGGAGCACGAAGGGGTCGTCCGGGACGGGTTCGATCCTGCGCTGCACCACCCGGTAGTCGGTGGCTCCGGGGACGTTCGCCCAGGACAGCAGGAGGCCGTCGTCGGTCTCCTCGTACTCGGGTTCCGGTGCGGTCCGCGGCCCGGTGGACAGCGCGGGGAAGGGGCGGGGGAACTCTCCGCCCACGCCCAGGGGCAGGGCCAGCGCGTCGGCGAAGGCCGCCGCGATCTTGAGCTCACCGCGCACGTTGGGGTGGGTGGCGTCCCAGTTGTCGAGGGCGGGCGCGTACTCCCGGGCCGTCTGCGCGACGACCATGGGCGACTCCGCCGAGGTCAGTTGTCGGGCGAGGTCGACCAGGCCCATGTTGAACTGTTCGATCTCCTGGTTGACCCGGCCGTCGTCGTCGGTGCCCTCCACGTCGGGCAGTTCACCGACCACGAAACGGGCGTCGCCGAGCACTACCCGTACGGTCGAGACGATCTCGGCGATGCCGTCCAGAGCGTGGTCGGCTCCACCGCCGTTGAGGATGTCCTCGGTCCCGGCCAGCAGAAGCAGGTAGTGGGGATCGTGTTCGGCGGCCACGCGCGCGACGTCGGAGGAGAGTTCCTGGGCCGTGGCGTCCCAACGGGCGGCGTGGTCGGTGTCGAAGTCGGGGTCGGCGTAGTCGTGGTCGCCGGAGTCCTCGTCGGCGAGGGAGTAGAGGTCGTCGTTGGGGCCGACGAAGTCGAAGTCGAGCTCCTGGTCGGTCAGGTGGGACCACAGGTGATAGCGCCAGGTGTGGTCCCCGCTGCTGCCCTGGGTCGCGGAGTCGCCGATCGGCATGATCCGCAGCTCACCGTCGGGAGGCCCGGGCACCGAGACCGGTTCCTCGGCCTGGTCGTCGCCCTCCGCACCGAGGCCGCCCGAACCGGTCTGGATGAACATCATGGTGACGGCCATGGCGGCGAGCATGACACCGAGCAGGCCCAGGGGGCCGGGTTCGAAGCGCGAACCTCCCCGCTCCCACAGGCCGCGGAACCGGCCGGGCGACGGACCGGGGCGAAGGAGGTCGCGCCACGTGGACCCTCGCCAGTACTCGGGGCTCGTCCACGCGGGGAGCCGGTCCCGCCAGAGGCTCGGTCGGGAACTCTCGGGCCGGGTCGACCCGGCCTCGTCCGGCTCCGGCTCGGGTTCGGGCTCGGGACCGCCCTCGGATGATCGGCCCTCAGGGGTCCCGGCCGTCTCGGTCACGTCCTCTTCCTGGGGGGTGTCGTCCTCGCCCGGGTCCTGCACCGTGCCCCATCTCTCGCCGCGGCGCCTCGCGGTAGTTACAGGTTCCTATTCGGCCTTCGAGTGGCATCCACCCTGCTGGGACAGGAGCATGGGAGTCACTCGCCAGACAAGACTAGAACTGGTTATATGGAGGCCGTCAACCTTCGGGCCCGTTCGGGTCACGGAGCACCGAGCCGAAAGGCCTCCTCCTCGTGATCGGACTCCTGGTCGCGCTGCTCTCAGCGGTGGTCTACACGATCGGACTGACCGTGGAGCAGCGTGCGTTGCACGGCTCCGAGTCGATCTCGATCAACCGCCCGCTTCACCTCGCCAGGGTACTGCTGGGTAATCCGAAATGGGTGCTCGGTTGCGTGTTCGCGGCCCTGGGAAGCGTCGGTTTGATCGTCTCCCTCGGGCTGGCCCCGGTATCGGTGGCCCAGCCCGCCTTCGCCGCCGGTGTGGCCACGACGCTGCTGATCATCACGCTGGTGCGCGGTGAGCGGATCACCCGCGGTGAGTACGTCGCGCTCGGACTGATGCCGGTGGCCCTGGGCCTGCTGAGCCTGTCCACGGTGGACGGCGCGGAGACCGGAACGACCGCGGACACGTCCCTCCTGGTCATGGTCAGCGTGGGCACCGTACTGCTCTGCGTGGCCGTCATGAGCGTGATCGGAGGACGGGGGAAGTACGTGTCGGCCGCCGCCATGGGCGCCGCCGCCGGTCTGGCCCAGGGCAGCGCGGGACTCCAGGGAAAGGGTCTCGGCGGGCTCCTCGCCGACCACGGGCTGTGGGCCGCGATCAGCCCCGCGTTGCTGTCGCCCTACCCGTACCTGTACGCGCTGGGCTGGGCCGTGGGCATCGTGCTCTTCCAGACCTCCCTGCAGCGGTCCCGCGCCTCCATCACCGCCCCGGTCGCCAACGTGGTGGGCAACGTGTTCACGGTGGTGGCGGGCTCGCTGCTGTTCGGTGAGAGCCTGCCCGAGGACCCGATCACCCTGGCCCTGCGCGTGGGCGGATTCGCCCTGACCCTGGTCGTGGTGGTGCTGGTGCGCGGCAACGTCGCCCAGGCCGAGGCCGACACCAGCCGGTTGCGCGGCGAGGCCGCCCGCAGCGGGTAGGGCCGACCGACCGCCCGGACGAGCCGGCACAGCGGAAGGCCCCGCCGACACGCACGTCGGCGGGGCCTTCCGCTGTCGGATCCCTAGGCGGTGACGGAGACGGCCTGGCGAAGGCCGGGCGCGGCGATGTCGGCCCAGGCCCGGACGACGCTCTCGGGCTCGTCCGTCTCGTCGGTGGACAGGATCAGGCCGGGCTCGGCGACCCAGGCGCCCAGGTCGGCCAAGAGGACGCGCAGGTCCTCCTCGATACCGTGGCTGTTGCGCAGGTCCTCGACGACGGCCAGCGGGATGGCGACGGTGTGGCCCAGTCCCAGTTCCGGCAGGCGGTCCAGGAAGACCTTGAGCAGGCCGGTGTAGGTGCCGTGCACCTGAGGCGAGGCGACCAGCAGCACGTCGCCGGCGCGGACCTTCTCCACCGCTTCGGAGACCGCGGCGGAGGAATCGGAGAGCAGTTCGGCGCCGAGGTCGGCCAGGTCGACGACGTCGGGCTCGGTGGTGAGGCCGGCGCGGACGGCGACCTCTGAGGCGGCGCGCAGCGCGGCGGAGTACACGGAGGAATGGGGCTGTGGTGCGGCGACGAGCACGGTGAAGCGAGTCATGCGAAGAACTCCTGGGTTCGGTCTGAGCGAGCCGGGATCGACCGGAAGGGAACGCGGGGGGCGGTGATCGGGAAGCGGGACACCGGAAAAGAACCGTGTTCCTCGCGAGTCGGCGCGCGGCGCGGGACCTCGTGGTCCGGCGTCGGGGTTCGCGTCGATTCGATCGGAGTGCTCATGTGGACCGGGAAGATCCATGGACCCATGGAGCGGGAGCCGAGCGTCCGGTGTCTGCGTAGGGGCACAAGGGCACGGGATGGACCCGTGGCGCGGGGCAGGGCCCCGCGAAGGCGCTAGCTACGACAGAGCGCGCTCGCCTGCTGTCGAAGATCGACATGCAGGCGCTGGACAAGCAGCTCACCGGCGGACATGTCTCCATCATGAAGCGCCTCGACCACTATCGTCAATGCGTGCCGGCGCCCCTCCTGAGAGGGTGTCGGGCTCCGCGGGTGCCGGTCCACCTCGCGGACAAGCGTCCCAGGATGCGGGATCACCCTGCTCTCCCTGGGAAGACGCGGCCGGGAGGGGGCGCGCACGACCCCCGGGAAACCCTCCGGTCGCACGTATGTAATTTACGACACACAACACCCGCCGCCCTCGTCGCGGCGGGACCCACACGCGAGGAGAGGCCCGACCCATGGTCCACACACCCCTGACCCTCACCGGCGCGCGCGTAGTGACGGCCGACGGCACGCACGACGGCTGGGCGCGGATCGAGAACGGACGGGTGACCGAACTCGGCACCGGCGACCCCGGCCCGGGTGAGCGTCACGACGTCGGCGGGCGACTGATCGCCCCGGGGTTGGTCGACACCCACATCCACGGCGGGGCGGGGCGCTCCTTCCCCGAAGCCGACCCGGAGGGGACGCGCGAGATCGTGGAGTTCAACCGGCGTTCGGGGGTGACCTCCGTGGTGGGCGGGATGGTCGCGGCCTCCCCGAAGGAGACGATCCGCCAGGTCTCGGCGTTGGCCGAGGCGTGTGAGGAGGGCACGCTGTCCGGGGTGTACCTGGAGGGTCCGTTCATCGCCGAGGCGCGGTGCGGCGCCCACGACCCCGACCTGCTGCGCGACCCGGACACCGCGGAGTTCGACGCGTGGCTGAAGGCGGGCCGGGGACACGTTCGCATGATCACGGTCGCCCCCGAACTGCCGGGCGCCCTGGAGTTGATCCGCGCCGCGGTGTCGTCGGGCGTGGTGGTGGCGATGGGGCACACCGAGGCCACCTACGAGCAGACCCTGGCCGCGATCGACGCCGGAGCGACGGTGGCCACGCATCTCTACAACGCGATGCGCCCGCTCAACCACCGCGACCCGGGGCCCATCGCGGCGGTCCTGGGCGACGAGCGCGTGACGGTGGAGCTGATCCTGGACAACGTGCACGTCCACCCGGGCGCGGCGAGACTGGTGTTCGACGCGGCTGGCCCGGGTCGGGTGTCGCTGGTGACGGACGCGATGTCGGCGACCGGGCTCGGCGACGGCGAGTACACGCTGGGCGATCTGCGGGTGCGGGTGAGCGAGGGGCGCGCGCACGTGATCGAGACGGGTGCGATCGCCTCCAGCACCATCGTGCTGCCGCAGGCGGTGCGCAACACGGTCGCCATGGGGGTGCCGGTGGCGGAGGCCGTGCGTTCGGCGTCCTCGGTGCCGGCGACCGCCTTGGGCCTGACCGAGGTCGGCCGGGTCGAGGTCGGCCGGCACGCCGATCTGGTCGTGCTCAATGAGGACCTTTCGGTCGCCGACGTGATGTACCGGGGCAGGTGGGTCTCCTAGCGGCGTGTCGTGAGCACGGTACGGGGGAGTAACTTATCTCTGAGTGACAATTGTCAACAGGGCATCGAGGAATGCACCGTGCTCGTCACGAAAGGATCCGCCATGGCCCAGTCGAGACAGGCGAACGACCAGCAGCCGACCCGGGCGCCCTCCGAGGAACAAGAACACCTCGGCAAGCTCGCCGGTGAACTGTCCCGCTACGAAGTCCGTGCGGAAGTGGTGGAGGAGCCGGGGTTGTGCCTACGCGTCAGCAACCCGGAGTCCGTCCACGCGGTCGAGGACGTGATCTGTGAACGCCGAGAACACGACTACGCGTTCATCGCATCGTTCGGGGTCCACTTGGGCAACAGCGGCAGCCTGTCGCTCACGGCCCACAAGATCGCGTGGTTGGTGGGGATCACCAAGGAGTGAAGGACCCGCGTCCGAGGGGGCGGTACAGCCCCCTCGGGTGCGCCCGAGGAACTTCGGCCGGAGAACCCCGCTCAGGGGAGTTGGTACCTTCGCCAGAGGAACCCCCGGACGAAGAGGATGCCCCGTGAGCGCCTTCCGCTACGAGCTCGAACCCGTCGACGAGAGCTACTTCGACTCCGCCCCGATGCACTGGCGGGTGGGGCTGGAACTGGCGGCCGGACCCGACGAGGTCTGGGCCGAGCTCACCTCACCCCGACCCCTGTCCTGGTGTCGGGCGCTCGGGGACGTGCACTACACCACTGAGGCGCCCTACGGCGTCGGCACCATCCGAGAGGCCCGTGTCCTCGGCGCGTACCGGATGCGCGAACACTTCTTCCGCTGGGACGAGGCGGAGCGCCGCAAGTCCTTCTACGCCACCGAGGGCACGCTCCCGCTGTTCAGCTCGTTCGCCGAGGACTACCACGTGGTGCCCTTCGACGGCGGCAGCAAGCTCGTGTGGTCGTTCGCGTTCACCCCCTGGCAGGGACTGGACAGCGCCCTACAGTTGGGGCGCCCCTTGACCGAGAGCATGCTCGCCTCCCTGGTCAAGGACACCCGCGCCCATTTCGGTCCCCTCACCGAGGTCCACTGACCCCGGCGAAGCCGACGGGCCCGTCAGCGGTTGCGGACCCTTGCGACCAACCAGAACACGCCCAGGACCGCGCCCACGCCGATGAGCGCTCCGACCCCGGCGCCCGCCATGGTGGCCACCCGGTCGGCGTTGTCGCCCTCCCAGAGGGTGCCGCCCAGGCTGTACAGGGAGATCACCAGGACGACCAGCGCGATCCCGATCGTCAGTAGGCCGGCCGGGCTCCAGAAGAACCGCTTACGGGTGGGTTCGGGACGTTCGGCCAGTTCGGCGGCGGGCCCGACCAACGCGGCCCTGGCCCGCTTGAAGTAGGCGAAGGTGAAGTAGTGACCGGCGGGCTCCCAGCCCTCCGGGGCCAAGCGGCCCAGTGACCGCTCACGCTCACGGCGCCCGGGGGCGATCTCCTGGCGGTACTCCCAGATCTGCGGTTGCTCACCACGGTGGCTGACGAAGCGGCCGAACCGGTCCACCCGGTCGACCTCCCAGCCCTGGGCGCCCAACTCGTTGAGCCGCTCGGTGGCCGCGAAGGAGTCCGCCGCCCACACCAGGCTCTCGGGGGCGGGCTCGGGGCCCTCCTCCCCCACCAGATCGTCGGCGAACTCGGTGGGCGGTCCGAACTCCTCCTCCGGGTCGAGGTCGCCCTCGGCCAGGAACGCGGACAGGTCGTCGGTGGTGCTTCGGATCCGATCCTCGGACACCCCACGCTCACGCAGCAGCGTCGCCAACTCGTCGAGGTAATTCATCGGACCCCGCCCTTCTTCAGAACCTCGCGTACGGATGTGTCGAACTCCAGCCAGGCGGCGCCCTGCTCGGCCAGGACTTCGCGGCCCTGGTCGGTCAGGTGGTAGTAACGCCGACCCGGCCCTTTCTCGGCCGCGCGGAACTCCGCGACGACCAGGCCCGCCTCCTCCAACCGGTTGAGCACCGGGTAGAGGGTGCCGCCCTTGATCCGGCCGAATCCGGCCTCGTCCAGGCCGGCGGCCAAGGCGTAGCCGTAGCTCTCGCCCTCGGTCAGTTCGGCCAGCACGAGGAGGTCCAGGACCCCCTTCAACCAGCTCGATCGTCGATCCATGCGTCGCTCCTTCAGGCGGCGGGGATGTGGTGTTCGGCCGACTCGGTGTCCGGCCTGGGGGTGAGCAGCAGGGCACGCAGGTCGATGAGGACGTGCACGAGGATCGGCAGGAGCAGACTGCCGCTGCTCAGGTAGAGGTAGGTCAGCACGAGTCCGATCAGGCCGACCCCCAGCATGCTCTTCGGGCCCTGGTACAGGTGCGCGAGGGTGAAAACAGCCAGGCTGAGTCCGGCGGCCACGTACAGCGGCAGTCCGAGGGAGACGCCGACGGCGATGAGCAGCCCACGGAAGACGATCTCCTCGCACACCCCGGCGGTGACCGAGGTGCCCACGGCGCACCAGCGTTCCTTGGCGTTCCGCGGCAGCATGGGTTCCAGTTCCGCGGGGCCCTGGATCCCCTTCCCTTTGCGTGTGACCAGGGTGAGCACCAGTATCGCGGCCACGGAGCCGATCAGGATGCTGCCGAGAAACCCCCAGTCGACGTCCGAGTGGAAACCCAGGTGGGTCCACTCGACACCGGGCGAGAGCAGGACCACCAGGGCGACGAGCCCGGTCAGCCCCCAGAAGACGGCCATGCCGGTGCCGAAGAAGCGCGCGTAGGCGCCGGGGACGCTGTCACGGTCACGCTGGAACTTCGCGAACGTGTGCTTGCCCCAGAAAGGCTCGACCAACAGCAGGTACGCGGCGATCAGGGCCACGATGGCCAGGGCGGGTCCGGAGAAGGCCGGTACGGAGTATTCGGGGGGCATCCGTGTCACCTCACTAGGTTCGGTTTCTACCTAGACGGTAAACCAACCTAGTTAGGATTACAACCTAGATAGCCGTGCGGACTCCCCGAGGACGCACGAACCGCCGGCCGAACAACGCCACCGACAGCACCCCGACCAGCCCCGCCAGGGCCACCACCAGGTGCGTCGGCAGGAACTCCGCCACCGCCCCGGCCAGTGCGAACCCCACCCCCTGGGTGATCATCAGCCCGGCCGAGCCCAGCGCGAACACCCGCCCGCGCAACGCCTCCGGGGTCTCCGCCAAGAGCAGCGCGTCCAGCGCCAGCGTGTACCCCCAGCCCAGGGCGCCCAGACCCAGAACGCCCACCGCGAGCGCCGGACCCGGGTCCAGGACGAACAGCGTCATCGGCAGGAAGGACACGAACGCCAACGGCAGCATCCACCTGCGGCGCGCCCCGGCGGTGAGCAACGACCCGGCGGCGAGCTCACCCACGACCGTCCCCACCGGGCCGGCGGTCAACAGCAGCGCCACCAGCATCGGACCACCGCCCATACCCGCCGCCAGCGGTGCCGCCAGCGCCTCCGGCCACACGAACAGCGCCGCCGGCACCCAGCTCAGCAGGAAGACCGCGCGCAGCCGCGGCAACCGCATCGCGTCGCGCACCCCGCCCAGGGAGGAGGCGACCAGGCCCCCGGACCCCCCGCGTCCGGGACGGTGCCGGGTCCCCACCGCCACCAGCAGGGCCGAACCGACCATCAGGGCCGCGGCGACCAGAAGCGCGGTCGTGTGCGAGGCGAGCAACATCAGGGCCCCACCGAACGAGAACCCGCCGATCTGCGCGGTCTGCGCCGCGATCCGCAGCAGCGAACGCCCCAGTGGAAAACCCTCCGCGTCGAGCACGTCGGCCAGGGCGGCCGAACGCGCACCCGAGTACACCGGGGCGACCGTCCCGCTCACCACCAACAACGCCAGCATCACCGGCACCGGCGCTCCGGGGATCGCCATACACGCCATCACCGCGCCGCTGACCAGCTGTGCCACCACCATCACCGGCCGGACCGGGAAACGGTCCGCCACCGACGACAACAGAGCGGCGCCCAGCAGATGGGGCACGAACCCCAACGCGAAGGCCAGCGAGGACAACAGCGGCGATCCGGTGCGGTCGAAGATCAGGACGGACAGGGTGATCTGCACCGCGACCAGAGCCAGGATCGACAGGATCTCGGCGGCGAACAGCACCCGGAACTCGGGAACGGAGAGCACCCGACGGAAGGAGGATTCGGACATGGGCCCCATCCTGTGCCGCCCGAGGGGACCGCTCAACGGATTCGGGTATGTTCGAATCCATGCCGGGACAGGTGGTCTTCGAACACGAGGACCTGCTGCGTTGCAGGTTCGCCGTCTCTCCACTCTGGGAGACCCTCGCCGCCCTGCACACCCTCTTCGAACCCCACCGCCAGAGCTTCCACCTACCGTGGGTCCGCTCTGCCCGACTCCCCGACGACGTCGACCTCGCCCTGGTGGGTCTGCTCTTCCCCCGCCCCGGCTACGTGCCGGACTTCCTGAGCCCTCCCCCGGTCGGCCCGCTCACCTCCATCGAGGACGGCCTCGCCCAGATCAGATCCACCTCGGCGACCCAGGTGACGAGCGAACTACGCGCCTGTCTCCTGGACCCTCGCCGTGCCCTGCCCCCGAGCGTGACCGACCCGCTGCTGGCCGACCCCGCGGCCACCCGCGACTCCCTGGCCGACCTGTTGGCCACCTGCTGGGAACACCTGGTGCGCCCGCACTGGCCACGCCTGCGCGCGCTTTTGGACGCCGACCTGTCGCTGCGGGCCCACACCCTGGCCCGACGGGGTCTGGCCACCCTCATCGCCGACCTGGACGACCGACTCACCTGGGACGGCCACACGCTGCGGGTGGCAGGGCCTTCCGCCCCCGAACGACTGCACCTGGGCAACCGCGGTCTCCTGCTGATGCCGAGCGCCTTCGTCTGGCCCGAACTGATCCTCATCGGTGAGGAGCCGTGGCAGCCCACCCTGATCTACCCGGCCCGAGGAGTAGGTGGGTTGTGGTCACCCGGCGAACGTTCCCCCGAGGCGTTGGTCGCGGTCCTGGGCCGCACCCGCGCCCGGATCCTGTCCCACCTGGGTCTCCCCGAGACCACCGGGAACCTGGCCGCCCGCCTGGAACTGGCCCCGGCCACGGTGTCGACCAACCTGTCCGCCCTGCGCGACGCGGGCCTATTGGAGTCCTGGCGCGCCGGCCGCGAGGTGTTCTACGTCAGGTCTCCCCTGGGCACCGCCCTGGTCGGACAAGCCCCCTGAACACAGAAAAGCCCCCGGACCGCGCCGAAGCACGACCCAAGGGCAACGAAGGGGGTACCTCTGGGGGTCCGGGGG
>NZ_FRFF01000125.1 GCF_900143625.1 Nocardiopsis sp. JB363
TCCCCGGACAGCCCGGACAGCCCGGGCAACCCCCGCAAGGCCCGCCGCCCGGGTACGGGCAACAGCCGCCCCAGGGGCCGCCCCCCGGCTACGGGCCGCAAGGGCCCGGTCCGCAGGGCCCGCCGCCCGGTTTCGCCCCTCAGGGTCCGCCTCCGCAGGGTCCGCCGCCCGGATACGGACAGCAGCCCCCGCAGTACCCGCCGCCCGGGTACGGGCCGCAAGGGCCCGGCGGCCCGGAGCAGCCCAAGAAGAAGACGGGGCTCATCATCGGTGGCGCCATCGGTGCGGTCGTGTTGATCGGCGGGATCGCCGGGATCGCGGTGTGGGCGTCCTCCGGCGGTGAGTACGTGTCCATGCCCGACGACTGCGCTCTCCTGTTCGAGGGCAACTCGCTGGAGGACTCCGACTTCGGTCCGATGCCCTCCTTCGACGGTGGCTTCGATCCGGAGGGCGGCTCGTCCGACGGTTCCTACGGGGAGATGTCGTGCGAGGGCGAGTCCGGTGACCTGATGGTCTCCTTCCACGTCGAGCTCTTCGACATGGAGCACCCCGACACCGAGGAACAGCTCCAGGAGATCCTGGAGGAGGAGTTCGACCCGGCGGAGGAGTTCGGAGCGGATGCCACCGAACCGGGTGTGGTCAGCGACCTCGACGTGGACTACGGCCCCGAGGGGCAGGTTCTGTGGGACGAGAGCAGCATCGGTGAACGCGGCATGACCGTCGTCTCGACCATGGACGGTGGCGAGTTCGGCGAGGGCGGCGGCTTCGGCGCGAGCGTGTTCCTGTCGGGCAACGCGGCCGGCGCGGTCGTGATCGGCACGAACAGTGGCGGTGCCGACATCGAGACCGTGTACGCCACGGTCGAGAGCAGCGCCTCCGACCTGGAGAGCCGCGTCTCCAGGGTCGCCGAGAAGTGACCCGTCCGTCCGGCGGGGTCCCGTGGTTCTCGAACCCGGTCCCGCCGGACGGACCCCCGACCCACCACCACGACAGACGGAAAGCCCGAGAGTGAACACGGAACCACCCGAGCGGAACCGCCGACGCCTCCCGCTCGCCCTCGCGGGTGTCGGCGCGGTGACGGCACTGGTTCTGGGTGGGCTGTACGTGTGGTCGGAGAACACCCACGAGGAGGGCGTCGCCTTGCCCGAGGGCTGCGCCGACCTGCTCCCCGCCGACCTGGCCGAACGTCTGCCCGGGGCCGACGCGATCGAGCCGAGCGGCGAGATCGTGGACGAGCCGGCGGAAGAGGGTGTGCTCCGGGTCGCCCACTGCGAGGCGGCCGACGACGTCGACGGCGGCACCGCCCACTTCAGTCTTCAAGTGGTGCTGTACGACCCCGGCGAGGAAGAGAGCGTGCGCCGCATGCGGGAGATGGTCGCCGAAGGACGGCTCGCCCGCGAGGCGGACGACTTCGAGATGGAGTACGGCGACCCGCCCATGCGCGCCGTGGAGTGGCGTTCGCTGTCGGTGGGGGACGGGGGATACGCCACGGCGTCGGCTCCGGTGGACGAGGAACGGCCCGACGAACTGTGGTCCTCCCTGGAGTACTCGTTCGACAACGCGCGGGTGAGCCTGTTCCACCGCACGGACGGCCCGGTGGAACCAGAAGAGGACCTGGACGTCCTGGAGGACCTGGCCGTCGAGGTCACCGAACGCCTGGGCGGGTAGGACCCGCGAGGCCCTACCCGCTCGAAACGCCTCAGGCGTCGGGGATGAGCTTGCCGGGGTTGAGCACGCCCTCCGGGTCCAGAGCGGACTTCACCGCGCGTAGTACCTCGGCGCCGAGCGGACCCAGCTCCGCCGTCATCCACGGCCGGTGATCGGTGCCCACCGCGTGGTGGTGGGTGATGGTGCCGCCGTTGGCGACGATCGCGTCCGAAGCCGCTCGCTTGGCCCCGGCCCAGCGTGCCGACGGGTCCTCGCCCGCACCCGTGGCCACCGTGAAGTACAGGGACGCCCCGGTCGGGTAGGTGTGCGAGACGTGGCACAGCACCACCACACCGCTCACGTCGTCGTCCAGCGCGTCCGTCAGGGCGCCCACCACGGCCCGGTACAGCGGCAGCAGGTCGCTCCAGGTCGCCGCGGTCTCCAGGGTCTCGGCGAGGATGCCCGCGGACAGCAGGGTGTCGCGCAGGTACGGGGCGCTGAACCGGTTCTCGCGCCAGTGCGCCACCGGGTCCGATCCCAGCGGGCTGCCGCCCGCCGTCACCATCACCTCGTGCACGGTGGCCGCGCGCGCCGCCACCTCGGCCTCGGTGCCCTCGAAGCCCAACACCGCCTGGCAGCCGGGCGTGGCCTCACGGCCGCCCAACGCGGCGTTCACGAACGTCTCGGTCTCGTCGGACAACCGCGCCATGGTGGGGCGCACGTCCGACTGGGCGAGTGCGCGCAGCGCCGTCACGCCGGTCGTGTAATCGGGGAAGGACCAGGCCTCGTCCAGGACGCGTTCGGGTCGGGGCCGCACGCGCACGGCGACCTCCGTGATCACCCCCAGGGTGCCCTCCGAACCCACCATGAGCCGACGCAGGTCGGGGCCGGCGGCGGAGGCGGGCGGCCCTCCCAGTTCCAAGGTGCCGCGCGGGGTGGCCACCCGCATGCCCATGACCATGTCCTCGAACCGGCCGTAACCGGAGGAGGCCTGACCACTGGAGCGGGTGGCGGCGTACCCACCGATGGTGGCGTACTCGAAGCTCTGCGGCATGTGCCCCAGAGTCAGGCCGTGCTCGGCCAGCATGGCCTCGGCGTGCGGGGTGCGCACGCCCGCGCCCAACACCGCGGTCAGGGAGGTGACGTCCAGGGACACCAACCGGTCGAGCCGCCGCAGGTCCAGGGAGACGACCACCGGGAAGTCCCCGCTGACCGGGGTGAGACCGCCGACCACACTGGTGCCGCCACCGAAGGGGACCACCGCCACGCGTTCGGCCGAGCACAGCGCCAGGAGCCGTTCCACCTGGTCGTGGTCGGCGGGGAACAGTACGGCGTCGGGTGCGAGGTCGGCCCGGCCGGAGCGGCGGGCGAGCAGGTCGGGCGTGCTCTTGCCGCCGCTGTGACGAAGACGGGTGGGTGCGTCGGTGCGCACGTGTTCGGCGCCGACGACCTCGGAGAGCGCGTCGCGGAGACGTTCGGCCAGGCGCGGGTCGGGCAGGGACACGTCCTCCTCCGCGACCGGGGGCATGTCCTCGGTGCGGGTGCGCAGGACCTGTGAGATGAGGTCACGCGTGGCGGGGTCGAGCTCGGCGGCCTGGTCGGGGTCGCCCCAGGCGAACCAGCTCATCTCCGGTGCGGTGTCCGAGGCCCCGCCGACCGGGCCGGTGACGGCGCTTGCGGTGTTCGGGGCGGGGGAGTCTTGCGCATCGTGGGTCATGCTCTACAGTTTTACACATGGCGTCAAAACGTAACGTAGAGGACGAGATCCTGGACGCGGCCCGCGCCAATGTCGAGGCGTTCGGTGTACGACGCACCACCCTGACCGACGTGGCCCGCCGAGCCGGGGTCAGCCGTCCCACCGTCTACCGTCGCTGGCCCGACGTCACCGCCCTCGTCGCGGACCTGCTCACCCGTGAACTTCGCCGCATCCTCATCGCCGAGGAGGTGGACGCCGAGAGCGACGACGTCGACGAGAGCGTCCGCGCGGGCCTGGTGCGACACGCCACCAGGGTCGCCTGGGCGATGCTCGCCCACCCCCTCGTCGGTCGGATCATCGACACCGAACCCGAACTCCTGGTCACCTATACCTTCCACCGGCTCGGCAGCAGTCACACGGCCGCGCTCGAACTGGTCCAGCCCGCCATCGTCGAAGGCCAAGCCGATGGTTCCATCCGGGACGGCGACCCCGCGGTCCTCGCCCACCTGTTCATGGTGACCGTGCAGAACACCGTCACCTCCCACCGCCTGTTCGCCGAGGTCATCGATACCGACGGGCTGGTCGGCGAACTGTCCACCCTCCTGGACGGCTACCTCCGGCCTTGAGCTCGGAAGCGAACGAACGCCAAGGCGAGCCTCTCGGCCCTCGTGCCGCAACGGTCGTCGCCGCTCCCAGAAAGGAACACGCATGAGCCGGTCCACCTCCCTGAACACGACCCGCCGCGCCGCCGACCTCGCCGATCTGGAGGCCCGCCCCGACGTGGACCTGCTGGTGGTCGGCGGTGGCGTCACCGGAGCCGGAGTGGCCCTGGACGCTGCGTCCCGCGGGCTGTCCACCGTCCTCGTCGAACGCGAGGACCTCGCCTTCGGCACCAGCCGATGGAGCTCCAAGCTCGTCCACGGCGGGCTGCGCTACCTCGCCAAGGGCCAGGTCGGCATCGCCTACGAGAGTGCCCGCGAACGCGACGTCCTCATGCGCGTCACCGCGCCCCATCTGGTCCGCCCCCTGCCCATGGTGATCCCCGTGCACCGGGACGCCGGCGTGGCCCGGGCCCTGGCCGTCCGCGCCGGGATGGGCGGCGGCGACCTCCTGCGCATACTGTCCGGCACCCCCTCCTCGGTCCTGCGCGGACCTCGACTGCTCAGCACCCGCCAGACCCTTCGCCTGCTCCCCACCGTCGACCCGGACGGGCTGCTCGGCGGCATCCTCTCCTTCGACGGCCAACTCGTCGACGACGCCCGCCTGGTCGTGGCGATCGCGCGCACCGCCGCCGGACAGGGCGCCCGCGTCATCACCCGCTGCTCCGCCGAGAGCATCACCGCCGACGGCGTCGTCCTCCGTGACGAGACCGACGGGCGGCTCATCCCGGTGCGTCCGCGCGCGGTCGTCAACGCCACCGGTGTGCACGCCGACACCCTCGATCCGAGGATCCGGCTGAGCCCCAGCCGCGGCACCCACCTGGTCCTGGACGGCGCGGCGCTGGGACACCCTCGCGCCGCGCTGACCGTGCCGTTGCCCGGCAGCGTCAGCCGGTTCGTGTTCGCGCTGCCCCAGCCGGACGGACGCGTCTTCGCGGGCCTCACCGACGAACCGCTCGACGGTCCCGTACCTCGGGTGCCCGAGGTCCCCGAGGCGGACGTCGACTTCCTCCTCGCCCAGTTCAACCGAGCCCTGTCCACCGAGCTGACCCGGGCCGACGTCATCGGCTCCTTCGCCGGACTGCGCCCGTTGCTGCACGGGGACGGCTCCACCGCCGAACTGTCCCGCGAGCATCTGGTGTCGGTGGCGCCGAACGGTTCCGTCACCGTGGTCGGCGGCAAGCTCACCACCTACCGCGCGATGGCGGAGGAGGCCGTGGACGCGGCCGTCGCCGAACACCGGCTCCCCGCGGGTTCCTGCCGGACCAGGGAACTGCCGCTGGTGGGCGCGGCCTCCCCCGAGGAACTGGACGCTCTCGAAGCCCCGCGCCACCTGGTCTCCCGGTACGGGACGGAGGCGTCCGCCGTGGTGGCCGAGGCGGAGGGCGACCCCGAACTGTTGGTCCCGGTGGCGTGCGGGATCACCCCGGCCGAACTGCGGTTCGCGGTGCGCCACGAGGGGGCCATGGACGAGGCCGACCTGTTGGAGCGGCGCACCCGTATCGCACTGGTGGACGCCGACCGTGACCGTGCCGAGGCCGCGGCCAAGGAGGCTTTGGCGGCCGCGGGATAGGGGAGCGGGGAGCGGGGGACGAACCGGCCGAAGTCGCAGCGGTGGCGCGATCGGACCGACGAATTCGGGTGACTCACCACACCCGGGACCTCTGGTCGGCGACGATGTGATCGCGTAAGGTCATACCGGTTCGAGCCCCTCCCCCCTCGAACCCTCCCGCAGCCGCCCCCGCTATGGTTCGCACGCCCGTCGAGCCACCCCGCCCAAGGAGTCAGTCATGCCCACGCTCGTTGCCGTGCCGAGCCTCACCACCACCGAGGAAGACGTCCTCACGGGGGTCCCGGGCGAATACCGGCACTACTTCAACGGGCGGGTGCCGGTGCCGTTCGCCAAACGCCGATGGGAGTTCGCCGGGGAACCGGTGAGCGTTCCCCTGGTCAGGGCCTTCCTGGAGACCTGTGCCGCCGGCCGGGACTCCGACTACCAGTACGTGTTCACCCTGTTGGGGGCCGAGCTGGCCACCAACGCGATCCGGCACAGCCGGTCGGGTGAGCCCGACGAGACCTTCGTGATCCGGGTGGACCGCGGCCCGAACGGGATGACCGTGACCTGCCGCGACAACGGAATGCCCACCAGTGCGGTGGAGGGCGAGGGCGGACACCTGTTCGCCGCCGTGCCGGAGGACCGGCTCACCGCGGAGGACGGCCGTGGGCTGGCCCTGATCGACAGCTTCGCCACCACCTGGGGCGACAACGGCCACCCGAGTATCCGCAAGGTGTGGTTCCACCTGGCCTACGACCTCACCGGAAGCTCCTGGCCGGCCGCCTGACCCGAGGTTGGGAACCCTTGCCAGGCGACATGACCCATGCCACCATCTCTACTTGCAGGTAACTTGTGGCGTGGGTCACTGATCGACGCTTTTCTTCGTGCGCACCACGACCGCGCCCACGGGACCTGCGTCCCGACAGCTCGGCCGCGTCGCCGGCCCATCCCCCAAGGAGTCCCTCATGGACTCGGCCCTCACCACGGTCGGCCTGCCGGCCGCCCTCGGCGTCATCATGCTCGGCCTCGGCCTCAGCCTGACGGTCCGGGACTTCACCCGACTGCTCTCCATGCCTTGGACGATCCTGATCATCCTCGGCTGCCAGATCATCCTGCTGCCGGTCTTCTGCTTCGGTCTGGTCCTGGTCTTCGTCGAGTACCTCGACCTGTCACCGCTGTTGGCGGTGGGCATGATGATGATGGCGGCCTCCCCCGGCGGCACCACCGCGAGCCTGTACAGCTATCTGTTCAAGGGCAACGTCGCGCTCAACATCTCGCTGACCGCGATCAACTCGGTCACCGCCATCGTCACCCTGCCGCTCATCACCGGGTTCTCGCTGGGCTACTTCACCGAGGGCGGCACCATCGGTCTCCAGCCCGGGAAGATGATCCAGGTGTTCGCGGTCATCCTCGTCCCCGTCGCGATCGGCATGGTCGTCCGGGCGAAGCTGACCTCCTTCGCCGAACGCATGGAGCGGCCGGTCAAGCTGGGCTCCAGCCTCGTGTTGGTCGCGGTGATCGTCGGCGCGATCGCCGCCGAGTGGGCGAACCTGCCGCAGTACATCGTCTCCGTGGGCCTCATGGTGTTGCTCTTCAACGTGGTGAGCCTGACCGTGGGCTACTGGGCGCCGCGCATCGTCGGTACGAAGCGCCCCGAAGCCATCGCCTCCTGCATGGAGATCGGCCTGCACAACACCACCCTGTCGATGACCATCGCCATCACCGTCCTGAACAGCACCGAGATCGCCATCCCGTCCGCGGTCTACGGGGTGCTGATGTTCTTCACCGCCGCCGTCGCCGGTGCCCTGCTCACCCGACGTGACGCCCGGGAGGCGAAGGCCGAGGCCGCCGCGGCCGGAAGCTGACCGTTCACCGGTGCCCGAGGTGGGCCAGGACGGCGCGGACCCGCCGGTGGCCACTGTCCGTCGGGGCCAACCCGAGCTTGGCGAAGATGTTGCCGATGTGCTTGTGCACGGCGTTCGCGGTCACGAACAGCAGCTCGGCGATCTCACCGTTGCCGCGCCCCTCCGCCATCAGCGCCAGCACCTCCAACTCCCGCGCGGTCAAGGATTCCAGGGGGTCCTGGGGGCGTCGGGTGAGCAGTTGGCGGACCACCTCCGGGTCCATCACGGTCCCGCCCTCGACCACCCGGTCCAAAGCGTCGACGAACTCGCTCACCCGCCCCACCCGGTCCTTGAGCAGGTAGCCCACCCCGCCGCGACCGTCGGAGAGCAGCTCACCGGCGTAGTCCTGTTCCACGTACTGCGACAGGACCAGGATCGGCAGGCCCGGGTGTTCGTCCCGCGCGGCGATGGCGGCGTGGACGCCCTCGTCGCGAAAGCCCGGTGGCAGCCGCACGTCCACGATGGCGAGGTCGGGGGAGTGCTCCCGCACCGCGGCGGCGAACCCCGCGGCGTCCTCGGCCACCGCCACCACCTCGTGGCCTCGGGTGCCCAACAGCAGCTTCAACCCTTCGGACAGCAGCACGTTGTCCTCGGCGATCACGATCCGCACGGCAGCTCCGCACCGATCACCGTGGGGCCGCCCACGGGGCTGTCCACGGTCACCCGTCCGTCCAGGGCGGCGACCCTGCGCCGCAGCCCGCTCACCCCGCTGCCCGAGGTCTCGTCGACCCCACCGCGGCCGTCGTCGAGCACCTCCACCCGAAGCAGGCCCGCTTCCCGGGTCAGCCGCACCGAGATCGACTCCGCGTCACCGTGTCGGACCGCGTTGGCGACCGCCTCGGTGACCACGTAGTAGGCGGCGGTCTCCACGGCCACCGGAAGCCCACCGGGATCGGCCACGTCCAACCGCACCGGAACGGAGGTGCGCGCCGCCAGGGAGGTCAGTGCCCCCGGGAGGCCGCGGTCGGCGAGGATCGGCGGGTACACGTGTCGGATGACCTCGCGCAGTTCCACCATCGCCTCCTCGGCGCCCTCGTGGGCCCGTTCCAACAGGGTCGCGACCTGGGGGTCCGATACCGCTTCCCTGGCCACGCCCAACTGCATGGCGATGGACACGAGCCGGGCCTGGGTGCCGTCGTGCAGGTCGCGTTCGATCCGGCGCAGTTCGGCTCCGTGGGTGTCCACCACGTCCGCACGGGTGCGGCTCAGTCGGTCCACCCGCTCCGCCAGCACCTCCGTCTCGGAGGGGGCCAGCATCCGCAGACACAGCCGGGCGTGCGCCGGGGCCAGGGGCCGGACCACCCACAGGGCGAGCACCACGAACAGCACCGCCTGTGCGACCACGCCGGCCAGCGCGATCGCCCACCCGTCGATGGGGAACCCGTACATGACCGGTTCGAGCCCGGCGGGGAAGACCCACCACAGCAGGGCCTGGAGCGTGTTGAGCACCAGACCGGGCAGGAGCAGACCCACCAAGCCCGCGCCCAGGCTCACCACGGTGAACACGGGCACCCACACCAGGACGCGTCTGACGACGGGGTCGCGCAGTGTCACCCGTAACCCTCGGGAGGCGGGAGCCGACAGCACGGGGACCTCCTCGCCGAGCAGCCGGGCGGCACGGTGGCGATGCAGGTCGGCCCAACCCACGAGGAAGCCCGCCCAGTGGGGGAGCAGCAACAACCCGAGCCCGGCCACCGCGATCAGCGTCACCACCACCAGGCTCAGTGGCAACAGGACCAACCCCACCAGACCGGCGGCCCCGGTCACCAGTAGGTATCCGCACGCCCGAAGCGGCCCCCGCCACACGTCCCTCATATTCGGCTCCTCGCCGGTCGTCTCCGCCGTTGACACCGACAGTCTGGCGGCCGCACGAGGGTCCGGACACTACAGCCCACTACCCGGTTCGGAGGGCGGTGGCGGCCACCGGACCGGATGTCGATGACCGACCCCGGGTGGTGGTCCGCACGCACCTGAGCGGTCCGCTTGGACAGGACCGACTCCGATTCGCCTGGTCGGGACCGAGGATCACCGTTGAAGGTGCCTCCTCTTGCCGCGGGTGTGGTCGAGGATCGCGCAAGGTGGCCGGATGTGGTCAGAGTCGCCGCGGCACCGGGTCTCCGCCGGTCTCCGGAAGAGCGAGAACGAGAGATCTCATGAACGCACGATTAAATCGTTCACGTTTCTGGGATCGGTGTCCCGGCCAGATATGGATAAGATCCTGGAGGTCATTATATTTCATTGGAATCTCCCTTTTTCGTTGCCTGGAGGTTGCTATCAACGATGCCGGTGTGAACCTTCCAGAGGCGATTTCTGCAGCCGGAGGAGCTGCGGAAATGGCTGAAGTCATGAACGATCTGTCGACGCGGTTCTCGGGTGACCTGGATCCCGCATATAAGGCCAAGGAACTGACCGCCCTCGTCGATTACGAGACCGAAGGTGTCGAACGTATCGTCGAGGCCGCGCGAAGCAGTAGGTCTCTGGCCGAGACCACACAGGGAGCGGGTGGCGAGATCGCCGCTACGGACGGTGAGAGCGGAGAGGACTTCGCCGCAGTCGATGTTCCTCTTCCCAGAGAAGTCAATCTCTTCTAGGAGGACCCATGTCCGTCGAGACGATGACCCTTGGGCTTCCGGAGGACGTTGACGCCGACCCGGCAGGGATCAGGGATTCGGCCGAAGATCTCATGGAGACCAGGAATGCCATGCTCGGGCACTCGGCCGATCTGGAGAGTGGGTTCTGGGCGGCTTCCGATGAATTCACCGATGCCATCGCCTGGGACATCAAGGGGGCTTCCGTTTCCGACATCGAGTCCTGGCAGGCGGTCGCCGAACTCCTGACAGGGGGATCCGGAACCCTGGACCTGTACGCGGAGGCGGTGGAGGCGTATCGGGAGGTTCGAGGGGACATCCAGGGAAGATGGGACACCTACAAGTCCAATGCGTTGCGGCGCATAGAGGAGAACGGCGCGGACACGCTCACCATCAACGGAGACACCCAAGAGGAGGCCGAACGTACCTATCTCGACACCGTGCGTACCTCCTTGCTGGGTGAACACACCGATGCCCGCAACGACCTCGACGACGAGACGGAAGACGCCAACAAGGCGCTCCGAGAAGGTCCATGTAAGGGTATGTGGCAGCGTTTCGTGGACGCGGGTCTGATGTCCGGAAAGGAGACTTACCTCTTTGGTGGGGAAGTGTACGACACCGTCGATTTTTCTCCCGCTGAGGACTGGACCCCCGAACAGGTTGCGCAATGGTGGCACGATCTCGCACCGAACCAGCAGGAATACGCCATGGAGGAGTACGGAGAGGAACTGAGGAACCAGAACGGGATTCCTTCCGTCGTTCGAGACGAACTGAACCGGGACCGCCTGCAACTGGAGATCGATCGGCTCTCCGGGTCCGGAACGGGGCATCTCTGGTACCAACTGGAGCAGATGAGGGAGATCGAGGAGAGCATCGAAGGGGATGGCGCGTTGTTGCTCCATTTCGATCCGTATGTGGATGGTGGCGGCCAAGTGGCGGTCTCCTATGGCGATCCTGACCACGCCCACAACGTCTCGACTCTGGTTCAGGGCATGTCCAATGACATGGGAGCCTTCGAGGATCCTGCGGCTCGAGGTCGGCAGATCCGGGAAGCTATGGAGAACAGCGAACCGGGCCAAGAAAACGCGAGCGTGGTGTGGACGGGTTATGACACGCCACCCGGGGGCGGATTCGATCCGACCGAGGGGGCTGAACAACTCATCGACTTCCAGGACGGGCTGCGCGCCTCCCATCGGGGCGACGAACCTTCGCACAACACGGTCATGGGCCACAGCTTCGGGGCGCTCGTGGTGGGCGCTGCGGACAGCCAGGAGGGTGGGGGAGGACTCGCCGCCGACGCTTTGGTCTTCATCGGCGGAGCCGGTGCGAGCGTGGACAACATCACGGATCTCTCCGTCGACCCGAATGACATCCATGTGGTGGAGGGGGACGAAGATTGGATCAGACATCGGGACAAGCTGGACTCCAGCGACGACCACTACGGTGAACCACTGGCGAATGGCGAGTTCTTCGAGGACCCGAACAACCCCGGAGAGAGTCTGGGACATCACCTCGACCCCGAGGAGGAGACGGGCCATGCCGACTACTTCGAGGATGAGGAGACACTCGACTACCTCGGTGACGTGGCCACCAGTGGAAGCTGACTCGGAAAAGGACGCGCGTGAACGGTACAGACGCGAACATGACCGGGAAACGGGGGCGTGGTCCCGTGGTGTTCCTGTCTCGGTGGCTTCTCGGGCCCGATGAGGATCCGGCGTCCCTGCCAGGAAGGGCGAGGAGGTTCCTGGGTCGTCGGACGTGGCTGTTCTTCCTCGCGGCGTTGACGGCCGGGTTCGTCCTCGGGGGGCTCGGAGGACTCCTCGTTTACCGGTGGGACGAGTGGCCGCATCCGACTTTCGGGCTCTTCGTGGTCCCGGCCGTGCTGTTCGGATACCTGGCGGTGGGTCCGACGCGAGCGATGTCGGTCGGGGCGGTGGTGCTGTCGGCCGCCACCCTGGGAAATCTCCTGGGCATGCTGTACGGGCCGGCCGACCTGGAGGTCCGGGAGTACCTGGGATGGACTCTGGTGTCCGTACTGGTCGGGCCGGTGCTGGGTTGGCTGGGTCATCTGGTGGGTGCCCAGTGGCGAATCGTTCGGGGCGTCGCGACCGGTGCCGCAGCGGCGGTGGTCCTGCTGCCCCTCTATTACGGATTCGTCGATGGCGACCCCTACTACGCGGATTTCATGCCGCGGGTGACGGTCGTGTTCGACCTGATGGCGGTCGCCGTCCTCGTATTCCTGTGTCGGGGGATCGTGCCTCGTCTGGTGGCCGTCGGTACGGCTTGGGCTCTGGTGTGGCCGCTCCCGTTGCTCCACGCCGCGATGCTGTTGGTGCACGTCCTCGTGTGGTGGTCCAAAGGGCAGTGGTGATCCGTGGTCAGTGCCGGGCGCAGGCCGTCTCCGGTCCGGGGCGGTGGGGGCCGTCCCGGACCGGGACCGATCAGTCGTCGTCGGAGGTCAGGGCGTCCACGGCCACGGCGACGCTGACCACCAGCGCCGGGTCACCGGCGAGGTCCCGGCGGTGGGTGTTGACGTCGACCGCGTAGGTGTCCCGCACGCGGAACCACTTGCGGGAGACCACCGCGACGGTGCCCTCCTTGTCGCTGATGGAGTACTCCTTGTCCAGGAAGCTCCCCACGACCTCCCAGTCCGGTGCGCCCTCCAGTTCGACGTTGAGCTTGTCGCGGATGGGGTTGAACAGGCGCTTGCGGACGGTCGCCACCGTCTTGCCGTCGTGCTCCACCCGCATCTGGTCGCGGACCTTGAAGAGCTTCTTGCGGATCACCATCAGCTCGTTGCCCTGGGGGTCCTTGAGCTCGAAGGTGGTGCGGATCTTCAGGGCCTTGCCGTCGACCCAGAACACCTTGTTGCCCTGTTCGTCGGTCACCCAGAAATCATCGCCGATGTCGAAAACGCGTTCACGTACCAGGAACTTCATGCGATGACGTTATTGCACCGTGTCCCCATCCCACCACAAGCGCAGGTCGGAGCCCCGCCCGGGGACCGAGGCGGGGCCGTTGGAAGGGGGTGGCCTCACCCCCGGCCGGTGTCCTCAGCCCTTGGTGTCGCGGGTCAGGTCACCGACCAGCCGTGTCCCCAACCAGCGGTGCTGTAGCAGCCCGATCCAGACCGTCAACGCTCCGGAGACCACGAAGCCCAACGCCGCCAGGACCTGCCACTCCGGTGGTAGGTACCGGGCCAGGAGCCACAGGCGCAGGGAATCGTCCGCGCCCACCAGGTTCATCCCCAACGGGATCAGCCCCTGGGGGACCAGAGCGACCATGCCGACGGTGACCAGGACCACGCGGACCAGCGAGAGAACGATGTGGACCAGCCACCCGCGAACGGTGTCCGAGACGGAGACGGTGGCGTCCCGACCCCTCCCACCCGCGATCTGGGCGGATGACCCGCGTTCGGCGAGCCCGTTCATCTCAGGGGGGACACCGAGTCCGAGAGGGTCGCCCGCGACGGCCTCTCGTTCTCGCGTCTTCTCATGGTCGTTTCGTTCCATCACCGCTCCACCCGTCTCGATTGAAGAGATCCTGGCACTCGGAGCAATGCCGGGCAAGGCGGATTCCCACAGAGGACGGTTCGGCGCCGCTTGTCACCGGTGATCTGTAATGTCACTAGCGTGTTCGGAATCGGACGACCGGAACGGTGAGGAACGACGTGAACACCTCCTGGCATACCCAGCCCATGGCCGCCTTCGACATCGAGAGCACCGGCCTCGACGTCGAGAACGAACGGATCGTCACCGCCGCTCTGTGGCGGATCGATCCCGCGCGCGGCACCAAGGAGGTCACCGCCTGGCTGGCCGACCCGGGGATCGAGATCCCCGTGGAGGCCGCCGAGATCCACGGAATCACCACCGAACGGGCCCGGGCCGAAGGCCGCCCGACCGCCGAGGTCGTCACCGAGATCGCCGCCGCGATGGAGGCCGCCGTCGCCGACGGGCTGCCCCTGGTGGTCTACAACGCCCCCTACGACCTCACCCTGCTCGACCGCGAGATCGCCCGCCACCGCTCACCCTTGGCCGGCCTGCCCCTGGTCGTGGACCCGCTGGTACTGGACAAGAGGGTCGATACCTTCCGACGGGGCTCGCGCAAGCTCGTCGACGTGTGCGCCCACTACCAGGTGCCCCTCGCCCAGGAGGAGGCCCACGGGGCGGCCGCCGACGCCTTGGCCGCGGCCCGCCTGGCCTGGCAGATCGCCGCCCGGTACCCGGAGGTCGCCGAACTGCCGATCGCCGACCTGCACTCCTCCCAGGTCAAGTGGAAGGCCGAACAGGCGGCGAGTTTCCAGGAATACCTGCGCCGCCGCAACCCCGACGCCGTGGTCGACGGGACCTGGCCCTTCACCCCCGCCCCCTGACCGTGCACGGTCGCCCGATGTGAGGACACGGGACATGTCGAGCAACGCGAGGAGACGAGGAAACGGCGAGGATGACGGTTCTTTCCCTCCCCCCGGCCCTCATCGGCACACTGCGTTACCAGGCACGTATAGCGATGCGTCGGCGCACCCTCTGGTACGTGGTGGTGCCGACGGCGCTGCTGGCGTTGGTGATCGGTTGGCGTTCGCCCGCGGAGATCACCGACGGTGTTCGACATGTCGCCGGTGCCACCCTGGTCACCGGCATTCTGTGCACCCTGGGAATCGGTGTGGCACTGGCCGATCGGAAGTCGTGGGAGCAGAGCGCCGGTATGGGCGACCTCATCGCCACCACCCCCTGCGGTGTCCACACCCGAATGCCCGCGACGTGGGCCGCGTCCCTGGGGGTGGCTTTGATGCCGCCGTTCCTGGTGGTGATGGTGTGCGCGGTGCCGGCGGCCGTGGCCGAGGGGGGAGTGCGCCCGCTGGTCGCCGCGCCGGCGGCCTTCGTCACCATGGTGGTGCCCGGGGCGGCGGCGTTGACCGCATTGGCCTGCCTGTTGGGTCTGCTGCTGCCCGTCACCGTGGCGCGGGTCTGCACGGCCGGGTTCTGGCTCTGGTCCACCATCGCCTCCCCGCCGCTCCTTCCGTTCGCCACACCGACCGGGACGCTTCTGTCCCCGGTCGGGGGATATCCGGCGGCGGCTTGGTTCGGTGAGCGTACGGTGTGGGCGCATCGTGACCTGACCGGAGTCCTCAGCCCCGACGTGGGGACGGGATCGGCCCTGGTGAACCTTGTGGTCCTGGCGGTGTTCACCACCCTGTTCCTCCTCCTGGCCGGGCTGGTCGCGGTGCGGCGCGGGTGACCGGAGGATGAGCGGACGGGTACGGAGCACATGGAAATCGAGATCGGTGGGTTGACCAAGGTCTTCAAGAGCGATGTACGGGCCCTGGACGGCATCGATCTTCTGGTTCCCGGCGGCATGGTCGGTCTGCTCGGCGCCAACGGGGCCGGGAAGAGCACCCTCATGCGTATCCTCGCCGGTGCGCTGCGTCCCACCGCGGGACGGGTCGTCGTCGGTGGCCACGACCTCACCACCGCGGGTGGCCGCCGTGCCGTCCAACGCGCCACCGGCTATCTGCCACAGGAGTTGGCTCCCCACCCCGAGCTGAGCGGCCGAGAGTTCTTGGACTACGTGGCGCTGCTCAAGGGGATTGGTGACCGCTGGACACGTCGTTCGCAGGTCGAGGATCTCCTGGCCCGGGTCGGGTTGGCCGATGACGGGGATCGTCGGATCTCGGAGTACTCCGGGGGGATGCGACGGCGTATCGGTATCGCGCAGAGCCTGCTGGGCGATCCGCGGTTGCTCCTCGTCGACGAACCCGCCTCCGGATTGGACCCGGAGGAACGGATGCGCTTTCGGTCGCTGTTGACGGACCTGGGCCGGGAACGCACGGTCGTTTCGAGCACCCACATCCTGGACGACGTCGCCTGGAGCTGCCCACAGGTGGCCGTTCTGGCCGCAGGCCGTCTGGTCTTCCACGGTGCGGTCGGTGACCTGACCGCCGTGGCGCGAGGACGTACCTACGAGGTACCCGCCGACATGCCCTTGGGGGCAGAGGCCACGGTGGTGAGTACGTCGCCTGAGAAGTACCGGGTCGTCACCACGGAAGCGCCCCCGAGAGGACGGCTCGTCCCGCCGACCCTGGAGGACGGCTACATCATGCTGATGCGCTCGGCCCGTTGAGTCTCGGCCGCACCTTCCGTTTCCGGTCTTGGACCCCTCCGATCAGCGGACGCCGTCGGAGGCCTGCTCCACCAGGGAGAAGAACCCCGCTTCCAGGTCACCGTCGTCCGCCAGCCCGGACAGGGCGCCCTCGTAGTACGTACGACCGTGTACGAGCACGCCCACCCGATCACAGGTACGGGCGATCTGGTCGAGTTGGTGGCTGGAAACGAACACGGTCGCGCCCGACTCGGCCAACCGGCGCAGCAGGGTTCGTACCTCGCGCATGCCGATGGGGTCCAGGCCGTTGGTCGGCTCGTCCAGCACCAACAGACGTGGTGAGCCGATCAAGGCGATGGCGATACCGAGACGCCAGCGCATACCCAGGGAATAGGCCGATACGCGACGGTCGGCCACTCGTTCCATCCCCACCAACGGCAACAGTCGCGCCACGGCCTGTTCGGGGTCGACCCCGCGCAACCGGGCGTGCGCCCGCACATGCTGTCGGGCGTTCAACCGCGGCCACAATCCCGGCCCGTCGATGAGCGCGCCGATACCGCGCAGGGAGTCACGGGTGAAGGGTCGGCCCGCCACCTCCAGCGTTCCGGAGTCGGGGCGCAGCAAGCCCACCACCGCCTTCATCAGGGTAGTCTTACCCGCACCGTTGGGTCCCAACAACCCGTAGACCTCGCCCTCGGCGACGTCGAGGTCCACCCCCGAGAGCGCCGGGTGGGGACCGAAGTGTTTGGTGAGCGCACCGATGCGCAGTGCCGATGACATTCACAGCTCCTTGTGATCGACGTGACGGGATCCCGCGACGAGCAGCAGGGCGGACAGGGCCAGGGACAGGGCGACGACCGCGGGCAGTGGCGCGAGTGAGAACAATGGGTCACCGGGCTCCAGCGGTACTCCGCTGGCCTCGATCCCGGCGAGCGGAACCACGGCGCGCATGGGCCAGACCACGGGGACGAACCACCAGGCGGAAGTGTCCGCGACGACCCCGCTCAGCAGCGTCCCGAGTACCCCGATGACGGTGGTGGCCCCTGTGCCCCAGCGCTCGGCCACCACCAGGCACAGAGCCAGGGTCGCGGCACCACCGATCCAAGGCACCAGTACCCCCGCCACGACCGGTGGTGCGGCCTGTGGGCCCACGAGCACGGAGCCGACAGTCGCCAGCAGCAGGATCAGCAGCAACGCGCTGCCCGACCAGATCAGCAGCAGCGCCAGGAATCTGCCGATCAGCAGCCGGTGACGGGGAAAGGCATAGGTGTACAGCACCCGTCGGGACGCCAGATCGGCGCGGACCGACATGGCCGCGTACAGCGCCGCCCCCATGGGCAGGAACATCCCCCAGAACAGGAGGGTGACACCGAACCAGATCCCCCACACGTCCCCGCCGCGCCCTTCGGGGGAGAGGGCGGCGATCGCCCCGAGGGGCAGGACCAACACGAACGGCAGGACGAGGGAGAACCAGAAACCGAAACCGTGTCGCAGCCTGTTCAGCTCCACGACGACGATGGTCGCGAGTGAGGGGTCGTCGCGGATCGTCGGCGGCGAGTCACGGTCGAACCCGGTGATGGTCATCGGTCTTCCTCATTTCGTTGGGCGGTCGGGCTCAGAGGTCGCGCTTGTCCACGTACCAGGCGCTCACGATCAGGAGGACGCCGGTGAGCAGGAGCGTGGCGATCGTGATCACCGGTAGTACCGAGAGCGAAAGCAGTGGGTCGGTGGGGTGGAAGTCGGAGACCGCGCGGGTTTCGGCGAAAGGTATGACCACGCGTGTGGGCCACGCCGGTGGGAAGACCCACCAGTAGGTTTTGTCGCCGACCAAGGCTCCGAAGAGCATCCCGGCCACGCCGATGCATATAGGTCCGGCGACCCCCCATACCTCGGCGGCGAGCACACAGAGCACCATGGTGGGCAGGGCGGCGAGAACCGGTAGGAGCGCGCCGGCGAACGCTCGCACGATCAGGTCGGGGGTGCCGTTGGCGAGACAGATCAGGGCGACCAGGGCCGCGAACAGGAGCGCCGCCCCCGTCCACAGGATCGTGAGTGCCAAGACCTCGGCGAACAGAAGTCTGCGGCGGGGGAAGGCATAGCAGTACAGGACACGCTTGGCGTCCTCGTCGGCCTGGAAGGAACCGAGCGCGTAGAGCCCGGTGGCCATGGGCGTCAGGATGGCCCACAGGTACAGCGAGAGGCCGAACCAGTGGTCCCACACCTCTCCCCGCCCGCCCTCCGCGCCGTTGAAGACCGCGATCACGAGAAGCACCGCCATCGCCAGGGGCGTGGCCAGGGCAGTCCACAGAGGGAGCCCGTGGAGTCGCCTGTTCAGGGCCAGGGAGCACAGGAGGGCGAGGGAGGGATCGTCCCGTACGGACACGGTGCTCTGATCAGGGGGCTCTGCCATGGACATCGCCGTCTCACTTCCGACACGTTCCGGTTGTCGGGAAGTACGTAGCGCTCTTCAGGACAGAGGTTCATGGTTCGGTGGAGTTTTCGGCCGAGGCGGGCCCGCGACGACGAAAGCACGGCCGACCACGTCGCACCCGGGGACTATCCCTGCGCGGTTCCCTCGCGCAGATCGCGCATCAAGGCGGTGTAGCCCTCCTCCAGAGTCGGGTGGACGGGGCGGCCGCCGGGGGGAGGGAGGTCGGTCGACACACGTTCCCGAAGAGGAGCGGAGGGAACCCCGAGGTCCGTGCCGACCGGGTCCCGTGTCAGTTCGAAAACGCGGTCGGCCGCGATCTCGGCGAGGTCGGAGGTCGGACCGGAGAAAGCGACCCTGCCCTGGTGCAGGACGGCGACCTCGGGGCAGACGGCCTTCACATCGCTCAGGAGGTGCGTGGATATGACCACTGTGCGTCCCTCACCGAGTGTTCCGAGCATCGCGCGCAAGCGGATCCGCTCTTCGGGGTCCAGACCGACGGTCGGCTCGTCGAGGAGGACCAGACTCGGTCGACCCATGAGCGCCTGGGCGACCCCCGCGCGGCGTCGGGTGCCCGCGGAGAGCGACCCCACATCACGGTCGGCCTCCAGAACCAATCCCAAGCGCTCGATCAGTTCGTCGGCCTGACGCCGACGCCGGCGCGGATCGGCCATCCCCTTCAACAGCCCGGCGTAGTCCAAAAGCTCACGCGGGGACAGGTTCGGTGGCAGCACCGCGTCCTGGGGAAGGTAGCCGAGTTCGTGCCGGAGCATGCGACGACCCTCGCGTGTGCCCAGGTCGTGGCCGCCCGCCTCGATCCGTCCCGTGCGTGGCCGTAGAACACCCGCTGACAGCCGAAGCAGAGTCGTCTTTCCCGCACCGTTGGGACCCAACAGTCCCAGGACACCGGGGCCGAACTCCATGTCGACGCCGTCCAGGGCCTTGCGGCGTCGATAGGCGTGGGACAACCCGGAGATCACCATCCGCATACCGTCGATCCTCCTCGTCTCCTCGGGGCGTCATCCGAGCCGGCCCTCACCCAGGGACCGCTCGGGGCGTGAGACCAACCAGGTCGCCGCGGCCAACAACACCGCCGCGACCACCAGGCTCAGTGGCGTGGTCGCCCACAAGGCGACGATGACATGGCGGATTCCAGAGGGCAGCGGGCCCAACAGCAAGGCGCCGTGGGAACCGGCCACGCTCATCGACCAAGACCCGGTCCCGAGTGCGGTGCCGACCGTCGGGGACCGCCAGACGGTACCGAACACGGTGAATCCCGCGCCCAACACGGCGGGTCCCAACCATGAGCCGATCAGCGTCGCGGGGGACTGCGGGGATGAGGAGACCGCGGCCACGGCCACCGAGACCGCGACCGACGCGGCCAACACCACGCCCATCACGAGCATCAGACGCGTCAGCCATACCACCGGGGGAGGCACGCGCATGGTGTGGAACAACTCGGATCCGGGGTCCCGTCGGGGAGAGCACACGGCGAGAGCGGCTCCCACGGTCAGCAGGATGACTCCGGGACCGAAGAGAACCGTGCCGAGGGACGGATCGGGGACCCGCCAGGCGAAGACGAACAGTGCCACGAGAGCCACGGCGGTCATCGGCCACAGGGAGGCCGGAACGAGTCGTGCCTGCCACCACACCAGGGACGCGACCAGCCGGGCCGTGTCCCAAGCGGACAGGGACGGCGTGCGGGGGGAGGTCCGTGCGGTGGGCTCGGCACGTTCCGTGGTGAGGGCGGGGGAGATCAGCGCGTCGAAGGAAGGTGGTCGCACCTCTGGTTCGGTGCTCCTCAGCGCGGAGGCGAGTTTCCTCATTCCGGAGATGCGGATGGAGCAGGTGGCGCACGCGGTCAGGTGGGAACGCCGGTCCTCCGCCAGGTCGTGTCCGGGCGCCACCGACGCTCGATCCACACGGGCGCTCCGCAGGATCTCTTCCTCGGTCAGATGGGGCATGTCAGCTCACCTGTCCCTCGATGAGTAGGGCGCTCAAGCGCGTTCGCACCTTGGCCATTCGACTCTTGACCGTGCCCACGGGGATACCGAGGACTTCGGCGATGTCGGTGTACGGAAGTTCCTCCACCAGCGCCAGGACCGCCACGTCACGGTGACGCCGGGGCAGGGCCTCGAACGCGGCCAGGATTCGACGTCGTCCGGCGGCGGCGAGTACATCGGCCTCCACGTCCACACCGGGGTCCGCCGGCTCGGATACCTCCTCGGCGTCCAAGGCGAGCAGAATCGGCCGCTTCCCTCTCAGCCGATTGTGCGCCTGGCGACGGGTGACTCCGAGCAGCCATCCGCGCACCGAGGAGTCTCCGCGAAAGCTCGCGGATGAGCGCCAGACCGCGAGCCAGCTCTCCTGCAACAGCTCCTCGGCGGTGCCGATGTCGGAGGTCAGCCGGCGCAGCAGACGCAGCATCGCCGAAGAGTGCCGGTCGTAGAGGGTGCGTAGGGCGGACTGGTCTCCCGTGGCCACGGCGGCGAGCAGGTCGCGATCGGTTTCCACGTCGGTGTCGATCTCCACTCCCGGTATGTAGCGTCCAGGGTCGGAGGGGTTCATTCCCGGTGTTCGTGAAAGGTTGTTCCAGGCCGGGGAAGCCGGTGACATGACCGGTCGGCGCGCTCGCGGTGCTCGGTCGGGCAACGATGCCCGGGCATGAAAACAGGGGAACACGAAAACGTGTTCCCCTCTTGTGGGTGCCCCCTGCAGGATTCGAACCTGCGCCACCGGCTCCGGAGGCCGGTGCTCTATCCCCTGAGCTAAGGGGGCGCTGCCGCGTGGACAACTCTAGCAGGGGTTGTGGGAGGTTCGTCCATTCGTTTCGCGGAGCCGTCCGAATGCTCCGATCCGGTGGTGTCGTCGCGCTCGGCGGCGGTAGTGTCACGATCGTGAACGCCCTCCCCGTACGGGTTCTCGTCGTCGAGGACGACGAAGTGATCCGTGAACTGATCCGCCTCAACCTCGAATTGGAGGGGTTCGAGGTGTTCACGGCCACGGACGGACAGGACTGTCTGGACCAGGTCGGTCACGTCCGACCCGCCGTCATCACCATGGACGTGATGATGCCCCGTCTCGACGGCTGGAGCACCGTCGAACGCCTGCGCGCCGACGGTTACGACCGGCGCATCGTCATGGTGACCGCGCGTGCCCAGGCCGACGATCGAAGACGCGGCGAACGGATCGGCGTCGACGACTACATCACCAAGCCCTTCGACCCCGACGAGCTCGTCGACCTCATCCGCGCCCTGCACGGTGAGGCCGGCGGCGGCATGGGGGGAGCCGGGTGACCCCGCGCGCCCTGGAGGCCGTGGTGCGCCGCGCCGCGCTGCGGGCCTTCGACCTGGACGACGCCGACATCCCCTTCGTGTGGCCGCGCGCGGGCCAGGCGGCGGGTTCGGCCGACGCGTCGGTGGCACTGCCGCCGCGGCTGGTGGGCCGGGTCCGCGACCGGCTTCCCGAAGGGCGCGACGACGCCCACCTCCTCATGGTGGCCGGGCGCATCGTCGCCCAGGTCGGCTCCATGTCCGACCTGTCCGACGATGGTTGCGCCGAGGCCGGGTTCGCCGAGGTGCTGGGCGACGAACGCGGCTTCGTCAACATCACCTTCACCTGCCGCCAGCGCGAGAGTCTGTTGAAGTCGGCGGCCGACGGGCCCCGGTTCCTCACCGGACGTTCCTGGACCGGGTCGGGGGAGTGGCCCCGAACCGACCTGCACGAAGCCGGTCCCGTGGCGCAGGCGCGTCGCTTCGCGCGCGGTGACGCCCGCGCCCGCATCGCCATGGCCGTGGGCGCCGAGGAACCTCCGCCCGGCCCGACCGGCGAGACGTCGTGGCGCGACCGCTACCTGGACACCGCTCGCTCCGACCTGTACACACCCGCGGGCCGGACCCTGGGGCGCATCGGCGAGGACAGCGCCCGGGTCGCGTTCTGCCGCTCGGTGCCCGACAGACCCAGGGAGAACGAGACCACCGGTCGCGATCTGCCGGTGTTGCCCTCGGCCGAACATCCCGGCGCCTGGGTCCGCCTCACCGACGCCAACCCGGCGTTCCGGTTGCGCTACGCCCACGCGCACGCGTCGACCAGCCTGCGCTGGGCCCACGACACCGGACTGGCGGCGGCCGAGTGCGGCCATGGCGAGAACACCAAGGTGCGCGCACTGCTCTTCGACGGCCCCGGTGTCCTGGACACCGCCGCGCGTCGAGAGGAACCCCATATCCTGGTCAGATACCTGGAAGCCCTGACCAGTGCCTACGATGAGTGGCGGACGGGTTCCACCGTCGGCGCCGGCGGGGACGAACCCACGCGGGCCGCCCTCGACCCGGCCCTGCCCGCGGCCGTCGCCGGTGTGCTCCACACCGGTCTCTTCCTGCTCGGGGTGTCGGCGCCCACAAGGCTGTAGACACTTCGTCCGCCGCGGAGCCCGTGGGGGTGATCCCAACCCATGTGTTCCGATCTTCTTAGTGGACAATGAGCAGGGTCCCCCCTTGAACAGCAATACGAAGGCCCAGCCGAAAGACCGCCATGAGTCGCTACGCCCACCCCGCCGGATCCCGCCACGCGGAGATCCTGCCGGAGGACAATCCGCCGCTGCCGCCCGAGGACCTCAACAGCCTCGACGAACGCGTGTGGCCCGCCACCTCGCGCCGTCTGGACGGAGAACTGACCGTCGGCGGTGTCGGCGTGCGCGCCCTCGCCGCCGAGTACGGGACTCCGCTCTTCGTCATGGACGAGGAGGACTTCCGCTCCCGTGCCCGCGACTACTCCACCGCCTTCACCGACGCCGACGTGTACTACGCGGGCAAGGCCCTGCTGACCAAGGCCGTCGCCCGCTGGGTGATCGAGGAGGGGCTCAAGCTCGACGTGTGCTCCGGCGGTGAGCTGGCCGTGGCCCTGGCCGCCGGCGTCCCCACCGACCGCATCGGCATGCACGGCAACAACAAGTCGGTGGCCGAACTGCGCCGCGCCGTCGAGGTCGGAGTCGGCCGCGTCATCGTGGACTCCCTCGACGAGATCGACCGTCTGGAGGCCGTGGCCGCCGAGGCCGGCGCCCACCCCAAGGTCCTGATCCGCGTCACCACCGGTGTGGAGGCGCACACCCACGAGTTCGTCGCCACCGCCCACGACGACCAGAAGTTCGGGTTCGCGCTGAGCACCGGCGCCGCCGCCGAGGCGGTCCGCCGGGTCCTGGCCGCCGACCACCTGGAACTGGTCGGCCTGCACTCGCACATCGGTTCGCAGATCTTCGACACCTCCGGGTTCGAGGTCGCGGCCCGCCGCGTCACCCGTTTCCTCACCCTGATCCACGAGGAACTCGACGTCACCCTCGCCGAACTCGACCTCGGCGGCGGCCTGGGCATCGCCTACACCTCGGACGACGACCCCCTCGACCCCAAGACCATCGCCGAGAGCCTCACCGCCATCGTGCGCCGCGAATGCACCGAGGCGGGGCTTCCCATGCCGCGCATCGCGGTGGAGCCCGGCCGTGCCATCGCCGGCCCCGCCGGTGTCACCCTCTACGAGGTCGGCACCATCAAGGACGTAGAGGGCATCCGCACCTACGTGAGCGTCGACGGCGGCATGAGCGACAACATCCGCACCGCCTTGTACGGCTCGGAGTACACCGGCCGACTGGTCTCCCGCGAGAGCGACGCCGAAGCGATGCTGTCCCGCCTGGTCGGCAAGCACTGCGAGAGCGGTGACATCATCGTGCACGACCTGTACCTGCCCGCCGACCTGCGGCCGGGCGACCTGGTGGCGGTCGCCGCCACCGGCGCCTACTGCTATTCCATGGCGAGCAACTACAACCACCTGCCCCGCCCCGCCATGGTGGCGGTCCGGGACGCGAACGCGCGGGTCATCGTGCGAAGGGAGAACGAGGAGGACCTCCTCCGCCTCGACGTAGGCTGAAACGTTCGTCCCACGGGCGTCGACCGGCGTCCCGAAAGGTCGGACACGAGAGAAGTGGGAGTCACGCCCAAATGGCGATGAAGGTGGCGCTGCTCGGATGCGGCGTTGTGGGTTCGGAAGTCGTCCGCCTGGTCAACGAACAGTCCGAGGAACTGGCCGCGCGGATCGGCACGCCGATCGAGATCGGCGGGATCGCGGTACGCAGACTCGACCGCGATCGCGGGGTCGACCCGGCGCTGCTGACCACCGACTCCATGGCGCTGGTCACCCGCCCGGACATCGACGTCGTGGTGGAGGTCATCGGCGGGATCGAGCCGGCCCGTTCGCTGATCCTCACGGCGCTCAAGTCCGGCAAGTCCGTGGTGACGGCCAACAAGGCACTGCTCGCGGAGGACGGGCAGACCCTGCACACCGCGGCCCGCGAGGCCGGGGTGGACCTGTACTACGAGGCGTCCGTGGCGGGGGCCATTCCGCTGTTGCGCCCGCTGCGCGACTCCCTGGCCGGTGACCGGGTCAACCGGGTCCTGGGGATCGTCAACGGCACCACCAACTACGTGCTGGACCGCATGGACTCCGCGGGGTCGACCTTCACCGAGGCCTTGGACGAGGCACAGACCCTGGGGTACGCGGAGGCCGACCCCACCGCCGACGTGGAGGGCTTCGACGCCGCCGCCAAGGCCGCGATCCTGGCCCGGCTCGCCTTCCACACCCAGCGGGTCACCGCCGCGGACGTGCACCGCGAGGGCATCACCTCGGTGTCCGCCGGCGACATCGCCAGCGCCCGCGACATGGGGTGCGTGGTCAAGCTTCTCGCGATCTGCCAGCGTTCCGAGGACGGCGAGTCCGTGGGCGTGCGCGTCCACCCGGTCATGCTGCCGTTGGAACACCCGCTGGCGAGCGTCAAGGAGGCCTACAACGCGGTCTTCGTGGAAGCCGAGTCGGCCGGACGGCTGATGTTCTACGGGGCCGGGGCGGGTGGCACCCCCACCGCGGCCGCGGTCCTGGGCGACATCGTGGGCGTGACCCGCAACCGGATGGCCCGGACCTCCGTGGCCGAGGGCGGGCACGACACCGGCCTGCCGGTGCACGACATGGGCCGCACCATCACCAGCTACCACGTGGCGCTGGACGTGGCCGACCGTCCGGGCGTGCTCTCCCAGGTCGCCGAGGTCTTCGCCGACCACGGGGTGTCCATCAGGAACGTGCGCCAGGAGGGCAGCGGGGACGATGCCCAGCTCGTGCTGGTCAGCCACCCCGCGCCCGACTCCGCGCTCAGCAGCACGGTCGAGCGGCTCAGCGCGCACCCGATGGTTCGTGAGGTGGCCAGCGTGATGCGCGTGGAGACCTTCCAGGACTGAGGAGGACACCGGGGGTCGTCCCGGAACCGACGGCCCCCGGTATCCGCATACTGAGATCACAGTGTCCGCGACGCAAGACGGCGCAGGCCGGGTCGTACACTCGTGACCAGTGGGGACGCTCCGCCGCGGAGACACCCCGCACCCGTTTTTCCCCGCGCGCCCCACGAGAGCGCGCGTCCAGCGAACAGCAACCACCCGAAAGGGACACCGTCGTGAGCATGGCACGGGCGTGGCGAGGCCTCGTCGAGGAGTACCGCGACCGCCTTCCCGTCAACGAGAACACCCCCGTCGTCACCCTCCAGGAGGGCAACACCCCGCTGCTGCCCGCCACGCGTGTGTCCGAGCTCACGGGTTGCGAGGTCTTCCTCAAGGTCGAGGGCCTCAACCCCACCGGCTCCTTCAAGGACCGTGGCATGACCATGGCCATCTCCAAGGCGGCCGAGGACGGCGCCAAGGCCGTCATCTGCGCCTCCACCGGTAACACCAGCGCCAGCGCCGCCGCCTACGCCATCCGTGCCGGCATGACCTGCGCCGTCCTGGTGCCCCAGGGCAAGATCGCCATGGGCAAGCTCGCCCAGGCCCTCGTGCACGGCGCCCGCCTGCTCCAGGTCGACGGCAACTTCGACGACTGCCTGGAACTCGCCCGCAAGCTCAGCGTCGACTACCCGGTCGCCCTCGTGAACTCGGTCAACCCCTACCGCCTCCAAGGCCAGAAGACCGCCGCCTTCGAGATCGTCGACACCCTCGGAGACGCCCCCGACGTCCACTGCATCCCGGTCGGCAACGCGGGCAACATCACCGCCTATTGGATGGGCTACACCGAGTACGCCAAGGACGGGGTCTCCACCAAGTCCCCCCGCATGCTCGGCTTCCAGGCCAGCGGCTCCTCGCCCATCGTCGACGGCGCACCCGTGACGAACCCCAGCACCATCGCCACCGCCATCCGCATCGGGAACCCGGCCTCCTGGAAGCTCGCCGAACAGGCTCGCGACGAGTCCGGCGGCGCCATCGACAAGGTCACCGATCGCCAGATCATGGCCGCCTACAAGCTGCTCGCCTCCCAAGAGGGGGTCTTCGTCGAACTGGCCTCCGCCGCGAGCGTCGCCGGCCTCCTTCAGGCCGTCGAGGCCGGTGAGGTCGCCAAGGGCAGCCGTGTGGTGTGCACCGTCACCGGCAACGGCCTCAAGGACCCCGACTGGGCCCTGGCCGGCGCCTCCTCCGCCACCACCGTCCCCGTCGACGCCCAGGCCGCCGCCGAGGCCCTGGAACTGATCTGAGCTCCGACCCGACCTAAGTAGCCACAGTGACCTCACCACGTCCGCGCCGGGTGTCCGTCGACGCCCCGGCCACCAGCGCCAATCTCGGGCCCGGATTCGACGCCCTCGGATTGGCCGTCCAGCTGTACAACCGCTTCGACGTCTCCCTGCGCGAGGACGACGAACTCCACGTCTCCGTGACGGGAGAGGGCGCCGGAGACGTACCGCTCGACCGGCGGCACCTCGTCGTGCGGGCCATGACCGAGGCCTTCGACCGTGTCGGGGAGAAACTCCCGGGCCTGGATCTGCGCTGCGACAACGACATCCCGCACGCACGGGGGCTCGGCTCCTCGTCCTCGGCGATCGTCGGTGGGGTCACCGTGGCGGCGGCGTTGCTCGGTCGCGCCGGGCCCGACGGCGGCCCGGACCGCGACTGGATCTACCAGATCGCCGCGGACATGGAGGGCCACCCCGACAACGTGGCCCCCTGCGTCTATGGCGGGTACACCGTCGCCTACCGCGACGACGACACCTGGGGCGTCGCCCGGCTCACCCCGGACGAGCGGATCCTGCCGGTGCTGTGCGTGCCGGGGTGGAAACTGTCCACCGAACGCGCCCGCGGGCTGCTGCCGGAGACCGTCTCCCACACCGACGCGGCCTTCAACGCCGGACGTGCCGCGTTGATGACCGCGGCCGTATGTGGCCAACCCGAATCCCTTTATTCGGCGACCCGGGATCGACTGCACGAGTCCTACCGGTCACCGGCCATGCCGCGTACCCTCTCCCTCATCGGCGACCTGCGAGAACACGAGAAACTCGCCGCGGTGGTCTCCGGTGCGGGGCCCACGGTGCTGGTGCTGTGCGCGATCGACGAGGGACACGCCGACACTGATTCGCCGGAAATCGCCCGACAGGTTGATTCGATCACTCGGTGGGCGGGTAATGATTGGGACATACGCCCCCTGCACGTAGAGCCGGCGGGGGTGCGGACCCCATCTCCCCATCCGTAGCATCTGTGTCGAGGAATAGCCGTGGCCTCTGGTGATGTTAGGCTTGGTGAAGCACCAGATGCCCCGTCACGGGGCGTGTGCTCATCCGCCACAGCGGCTTCCGCATCCCATACTCCGGCAATCCGATCTCACGATCTGTCGGAAGCGGTGGCCAACGTGTCGAGTTCGCGGTCTCCCCGCGATTGTGCCCACGTCTTCGAAGTCCGCTCCTCCTCGGATGAGCGTGTCGCGACGGTTGACGGGCATCACCTCCGAGTCAACCGCCCCGACGTCTGGCTGTACCCAGAGCCCGCCGCGATTGGGTAGGGGACTGACAACGCCGGTTTCCGACATCCACGTGGGGCATGCCCTACCCGGCCCCTGCCGGTTCGCACCATCGGGCCGGCCGATCAAGCACAATGCTGACGGCCGAAGCCCGCTCCTTGGGAAGGACCCTTAGTGAGCGACACCACCGAACTCCGAACGGACGCGGCGGTCGACAGCAAGAACGGCGCCGACGCCTCCACGGAGGCCGGCGAAGCCGCACCATCGGGCGCGTCACGGTCGCGTGCGGCCTCGCGCGGCACCGGTCTTGGCGCCCAAAAGCTCCCCGAGCTCCAAAAGCTCGCGTCGAGCATGGGCATTACCGGTACGGGGCGCATGCGCAAGAGCGACGTGATCGCGGCGATCGAAGCCAAGCAGGGCGGTCCCGTGGCCCCGGCCAAGTCGAAGTCGGTAAAGAAGTCCGACGCCGCCCCTGAGGCCGGTAAGGTCGAAGGAACCGACGGCCAGACCGAACCCGCCTCGTCCGCCCCGTCGGGTTCCGACGAGGCCGAGAACAAGGGTTCGGATGATCGGTCGTCGGACCAGGCCGTGACCGAGTCCCAGGGTGGGAAGGCAGACAAGCCCTCCCGCAACCGCCGCTCGTCCCGCAAGCGCGGTGACGAATCCGGTGACCAGCCCCGTTCGGTGGACGGCACCGACTCCTCAACCTCCGCGAGCAGCGTGACCAAGACATCCAGCACCCCCCAGAAGAACGGCCCCGACTCCGAGGACCGTGACACCAGGTCCGGGCAGGGTCGCGAGCGCCAGCGCAACCGTCGCAACCGCAACCGTGGCGGTGACGACCAGAACACCAACAACACCGACCGTCAGCAGGGCGGCGGCGACGGCCAGAACAAGGGTCGCAGCAGCAACAGCGGTAGCAATAGCAGCAGCAACAGCGGCAACAACCACCACAACGACGACGACGATTTCGGTAGCGGTCGCCGGCGCGGTCGGCGTCGGGATCGACGGGATCGTCGAGGTCGCGGCGGTACCCAGGACACCGAGCCGGTCATCGGCGAGGACGACGTGCTGCTGCCGGTCGCGGGCATCCTGGACATCCTGGACAACTACGCGTTCGTCCGCACCACGGGCTACCTGCCCGGGCAGAGCGACGTGTACGTGTCCCTGGCCCAGGTCCGCAAGTACGGCCTGCGCAAGGGCGACCACATCATCGGTGCGGTTCGTCAGCCCCGCGACGGTGAGCGGCGCGAGAAGTTCAACGCCCTGGTGCGTCTGGACTCGGTCAACAACATGTCCTCGGACCAGGCCAAGGGGCGCCAGGAGTTCTCCAAGCTCGTCCCGCTCTACCCGCAGGAGCGCCTGCGGCTGGAGACCGAGTCGAACGTGCTGACCACGCGGATCATAGATCTGGTCGCCCCGATCGGTAAGGGCCAGCGTGGTCTGATCGTCTCTCCGCCCAAGGCCGGTAAGACGATGGTGATGCAGTCGATCGCCAACGCCATCTCCGAGAACAACCCGGAGTGCTACCTGATGGTGATCCTCGTGGACGAACGTCCCGAGGAGGTCACCGACATGCAGCGCACGGTCAAGGGCGAGGTCATCCACTCGACCTTCGACCGCCCGGCCGAGGACCACACGGTCGTCGCGGACCTGGCGATCGAGCGGGCCAAGCGTCTCGTGGAGATGGGCATGGACGTGGTCGTCCTGCTCGACTCCATCACCCGTCTGGGCCGCGCCTACAACCTGGCCGCTCCCGCCAGCGGGCGCATCATGTCCGGTGGTGTGGACTCCACCGCCCTGTACCCGCCGAAGCGTTTCTTCGGTGCGGCGCGCAACATCGAGGGCGGCGGTTCGCTGACCATCCTGGCCACCGCGTTGGTCGAGACGGGTTCGCGCGCCGACGAGGTGATCTTCGAGGAGTTCAAGGGCACCGGCAACATGGAGCTCAAGCTCAACCGGTCTCTGGCGGACAAGCGGATCTTCCCGGCCGTGGACGTGGACGCCTCCAGCACCCGTAAGGAGGAGATCCTGATGTCGGCCGAGGAGCTGAGCGTCGTGTGGAAGCTCCGTCGGGTGCTGCACGCCCTGGACACGCAACAGGCGATCGAGTTGCTCCTGGACAAGATGAAGGAGTCCAAGAGCAACGCGGAGTTCCTCATGCAGATCCAGAAGACCACGGTGGGGCCCGAGCGCTCCTGACACATGCGGCGCCCATCCTCCACGGGTGGGTCGCCGGGATCGATCGGCAGGCCCCCTCCCCGGGTTCGGGGAGGGGGCCTTTCGCGTGTCTGGGGGAGGCCGTTCGGGTTCTTCTTTCGATATGCGGAACCCGAATATCACTACTGTGTTGCAGATCACAGAGGGGGGATGGTGGGGGCGCTCCGGCGGATTTAGTGTCGCGCCACCCGAGTGCACATCTCGTATCAGGGAGCCGTCTGGAATGGACAACCTCGCCCTGCTCAGTCTCCTCGCGCTCACCCCGATCCTCGTGGTCGGCGTCCTGCTCGTCGGGTTCCGTCTGCCCGCCATGTACGCGATGCCCGCCGGGTACGTCGTCGTGGTCGGCATCGCGGTCCTGTTCTGGCAGACCGACTGGATGGCCGTCGCCGCCTCCACCCTCCAAGGCCTGATCCTCGCCGCGGGCCTGCTCTACATCATCTTCGGCGCGTTGCTCCTGCTCTCCACCCTCACCAAGAGCGGCGCCGTGGCCACCATCCGCGCCACCTTCACCGACATCACCCCCGATCGGCGCGTCCAAGCGGTCATCATCGGCTGGCTGTTCGGCAGTTTCATCGAGGGCGCCTCCGGGTTCGGTACCCCCGCCGCGGTGGTCGCCCCGCTCCTGCTCGCCCTCGGCTTCCCCGCCATGGCCGCCGTCATGGTCGGGTTGGTCATCCAGAGCACACCGGTCAGCTTCGGAGCGGTCGGCACCCCGATCCTCGTGGGTGTCACCGGTGGCCTGGAAGGCTCGGAACAGGTCGCGGAGCGCGCCTCCGTACTCGGCCTCACCCTTCCCGAGTTCGTCACCACCATCGGCTTCCAGACCGTGCTCCTGCACGCCGTCGCGGGAACCCTCATCCCCCTCTTTCTCTGCTGCATGCTCTGCGGCTTCTACGGGGAGAACCGGCGCTTCTCCGACGGTTTCGGCGTCTGGAAGTTCGCCCTGTTCAGCGCCTTCGCGATGACGATTCCGTCGGTCCTGTACAACTACTTCCTCGGGGTCGAGTTCACCAGCCTGCTGGGCGGCCTCACCGGCCTGATCATCGTCGTGCTCGCCGCCCGCAAGGGCTTCCTGATGCCGAAGAAGATCTGGGACTTCCCGCCACGGGAGGACTGGCTCGCCCGCTGGACCGGCAAGCTGGAGGCCGACAACGGCGAGGAGGTGGTCGGGCGCCGGATGGGTCTGCTCCAGGCCTGGGCGCCCTACCTGTTGGTCGCCGCCATCCTGGTGGGCTCCCGCACGATCGCCCCCGTCCAGGAGTGGTTGGCCGGCATCACCATCGGTTCCGACGACATCCTCGGCACCTCCATCGCCCAGGCCGTCGAACCCCTCTACTCGCCCGGGGCGACCTTCATCCTGGTCTGCCTCATCACCTACGGACTGCACCGAATGAAGGGCGCGGAGATCCTCGCCTCCTGGAAGATGGCCGGTTCCCAGCTCGCCGGCGCCGCCGTCGCCCTGCTGTTCGCCGTGCCGCTCGTCCGGGTCTTCATCAACACCGGAGCGGGCTTCGGGGACACCACCCTGGACAGCATGCCGTTGACCCTGGCGTTCGGCGCCGCGGAACTCGGTGGAAGCGCGTGGCCGCTCTACGCCCCGTGGATCGGCGCCCTGGGCGCCTTCGTCGCCGGTTCCAACACCGTCTCCAACCTGATGTTCTCCCTCTTCCAGTTCTCCACCGCCGAACACATCGGGGTCCCACCGGAGACCGTCGTGGCCACCCAGGCCGTCGGCGGCGCGGCCGGAAACATGATCACGGTGCACAACATCGTGGCCGCGTCCGCCGTGGTCGGTCTGGTCGGCCGTGAGGGCGACCTCATCCGCCAGACGATCATCCCGCTGACCTATTACGCGCTCCTGGCCGGATCGGTGAGCTATGTGTTCATCTACGGGTTCGGAACCAACGCGGGCACGGCCGTACTCGCCCTGCTCCTGGCCACTCTGGCCGGCCTGGTCCTGCTCCTGCGCCGGGTGGACGCGAACAAACCATTGCCCAGTACGATGCGCGACGCCGAGCGCCCGAAGGGAGGTCGGGAATAGGTACTGGTCCCGGCATGGTTATCGGTCTGGCAAACTGGTAGTGAGGGCAGGTCCGTCCTCCCGTCATCGGGAGAGCACGCCACCCGATCACCTGGATCGCCACGGCACCGGTTCGCGCATGGTTTCGACACCGCTCCACCTCTGACGGTGGCGCTGTGCTCATGCGTCCGGCGGCCGCGCACTGACAAGGAGACACACATGCAGGCAGACATCCACCCGGAATACGCTGCGACCGAGGTGACCTGCACCTGCGGCGCCCACTTCATCACCCGCAGCACGCTGCCCGAGGGCAAGCTGCGCGCCGACGTGTGCTCCGAGTGCCACCCCTTCTACACCGGCAAGCAGAAGATCCTCGACACCGGTGGTCGGGTCGCCCGCTTCGAGAAGCGCTTCGGCAAGCGCAAGTAGCGCTGCCCTTCGGCCCGGTGGCGTCGCCCTGTTCGTGGGGCGCCACCGGGCCGGACGCACCCCCGCGCGGGGGAACAGCCAGGGCGGACGAGAAGACGGGAATGGGAAAGTGAAGCTGGACGACCTACTAGGGGAGTACTACGAGCTGGAACAACAGCTCGCCGACCCCGAGGTGCACGCGGACCCGGCCGAGGCGCGCAGGCTGGGCAAGCGCTACTCCCAGCTCACCCCGATCATCGAGGCCTACCGTCAGCTCAAATCGGTCGAGAGCGACATCGACGCCGCCCGTGAGCTGGCCGTGGAGGACTCCTCCTTCGCCGAGGAGGCCGACCGGCTGACCGAAGAGGCCGAGCAGCTCACCGAGCGTCTGCGCTTCCTCCTCGTCCCGCGCGACCCCGCCGACGACAAGAACCTCATCATGGAGGTCAAGGCCGGTGAGGGCGGTGAGGAGTCCGCCCTGTTCGCCGGCGACCTGGTCCGCATGTACCTGCGCTACGCCGAGAGCCAGGGCTTCAAGACCGAGGTCATCGACGCCACCCACTCCGGCCTGGGCGGTTACAAGGACATCACGATCGCCTTCAAGAACAAGGGCAACCCCGAGCCCGGCTCGGGCGTGTGGCCCATGCTCAAGTTCGAGGGCGGTGTCCACCGGGTGCAGCGCGTGCCCGTCACCGAGTCCCAGGGCCGTATCCACACCTCCGCCGCCGGTGTCCTGGTCGTGCCCGAGGCCGAGGACATCGAGATCCAGATCCACGAGAAGGATCTGCGCATCGATGTCTACCGCTCCTCCGGCCCCGGCGGACAGAGCGTCAACACCACCGACTCCGCGGTCCGCATCACCCACCTGCCGACCGGCATCGTCGCCTCCTGCCAGAACGAGAAGAGCCAGCTCCAGAACAAGGAGCAGGCCCTGCGTATCCTGCGCGCCCGCATCTACGCCGAGGCCCAGGCCAGCGCGGACGCCGAGGCCAGCGCCGAACGCAAGAGCCAGGTTCGTACCGTCGACCGCTCCGAGCGCGTGCGCACCTACAATTTCCCCGAGAACCGCATCTCCGACCACCGGGTCGGTTACAAGGCCTACAACCTCGACCAGGTCCTCGACGGGGAACTCGGCGGGGTCATCAAGGCCCTGGTCGACGCGGACACCAAGGAGAGGCTCGAAGCCGCCCAGTCATCATGAACTTCCTACTCGACGAGGTCGCCCGCGCCACTCTTCGGCTGGCCGAGGCGGGCGTGGCCTCACCCCGCACCGACGCCGAGGAACTCGCGGCGTTCGTGCACGGTGTCCGTCGAGGGGAACTCCACCTGGTCGCCGACTCCGACTTCGACGCCCGCTACTGGGAGTGCGTCGCCCGCCGAGAGGCCCGCGAACCCCTCCAGCACATCACCGGACGCGCCTACTTCCGCTACCTCGAACTCCAGGTCGGGCCGGGTGTCTTCGTGCCCCGACCCGAGACCGAGATCATGGTGGACTGGGCGATCGAGACGCTGCGCTCCATGGACGTGGCCGACCCGCTGGTCGTGGACCTCGGTTCCGGTTCCGGGGCCATCGCCATCTCCATCGCCCAGGAGGTGCCGCGTTCGCGGGTGCACACCGTGGAACTCGACCCCGAGGCGCTGCGCTGGACCCGTCGCAACGTCGAGTCCAGCGGTCACGCCGATCGGGTGACGGCCCACGAAGGCGACATGCGCATCGCCCTGCCCGAGCTCAACGGCCGGGTGGACCTGCTCATCAGCAACCCGCCCTACGTACCGACCCGGGAGGCGCACGTCATCCCGCCGGAGGTGCGCGACTACGACCCGGCCCCCGCGCTGTGGTCAGGCGAGGACGGTCTGGACATGATCCGCGACCTGGAGGCGATCGGCCGTAGGCTGTTGCGTCCGGACGGGGCCATGGCCATCGAACACCATGACGGTCAGGGCATCGACATCCCCCGGCTGTTCCCCGAGGACAAGGGCTGGCGCGACGTCCTCAATCGCAAGGACATGGCGAGGCGTGACCGCTTCGTGGTCATGCGCCGAGCGAACGAGGACGATTAGCCGCCCTTCGCCCCCACCCCCAACCCCACCGTCGGACCGACATCTGGCCGGTCGACCCGTACGAGATCGAGGTGAACGCAGGGTGAGCCGCATCTACGACTGCGCGGACGAGACCGCCCGCAAGGACGGCATCGCCGACGCCGCGTCCGCGGTACGCCGAGGCGACCTGGTGGTACTGCCCACCGACACCGTGTACGGCATCGGTACCGACGCCTTCAGCCCGAAGGCGGTCGCCCGGCTGCTGGAGACCAAGGGGCGCGGACGGGACATGCCGCCGCCCGTGCTGGTCGGTTCGATCCGAGCCGCCACGGCTCTGGTCGACGACCTGGGCAACCACGGCCGTGACCTCATGGAGGAGTTCTGGCCGGGTCCGCTCACCCTCGTGTGCACCGCCACCCCCAGCCTGTCCTGGGACCTGGGCGACACCAAGGGCACCGTGGCCGTGCGCATGCCGATGGACCCGGTGGCCCTGGAGCTGCTGAAGGAGACCGGGCCCATGGCGGTCAGCAGCGCCAACAAGTCCGGGCAACCGGCCGCCGCCACGGCGGGGGAGGCCATCGAACAGCTCGGTGACGAGGACGTGGCCGTCTACCTGGACGGTGGCGAGAGTGACAGCCCGGTGGCCTCCACCATCGTCGACCTGACCTACGCGGTGCCACGGGTGCTGCGGGCGGGCGCCATCTCCATCGAGGAGCTGCGGGCGGTGTGCGGAACCGTCATCGGTGAGCTGCGCAAGGGTCGCGCCAAGCCGAAGACGGAGGAAGCGGCCGAGACGGCGGAGACGGGCACCGAGGCCGCCGAGGCCGAAACGGACCCCGGGACCGACACGTCCGAGAGTGCCGACGACACCGAGAACACCGCCGAGGCACCGTCCGCCGGCACCGAGTCCGACACGTCCGGTAGCGACAAGAACTAGAGGGGCCGGCCGTGCGGGAGTACGCGCTCACCTTCGTCATCGCCGTCGCGGTGACCTACCTACTCGTGCCGTTGGTGCGTCGGCTGGCGATCGCCTTCGGTGCCGCGCCACCCGTGCGCGACCGTGACGTGCACACGGAACCCATTCCACGGCTGGGCGGGATCGCCATCTACGGCGGGTTCGCCGCCGCGCTGTTGATCTCCGCGCAGCTGCCGCACCTACAGAACGTGTTCGTGGCCAAGACCTGGATCGGTCTGTTGTTGGCGGGCGGACTCATCACCATCATCGGCGTCATCGACGACCGGTGGGGGATGGACGCGCTGAGCAAGCTGGCCGGGCAGACCGCCGCCGCGGGCATCCTGGTCTGGCAGGGCGTGCAGCTGCTGTGGCTGCCGTTGCCCGGCACCCAGCTGTCCCTGGGGCCCTGGCTCGGGGCGATGGTGTCGATCCTGCTCATCGTGGCGACCATCAACGCGATCAACTTCGCGGACGGGCTGGACGGCTTGGCCGCCGGCATCGTCGCGATCTCCTCGCTGGCGTTCTTCGCCTACTACTACGTGGTCGCGGTGGACCAAGGGTTCGAGCGTCAGTCCTACCCGGCGATGATCGCGATCATCCTGGCGGGCACCTGCCTGGGGTTCCTCTGTCACAACTTCCACCCGGCCCGGGTGTTCATGGGCGACACCGGGTCGATGCTGTTGGGTCTGCTGCTCACCTCGATCACCATCACGGTGACGGGACAGTTCGACGCCAACACCGCTCGGGAGGAGTTCAATTCCTCCGGTCTGGTCGTCTTCCTGCCGATCCTGCTGCCGCTGTTGGTGATCGCGCTGCCCTTGGCGGACATGGTGTTGGCGATCGTGCGCCGCACCCTGGCGGGCAAGTCGCCGTTCGCCCCGGACCGGGGACACCTGCACCACCGTCTGTTGGACATGGGGCACACCCACACCCGTGCGGTGCTCCTGATGTACCTGTGGGCGGGAATCGTCGCGTTCGCCGCGGTGTCGCTGTCGATCTTCGACTCCGCGTTCATCGTCCTGTCGGTCACCGTGCTGGTGGCCACTTGTGCGGTCGGTCTCATCGCCCTTCCGCGTCTGCATCGTCGCGGACTGTTGCCTCGGATCGGACGGAAGGGTCCCCGAACGCCAACAGATCACCATCCGTCAACCGATGGATAAAAGGGCGGTCACGTTCGGGACGGAGGTCCTGTCCGGGGGGTCGAATGTGCTCGGGCGTGAAGGTCGAGACGAGTGTGTTCAAGGTGACACAAGGCCCGAAGGCGCCGTGGAACGGGGCTTTCTCGGGGCGTTAAGGAGTCGTTAAGGCTCCCCTGTATTTCGTACTGAAAACCTTGTGATAGCTTTCACGAGCAGGTAACCACTGAACCCCACGGAGCTTCGTCATGCAGGGACACGACGCCCGGATCCTCCGAGGCGCCGCGCTTCCGAGCGCCGCGTGCGGAGCCCTGGCCATTGCGATCTCGGCTCTGCTCGCAGGTACTGCGGGAGCTCTCGGTTCGGCCCTGGCGGTGGTCATCGTCATCGCCTGTTTCGGGCTGGGGCAGTGGGCGGTCATCCTGGTCACCCGGCGTAACAAGGACCTGTTCCTTGCCGCGAACCTCATCGGCTTCGTGGTCAAGATGGGACTGCTGGGCATCCTGTTGGTGACCCTCGGAGGAAGCCCCCTCATCGCCGACCTCAGCAGTAACGCCTTCGTCTACAGCGCGCTGGCAGTGGTGCTGTCCTGGCTGGGCGGGCAGACCTGGGCCATCTCCCAGGCGAAGATCCTCCACGTTGACCCCAGTGAGAGTTCGGAGAACTCGTGATGGGGTGCCCCGCCGTGTTTCCTCGGAGCGGGCGTTATAACCTGTTCCACGGCAGGCGGAAGGCCACCTTCAAGCCGAGCCCCACATGCTATATTCCGGAGCGAGATGAGCAGCGAACCAGCCGAGAAGAAGGGCCCCGAAGCGCTACCCGCGCCACGCGAGGCCGATGGTTGGGCGCTCTTCTCCACTCTGCTTTCGGGTGTTCTCGTGTGGAGCGCGATCGGCTGGGGTGCGGACAGGCTCCTGGGTTTCCAGGCTCTCTTCCTGCCCATCGGGGCGATTCTCGGTATGGCCGTCGCGATCTATCTGATCGTCGCCAAGACGCGTCACATCTGAGCACCCCCGCAGTCCCGCGTCGCCCGTTCCGCGACGACGCTAGCGGTAACAACCATCAACGAGGCTTTCTTGCGTCACGACGAAAGGATTCGCCGTGAGTGCTGACGTGCGCATTCTCGCGGCCGAACCGGGTTGCCATCTCTTCGGTGACAACGGGTGCGGGTTCGAGGCCCCCACCATCGGGATGTTCTTCCCCGAACCGTGGTTCGCCAATATCCCCGGCAGCACGGGCATCGACCTGTACCTGGTTCTGTTGCTCGTCGCGGTCGGTGCCGTCCTGCTCCTGTGGTCGTGGTTCAGCAAGAAGCTGAGCCTCGTCCCCGGCCGCAGGCAGAGCGCCGGGGAGATGCTGGTCCTGTTCATCAGGGACAACATCACCCGTCCCACCATGGGTGCCAAGGGCGACAACTTCATCCCGTTCATGACGGGCGTCTTCACCCTCATCCTGGCCATGAACTTCACCGGGCTGATCCCCGGCATGCTGCCGGTCAACAGCAACCTCGCCTTCACCGCGATGTTCGCACTGGTCATCTACGTGATGACCATCGTGATCGGTGTCAAACACCAGGGCGGTTGGGGATACTTCCACAACAAGATCTTCCCGCCCGGGATGCCGAAGTGGATCTACGTCCTGGTCACCCCGATCGAGATTCTCTCGGTCTTCCTCATCCGCCCGGTGACGCACGCCCTGCGTCTGTTCGCGACCATGTTCGCGGGCAGCCTGCTGTTGGCCGTGTTCGCCTACGGCGGCTGGTACATGCTGAACCTTTCGGCCGAGCCGCTCCTCGCCGCGGTCTCCGTGGCCTACTCCGGTGCCGCGCTGCTCGGTTACATCGCCTTCTTCGTCTTCGAGATCGCGATCATGTTGATCCAGGCCTTCGTGTTCACTCTGCTCGCGAGCCTGTACATCAACGAGTCGCTCGAATCGGCTCACTAAGACCCCCTCCGAGTCCCCCGGTCCCCTGGTCGGAACAGGGACGAGGAGTGCTTCAGACCCGTACAAACCGGCGAACTGACCTATTGCGTACCGCAACGCCGGACGTCGAGTAAAGGGAAACACAATGGACATCGCTGCGATCACCGGCAACATCAACACCATCGGCTACGGCATCAGCGTCATCGGCGCCGGTATCGGTGTCGGTATCGTGTTCGGTCTCGGTATGCAGGCCATCGCTCGCCAGCCCGAGGCCCGCGGCCCGCTGCAGACCAACATCTACCTCGGCTTCGCGCTGATCGAGGCCCTCGCCATCCTGGGCTTCGTTCTCGCCTTCGCCGCCCCCGGCGCCTAAGGCGTTTTGCCAACCGTTTCTGATGGCAACTGACGCGAAGGAGGGCTGACCATGTTGGTGGAGTTGGCAGCCGATTACAACATTCTGCGAATCGACTGGGTGAAGTTCACCTTCGGTGCGATCGCGCTCGCCGTGGTCTACTTCTTTGTGGCCCGCAAGGCGGTCCCCAAGGTCATGAAGGTCCTCGACGAGCGTCACGACGCCATCGAGGGCGGCATCGAGCGAGCCAAGCGCGCCGAGGCCGAGGCCGAGGAGATTCGCCGGCAGTACCGCGAGAAGCTCGAAGAGTCGCATCGCGAGTACGCGCAGGAGCTTGAGAAGGCCAAGGAGCAGCGCACGGCGATCATCGCCGAGGCGCGCGAGGAGGCCCAGGTCGAGGCCCAGCGGATCATCGAGACCGCCAAGGCCCAGATCGAGGCCGACCGGCAGCAGGCCATGGCCCAGCTCCGCGGTGAGATCGGTTCCCTGTCCACTGAGCTCGCGACCCGCATCGTCGGGGAGTCGCTCAGTGACGGCGCGGCTCAGACCCGCGTGGTGGACCGGTTCCTGGAGGAACTGGAGCAGCAGGACGAGAGCGCGAAGCAAGCCGAGGTGCGCTGATGCGTGGTATCAGCCGTAACTCACTGGCTGAGGCGACCCGGCGCCTGGACGAGAACGTCCTGGCGTCGGCGGACGCCGCCCAGCACGCGGTCTCACTCGGCGGCGAGCTCTTCGAGGTCGTCGCCGTGCTCGGAGAAGAGCACTCCCTGCGCCGCTGGCTCGCGGACCAGGCCAACCCGGCTGAGAAGAAGACCGGCCTGATCGGTCAGATCCTCGATGGCAAGGTGTCGCCGTCCACGGTCATCGTGGTCAACGACGTCGTGTCCCAGCCGTGGGCGGGCCCCCGTGACATGGTGGACGCCCTGGAGCGCCTGGCGGTCTACGCGACCGTCGCCTCCGTCGAGGGCACCCGCCTGGACGAGCTTGAGGACGAACTGTTCCGTTTCGAGCGGATCGTCGTCGCGGAGCCGGACCTGCGTGCGGCTCTCACCCGTGAGGGCGTGGACGTTTCGCACCTGCATACCCTGGTCGAGAACCTGCTTTCGGGCAAGGTGAACTCCGCGACGCTGGCTCTGGTCAGCGAAGCCGTCACCCGCCCGCGGGGACGTACCCTGGAGCGGGCCCTCGACAACTTCGGGCAGTTGGTCGCCGAGCGCGCACAGCGCTACATCGCGGTGGTGCGCAGTGCGGTCGCGCTGAGCGAAGCACATCAGGAGCGTCTTCGGACGATCCTCCAGCGCAAGTACGGCCGTGAGATCCACCTGAACACCGAGGTCGTCCCCGAGATCGTGGGTGGGCTTTCCATCCAGGTGGGCGACGAGGTCATCGACGGCACCATCGCCGGGCGAATCGCTGAGGTCCAGCGCCGTCTGGCCGGCTGACACACGCGAATGAACGCAAGGCAAGCACGCACGGCGCCGGCCCGGCGCCATTTGAGAGCAAGGACAACGCAGAGATGGCGGAGCTGACGATCCGGCCGGATGAGATCCGGGACGCACTACAGCGCTTCGTCCAGTCGTACGAGCCTGACACCACCCGCGCGGAAGAGGTCGGAACCGTCACCTACTCCGGTGACGGCATCGCCCGCGTCGGTGGCCTTCCCTCGGCGATGGCGAACGAGCTGCTGCAGTTCGAGGACGGCACCCTGGGCATGGCCCAGAACCTTGAGATCGGTGAGATCGGTGTCGTCGTGCTGGGTGACTTCACCGGTATCGAAGAGGGGCAGAAGGTGCGTCGCACCGGCAAGCTTCTCTCGGTCCCGGTGGGCGACAACTTCCTCGGCCGCGTGGTGGACCCCCTGGGTAGCCCCATCGACGGCAAGGGCGAGATCGAGACGACTGAGACCCGTGAGCTTGAGCTTCAGGCCGCGACGGTCATGGAGCGCCAGCCGGTGGGGGAGCCCCTCCAGACCGGCATCAAGTCGATCGACACCATGACCCCGGTCGGCCGGGGCCAGCGCCAGCTGGTCATCGGTGACCGACAGACCGGTAAGACCGCGATCGGTATCGACGCGATCATCAACCAGAAGGCGAACTGGGAGACCGGCGACCCCTCCAAGCAGGTGCGCTGCATCTACGTCGCGATCGGTCAGAAGGGTTCGACCATCGCCAGCGTGCGCGGCGCCCTCGAAGAGGCCGGCGCGATGGAGTACACCACCATCGTCGCCTCCCCGGCGTCCGACCCGGCCGGCTTCAAGTACCTCTCCCCGTACACCGGTTCGGCCCTGGGCCAGCACTGGATGTACGAGGGCAAGCACGTCCTCATCGTCTTCGACGACCTGACCAAGCAGGCCGAGGCCTACCGGTCGGTCTCCCTCCTGCTGCGCCGCCCGCCGGGGCGTGAGGCCTACCCGGGTGACGTCTTCTACCTCCACTCCAGGCTGCTGGAGCGCTGCGCGAAGCTCTCCGACGAGCTGGGCGCCGGTTCGATGACGGCCCTCCCGATCATCGAGACCAAGGCGGGTGACGTCTCGGCGTACATCCCCACCAACGTCATCTCCATCACCGACGGTCAGGTCTTCCTGAACTCGGACCTGTTCAACCAGGGCCAGCGTCCGGCGATCGACGTCGGTGTCTCCGTCTCCCGTGTCGGTGGCGCCGCCCAGACCAAGGCCACGAAGAAGGTCTCCGGCACGCTGCGTCTGAGCCTGGCCCAGTACCGCGAGCTGGAGGCGTTCTCCGCCTTCGGTTCGGACCTGGACGCCGTCTCCAAGCAGCAGCTGGAGCGCGGTGCCCGGATGATGGAGCTCCTCAAGCAGGGCCAGTACACGCCCTTCTCCATGGAGAAGACGGTCGTCTCGATCTGGATGGGCAACACCGGCCTGATCGACGAGGTCCCGGTCGAGGACGTCCGTCGCTTCGAGGACGACTTCCTGTCCTACCTGGACCGCGAGCACAAGGCCGTTCTCGACACCATCCGGGACACCGGCAAGTTCGAGGACGACAGCCAGAAGACGCTCCAGGCCGCCATCGAGAAGTTCAAGCAGGGCTTCCAGACCTCGGCCGGCAGCCTCCTCGGCACCGAGGCCGAGACCGAGGCGCTCACCGAGGAGAAGGTCGGCCAGGAGACCATCAAGGTCGCCAAGGGCGGGAAGTAACCCATGGGTGCACAGCTTCGCGTCTATCGCCGGAGGATCCGTGCGACGAAGGCGACGGCGAAGATCACCCGTGCGATGGAGCTGATCGCCGCCACGCGCATCACCAAGGCGCAGCGCGCGGCCGAGGCTGCGGGCCCCTACGCACGGGAGCTCACGCGGGCGGTCTCCGCCCTCGCCAGCCGGGTGACCGATCACCCGCTGCTGAACGAGGTCGAGAACCCCACCCGCGCGGCCGTCCTGGTCATCACCAGTGACAAGGGTCTGGCCGGCGCCTTCTCGACCAACGTCATCAAGGAGACGGAGGCCCTCACCCAGCTCCTGCGGGATCAGGGTAAGGAAGTCCTCACCTACATGGTGGGTCGCAAGGGTGCGGCCTTCTACAAGTTCCGCGACCGTGAGGTCGAGCAGGCTTGGGAAGGCATCACCGAGCGTCCGACCTACGCGCACGCCCAGGAGATCGGCTCCACTCTCATGGAGAGGTTCTCCCAGGACACCGCCGAGGGTGGTGTCGACGAGATCCACGTGGTCACCACGGAGTTCGTGTCGATGCTGACCCAGCGGGCGGGGGCGGTCCGCGCCCTTCCGCTGGAGGTGGAAGAGGTCGAGGCCGAGGAACTCGAAGCGAGCCACGGGGGCCAGGCGCTGCCGCTCTACGAGTTCGAGCCCTCCGCGGAGGAGGTCTTGGACCAGTTGCTGCCGCAGTACGTGGTCAACCGGATCTACGCCTCTCTCCTTGAGTCGGCGGCCTCCCAACAGGCGTCCCGTCGTGCGGCCATGAAGGCCGCGACCGACAACGCGGAAGAACTCGTCAAGAACCTGACGAGCCTGGCCAACCAGGCACGTCAGGCCGAGATCACCAATGAGATCAGTGAGATTGTCGGCGGTGCCGATGCACTCTCTGGGTCCAGCGCGGGAAGTGAGTAAGAGAAGTGTCAACGACATTTGAAGAGACGACCGGCGCCGGCACCGCCACCGGTCGGATCGCCCGGGTCACCGGCCCGGTCATCGACGTGGAGTTCCCCGTCGGCTCCTTGCCCGGCATCTACAACGCCCTGCACACCGATGTGAGCATCGGCGGCACGGAGAAGGTCGTCACCCTGGAGGTCGCCCAGCACCTGGGTGACAACCTGGTGCGCGCCATCTCCCTCGCCCCGCAGGACGGCATGGTCCGTGGAGCCGAGGTCCGTGACACCGGCGCGCCCATCAGCGTGCCCGTCGGCGACGTCGTCAAGGGCCACGTGTTCAACACCCTGGGCGAGCCCATGGACGTGCCCAAGGCCGAGCTCGGCGCGACCGAGCACTGGCCGATCCACCGCAAGGCGCCGCCCTTCGACCAGCTTGAGTCCAAGACCGAGATGATGGTCACGGGCATCAAGGTGATCGACCTCCTCACCCCGTACGTTCGCGGTGGGAAGATCGGCCTCTTCGGTGGCGCGGGTGTGGGCAAGACGGTGCTCATCCAGGAGATGATCACCCGTATCGCCCGTAACTTCGGTGGTGTGTCCGTGTTCGCCGGTGTCGGTGAGCGCACCCGTGAGGGTACGGACCTCTTCCTGGAGATGGACGAGATGGGCGTCCTCCCGGACACCGCGCTCGTCTTCGGTCAGATGGACGAGCCCCCGGGCACCCGTCTGCGCGTGGCACTCTCGGCTCTGACGATGGCGGAGTACTTCCGTGACGTCCAGGGCCAGGACGTGCTGCTCTTCATCGACAACATCTTCCGTTTCACCCAGGCGGGTATGGAGGTCTCCACGCTGCTGGGCCGTATGCCCTCGGCCGTGGGCTACCAGCCCAACCTGGCGGACGAGATGGGTCAGCTCCAGGAGCGGATCACCTCCACGCGTGGTCACTCGATCACCTCGATGCAGGCGATCTACGTCCCCGCGGACGACTACACCGACCCCGCTCCGGCGACCACCTTCGCCCACCTGGACGCGACGACCGAGCTCTCCCGGCCGATCTCGCAGAAGGGCATCTACCCGGCGGTGGACCCGCTGGCCTCGTCCTCCCGCATCTTGGACCCGCAGTACGTGGGTCAGGAGCACTACGACGTGGCCCAGCGAGTGAAGGAGATCCTGCAGCGCAACAACGACCTGCAGGACCAGATCGCCATCCTCGGTATGGACGAGCTGTCCGAAGAGGACAAGATCATCGTCAACCGTGCTCGTCGCCTGGAGCGCTTCCTCTCCCAGAACATGTTCGTGGCGGAGAAGTTCACCGGCAACCCCGGCGTGTTCGTGCCGCTGGAGGAGACCATCGCCTCCTTCAAGGGTCTGTGCGACGGCGAGTACGACCACCTTCCCGAGCAGGCCTTCCTCGACGTCGGCAACATCGACATGGTCGTGGAGAAGGCCAAGAAGCTTCAGGAGGGCTAGGACTGCACGTCAGTGCCCTTGGTCGCGTGGCCGGGGGTGACGGGCGGGGCCAGCCAGGCGGGGTCGGGTATCGATTCGTACTCGGCCCCGCCGAACCCACCCGCTAGCCGAGGAGTTTGTGGCAGTGTCGAAGAAGCTTTTCGTCGAGATCGTCTCTCCCGACCGTGAGGTTTGGGCAGGCGAGGGCGACATGGTCATCGCGAAGACCGTCGAGGGCGAGATCGGCGTCATGCCCGGCCACGTGCCGGTGCTGTCGCTGCTCGCCGAGGACGCGGTCGTTCGCGTCCTGGGGGCCCGTGAGACCGGTGAGGTCAAGGCCGCCGCCCACGGCGGGTACGTCTCGGTGTCGGGTGAGGGTCGGGTGTCCATCCTCGCCGAGACCGCCGAGCTCGCCGAGGACATCGATGTGAACCGTGCGCGTCAGGCTCTGACGAGCGCGTCCGAGGGCGGCGACAACGCCGCCGCTGGCCGTGCCCGCAGCCGTCTGCGCGCCGCGGGCGAGGAAGTCGCCTAGCGAAGTGAAAGAGGCGGGACGAGTGGTGGAGCAGCTGCCCGGAACACCGTGGTCGGAGTCCCTTTGGTGGGTGCTCCTGATCCTCGTCGCCGTCGTCTCGTTGGCGTTCCTCGCCGGTGCCCTGCGACGTTTCGTCCTGGTGCGCAGCGGTGGTGCCATCGAGTGCTATCTGCGTGTATGTGGGGGTAAGGGGCGCCGAGGTACCTGGCGTGTCGGTTTCGGCCGGTACGGCACGGAGAGCTTCGGCTGGTTCCCCGTCCTCTCGCTCAGACCGCGGCCGACAGTTCGACTGTCGCGCCGCGGTCTTCTCGTTGTGGGGCGGCGTTCCCAGGAGACCGGCGACGTGAATACCGGTGGGGAGCGTCGGGACGCGTCGCTACCGGGGGATGTGACGGTCCTGGAGATCGGCTGGATCCATCCGGACGGAAGCGACCCCGAGGAGGCGGTCTACGAGGTGGCGATGGGAGAGCGTCAGCTCACCGGCTTCCTGTCGTGGATCGAGTCGATGCCCCCGGGCACCCGCTGGCAGTCCTGAACCGCTCACGTACACGCGGCCCCGCATGGTTCACACCGGCGGGGCCGGTGTGTTTCCATGGCCGCATGAGTACCATCGTCGCTTTCTCCGTGTCCCCGCTCGGTACCGGTGAGTCCGTCGCGCCCGCGGTGGCGCGCGCGGTCCGGGTCGTTCGTGAGAGCGGGCTGCCCAACGAGACCTCCGCGATGTTCACCACCGTCGAAGGTGAGTGGGACGAGGTCATGGACGTGGTCAAGAGGGCCGTGGAGGCCGCCGGAGAGGGCGCGTCCCGGGTGAGCCTGACGATCAAGGCCGACATCCGCAACGGTGTCAGCGACGGCCTGCACGAAAAGGTCGCGGCCGTCGAGCGCGAACTCGACGGCCAGGGCTGACTTACCGTTCCCCACCGGGCTTCCACAGGACCTCGTCGCCCTCCGCGGCCACGTACCGGCCGAGGATGAACAGGAGGTCGGAGAGGCGATTGAGGTACTGGGCGGTGAGCGGGTTGACGCTGTCGCCGTGTTCCTCGATGGCGGCCCATACCGAACGTTCCGCCCGCCGCACCACGATCCGTGCCGTGTGCACCAACGCCACGGTGGGGGAGCCGCCCGGCAGGATGAAGCTGCGCAGCGTGGGCAGGTCCGCGTTGTAGGTGTCGCAGGCCTCCTCCAGGCGCTCCACGTACTCGGGGAGGACGCGCAGCGGAGGGTACTCGGGGTCGGAGACGATGGGTGTGGACAGGTCCGCGCCCAGGTCGAAGAGTTCGTTCTGTACCCGGACCAGCAGCGTCCGTACCTCCTCGGGGAGTTCGCCCATGGCCAGCGCGACCCCGATGGCGGCGTTGGCCTCCTCCGCGTCGGCGTACCCGGTGAGTCGGGTGTCGTTCTTGGAGGTCCTGCTCATGTCGCCGAGCGACGTCGTCCCGGCGTCGCCGGTCCGGGTGTAGATCTTCGACAGTACGACCGGCTTGTCCGTGTCCCGTTTGGTCATGGGCCTCAGCCTAGGGGAGCGCCTTCCGCGGGGCCTCCGTCGGTCCGGGGTGGGAGAGGTGTTCGGGGGAGCCCTGAGCACAGTAATGTCACGGAGAATAACTGTTCGATATCGGGGGGTGATATCGGCGCGTCCCGCTGATACCTTGGGGCACAAGGGAGCTACAGACAGTAGTTTCCGGTAGTGTTCGCGCACAACGTCCCCGGGCGGGACAGAGGGGGACTGCCCGGACGGATGGCGCGGGGGGAGACACCACTGAGAGCGGGTGGCGTGGAACCGGGGGGTTCACGCCACCCGCCCTTTCATTTGTCAGGGCAGGCCACTGGAGCCGGCCGGCCTGCTAACGGACCCAGGCCTCGCCCAGGCGCGGCAGGTCCACCGGGGCTGGGGCGCTGAAGGGCAGCACACCGTTGACCGGCAACGTGTTGTCGGCGAGGAACTCCACGCCGTGCGCGCCCGCCGCCGACAGTTCGGCCACCGAGTCCCAGTTGATGTTCTCCATCGTGTCGTCCGGCGTGTGGTAATACGGGTCGAACATCTCGCCCTCGTCACCGCCGTACCACTCGACCTGCTCTTCGGACTTGATGCCGTCGGCGCCGGAGAACAGACCACCGGACGGGATCCCCGCCTGCATGAAGGCCGAGTAGTCGCTGCGCCCGCTCAGCACGCCGGGCTCGCTGACCTGGTCCTGACCCTCGAAGTAGTCCTCGAAGACCTTGGAGATCGCACCGGAGCCGGACGGGGCACCGCCGGATTCGGGCAGGTCCATACGGCCGTCCAGCACGAAGCGGCCGTAGTTGTGTGAGCCGATCATGTCGAAGTTCAGGTAGAGGGCGACGTCGTCGACCTCCTGCTCGGACAGGCTCGCGACGTACTCGTTGGAGCCGACCAGGCCGGACTCCTCGGTGCCCCAGAAGGCGAAGCGGACCTTGTTGTTCGGGTCCTCCTTCTCGGCCAGGCGCAGGGCGGTCTCCAGGACGAAGGCGACGCCGCTGCCGTTGTCGTTGATGCCCGGGCCCTCTTCGACGCTGTCCAGGTGGCCGCCGACGACCACCACGTTGTCGTCCTTGCCACCGGGGGTCTCGGCCAGAACGTTGTAGGAGCTCTCCTGGCTGACCTCCGAGTCCACGGTGACCTGGAGTTCCAGGTCCGAGGCCGCCAACAGGTCCGCGCCGACCAGGCCGGAGACACCGATGGCCGGGATGCCGGACGACTCCCCGACGGTGCCGAGGAAGACCTCGTCCTCGTTGTTGACGACCACGGCCGCGGCGGCCCCGGCGTCGGCGGAGTTCTGCACCTTGTCACCGAACGGGCAGGAGCCGCGGACCGTGATGGCGATGGCGCCCTCGGGGAAGTCGGCGAAGTCGTCGGGGGAGCAGCCGCTCTCCTCGCTGTCGGGGTTGACCGCGATGGCCGGGGCGGTCACGTCACCGGGGCCGGAGTAGCTCATGGTGACGTAGTCCTCGTCGAGCTCGTACCGGCGCTCGTCCGGGGCGTTCTGGGCGAGCACCGCGGGGGTGTTCTCCCGCCAGGCCTCGTATTCGTACTCGTGGCGGTAGGGCTCGTAGCCGGCGCGTTCGAGCTGGTCCTCGATGTAGAGGGCCGCGACGTCGTAGCCGGGGGTGCCACTGGCCCGGTTTCCGCCGTTGTACTCGGCGATGGTGTCGAGGTTGGTCAGGTGGGCCTCGATCGCCTCGGCGGTCACCGACTCGGAGAGGGGCATTTCGTTGGCGTGGGCCGGGCCGCTCGCCAGGGTGCCCGCGGTGAGGCACAGGGCGGCCAGACCCGCGGTGGCGGCTCTGTGCCGTTGATGGTTCGGACGCACGATGCTTCCTCCGGTGTACGGGGGTCCATCGAACCGTGGTGTGGGGGATGGACTCTTGGGGCGGGCGAGGTACCGGAGAAGCCTCGCACCGCTGGGGTCCGGCGGCAAGGGTGGGCACACGACATTGCCACAATCAGCCACAGGCCTGACACGTTGATGGACACTGTGGTTGGATGGTCGACCCGTTTCGACCGGATCGTCTTGATCGCTGAGCCAGGATGATGGCAGGGGCGAGCGCCTACCAGAGCGCCTGCTACCGGCCCTCGTCCTGGTGTTTGCGCTGCCGATACTCGACGCCGACGCCGCCCATCACCGCGATCCCGCGGATGTGCACGATCGGGGCGCCCGGCTCCACCACGCTGGGGGTGTTCCCCTCGATCCCGAAGCCGCCCATGATCGGAAGGCCGTGCACGCGCACCTGGATGTCGTCGGGAACGATGATCCCGATGCCGCCCATGGCCGTGCCGATCCAGATGGTCGTCTCGCGTTGGGTGAACCTGGCCTCGCGCAGGTCGAGTTCGATACCGCCCATCACCGCCACGGCGGTGAACGAGCCCGGGACGATCCAGCTCCCGGACCGGTCGGCCCCGCCCATGAGGACCAGCGCGGCGCGGCTGCTGGGCGGCATGTCCACGATCCGGCCCGCACCGTAGACGGGACGGGGCGAACGGAAGTCGCTGGGGGCCGGCATCGGCGCCGCGCCGGTGTCCGGCAGGTCCCGGGTGATGGGGACGAGTTCGCCGAGGGTCTTGGCGCGGTAGACCGCGTCCAGACGATCCCCGTGCTCGTCGGGGTCCAGGCGGCCCTCGGCCAGGGCCTCCCGGAGACGGTGTGCGACGGAGTCACGGTCGGCGTCCGACGCCCGCATCCGTGCGTTGTCGTTCTCGTGGGGGGTGAGTTCGCTCATCTTGTCCACCATAGTTCGATTGTTCCGCTGGTACGCGGATCCGGTATCCGGGAAAGCCCCTGAGGGGGCCCTGAGATCTCACTTTTCGGGGAGCAACCCGCGACGCAGCGCCTGCGAGACCGCCGCGGTCCGGTCGCCTACCCCCAGTTTCTCGTACGCCCGCATCAAGTGGGTTTTGACGGTGGTGGCGCTGATGTGCAGGGCCCGTCCGATCGCTGCGTTGGTGCGCCCCTCCGCCGCCAACCGCAGCACCTCCACCTCGCGTGGTGAGAGCACCGCCGGCTTCTCCGGTTCGGGTTTCCGCCGTACCCGGGAGAGCAGCTTCCCGGCCAGGCGTCCACTGAGCACCGTCTCGCCGCGGGCCGCGGACCGCACCGCGTCGGCCAGTTCCGCGCTCGGGGTGTCCTTGAGCAGGTAGCCGGTGGCACCCGCTTCGACCGCGCGCAGGATGTCGGAGTCGGTGTCATAGGTGGTGAGCACCAGCACGTGGACGCCGGGGTGGTCGGCACGGATCCGTTCGGTGGCCTCCGCCCCGTCGCCGCCGGGCATGCGCAGGTCCATCAGGACCACGTCGGGTTCCAGGGCGGCCACCCGGGCGACCGCCTCGGGTCCCGAACCGGCCTCGCCGACGATGTCCAGGTCGGGTTCGGAACTGAGCATGCCGCGAATGCCCTCGCGGACCACGGGGTGGTCGTCCACCAGCAGGACACGGATCATGGTGCGGCCCTTCTCCTTCGGTCCGGTCACGCGCCCGGACCATCGTTCGTATCGTCGTTCGCGTCGTCCCGGGGGTCGTCGCGAGGGATGGTGAGACGGACGGTGGTGCCCCTGCCCGGCTCACTGTCCAGGTCCAGGATCCCGCCGACCGCCTCGGCCCGATTGCGCATGTTCGCCAACCCGTTGCCATCGGAGGAGCGCGAGGTGTCGAAACCTGCACCGTCGTCGGCAACGGTCAGGGCGACACCGACGTCGGTGTAGGCGAGGGTGACCCGGGCGCTCCCGGCCCCGGCGTGCTTGCGGACGTTGGCCAGGGCCTCCTGAGCGGTGCGCAGCAGACACACCCGCAGGTCGTTGGAGAGTTCCTCGGGGACGCCCGTGACCGTCGCGGTCACCTCGATGCCCAGCTCCCGACCGAGCCGTTCCCCGATCCGGGCGAGCGCCCCGTCCAGATCGTCCTCCACCGTGACCGCCTGTCGGGCGGCGACCATCGCGCGCGCCTCGGCCAGGTTCTCGGCGGCGGTCTCGCGCATCAACGCCAGGTGGCGACGGGCGGTCGCGGGGTCGGTGTCCAGCTCCGACTCCACCGCCTGGGTCAGGGTGATGATGCTGGTGAAGCCCTGGGCGAGGGTGTCGTGCAGTTCCCGGGCCAACCGTTCGCGTTCGGTCATCGCCCCCGCCTCCTCGGACAGCCGGGCGGCCTCCCGGCGGCTGCTGCTCAGTTGTTCGATGAGCTCGAATCGTTCGGCGCTCTGGAAGATGATGCGTTCGATCCAGCCGCTGAACCACAGGGCGTACCCCAGGATCGCCCCGTTGATCAGCAGGGAGATTCCGACGAACTCCCAGTCCTTCCGACCCAGCAGACCCGCCAACAGAGAGGGACACAGCAACAGCACGGCCAGGGTGGGCACGGCGTACGTGCTGCCCACGGTCATGAACAACGCCGGGGCGATCGCGACCAGCGAGATCATCAGGGTGGGGTTGAGGATGACCGCGGGCAGGGCCGGAAGCAGGAACAGCAGCATCAGACCCAGCGACCGCCGGTTTCCGGGCAGGTCGCTGTCGACGCTGAGCACGGGGCGGGCGAACACGAAGTACACCACGAGGACCGTGGCCATCAGTGCCGCCGTCGCCCATCGCCACCGCTCCGGCCCACTGATCAGCGCGAGCGCGATCATGGCGAGCATCGCGACGGTGAAGGTGAGATGCCACCATCGGCCCAGATCCCACGCGTGCCACTCGACCGAGGGGCGGGTCTTGCGGCGCCGGGATCCGGACCCCGGGGCGGCGGTGCCCTCGACGTCCTCCGGGCCCGGATCCGTCATCACGTTCACCCGTCCTTGCGCGTCTTCCAACGAAACGTCGTCAGTGTCACGGCCAAGCCCACCACACACCAGATCCCCAGTGCCAGGGCGACCATGGGCAGGTCCCAGGCCCCCGAGGGTTCGAGAGCGGCCATGGCCTCGGGGAAGAACGCGGCGCGCATGCCCTGGGCCATCCACAGCAACGGGAAGAGGGAGGCGAGGTTCAGCAGCCATTCCGGCAGGGCCATCACCGGCACGAAGATGCCCGAGACGAACTGCAGGATGAGGAACGGGAAGGTGACCACGGCCGACGCCGCCTGCGGGGTGCGGGCCATCGAGCTCACCGCGATACCGAGCAGCGAACAGGCGACGGTGCCCAGGACGAACACCCACGCCATGGTCGCCCACGCCCCCACGGTGGTGGGCAGGGTGGCGTCGAAGAACAGGCGGGCCACCCCCAGGAGCAGCACCACCTGTCCCAGGGCGAGGAACAGCACCAGGATGGTCTTGCCGACGAAGTAGGCGCTGGCCGGCATCGGGGTGCCGCGCAGTCGCCGCAGCATTCCGTAATCGCGTTCGGTGGCGATCGAGACGCCCAGGGTCTGGAAGCTGACCGACATCAGACCCATGGCCATGAGGCCGGGCAGGAAGTAGTCGACGGCGGGCATCCCCATGTCGAACATCCCGCCCATGACCGTCGCGAACAGGGTCAGGATGACCGCGGGCAGGGCGAAGGTGAACAGGACCCCCTCCCACTCGCGGGAGAAGGTGCGGATCTCCACCCATCCCTGGGACAGACCCAGGCGCAGCGCGCCGGGCGGGCGCCCCCGGGAAGGCGGTGAAGGAAGGGCGGTCGCGGTCGTGGTGGTCGGATCGGTCGTCCAGGTGTTCATACCGGGGCCTCCTCGGCCACGTGGTCGTCGTTGATCATGCCGAGGTAGACCTCTTCCAGGGTGGGGCGGTGCACGCTCAGTTCCGGGATCTCACCGACGAAACGGCCGGCCATTTCCGCGACCGCCCGGGTGGGTTCGTCGGTGCGGACCTCCCGACGTTCGCCCTCCTCTCGCCAGCTCACGGTGGCCTGGCGCGAGGCGCGCCCGTCGAGAGCGGCGGGGGTGTCGATCGCCCGGATACGGCCGTGCGCGATCACGCACACCCGGTCGGCCAGCGCCTCGGCCTCCTCCAGGTAGTGGGTGGTGAGCACGATGGTGGTCCCACCGGCGGCCAGGGACCGGATCAGCTCCCAGAACTCCCGTCGCGCCTTGGGATCGAAACCGGTGGTGGGCTCGTCCAAGAAGAGGAGTTCGGGGCGGCCGACGATGCCCAGGGCCACGTCCAGGCGGCGCAGTTGCCCGCCGGAGAGGGACTCGGCGAGTTCCTTGGACTTGTGCGTCAACCCGACCCGTTCGATGACCTCGTCGGGGTCGTCGGCCAGGGGGTAGTAGCCGGCGAAGTGCCGCACGACATCGCGTACCGGCAGCTTCGGGACCAGGGTCTCCTTCTGCCAGACGACACCGACCCGTGCGCGCCACGCGCGCCCCGCCCGGCCGGGGTCCTCGCCCAGCACCCGGACCTCGCCGCCGTCACGCCCGCGGAACCCCTCCAGGATCTCGACGGTGGTGGACTTGCCCGCGCCGTTGGGGCCCAACAGCGCGAAGATCTCGCCGCGCTCGATGTCCAGGTCGATGCCGGCGACGGCGTCGGTGGCGCCATATCGCTTTCGGAGGTCGGTGACCTCGATGACCGTGTCTCTCATGCCCCGAGCTTCCCCCGGCGCCGGGCGACGAGGTATCCACCACGAAGACGAGCCCGTGTCCTCCGGTGGGAGGACAACGGGCTCAGGGTCTCAAGGCCGCCCCTCAGGGACGGGACGGTTCAGAACAGGCGGAGGGTGTCGGGTTCGATGCCGCGTAGTTCGTCGTAGTCCAGGACCACGCACGAGATCCCGCGGTCCTCGGCCAGCACCTTGGCCTGGGGCTTGATCTCCTGGGCGGCGAACACACCGGTGACCGGGGCCAGGGACGGGTCCCGATTGAGCAGCTCCAGGTAGCGGGTGAGCTGTTCGACCCCGTCGATGTCGCCGCGTCGCTTCAGCTCCACCGCGACGGTCCTGCTCGCGCCGTCGCGGCACAGGATGTCCACCGGACCGATCGCGGTGGGGTACTCGCGGCGGATGAGCGTGTAGCCCTCGCCGAGCGTGGTGATGTGCTCGGCCAGCAGCTCCTGAAGGTGCGCCTCGACCCCGTCCTTCTGCAATCCGGGGTCCTTGCCGAGTTCGTGTGAGGAGTCGTGCATGATCTCCTCCATCGTCAGCACGAGCTTCTCACCGGACTTGTCGTGAGTCACCGTCCAAACGTCCGGGCCGTCCTCGACGGTCTCCTCCCGCAGCTTGCACGGTGGATTCATCCAGTTCAGCGGCTTGAACGCCCGATCGTCGGCGTGAATGGACACGCTCCCGTCCGCCTTGATGAGGATCAGGCGGGGAGCCATGGGCAGGTGGGCGGTGAGCCGGCCGGCATAGTCGACGCTGCACCGCGCGATGACGAGACGCACGGGACGTCACGTTACCGCTTCCGGTGGGCTCTCGGGACGGTTCGGGGCGTTCCGGTACGGAACCGAAGGCCCCCTGTCCCCGGCACCGGAGGTCTAGGCTGACCGGATGCTCGTGCGCAATCGTTGGGTCATCCTGTCCATCAGCATGGTCGCGCAGGTGGCGAGTGTCTCGGCGATCTTCGGGATCCCGGTGGTCCTACCACGGTTGCGCGAGGACTTCGGGGTGAGCACCGCCCAGGCCGGCGTGCTGGCGGGCCTGCCGTCCTTCGGGCTGCTGCTCACCCTGCTGATCTGGGGCTTGGTCATCGACCGGGTGGGGGAGCGCGGCACCATGGCGCTCAGCCTGACCCTGACCGCGGGCGCGCTCGGACTGTTGTGGGTGGCGCCCGGGCTGTGGTCCGTGGCGGCCGTGTTCCTGCTGTTGGGCGCGGTCGGCGGCCCCGTCAACGCCGCCAGTGGTCGACTGGTGCTCACCTGGTTCGCGGCGAACGAACGTGGACTGGCGATGGGCATCCGACAGTCGGGGCTGCCCGTGGGGGTGGGGCTGTCCGCGCTGGTGCTGCCCGCCGCGGCGGAGGCCTGGGGGTTCGTGGGGGCCATGACCCTGCCGGCGCTGCTCGCCCTGGCGGCCGTGCCCCTGGTCCTGGCCATGCCGACGGAACCACCCCGGACCGAACCATCGCGACGCACCCCCGCACCCGGGCAGAAGGGTGCCGGCGCCCCGCCTCGTTCGCCCTACCGTGAGTGGACGATCTGGCGGGTGCACGGCGTGAGCATGCTCCTGGGCGTCCCCCAGGTCACGTTGATGACCTACGCCGTTCTCTACCTCGTGCAGGAACAGGGCTGGGGTCCGCCCGCCGCGGGCGCCGTGATCGCCGCCGCGCAGGTGCCGGGCGCGGTGGGCCGTCTGGTCCTGGGCGCGGTATCCGATCGCAGCGGTGCACGCATGCGGCCCGTCCGGGCCCTGGCGGTCTCCGGCTCCCTCGTCCTCCTCCTGCTCACGCTGCTGCCGGCGGCCTGGCCGTGGAGCGCGGTGCCGCTGGTGCTCGTCTGCCTGGTCCTCACCATGTGGCACAACGGACTGACCTTCACCGCGGTGGCGGAGATCGCCGGGACCGCGTGGGCGGGTCGGGCGCTCGCGGTGCAGAACTGGCTCCAGGCGATCAGCACCACGCTCACGCCGCTGCTCATGGCCGCGGTCATCACGGTGGCCGGCCTGCCCTGGGTGTTCGCGGTGAGCGCGGTGTTCGCGGCGGCGGCGATCGCGGTGGTTCCGTCCGAGCGCCGTCCCGACCCCGGCGGTGCTACCAGCGGGTAGCAAAGAACGGGTCCCGGTGCGCGGGGTGAGGCGCCAGGGCGTCTAAAGTGGGGCCCATGGTGCAGGAATTCAAGAAGGTCGGCGTCGTTGGACTGGGCACGATGGGTGCGGGCATCGCTGAGGTGTTCGCCCGTGCGGGCTTCAACGTCGTCGGAGTCGAGATCGACCAGGCCGCCCTCGACCGCGGCCGAGGCCATGTGGACAAGTCCCTCTCGCGCGCGGTCGACAAGGGCAAACTCACCGAGGAGGAACGCGCTGGGATCGATGCGCGCTTCACGTTCAGCGCCTCTCGCGAGGACCTCTCCGACGCGGACTTCGTCGTCGAGGCCGTCCCCGAGCGCATGGACATCAAGCGTGACGTGTTCGGCGACCTCGACCGGATCTGCGCGCCCGGCACGATCCTGGCGACCAACACGTCCTCGTTGTCCGTCACCGAGATCGCCGCGCTGACCGACCGTCCCGAGAAGGTCGTCGGTCTGCACTTCTTCAACCCGGCCCCGGTCATGAAGCTGGCCGAGGTCATCACCACGGTCTCCACCGCCGACGAGACCGTCGACGTCGTCACCGAGGTCGCCAAGCGCATCGGCAAGACCCCGATCACCGTCGGCGACCGCGGCGGTTTCGTGGCCAACGCGCTGCTGGTGCCCTACATCAACGACGGCATTCGCCTCTACGAGCGGCAGATCGCCACCCGTGAGGAGATCGACGAGTCCGTCAAGAAGGCCGCGGGCCTGCCGATGGGCCCGCTCACCCTCGCCGACCTGGTCGGTCTGGACGTGTGCCTGGCCGTCATGGATGTGCTGTGGGAGGAGTTCCGCGACCCGCGCTACGCCGCCTCCCCGCTGCTGCGTCGCATGGTCGCCGCCGGTCGTCTGGGCCGTAAGAGCGGTCAGGGCTTCTACAAGGGCAAGGACGACGCCCCGGAGCCGCAGCGCACCGGTCGTCTCGCCCAGATGGTCCGCGAGGAGGAGACCCTCGACCTCGGCGAGATGCTCATCGCTCCGAAGATCGACGACGCCATGCGCATGATCGGCGACGGTTACGCCTCCGCCAAGGACGTCGACACCGCCATGCGGTTCGGCTGCGGCTACCCGAAGGGCCCGACCGAGCTCCTGGAGGACCGCGGCGCCGAGTCCGTCATCACCACCCTGGTGTCGATGGGCGAGTACAGCCTCACCACCATCCCGGTGCCGGCCCCGCTGCTCATGGACCGTCTGCCCGACGCCGAGGAGCCCGAGGGCCACGGAGGCTGTGCCTGCCACGCCTGAGTGGTGTTCACTCAGCGCCTCCGCCAGTACTTTGGCCGTCGTCGCACCCGAGGGTGTGATGGCGGCCACTGTCGTTCCTCTTCTACCCTTGAAGGGTGAGCCCGCGCCGAAACAGCCCCCGACGTAAGTCCGGCCGCAAGTCAGCCGCCGGTCCCCCCGACGAGGATTCCCTCATGCTGCGTATCACCGGGGGGCAACGTCGCGAGACCGGGCCGGACGGTGAGTACGTCACCCGTCGCGTCTCCGGCTCGGCCGCCACCAAGGCCTACCGTTGTCCCGGCTGCGCGCAGGAGATCCCCACCGGCATGCCCCACGTGGTCGCCTGGCGCCCCTACGGCGACGGCGGCGACCGGCGCCACTGGCACTCCTCCTGCTGGGAACGGCGCTCACGCCGCTCACCCAGGGCCCCTCGATACTGATTCCGGACCCCACCGAAGAAGGAGCCATGGAGATCCGAGCCACCACGGTGCTGCCCGCCGATCGGCGCCCCATCACCCTGCACACCGCCGACGGCCTGGAACTGGTCGGGGAACTGGCGATGCCCGAGGGCGGGAAGCCGGACGCCACCATCGTGTGCTTGCACCCGCTGCCCACCGCCGAGGGCATGATGGACAGCCACGTGCTGCGCAAGGCGTCCTTCCGACTGCCGGCGTTGGCCAACATCGCGGTTCTGCGGTTCAACACCCGAGGCACCACCTCCCGGCACGGCACCAGCCAGGGCGAGTTCGGCGAAGGGGAGACCGAGAAGCACGACGTGCTCGCCGCCATCGAGTTCACCGAGTTCGAGGAGCTCCCCGAACCCTGGCTGCTGGGCTGGTCCTTCGGTACCGAACTGGCGCTCAAGTGGGGCTGCGACCCCCAGGTGAAGGGCGCCGTGCTGCTGTCCCCGCCGCTGCACCGGGCCGACGAGTCCGACATGGCGGTGTGGGCCGACTCCGGTAAGCCGGTGGTGGCGCTGGTCCCCGAACACGACGACTTCCTCAAGCCCGACGAGGCCCGTGAACGGTTCGCCCCGCTCACCCAGGCGGAGATCATCGCGGTGGACGGCGCCAAGCACCTGTGGGTCGGCGAACCCTACGTGCGCCGCGTCCTCGACGAGGTCGTCAAGCGGATCAACCCCGGGGCGTACCCGCTGCCCACCGAGTGGGACGGCCCCTGGGAACGAGATGCCGCGTAGGTCATGAGGCATGACCAAGGGCCCGGAACCCCCGTGGGGATCCGGGCCCTTCACCGTGTCAGACGGTCACGGCCGAACGGTCGTGACTACTCCTGCCACCAGTCCTCGTCGTCGGCGCCCTTGCCGGAGTGGGCCGGCTGCTTGGCCTCCTCGGCGGGGGCCGCGGGAGCGGCCGGAGCGGGCTCCTGCTGGATGGCCGCGGGCGCACCCGCGGCGGGGGCGGCCGGAGCCGGACCGGCGCCGCCACCGAGCAGCTGACGCAGCTGCTGCAGGTGCGACTGGATGCTGTCGCGCTGGCGGTTGAGCTCCTCGACCTCCTTCTTGGCGATCGCCATGATCCGGTTGGCCTCGGCCTTGGAGTCCGACACCTGGTGCTCGGCCTTGGCCTTGGCGTCGGTGTCGATCTGGCCGGCGTTCTTCTTGGCGTTGCCGACCAGCGTCTTGGCGTGGTTCTCGGCCTCGCGACGAGTGTGCTCGGCCTGCTGGCTGGCCTTGGTGGCACGCTCCTCGGCGCTGCGGGCGCGCTCCTCGGCCTCGCTGACCATCTGCTGGGTGGCGGCCTGGGCGGCGGCCAGACGCTCGGCGTCCTGACGCTCGGCCTCGGCACGACGGTCGGCCAGTTGCAGCTCGAACTGGTCCTCGGTCTCGGTGCGACGGGCCTCGGACTCGGCGTAAGCGCGCTCGGCGTTCTTACGCAGCTCCTCGGACTGGCTCTTGGCGGACTGGATCGTCTCGTCGCGCTCGCGCTTGGCGGCGGCGCGGGCCTGGGCGCACTCACGCTCGGTGGTGGTGCGCAGCTTGGCGATCTCGCCCTCGAAGGTGGCGCGCTTCTCGGCGATCTCGTGGTCGACGGCGGAGCGCTTCTTCTGGACCTCGCGCTCGGTGGTGGAGGCCAGCTCGTCGGCCTCGCGGCGGGCGGTGGTGCTGATCTCCTCCGCCTCGGACTCGGCGGACTGGCGCTGCTCGTCGGCCTCGCGCTGGGCGAGGGTGCGGACCTCGGTCGCCTCGGACTCGGCGGCGGCGCGCATCTCCGCGGCCTCGATCTTGGCGGACGAACGAATGTCGTTGGCGTCGATCTGGGCGGCCTGGACGAGCTCGTTGGCTTGTTCCTCGGCCAGTCGAAGCAGTTCCTCGATGCGAGAACCCAGGCCGGAGTAGGTGGGACGCTCGCGCTCCTGGAGCTGGCGCTGCTTGGAGGTCAGCTCGGCCTTGTACTTCTCGGCCGCGCCGTTGGCCTCCTTGACCTCGTTGCGGAGCCCGTCGAGGTAGTCCTGCACCTGGTTGCGGTCAAAGCCACGCAACACCACGTCGAACTCGGGCGGAGCGTTGTCTTCGTCGAAGATGTTGTTGAGCTGGGTGTCGATGTTGTTTGACGACATGTGGCGGAATCCTGAACGGGTGCGAGACGGCTACTTGTACTTGCGTACTGCCGGGGACGGCAGGAGGTGGTTGCGGTGCCCCCGGGGACGATGTGGGTCCGGGGCGCGTGCGCCGAGGGTGTGAGCGGATCGGTGCGGTGTTCGACCCTGACCGGATTCGAGGGCGAATCCGGTTGGTGTCGCTGGTGGTTGTGGCCGCCCCGGTTCACGACCGGACTGCCAGACACGGCCCAACGCCGGAAGAAAAGTACATCCGGCAGCTAGCCGACTTTATCAAGCGTGCAACCCCGGGGAAGGGGGTTTCGTGTAACTTCCGCCGGGGTCCGAGGTCGGCCGCTCTCACGGAAGTCAAGACGTGATGCCTTCGGGACGTCACCGTGACGTTGTCGGCCCGGTCGAGCCTGGGGCGTTCCCTCACTGCGAGCTTTGCACCAATTCGGTCAGAACGCCACCGCAGTCCTTCGGGTGGAGGAAAACGATCCGTGAATCCGCGGTACCGACCCGCGGCTCGGCGTCCAGGACCCGCACCCCGCGCTCACCGATCCCCTCGGCGCTCGCGGCGACGTCGGCGGTACCGAACGCGAGGTGATGCACGCCCTCGCCGTTGCGCTCCAGGAACTTCGCCACCGGGGAGTCGTCCCTGGTCGGTTCCAGCAGCTGGATATAGGTGGCGCCACCGTCGTCGGTGCCGTTGACCAGGAGCATCGCCTCGCGAACACCCTGCTCCTCGTTCACCTCCTGGTGCTCCACCTCGAAGCCGTACGTGCGCCGGTAGAACTCGATGGAGGCGTCCAGGTCTCGGCAGGCGATCCCTACGTGGTCCAGGCGGGTCAGACCGGAGAACGGGCCGGTCGGAACGGGTGCGTCGCTCACGGGTGAACCTCTCGAACGTCGATGTGATCTGTGTGGGTATCGTTGCAGACCAGGTGCGTCACCCATCACTTGGAGGCCAGTTAAGATGCCCGGTTCCGTCATCGTCGGTGGGGCACGAACCCCCACCGGCAGACTCCTCGGCTCCCTCGCCGGGTTCTCCGCCGCCGACTTGGGCGGCTTCGCGATCAAGGCCGCGCTGGAGCGCGCCGGCATCGGCGGTGACCAGGTCGGATACGTGGTCATGGGACAGGTGTTGCAGGCCGGGGCCGGTCAGATCCCGTCCCGTCAGGCCGCCGTCAAGGGCGGTATCCCCATGGACGTCCCCTCGGTGACCATCAACAAGGTCTGCCTGTCCGGCCTGGACGCGATCGCCCTCGCCGACCAGCTCATCAGCGCGGGCGAGTTCGACATCGTGGTCGCGGGCGGCATGGAGTCCATGACCAACGCCCCGCACCTGTTGCCCAAGTCCCGCAAGGGCTACAAGTACGGCTCCATCGAGGTCCTGGACGCCACCGCGCACGACGGCCTCACCGACTCCTTCGAGGGCGACTCCATGGGCGCCTCCACCGAGCGCCACAACGGCAAGCTCGGCATGAAGCGCCCCGAGCAGGACGCCTTCGCCGCCCGCTCGCACCAGCGCGCCGCCGCCGCGGCCGAGAAGGGGTTGTTCGACGACGAGATCGTCCCCGTCGAGATCCCGCAGCGCAAGGGCGACCCGGTCGTCTTCTCGCACGACGAGGGCATCCGCCCCGACACCACGGCCGAGAGCCTGGGCAAGCTGCGCCCGGCCTTCGACCGCGACGGCACCATCACCGCGGGCTCCTCCTCGCAGATCTCCGACGGCGCCGCCGCGGTGGTCGTGATGAGCCGCGCCAAGGCCGAGGAGCTCGGCGCCCCGATCCTCGCCGAGATCGGCGCGCACGGGAACGTCGCCGGTCCCGACAACTCGCTGCACTCCCAGCCCTCCAACGCCATCAAGCACGCCCTCGGCAAGGCGGGCAAGGCGGTGGAGGACCTGGACCTCATCGAGATCAACGAGGCGTTCGCCGCGGTGGGCCTGAAGTCCACCGAGGACCTCGGTGTCTCCGAGGACATCGTCAACGTCAACGGCGGCGCCATCGCGCTCGGTCACCCGATCGGCGCCTCCGGTGCCCGCATCGCCCTGCACCTGGTGCACGAGCTGCGTCGTCGCGGCGGCGGCCTGGGCGCGGCGGCCCTGTGCGGTGGCGGTGGCCAGGGCGACGCCCTGCTGTTCTCGGTGCCCGCCGAGTAACGCCCCGACCGACAACCGAACGAACCTGCGCGGCCAGGGACACCCCCGAACGGTCGCGCGGCGCACCTGTCCACCGCGGGGCGGAGGCCACGAGCCCCCGCCCCGCGCGGTACATCCCGAGGAGTCACATGAACGCCCCCCAGCTGGTCGAACGGGTCCGCGGCGGTGACCGCAGGGCCCTGGCCCGCGCGATCACCCTGGTGGAGAACGGCGCCGAGGAACTGCGCCCCATCATGGCGGGACTGGCGCCCCACACCGGTCGGGCCCGCGTGGTCGGCTTCACCGGGTCGCCGGGGGTGGGCAAGTCGACCACCACCAACGCCGTGGTGCGTGCGGTGCGCGCCCAGGGCAAGTCGGTCGCCGTCCTGGCGGTGGACCCGTCCTCGCCGTTCACCGGCGGCGCCTTGCTGGGCGACCGGGTGCGGATGCAGGAGCACGCCACCGACCCCGGGGTGTACATCCGTTCCATGGCCAACCGAGGTCACCTGGGCGGTCTGTCCTGGGCCACGCCGCACGCGCTGCGGGTGCTGGACGCCGCCGGGTTCGACGTCATCCTCGTGGAGACCGTGGGCGTGGGCCAGTCGGAGGTCGACATCGCCCGCCACGCGGACACCACCGTGGTGCTGAGCGCGCCGGGGATGGGCGACGCGGTCCAGGCCGCCAAGGCCGGTGTACTGGAGGTCGCCGACGTGTTGACGATCAACAAGGCCGACCGGGACGGCGCCAAGTCGACCCTGCGCGAACTGCGTCAGATGATCGCGATGAAGGACCGCGCCGACGAGGAGTGGAAGCCGCAGATCGTCATGACGGTGGCTTCCCAGGACGAGGGCGTTGGCGAGCTGTGGGAGCGCGTCGAACAGCACTTCGCCCACCTGGAGGCCTCCGGGGAGCTCGCCGAACGACGTCGTGCCCGCGCGCGGGACGAGGTGGAGGCCATCGTGGTGGAGCTGCTGCGCTCCCGCATGGGCGGGGTGGGGGCCGATGGCGGTCTGGACACCCTCGCCGGTGAGGTCGCCGCCGGCGATCGCGACCCCTACACCGCCGCCGACCTTCTGCTCAAGGAGTTGGGCGCCGACCCGATTCCGTGACCGACGCGAGGGTCTCGCGCAGAACACCGGCGAACCCGTTCGGGTCCTCCACGAACCCGCCGTGGTCCCCGGGGAACACCACGGGGACCACACCGAGCAGTTCCGCCAACGCCCGGGTGGTCCGGTCGGTGATCAGGCCACCCGAGGTGGCCCCCAGCGCGGGTACCACCCGCGCGGACCCGGCCGCGATCCGCTCGATGTCGACCCGGTGGTGCACGGTGCCCCGGAGTTCGTGGACGTAGAACCGGTGGTCGTTCGGATCGCCCTCTTCCTCGGCGGGGTTCGCGTCGGACCCCTCCGAGTCCTCCTCGGGCGTGGGAAAGCCCGCGTTGGCCATGAACCGGCGCCACGCCGCCCCCGCGCCGTCCCGATGGTAGGTCGCGATGATCTCCTCGGTGACCGCGAACTGTTCCTCCGCCTCCGGCAGCAGTCCGAGCAACGGGGGCTCGTGCGCCACGATGACGCGGGCGCGGTCGGGATGGTGCTCGGCCAGCGCCAAGGTGGTCACGGCACCGCCGCTGGAACCGAGGAAGTCGGCCTCGGCGATGCCCATGTGGTCCAAGAGCGCGACGAGGTCGTCCGCGCGCGCCTCGGGGGTGGAATCCTGGTCGGGGTCGTCGAGCACGCTACGGCCGATGCCCCTCGGGTCGTGGGTGACCACGGTGTGGGTCTCGGCGAGAGCCTCCGCCAGGGGCCCGAACATGTCGGCCCCCATCGGCGCCCCGGTCAGGATCAGGAGGGGACCCTCGCCATGGACCTCGTAGTAGAGGACGCCGTCCGGGGTCTTCAGTGTGCGCGTGCCGGTCATGTCCGGGTCCCTTCGGTCAGGGTCGCCGCCGCGGACGACCTCACCCGTATGGACCGGTGTTCCCCGCCGAACTCATCGCCCACCCCGAGAGTTTCCGTAAAGGGGCCGGGGCGAACCGTCGCACGTCGGTCCGCCCCGGCCTGGCGGCGGTGCTCCCCGGATCAGAGCACCGACGCCGTCACGACCCGTTCGGCGCCCGGCCGAACGGGAGTCTTTCCTATCCCCCCAACGCCGCGTCGATCGCGGTGATGAGGCTGCCGTCGGCGTCGTCGCCGTCGATGGACCAGATCATGACGCCGCCCAGGTCGTTGTCCAGGGCCCAATCGGTCTTCTGGGTCATGGCGATCTCGTCGTCGTAGGTCCAGAAGGTCTCGCCGTCGTAGATCCACGCGGTGCCGAGGTCGTCGTCACGGTGCACCTCGAAGCCGCCCAGGTCCTTGAGCACCTTCCAGTCCTCGGTGCCGTCGGCGTAGGTGCCGGGAGCAGGCCCCTCGGCGGACTGGAAGAGTCCGTCGCCGTTCGGCCCGGGCTCCACACCGGTCCACCCCTGGCCGTAGAACGGCACGCCCAGGACGATCTTGGCGGGGTCGACCCCGCGATCCACGTACGCCTGGACGTTGGACTCGGCGGAGATCACGTCACCGGGGTCGTTCGGGTCGGGCGCCAGGTTGGACTGGTGGTTGGTGACCGTCTCCCAGGTGCCGTGGTAGTCGTAGCCCTGCACGGTGACGAAGTCGAAGTCCGCCATGACCTCGTCCAGTTCGTAGCCGGTGTCCAGGCGCCAGGCACCCGCGGGCATGAACGAACTCAGCTCGAAGTGGCGGTCGGTCTCCTCGCCCAACGCGTCGAGCTGTTCGCGGAACTCGCGGACCAAGGCGGTGAAGTTCTCCCGGTCCTCGGGGCGCACCACGTTGTCCGGGTGGCCGTCGGAGCCGGGCCACTCCCAGTCCAGGTCGATGCCGTCGAAGATCCCGTAGGCGAGACCCTCACCACCGGCCCCGTCGATCTCGGGGAGGTTCCCGCGCAGGTACAGGTCGACGCAGGAGCTCACCAGGCGTTCACGGGACTCGGGGGTCAGCACCGCGTCGGAGAAGTTCTTGGACCAGTTCCAGCCGCCCAGGGAGATGCTGACGGCCAGCTCCGGGTACCGCTCCTTGAGCTTGCGCAGCTGGTTGAAGTTGCCGCGCAGGGGCTGGCCGGGGCCGTCCGCGGCGCCGTCGACGCTTTCCGAGGCCGGGACCGCCCGGCCGTAGTCGGCGAGGGCGTCGCCCTCCTCGGGTTCGTTGGTCATGAAGCATTCGCCGTCGGTGCCGACGTTGCCGAACGCGTAGTTGATGTGCGTGAGCTTGTCGGCGCTGCCCGATTCCACCAGGTCGCGGACGTGGTAGTCGCGTTCCTCCGCGCCCCACTGGGTGAAGTAGGCGACGTTCATCGCGTCGTGGCCGGGACCGGGGGAGGGGGTGCCGGCGCAGTTCGCGCCGTTGATCGTGCAACCCGACAGGTGGGTGCTGTCATCGGCGTGGACGCCGTTGAACCCGAAGCTGTAGGTGCCGCCGGCGGGCACGACCGCGCCCCAGCGCGGCGGGGTGACGGTGTAGCCGTCACCGGCGGAGCCCTCGACGGTGGCGTTCCACAGTTCGTGGACGTCGCTGCCCTCGGGGAGGTCGAATTCGAGCGTCCAGTCGGAGAGGTCGGTGCCGGAGGCGTTGTGGACGGTGATCTCGCCGGTGTAGCCGGTGTTCCAGCGGGCGGATTCCACGTAGGTCACGGTGAGGCCGGAGGCGTCGACCTCCTGGGCGATGACGGGGGACGAAGCCAGTGCGAGCGGTACCGCAAGCACGGCCGCGGCGGGAACCGCGAGTGTGTTCCTGAGTCGTCGTGCGCTCACGTCGGGGTCTCCTGGGAGGGGGCTTGTCAGGGGCCGAGTGCGGGGCCGGGGCCGTACTGACGTGGGGGGATTAATTTTTAGGAAACTTAACTAACAATTCCGGGCGGCGTCAACGCCCGCACGGCAGGTTTCTCCGAACGATCCACGAAGTCGCAGGTCGACCTCCGGATTTTCGGTGCCGGTCGGTTCCGCCCGCACCCCTCGGCGGGGCCCGCCACCGAACGCACCACCTAGAGTGACGGCGTGGGAAACCCTTTGAACCTTCCGTTCGACCCGATCGAACGCGCGCACGACAACTGGAGTCAGAGATGGGGGGCCTCGCCCGCGATGGCGGCGGTCACCTCGCTCATGCGTGCGCAGCAGATCCTCATCGGCGAGCTGGACGGCACCCTCAAGCCGTTCGGTCTGACCTTCGCCCGTTACGAAGCGCTGGTCCTGCTCACCTTCAGCGCCTCCGGGGCGCTGCCCCTGGGCAAGATCGGTGAGCGCCTCATGGTGCACCCGACCAGTGTCACCAACACCATCGACCGGTTGGAGGGGCAGGGATTCGTGCTGCGGATGCCCAACCCCAGCGACGGTCGGGGGGTGCTGGCGGAGATCACCGAGACGGGCCGCGAAGTCACCGAGGGAGCCACTCAGGCTCTCCTGGGCATGGACTTCGCCATGGGCTGCTACTCCGAGGAGGAGCTGTGGCGCATGCACGAGATGTTCGTGCGGCTCCGGGTGGACTTCGGCGACTTCCCCGCTCCGGCGGCGAAGGAGGCGCGGGGCGCCTGACCGGCGGACCGCCGGCGACGCGCTGCGCCCGCGATTCCTCCGCTGTACATATTTAGTTGGACGTCCTACTATTCTGGTATGGCGAACAGCACAGGAGACCTCACCAACGGCGGCGAGGCCCGGGACATCGAGGCCGGGCGCGAACGCTGGCAGCGCCGGTACGACACCGCTCGCACACGGGACGCCGACTTCACCTCCCTGTCCGGGAAGCCCCTCGAACCCGTCTACGGGCCCCGACCCGGAGCCGAGGTCCCCGGTTTCGAGCGCATCGGTTGGCCCGGCGAGTACCCCTACACCCGAGGGCTCTACCCCACCGGCTACCGCGGCCGGGCCTGGACCATCCGCCAGTTCGCCGGCTTCGGCAACGCACGCCAGACCAACGAGCGCTACAAGATGATCCTCGCCTCCGGCGGCGGTGGACTGTCCGTGGCCTTCGACATGCCCACCCTCATGGGCTACGACTCCGACTCCCCGCAGTCGCTGGGCGAGGTCGGTCACTGCGGCGTGGCCATCGACTCGGTGGCCGACATGGACCTGCTCTTCGACGGCATCCCGCTCGGCGAGACCACCACGTCCATGACCATCAGCGGCCCCGCCATCCCGGCGTTCTGCATGTACCTAGTGGCGGCCGAACGCCAAGGCGTCGACATCGGCACCCTCAACGGCACCCTCCAGACCGACATCTTCAAGGAGTACATCGCCCAGAAGGAGTGGCTGTACCCGCCCGAGCCCCACCTGCGCCTCATCGGCGACCTGATGGAGTACTGCGCGGAGAACATCCCCGCCTTCAAGCCGCTGTCGGTCTCGGGCTACCACATCCGTGAGGCCGGGGCCACGGCCGCCCAGGAGCTCGCCTACACGCTCGCGGACGGCTTCGGCTACGTCGAACTCGGCCTGTCCCGCGGCCTGGACATCGATCGGTTCGCCCCCGGCCTGTCGTTCTTCTTCGACGCCCACATCGACTTCTTCGAGGAGATCGCCAAGTTCCGCGCCGCACGCCGCATCTGGGCCCGCTGGATCCGCGACGTCTACGGCGCCAAGAGCGAGAAGGCCCAGTGGCTGCGCTTCCACACCCAGACCGCGGGGGTCTCCCTCACCGCGCAGCAGCCCTACAACAACGTGGTGCGCACCGCCGTGGAGGCCCTCTCGGCGGTCCTGGGCGGAACCAACTCGCTGCACACCAACGCGCTCGACGAGACCCTGGCCCTGCCCACCGAGCAGTCCGCCGAGATCGCCCTGCGCACCCAACAGGTCCTCATGGAGGAGACCGGCGTGGTCAACGTCGCCGACCCGCTCGGCGGCTCCTGGTACGTGGAGGCCCTCACCGACGAGATCGAGGCCGAGGCCGAGCGCATCTTCGCGCACATCCGCTACATGGGCGGCGGTGACGACGTCGAACACGCCATCGGCCCGATGACCTCGGGCATCCTCGCCGGAATCGACAACGGCTACTTCGGCGCCGAGATCGCCGAGTCCGCCTACCAGTACCAGCAGGCCCTGGAGAAGGGCGACAAACGCATCGTCGGCGTCAACTGCCACACCAACACGATCTCCGGCGAGCTCGACGTCCTCAAGATCAGCCACGAGGTCGAACACGAGCAGAAGCGCGTCCTCACCGACCGTAGGGCCGCGCGCGACCAGGACGTCGTCGACCGTGCCCTGGCCCGCCTCCTGGAAGGCGTACGCGCCGACGACGGCAACCTCGTTCCGCTCATCATGGACGCGGCCCGAGCCGAGGCGACCCTCGGCGAGATCTGCGCCACCATGGGCGAGGAGTTCGGCACCTACACGGAGGACCCGCAGTTCTGACGGTCCTCCGTCAACCCACCCGTTGCCCCGGGCTTCGGGCCCGAGGCGGTACGGAGTCCTCGTACCGCCTCGGGATGGGGCAGGATGGGGAGTATGCAGCCTTCGGACTTTTCACCGAACAGTGCGGTCGACCTCGGGGCGCGCAAGGCGGCCTTGGAACGTGAGGCCAAGCAGCGCGCCGACGAGTCGGCCGGTCGTACCAACCCCTATGCCGTCAACGTCGACGAGGCCAACTTCCAGCAGGTGCTGGAGAACTCTCTGTCGTCCCCGATCGTCCTCGCGGTCCTGGCGGGCTGGTCCGAGCAGTCCAAACAGGTCGAGGACGCCCTGGACAACCTTTCCAGGGGCTCCGGCGGCAACTGGATCCTGGGCAAGATCGACAGCGAGGGCAGCCCTCAGCTGGTGCAGGCGCTTCGTGTGGAGGGCGCCCCGAGCATCATCATCGCCATCCAGGGTCAGGTCATGCCCCTGATGCAGGGACCGGCGACCGAGGAGCAGCTCCGCGACGGACTCACCCAGGTCTTCGGCGCCCTGTCCCAACAGGGCATGCTCCCGCCCGGGCACCCCGGCACGGTGGACGGTGACCCCTCCGCGATGCCGGAGGAACAAATCGCACCCGAACCCGAGGCCGACCCGATCGACGTCGAGGTGCAGGCCGCCCTGGAACGGGGGGACTTCGACGCGGCCGCCGCGGTGTTCGAGAAGGCGTTGACCGCCGACCCCAAGAACGCCGAGATCAAGGCCAAGCTGGCACAGGTCCGCCTGATCGGCCGGCTCCAGGACGTCGACCCCGAGACCGCCCTACAGGCCGCGGCCGACCGCCCGGACGACGTGGACGCCCAGATCACCCTGTCCGACGTCTTCATGTACGGCGGCAAGTTCGACGACGCCTTCGACCGGCTCATCGCGACGGTCAAGCGCACCTCCGACGAGGACCGGGACAAGGCCCGCGCACACCTGCTGGCCCTGTTCGACCTGCTGCCCGCCGCGGACCCGCGCGTGAGCGCGGCTCGCCGCAAGCTCACCTCCGCCCTGTTCTGACCGGGTACCGGCCGGTGACCGTTCTCCGAGAATTCTTTGAACGGTCACCGGCCGGAGGTTCCGCACCCTTTTCACCTGTTTGTGGCAAATCATGCGGTATTTGCCGTAGTGAAGACGGGTGGGATGGTCGCCCCCGCGTCGGGTAAAAGAACAACACGGCGGACCGCGAGCACGCGGTCCACAGTGCGACCCGGCAGGTGGACCATGGCGACCAACAACATTCCACACCCCGGCGGAGCCCCCGTGGTGACCGTCTCCGCCGCCTTCGGCGCCGGCGGCAGCGTGATCGGCCCGGCCGTCGCCGCTCGACTCCACGTCCCCTTCCTCGACCGCGCGGTCCCCAGCGCCGTCGCCGAACAGATCGGCTGCTCACTCGACGAGGTCCTGCAACGCGACGACCGTGCGCCCGGTGGCTTCGAGCGGCTCCTCGCCGGTGCGGCCCGGTTGCCCACCGTCACCATCGGCAGTGTCGACACCGCCTATTTCGGCGCCACCGACGACGAGGGTCGTCTTCTGTACGACCACGAGTTCGTCGAACAGACCGAACTGGTCATCAAGGACGTGGCCCGCGCCGGCGGGGTCGTCCTCGGTCGCGCCGCCGCGGTGATCCTGGCCGACCACCCGGGCGCCGTGCACGTGCGGCTGATCGGAAGCCGCGAGGCTCGCCTGCGCCGCGCCCGCCGCCTGTGGGAACTCGGGGACCGGGAGGAGTGCGGCGGCAAGGGATGGGGGCCCACCGCGCCCACCGCGAAGCTGTTGGACGACAACGACCGCGCCCGCGCCTCCTACGTGCGCCGGTTCTACCGGGTCGATCCGGCCGATCCGAGCCATTACCACCTGGTGGTCGATTCCACCGTGCTCTCCACCGACGCCTGTGCGGACATGGTGGTCCGGGCCGCCGAGGACCGTGCCAGGGAAAGTAATTAATGCGATTTTTTCCGAAGGGGTTAATTGTCCTCTTGTGCTGACGTTTCCCCCTTGACTCGGGTAGGGTGAAGCGACTCGGTTGTGGGTTCCCAGCCAGCCCCCGGCCGGCAACCGAGCCCCGCCCCCGAAGGCACCCCCTCGACGGATGTCCACGGCGGGACGCGTCGCCGGCACGGACGCGGACCCGTGATTCCGGCGGGCGAGAGCCGACCAGAGCCACCGGGGTGGACCCACGGCGTACAGGGCCACAGCCATCCCGAGGTCGGTCCGTACATCCACGGGAGAGCCGCCGGTGCGCCCCGCGGACGCATGACACCAGCCAAAGCCAAGGAGCAACACGTGGCCACCCTTCCCAGCGTTTCGTACTCCATCACCGTCCGCCTGGAACTGGACGCCGGAGGCAGCGCGGTCGGCAGCCTCACCAACGCGGTGGAGCAGGTCGGCGGCATGATCACCGCCCTCGACGTGGCGGCCGCAGGCCACGAGCGCATCCGCATCGACGTCACCTGCGCCGCCCGCGACACAGAACACGCACAGTCGATCGTCGACGCCCTCGGCGCCGTCGACGGGGTCACGGTCCACAAGGTCAGCGACCGCACCTTCCTCATGCACCTCGGCGGCAAGATCGAGATGAAGTCGAAGGTGCCGCTGCGCAACCGCGACGAACTCTCCATGGCCTACACGCCCGGCGTGGCCCGCGTCTCCCAGGCCATCGCCGCCAACAAGGACGACGCCCGCCGCCTCACCATCAAGCGCAACAGCGTCGCCGTGGTCACCGACGGCTCCGCCGTCCTGGGACTGGGCAACATCGGCCCCGAAGCCGCCATGCCCGTCATGGAGGGCAAGGCCGCCCTGTTCAAACGCTTCTCCGACATCGACGCCTGGCCCATCGCCCTGGACACCCAGGACGTCGACGAGATCGTCCGCACCGTCCAGTTGATCGCCCCCGGCTTCGGCGGCATCAACCTGGAGGACATCTCCGCCCCGCGTTGCTTCGAGGTCGAGGCCCGTCTGCGCGAACTCCTGGACATCCCCGTCTTCCACGACGACCAGCACGGCACCGCCATCGTCGTCCTGGCCGCCCTGCGCAACGCCCTGCGCGTGGTCGGCAAGAAGCTGTCCGAGGTCCGCATCGTCATGTCCGGCGCCGGTGCGGCCGGCACCGCCATCCTCAAGCTGCTCATGCACGCCGGAGCGCGCGACGTCATCGTCAACGACGTGCACGGGGCCGTCCACACCGGTCGTGAGGACCACGACGAGAACCTGAGCTGGATCGCCGAGCACACCAACCCGGCCGGTTACAGCGGCGACCTCAAGGGCGCCGTCGCCGGGGCCGACGTGTTCATCGGGGTCTCCGCCCCCGACCTGCTCGACGGCGGGGACATCGCCGAGATGAACGAGGACTCGATCATCTTCGCGCTGGCCAACCCCGACCCGGAGGTCGACCCGGACGTCGCGCACCTGCACGCCGCGGTCGTCGCCACCGGGCGCAGCGACTACCCGAACCAGATCAACAACGTGCTGGTCTTCCCGGGCTTCTTCCGTGGCCTGCTGGACGCCCAGAGCCACAACGTCACCTCGGACATGATGGTCGCCGCGGCCGAGGCCCTCGCCGACGTCGTCACCGAGGACGAACTCGGCCCGAATTACATCATCCCGAGCGTCTTCCACGCGGACCTGTCCGGCCACGTGGCCAACGCGGTCCGTGAGGTCGCCCAACGCAGTCAGGCCGCTCAGGGCTGAACAGCCTCGTCGAACCTCCCTGAGGAGGTCTCTCGTCGGTCGCTTTTCGGGTAAAGGTGGACCATGGACGAGTCGACTCTGACCGGGCGCCTGCTGGTGGCCGCCCCCCTGCTTCAGGAGGACTCCTTCCGCCGTTCGGTGGTGTTCGTCATCGACGACGCCGCCGACGGCACCCTCGGAGTGATCCTCAACCGGCCGCTGGAGCTTTTGGTGGACGAGGTGGTGTCCCGCTGGGGCGACTACGTCAGTTCCCCGGCGGTGATGTTCGCGGGCGGGCCGGTGGGCACCGATTCCGGTATCGCCCTGGGCAGCGCCGCTCCAGAGGAGGCCCCGCCGGGCTGGTCTCCGTTGGAGGACGTGCTCCCCGGAACAGGGCTGGACGGTGTGGGCGTTGTGGATCTGGACGGCCCGCCCGAGGTGCTCGGCTCCTCACTCGCCGCGCTGCGCGTGTTCGCCGGGTACGCCGGGTGGGGTTCGGGGCAGTTGGCGGGGGAGATCGAGGAGGGCGCCTGGTTCGTGGTCGACGCGTTCGCCGACGACCTGTTCGGTGGCGACCCCGAGGGGCTGTGGTCGCGGGTCCTGCGCCGGCAGGGCGGGGAGATGGCCTTGTTGTCCACTTATCCGGACGATCCCACCATGAACTGAGCGGGCACTTCTCCCCGGGGAGATGAGATGGGCCACGGCACCCTATACCGTGGGATCCAGACGTTGAAAGGTGTGAGGACGATGTCGATGGACGTCCTGAACAAGGTTCTTCCGGACAGCGAGACCAAGCCGGATATCTCGCACGACGATGGTGACCGGGAACGGTTCGCCCATTACGTGCAGAAGGAGAAGATCACCCAGAGTGCGGTGAGCGGCGATCCGGTGATCGCCCTGTGCGGCAAGGTATGGGTGCCCAACCGCGACCCGAAGAAGTTCCCCGTGTGCCCGGAGTGCAAGCAGGCATACGAGGACATGATGAAGTAGGCGGCCTTCCGGTCGCACTCGAAAGGCCTTGACCCACCCTCGCGGGTGAGCCAAGGCCTTCGTCGTTTCCGAATACGGACCGGGGTGCCTAGACCTCGGCCTCCGCGTCGGTGCGTCGGCGCGAGACCACGATGGCCGTGCCACCCGCGGTCACGGCGACCACGGCCGCGATCAGCAGCCCGGTCAGGGCGGTACCGGTGCTGGGCAGACCGGGCTTGCCACCGTCGTCACCACCGCCGCCGTCACCGGGGCCGGGGGTCGGGTCGCCGTCGCCACCACCGTTGCCGCCGTCACCGCCACCGGGGACCTCGACGTCCTCGTCCACGCTCAAGGCCAGGGAGATCGGGTCCAACCGCTCGCCCTCGACGTAGAAGTCGGCGAACGCGGGGACACCTTCGGCGGTGAGGGTGGCCGGGATCGGGCCCCAGCTCAGGACGCCCTCGTCGACCTCGGCCTCGACACCGGACAGGTCCAGGTCAGCCAGGGCGACGTCGTCGTAGGTGAGGAGTTCGGCGTCGGTCAGGGACTTGCTGACCACGTCGGCGCGCAGGGTGCCCGCCTCGCCGTCGATCTCCACACGCGGATCGGTGACGGACATGTACAACAGCGGGTCGGCGTCACCGTAGACGTGACCCTCGAAGAGCACGGTGCCGGTGAGGTCGATCTCGGCGGTGACGTCGTCCAGGTTCACCTCGCCGTTGGCGTCGGTGAAGGAGAAGGTGCCGTCGTCGTTGCGGGTGGCGCCGTCGGACACGGTGATGTCACCGGCGGCGATGTCGCCCTCGATGTAGTTGCGGAAGGACTCCTTGACGCCCCAGTCGGCGCGACCGTTGAACACGGTCTGGTCGCCCTCGGGGAGCTCCCCGCCGTCACCGTCATCGCCGCCATCTCCTTCGTCGTCGCCGTCGTCCTCGGTGGCGAAGGAGATCGGGGTCCACACGTCCTGGTCGCGGTTGCCGATGTCGGTGTGGTCGTTGAAGACCGCGATGTGGCACTGGTCCTCGACGCAGTCGTAGGTCGTCCCCTCGTTGTCGTAGGTGCCGGACACCTCGACCTCGGTGGAGAACGTGCCCTCGTCACCGGGGGCGTCGGTCCCGCCCAGCCACACCGCGCCGGTGTGGTGGGCCGGGTAGGAGTCCGAGGACTGCTCCTCGGCGGTCAGCGCGACGTAGACACCCTGGCCGGGACGGAAACCGGTGCCGTCGACGGTGACGGACTCACCCTCGGGGTTCAGTTCCTGGGTCTTGGAGACGGTGACCTTCGGGTCGTGGGCGGGTTCACCGGGCTCGCCGGGTTCCCCCGGCTCCCCGGGGTCGCCGCCCTCCACTGCCGTGGTGGTGAAGGACAGCGGGTCCATGGGATCGCCCGCGCCATAGAAGTCGGCGAAGGCCTCGACCGCGTCGGCGTGCAGGGTGCCGGCCTCGGAGGTGAAGCCGATGTCGTCGCCGTCCACGGTCAGCTCGGCGCCGGTCAGCTCGGCCACGGGGACCTCGCCGAACTCGATCAGGCCACCGGGGGGCAGGCTCGGGTCCGCGCCCTTGAACTCGCGGCTGGTGACGTCGGCGTAGAGGGTGGCGGAGCCGTCTCCGTCGAACTCCACGCGCGGATCGGCGACCTGGACCTCCAGGACCGCGCCCTGACCATGGTCGTGGCCGGCGAAGACCACCGTGCCACCGAAGCTCACCTCGCCGGAGGCGTCCTCCTTGGAGACGGAGCCGTCCACGGTGGGGAAGTCGAAGGTTCCGTCGTCGTTGACGCTCGCGCCGTCGGACGCGGTGATCTCACCGGCGGCGATGGGGCTGCCGATGTAGTTGCGGAAGGACTCCTTGACGCCCCAGGTGGCGGAACCGCCGTCCAGGGAGACGGGCGCCTCGTCGGCCATGGCGGCAGGGGCAGCCGCCACGGTGAGGGAGGCCCCGAGGGCGGCCGCGCCCACGTAGGCGGTGAGGGAGCGCAGCGCTCGACGGGCTCTGCCCGCGCCGCCGGCCTCACGGGTCGTGTTGGTGCTCATGTGATCGGTGGGTCCAATCGTGTCGGGGGATGGACGGGTGACCGGTCTCGATCGCGCATCGGGTCCGCGCTGAGCGGGCGCTGCGGTACCCACGGAGGGAGAGCGGTTCCTAAGGGAGAAGGGGTTCCTGCGACAGGGGGCGGTTGTCCACAGCCTTCGAGGTGGGGGTGGTGCCTCCACCCCTCATGAGGTTGTCTCGTTATATGGGGGAGGCTTCGCCTCCGCCCACCCAGGCGTGCGCACTCGTGTGACGCCTGAGCTTGAAGTGATCACCGGGACGGGGGTGGGTCACGCGGTGGTCGGGTCGGTGCCGGTGGTGCGGCGTCGGGTCGCCACCAGCGCGGTGACGCCGGCCAGCGATGCCACCACGGCGGTCAGCAGTAGGCCCAGCAGTGGGGCACCGGTGCGGGCGAGGGGCCCTTCACCACCGGAACCACCGGAACCGGATCCGCCCGTGGCGCCTTCACCGGAGCCACCGTCGCTCGCACTCCCCGAACCGGAGCCCGAGCCCGAGCCCGACCCCTCGTCGGAACCGGATCCGGATCCGCCACCACCGTCGCCCGCCTGACCCGCGAACGTCACCGGGACGAACTCGTCCTGGCTTCGGTCGCTGGAACGGGTGTGGTCGTTGCGGGTCACCACCGCGCACTCGGTGGCGCCCGTGGTGCAGTCGGTGTTGTCGTCCTTGGCCTTGACGGACAGTTCCACGGTGAAGCCGCCGTCGGTCCCACCACCCGTGTAGGGGGTGGCCAGTCCCTCGCCATAGGGCGGCGGGTTGCTGGACACCCATGCGGACGAACCGCCTTCGCCCTCCATGTCCACACCGCCGATGCACGGCCCGGGCGCGGCACTGGAACTCGCGTTGGCGGTGTCGCACAGGGCCACGTAGATGCCCTTGGCGGTGTCGTAGCCCGAACCTGTGACGGTCACGGTCTCCCCGTCGGGGTCGAGCCCGCTGGTCTTGGAGACGGTGAGCGACAGGTCGCCGGGTGTCCGGGGCACGGTCTGAGGTGCGTTGCGCGGAGCCGCCTGAGGCGCGCTCTCCGGAGCGGGCCGCGGCCGGCTCTCGGGGACGGAGGCCGGGACGGCGAAAGCGACCGGTACCGCGGCCACGACCGCGGGGACGGCGGGCGCCGCTGGGGCGAGCACCGGGGCGCTCATCCCCGGACCGGGAGCGGTGACCACGTCATCGGTGGCCTCGTCCGCATCGTCCGCCTCGACCGTCTCCTCGGTCGGCTCGGGTTCCTCGGGCTCCTCGTCCTCGGTGTCCATCGAGCCCTCGACGTCGAGGACGACGATCTCGAAGGGGTCCTCGCCGGTGTCGAGGCCCGCCTCTGCGGCGAAGCCGACACCGGTGTCGAGGGTGACGCTGAACAGGCCGTGTTCGTCCACGTCGGTGGTGACGGTGTTGTCCTCGTCGAGGACGGCGGCGTCGGTCACCTCGGAGGGAACGGCGCGTGTGGTGATCTCGATCCGGGAATCGGGGGTGTGCCCGATCCCGGAGACCGTGACGCTGTCGCCCTCGGGGTCGAGCCCCTGGGTTCGGTTCACGGTGGTGGTTCGGGGATGGACGGGTTCGCTGGAGGGTTCGGCGAACACCGTGGAGGGTGCGCCGGCGACCAGAATCGTCGCCGCGGCGACGATGGCCAGGGGTGGGACAAGCCCACGGAGGGGAACCGCTGCTCGCATCAGGGGCCTTTGTTATCGGGCGGGTCGGACGGGGGACCGACCTCCGCGTGAGGTGGGGAATCGCCTTTAGGTTATGCTTACCTTGGTGAAGTGAGCCTTGCCTAACTCGATCCCGGCGCCGAAATAGTTGACCACCGACGGGACACGGTTGTCAAGATGCTGACGACCTGTCATATCCGGGTTTTTTCGCGACCGGATCCGCGGCCCCGTCCGGTATCCCGGCTCAATCGAAAGCGATCGCCATGCCCCACGCCGTCCCCCGACCCCACCCGAGAGGGCGCAGCGCCCCGGCGAACCCCCGGCGCGGTGTCCTCGGGCTCCTCGCCGTGGCCTGCGCCATGGCCCTGACCGCCTGCACCGGCTCCGGCGCCCCCGTGAACGCGTCAGGGGACGACGGCGGCATCCCGGACCTGTCCGAGAACCGCCTCCAGGTTCTGGCGGAGACCGCCACCCCCGAACTCCCCGTCACCGTCGAATCCGTGGTGCTCGATCCCTACCGCTCCTCCTCCGACCCCCTGGAGTACGAGGACGTCGAGGTCACCGACGTCGAACGCGTCCTCCCGCTCACCGGAAGCCTCGCCGAGATCGTCTTCACCCTCGGCCTGGGCGACAACGTCGTCGGCCGCGACGTGGCCGCCACCTTCGACGAGGCCGCCGACCTGCCCGTCGTCAGCGAGGGCCACGAGGTATCCGCCGAGACGGTCCTGGCCCTACAACCGACCGTGATCCTCGCCGACACCCAGACCGGCCCTCCCGAGGTGATCGAACAGATCCAGAACTCGGGCGTCCCCGTCGTCATCGTCGAGGAGGCCTGGTCCATCGACGAGATGTACCCCCGCTTCGAACGCGTCGCCGAAGCCCTGGGCGTTCCCGCCTCCGGCACCCTCCTGGCCGAACGCACCCGGGAACAGATGGCCGGGGTACGCGAGAGCTCCCTGGAGACCGCCGGCGACCCCCTCGTCGCCTTCCTCTACCTGCGCGGCACCGCCGGCGTGTACCTGCTCGGCGGCCCCGGATCGGGCGCCGACGCCCTCCTCGACGAGATCGGAGCCCGGGACGCCGGGGTCGAGATGGGACTGACCACACCCTTCACACCCATCACCACCGAGGCGCTCATCGAGGCCCGACCCGACGTCCTGCTGGTCATGACCAAGGGACTGGAATCGGTCGGCGGCGTCGCGGGGCTCGCCGAGATCCCCGGAGTGGCGCAGACCCCCGCCGGACAGAACCAGGCCGTCATCGACTTCGAGGACGGCGTCCTGCTCAACTTCGGCCCCCGCACCCCTCAGGTCATCACCACCCTGGCGGAGGAACTCGCCGCGGCCACCGGTGAGACCGGCGTCGACGAGTGACCGCCCTGTCGCAGCGCCCCACCCCCGGAACCCTCGGTCGAAATCTGCGCGCGACCCTGCTGATCAGCGGTTTGTCCGTCGGGCTCGTCGTCGTGTCCGTGATCGCCGCCGGTGTGGGCGCCTACCCGATCCCCGCCGGCCAGGTCGCCGCCTCCCTCCTGGACGCGGTGGGTGTGCGGATCGGTGCCCTGCCCGACGAGATCGCCCGGACCGTCCTGTGGGACGTGCGTCTGCCCCGTGTGGTCCTGGCCGTCATGGTCGGTGCCGCTCTGGGCAGCGCCGGCGCCATGATGCAGGGCATCTTCGGCAACCCCCTCGCCGAACCCGGCGTCATCGGTGTCTCCTCCGGCGCGGCCGTCGGCGCGATCGTCGTCATCTTCACCGGACTGACGGTGCTCGGCCACTGGACGATCATCGCGTCGGCGTTCGTCTTCGGCCTGATCACCACGTTGTTCGTGTACGTGTTCGCGCGATCCGGCGGCCGTACCGAGGTCGTCACCCTGCTGCTCACCGGCATCGCGGTCAACGCCATCGCCGGTGCGGCCATCGGGCTGATGACCAACTTCTCCCAGGACGCCGAGATCCAGACCATCACCTTCTGGCAGCTCGGCAGCGTCTCCACCGCGACCTGGTCCAAGGTCGCCGCGATCGCGCCGTGCCTGCTGCTGGGCCTGGGTGTCATCCCGTTCTACGCCCGCAAACTCGACCTGCTCGCCCTCGGCGAGGGCCCCGCCCGCCACTTGGGCGTCGACGTCGAACGCATGCGTCTGGTGCTCATCACCGCGATGGCGTTGCTCACCTCCGCCGCGGTCGCCTTCGCCGGCATCGTCGCGTTCGTCGGACTGGTCGTCCCGCACATCATCCGGATGGTCACCGGCCCCGGACACCGGGTGCTGCTGCCGGCCTCGGCGCTGGGCGGTGGCCTGCTCCTGCTCGCCGCCGACCTGCTCGCCCGCACGGCGGCCGCCCCCGCGGAGATCCCGCTCGGCGTGGTCACCGCCGCCCTGGGCGGACCGTTCTTCTTCTACCTGTTGCACCGCACCCGCGCCAAGCAAGGAGGCTGGTCATGACCACGGGTTCCCTGCTGCGCCGCCGGTTCGCGGCGGCCGTCGCCCCGTTCACCCGCGCACCCGACCGGCCCGAACCCCTCGAACCCGGCAGCACCGTGGTCCGAGCGGAGGGAGTCACCGTTCGCCGGGGTGGGCGGGCCCTGCTCGACGGGGTCGACCTCACCGTCCGCTCCGGTGAGCTGCTGGCCCTGGTCGGTCCCAATGGTGCCGGTAAGTCCACGCTGCTGCGCGCGGTGTCCGGGGACGTCACCGGGGCGCCCGGCAAGGGGGAGAGGGACGCGGGCTCGGTGAGTCTGTTCGACCGGCCGTTGGGGGAGTGGACACCGCCCGAACTCGCACTGCGCCGCGCCGTCCTGCCCCAAGAGGCCGCGGTCGGCTTCCCGTTCTCCGTGCACGAGATCGTCGCCATGGGACGGGCACCCTGGGCCGGACTGAGCACCCCCGAAGAGGACGCCGGACTCGTGCGCGAGGCCATGGCACGGGTCGGTGTCGAAGACCTCACCGATCGACGTTTCCCCACTCTCTCCGGCGGCGAGCGAGCCCGCGTCATGCTCGCCCGGGTATTGGCCCAGGACACCGCCCTGCTCCTGCTGGACGAACCCACCGCGGCCCTCGACATCCGGCACCAGGAGCTCGTTCTGGGCATCGCGCGTACACTGGCGTCCCACGGTGGGGCGGTTATCGTGGTCCTGCACGATTTGGGGCTTGCGGCCGCGTACGCCCATCGTGTGGCGGTACTCTCCGGAGGACGGGTCGCAGCGCAGGGCACCCCCGCCGACGTCTTCACCGCGTCGTCGCTCAGCGCCGTGTACCGACACGAGGTCGAAGTACTGCCGCATCCGCGTACGGGGGTCCCGCTCGTCGTCCCACTCCGGTCACCCGGGTGCACACGAAAGCGTCCACAGGAGTAGGTCGTATTGGTGTCCACAACTGAACGGCAGTCGCGCGATGAGCCCCACCACGAGAACGAGGAGCGCCGCCCCCGCCCCTCCCGGGGAAGCCCACGGCGTGTCCGTAAACCGAAGACCACCCCCGGCGACGTCGTCCGCGGCTTCGTACGCTTCTTCGGCGAGATCCTGCTGACGGCGGGTCTGCTGATGCTCTTCTACGCCGGCTACGAGGTGTACGGCTCCCAGTGGGAGACCGACCGCGAACAGCAGGGCTTGGCGGACGGGCTGGACGAGGCCTGGGCCGTCACCGACGAGACCGAGCAGGGGCCCGACTCCGAGCCGTTGCCCGGAAGCGCCGACAGCCGTCTGTACGTCCCGAGCCTGGACCTGGACTGGGTGGTCGTCAACGGCACCGAGCCGGACGACATCCGCTACAGCCCCGGCCGCTACACCCAGTTCGACAGTGCCCCCGGCGAGATGGGCAACTACGGCATCGCCGCGCACCGCACCCCCGGCCTGTTCTGGGACCTCGACCTGCTCAACGAGGGCGACGTCATGGTCCTGGAGGACGGCGAGAACTTCTACACCTACGAGGTCTTCCAAGAGGAGACCGTGTTGCCCGAGGACTTCTGGGTGGTCACCCCCGACCCCTTCGAGGAGGCCTCGGAGGAGGACCCAGGACGCGCGCTGCTCACCCTCACCACCTGCGCGCCCAAGCTCAACAACACGCACCGACTCATCGTCTGGGCCGAACTGGCCGAGACCACGCCCAAGTCCGACGGCATGCCGGATTCCATCGCGCACATGGCGCCCCAAGCCTAGGGAGGGTTCACGAATGTACGGCCTGATCTGGCGCATCCTGCCGGGCCCATGGGCGTCGAAGTTCATCATGATGGTCGGTCTGCTCGCGGGTGGGGCCGCCCTGCTGTGGTTCTTCGCCTTCCCGGCGATCTCCCCCCACATGCCGTTCAACGACGGCGCCGTGGACACCTCGAACATCGGTGGTGAGGAGGCCCCGGCCGGCGCGCCCGGCGAGGACCCCGAATCCACCGACATGGAGCCGGAACTGGAAGGCGACCCCGAGGCCGACTCGGAAACCGGCGAGGGCGGCGCCTAGGACACGGGGGATCAACAGCGGTTTCAACGCTTTCGACGAACAACAGGGCGGCGCGGTGCACAGGCACCGTGCCGCCCGTCGTGGGGTGGTGGAATGGTGGGCCGTTGTGCGCGGCACCACTGCCGGGGCTCCGTATTCCGGGCCGGACAACCACTAACCTCAAGCAGGTGAGTAACGGGGGACGAGAAGAATGACGGTGACGCAGACCTCTAGCGAGGATCGCCTGAGCGGCCTTCGGGCCTGGCAGCGGGAGGCCTTCGAGGAGTACTTCCGCAGGCAGCCGCGTGACTTCCTCGCGGTGGCCACCCCTGGTGCGGGCAAGACCACCTTCGCCCTCACCCTGGCGAGCGAACTCCTGCATCGTCACGCCGTGCGTTCGATCACCATCGTCTGCCCCACCGAGCACCTCAAGAAGCAGTGGGCGGAGGCCGCGGCGCGCTTCGGGATCCCCATCGACCCCGAGTTCAAGAACGGGCAGGGCGCGCTGGGCCGGCAGTACCTCGGTGCGGCCATCACCTACGCGCAGGTGGCCGCGCACCCGATGCTGCACCGCAACCGCACCGAGTCGCGCAAGACCCTGGTGATCTTCGACGAGGTCCACCACGCTGGTGACGCCCTGTCCTGGGGCGAGGCGGTACGGGAGGCCTTCGAGCCGGCCACCCGACGACTGTCGCTGACCGGCACCCCGTTCCGCTCCGACATCAACCCCATCCCGTTCGTGGACTACGTCCAGGACCGCACCGGGGTGAGACGCTGCTCGTGGGACTACAGCTACGGGTACGCGCCCGCGCTGGAGGACGGAGTGGTGCGCCCGGTCATCTTCATGGCCTACTCCGGTGAGATGCGCTGGCGGACCAAGGCCGGTGACGAGCTCGCCGCACGTTTGGGCGAACCACTCACCCAGGACGCGCTCTCCCAGGCCTGGCGGGCCGCGCTGGACCCCAAGGGCGACTGGATCAAGAAGGTCCTCCAGGCGGCCGACCGGCGGCTGACCGAAGTGCGCAAGACCCACGCGGACGCCGGCGCGATGGTCATCGCCAGCGACCATGAGAACGCCCGCGCCTACGCGCGCATCCTGCGTCAGATCACCGGGAAGGGCGCCACGGTGGTGCTCTCCGACGACCCCGCGGCCTCCAAGAAGATCTCCCGGTTCGCCGCCGGCGACGATCGCTGGATGGTCGCGGTGCGCATGGTCTCCGAAGGCGTGGACGTGCCCCGCCTGATGGTGGGCGTGTACGCCACCTCCACCAGCACCCCGCTGTTCTTCGCACAGGCCATCGGGCGTTTCGTGCGGGTCCGCAAACGTGGCGAGATGGCGTCGGTGTTCCTGCCGTCGGTGCCCACGTTGCTGGAGTACGCGGGCGAGATGGAGCGCGAACGCGACCACATCCTGGACAAGACGCCCAGCGACGACGAGTACCCGGAGGAGGACCTGCTCCGGGAGGCCAACAAGAAGAAGGACTCGCCGGACGCGGGGGAGGAGCTCCCCTTCGAGACGATGGAGTCCGCCGCCGAGTTCGACCGGGCCCTGTACGACGGCCTGGAGTACGGGGGAGGCGCGGCGGGATCCAGCGAGGAGGAGGACTTCCTCGGGCTGCCCGGGCTGCTCGATCCCGATCAGGTCTCCCAGCTGCTGCGCAAGCGCAAGGCCGACCTGAAGGCGAGCGAGCTCAAGGCCAAGGGCAAGCAGCAGGAGCCGGAGGGGGACCAGGGTCCCACCCACCAGATCCTGGCCGACCTGCGCCGCGATCTCAGCGGTCTGGTGGGCGCCTGGCACCATCGGACCGGCAAGCCGCACGGTGCCATCCACAACGAGCTTCGGCGCGCCTGTGGTGGTCCGCCCGTCGCGCAGGCCACCCCGGACCAGCTCCAAGAACGCATCGCCAAGCTGCGGGCCTGGGCCGTGGGGAAGAAATAGTCACCGAACGGCCGAATCGGGCAAATACTTCGTAACGCCGCGCAAGGCTGACAAACTGTAAGTGACTATCTGGATACAGTCCGTGAGGTGATTCGACGAAACTCTCGCGGCGGTACAGCCGCGCTCTGGTCCGGACTGTCCCTGTGCGCGTTCACGCTGACCGGCCTGGTGGCGAGCACGTCACCGGAGCCGATCTCCCCGGAGGGGTCGGCTCCGGAGAACTTCTCGGCCTCCATGACGACGAACGATCCCTATTGCCCACCCGGTACGGAACCGGCGTCGGCCGCCGAACGCAGGGTCGCCGACCCTGACGCCGGCCCCGCCGACAACGTGGTGATCACCCCGGAGCAGGCCGCTGAGTACGAGGACGACCTCCAACGGGCCATGGAGCGGATCCGCGGCCATGAGGCCGCCGCACCGTACACCGTGCCCGTGGTCGTGCACGTGATCTCCGCGAGCGACGGCAGTGGAGAGGTCTCGGACGGTCGCATCGACGACCAGGTGGACGTGCTCAATCGTGCCTATCAGGGCGAGTACGCGCAGGGTTCGGAGGGCACCGACACCGAGTTCCGGTTCGAGCTCGCCGACGTCACCCGGACTGAGAACGACACCTGGTTCCGCGAATTCGGGGACCACCGGGACACCATCCGCGCCGAACTGCGCCAGGGCGGGGCCGAGACCCTGAACATCTACACCGCGGACCTGGGCAGCGGTCTGCTGGGCTTCTCCACGTTCCCGCAGGACTACGCCGACAACCCCGAACAGGACGGCGTAGCGATCGCGCACGACACCCTGCCGGGCGGTGACCGCGAGAACTTCAACGAGGGGCACACCGGTACCCACGAGGTCGGTCACTGGCTGGGGCTGTTCCACACCTTCCAGAACGGGTGCGAGAGCCCGGGCGACTACATCGACGACACCCCGTACGAACGCGAGGCCGCCTCCGGATGTCCCGAGGGTCGGGACACCTGCCCCGAACGTCAGGGCGAGGACCCGGTCACCAACTTCATGAACTACAGCGACGACGCCTGCATGACCCACTTCACCCAGGGGCAGGCGCAGCGCATGGCCGAGCACTGGTCCGCCTTCCGTGAGGGCGCGCCCAAGGCCTGACCCCGGCCCGTGGCGTCCCGCACCCGTGGCGCCACGGGCATCACCTCACAGGGCGAGCAGTCTGCGCAGGATCGTGTCCACCTCGAACAGGACGAGATCGTCGACGCGACCGAACCGGCGTCCGAGTCGCTCGGGAGAGATGGAGCGAAGGTCCTCGCACTTGGCGTAGCTGGTCGCCTTCAGGCCAGAGGATCCCGGCTCGATCTCCACATGGGTCCGGTGTCCCCGGTGTGTGCGAGTCAACGGAACCGCCATGACCACGGGTGGGTGGGACTCCAGCCAGGGCTGAGCGTTGACCAGGAGAACCGGACGGCGTAGCCCTTGTTCGTGGCCGACCGGGTCTCCCAGGTCGGCCATGTGGATCTCGCCTCGTCTCACCAGGCTTCCTCTGCGGTCAGTTCGTCGTCCCCCGGGTCTGAGAGGTCGTCCCGGAGGGTCCGGTCATCGAGGCGGGCACGCCGGTCCTCCTTGGTGAGGCTCTCGTTGTACACGCGTACGTCGGACCAGAACTCCAACTCCTCGGCCTCGTCCAGTGCCTCTTCGATCGCACGGGCCATGGTGACGTGGCGGTGTTTCGCCCTCTTGCTGATGCGCTCTCTCAAGGAGCGTGGGACCTTGATGGTGGTATCCATGGAAGTCATACTCAAAGTATGCGTCATGGGTGGTGTGTTTGGCCACCAGATGACGTGGCGGCGCCCCGGGTGGGGCGCGGTTCCTCCCGTCGCGGGCCCCGAATCAGGATTGCGCCGACCACGGCCATGGTGAGCGCCGTGCCTCCGTGGACCGTGTAGGCCAGAACGGGAGGACCTCCCCAGGCCAGTACCACCAGCACATCGCCCAGAGGGATGACGGCCATGGCGATGATCGTCCACCCGGCCGCGCGGAAGTGCCGGGTGGCGAGCAACGTGAGCCCCACCAGCCCGGAGCCGATGTCTCTGATCCCCTTCGCCGCCGGATAGGGGCCGGCTTCCGCGGCCGCACCGAACCCCTGGGCGCTCACTTCGGGTTGCAGGAGGAAGCGGACCCCGATCGCGATGATGCCCAATGCGAGGAGAAGGGCCAGGACGAGTGCCACTCGCCATGACCACTCGCGTAAGTTCATGCCCTCTCCTGTCACCGATATAAGTTCTATCGATGCTAGATCAGCGGCGACATAAAAACTAGCGTTGCTAGAGTCGATCTGTGACAGTCAACGAACGACGTGCCCGCGAACGCGAACAACGCCACCGGCTCATCCTGGCCAAAGCCCGGGCCCTCGCGGAGACGGAAGGCTGGGACGCCGTCACTACCCGGCGCCTCTCCGCTCTCATCGAGTACAGCCAGCCCGTGCTCTACAGCCATTTCCGAAACAAGGACGCCATCGTCGCCGCCGTCGCCCTCGAAGGCTTCGCCGAACTCACCGAAGCGCTACGTCGAGCCCGGTCGGTCTCCGGCCATGCCCGGGGCGCGCTCACCGTAGCCGTCGAGACCTACCTGGACTTCGCGGAGGCCAACCCGGCCGTATACGAGGCCATGTTCACCCGAACTGTCCCTCTGCCGTTCGCCCAGGAGGACACCCCCGAACCCCTACGCGCCGGTTTCGCCGAGATCGAGGCCGTCGTCGCCCCCTACGCCTACGCCCACCACTCCGCCACCCTCGCCGAGGTGACCTGGGCCGCGGTCCACGGCCTCGCCACCCTCACCCGCGACCACCGCCTCCGCCCGGAGGAGCATCGACAACGCGTCGAGGTCCTCGTCGACCGCGTCACCGGTCGGGGAGCGGGTAGGTGAGCGCCGCTAGGCTTGAGGCATGGCAGCCAACACGTACCTGACCGGAATCAAGCCCACCGGCGACTTCCACCTGGGCAACTACATCGGCGCGATCAAGCCCGCCCTCGCGGCCGCCGAGCGCTACGACACCTTCTACTTCATCGCGGATTACCACGCGCTCAACATCATCAAGGACGCCGACGAACTCCGTCACAGCATCCGGTCGGGCGCTGCCACCTGGCTGGCCTGTGGGCTCGACCCCGAGCGCACCGTCTTCTACCGCCAGTCCTCCGTCCCCGAGACCTTCGAGCTCACCACGATCCTGAGCACCCTCACCCCCAAGGGGCTCATGAACCGCGCGCACGCCTACAAGGCCGCCCGGGACCGCAACACCGAGGCGGGCAACACCGACCTCGACGCGGGCGTCAACATGGGGCTGTACAACTACCCCGTCCTCATGGCCGCGGACATCCTCATCATGGAGGGCACCCAGGTCCCGGTGGGGCGCGACCAGTCGCAGCACATCGAGTACACCGCCGACATCGCCGGGTACTTCAACCACCGCTACGGGGACTCCTACAGCTTCCCGCTCCCCAAGGGCGTCATCGACGACAGCGACGCAAGCATCCTGCCCGGCACCGACGGCCGCAAGATGAGCAAGTCCTACGACAACCACATCCCGTTGTTCCTGCCGGAGAAGAAGCTCCGCAAGGCCATCAACCGGATCCCCACCGACTCCACCCCGGTGGAGGACCCCAAGGACCCGGGCACCTCGGTCCCGTTCCAGCTGCTCACGCACTTCGCCGACGCCGACAAGGTCGACGACGTGCGCAAGCGCCTCGAAGCCGGCGGTATGGGCTGGGGCGACCTCAAAAAGGAGCTGTTCGAGGCGGTCAACGCCGAGCTCGGCGCCAAGCGCGACCGCTACGAGGAGCTCATGGCCTCCCAGACCGAACTCGACGACATCCTCGCCTCCGGCCTGGAGCGCGCCCGTGAGCGTGCCCGCCGGGTCCTGAAGGACGTCCGCTCCGCCATCGGCATCTCCTAGCACGAGAAGTGGCCGTGACCTCTGCCGGTCACGGCCACTTCGTCGTCAGGGCGCGGGGGCTCAGCCGACCAGCGGCTCGCCCTCCAGCTCCACACCGGCCGCACGCAGTCGCTCCAGCGCCGAGTCGACCGTAGGCGCGGCCACGCCCGCGGTCAGGCCGAGCAGTACCCGCGTCCGGAACCCCGCGTCATGGGAGTCCAGCGCGGTGGCGCGCACACAGTGGTCGGTGGCGATCCCCACCACGTCCACCTCGTCCACGTCCCGCGCGCGCAGCCACGCGACCAGGGTCGTCTCGCCGTCCCGCGCGGTCCCCTCGAAACCGCTGTAGGCGGCCGTGTACTGGCCCTTGTCGAAGACTTCCTCTGCCACCGAGGCGTCGAAGTCGGCGTGGAACTCCGCGCCGGGGGTTCCGACCACGCAGTGCGGCGGCCAGGTGTCCACGAAGTCGGGGTCGTCGGAGAAGTGCGTCCCGGGGTCGATGTGGTGGTCCCGGGTGGCCACCACGTGGTCGTATCCGTTGGCGCGGGCGTGCTCGGTGACGGCGGCCGCGGTGCGCGCCCCGCCCTTCACACCGAGGCTGCCGCCCTCACAGAAGTCGTTCTGTACGTCCACCACGATGAGTGCCTTCGTCATGTCCGGCGCCTCTCTTCCAGGATCGGATCGGGTCTTGAGGTTCAGTGGAAGATCGTCGGCAGCGAGGCGTCGCCCCGGGACATCCGCAGCGCCTGTTCGGGCAGTTCGGCCACGGTCGCCCGATGGCGTTCGCGTGCGTCGTGGACCGTCTCCCGCCCCACGATCTCCCCGTCGACGACCAGGGGTCTGAGCAACGGCCGCGTGCCGATGACCTCGCCCGGGTCGTGCGGGTACACCTCCTCGGCCACCGCGACGCCCTTGTCGTCCAACCGGCGCAGCGACCACTTGCGACCGCCCCGGCTCGGCTTGCCCACCGAACGCTTGGCGACCGGTTCCAGCGGGGCGTCCTCCGCCAGGCCGCGCGCCCGGGCCACCAGCTTGTACACCAGCGACACGGTCGGGGCTCCGGATCCCGTGACCAGGGACGTTCCCACGCCGTACCCGTCCACGGGTGCCACCGCCAACGCCTGGATGGCGTGCTCGTCCAAGTCGCCGGTGACCACGATGCGGGTGTCGGTGGCGCCGAGCCCGTCGAGTTGGGCGCGCACCCGGGACGCGGTCGCGGCCAGGTCGCCGGAGTCGATCCGGACGGCCCCGAGCTCCTTGCCGGCCAACTCCACGGAGTGACCCACCGCGCGTTCGACGTCGTAGGTGTCCACCAGCAGGGTGGTGCCCTTGCCCATGGATTCCAGCTGGGCCTTGAAGGCGTGCTGTTCGCTGTCGTGCAGCAGCGTGAAGGCGTGCGCCGCGGTGCCGCCGGTCGGCACCCCGAACGAGCGTCCCGCCTCCAGGTTGGAGGAGGTCGCGAACCCGGCCACGTAGGCGGCGCGGGCCGAGGCCACGGCGGCCTGTTCGTGGGTGCGGCGCGAGCCCATCTCGATGAGCGGGCGGTCGCCGGCCGCCACCGACATGCGGCTGGCCGCCGAGGCGATCGCGCTGTCGTGGTTGTACACCGACAGCGCGAGGGTCTCCAGGATCACGGCATCGGCGAATGTGGACTCCACCACGAGGATGGGGGAGCCGGGGAAGTAGGCCTCGCCCTCGCCGTATCCCCACACGTTGCCGGAGAAGCGGTAGTCGGCCAGCCACTCCAGGGTGGGCTCGTCCACGACCCCGTGGTCGGACAGGAAGTCCAGTTCCTCTCGGCCGAAGCGGAAGCGTTCCAGTAGGTCCAGGAAGCGTCCGGTCCCCGCCACCACGCCGTAGCGGCGGCCCTCGGGGAGGCGTCTGGCGAACATCTCGAACACCGACCTGCGTGCGGCGGCGCCGCTGTGCAGGGCGCCTTGGAGCATCGTCAGTTCGTAGTGGTCGGTGAGCAGCGCACTGCTGCCGTCCTCTCTCATAGGGGCGAGCCTATGTGTTGGGGTTCGCGGCTTCGCAGCCGCCCCACCAGCGCGCGCAACAATACCCACTCGGTTGGTAGAGAAAGAAAGGTGGGTACCCTGGAACCATGCTGAGGATTGACCGCTCGATCTACGACAAGATCGTCGCCCACGCCCGCCGCGACCACCCCGACGAGGCGTGTGGCGTCGTCGCCGGCCCCGAGGGCTCCGACCGCCCGGAGCGGTTCATCGAGATGCTCAACGCCGAACGGTCGCCGACCTTCTACCGTTTCGACTCGATGGAACAGCTGAAGGTCTGGCGCGGGATGGACGACCGCGACGAGGAACCCGTGGTGATCTACCACTCCCACACCGCGACCGAGGCCTACCCCTCGCGCACCGACCTCTCCTACGCCTCCGAACCCGGGGCCCACTACGTCCTCGTCTCCACCCGTGAGCCCGACACCGTCGAGTTCCGCTCCTACCGGATCGTCGACGGCGAGGTCACCGAGGAGCCGGTGGAGATCACCGAGGGCGACGGCGGCCAGTAGGCTCCGCCACCGGCAGGGCGACCGCTCGGAATGAGGGCGGAGAGTCTCCTGTTGGACATGAACGCACAACTACGACCGCTAACGGAGTCACCTTCATGGCCATCGAGGTCCGCATCCCCACCATCCTGCGCAACCTGACCGACGACGCCAAGGTCGTCGAAGGGTCCGGCGCCACCATCGGCGAGCTGTTCAGCGACCTGGACAGCCGCCACCCCGGCATCGCCGAGCGTCTGGTGGAGAACGGCAAGCTGCGCCGCTTCATCAACGTGTACCTCAACGACGAGGACGTCCGATTCGTCGGTGGGCTCGAAGCGAAGCTCTCCGACGGTGACAACGTGACCATCCTCCCCGCCGTCGCCGGCGGAAGCCGCTAGGGACGGTCATGCGCTACGACTCCCTACTCGACTCCCTCGGCGGCACGCCGCTCGTCGGGCTGCCCCGGCTCTCGCCCTCACCGGGGGTACGGCTGTGGGCGAAGCTGGAGGACCGCAACCCCACCGGCTCGATCAAGGACCGCGCCGCGTTCTTCATGATCGAGCAGGCCGAGAAGGACGGGTTGCTCTCCCCGGGGTGCACGATCCTGGAGCCGACGTCGGGGAACACCGGCATCTCCCTGGCCATGGTCGCCAAACTGCGCGGCTATCGCATGGTGTGTGTCATGCCGGAGAACACCTCCGCCGAGCGTAAGCAACTGCTCGCCATGTGGGGCGCCGAGGTCCATTTCTCCGACGCCGCGGGAGGCTCCAACGAGGCCGTCCGTGTCGCCAAGGAGATGGCCGCGGCCAACCCCGACTGGGTGATGCTGTACCAGTACGGCAACCCGGCCAACGCCCGTGCCCACTATGAGACCACCGGGCCCGAGCTGCTGGCCGATCTGCCGGAGATCACCCACTTCGTGGCGGGCCTCGGTACGACCGGAACCCTTATGGGGGTGGGGCGCTACCTGCGCGAGCACAAGCCGGACGTGCGGATCGTCGCCGCGGAACCCCGTTACGGCGAGCTGGTCTACGGGCTGCGCAACATCGACGAGGGGTTCGTCCCCGAGCTCTACGACGAGTCGGTGCTCACCACCCGTTTCTCCGTGCCCTCCGACGCCGCGCTCAAGCGGACCCGGGAACTCCTGGTCCAGGAGGGCATCTTCGCGGGGATCTCCACGGGCGGCGCGCTGCACGCCGCGCTGGGAATGGCTCGCAAGGCCGAACGGGAGGGGCAGACCGCCGACATCGCGTTCGTCATCGCGGACGCCGGGTGGAAGTACCTGTCCACCGGTGCCTACGAGGGGACCCTCGAAGAGGCGGAGGAGCGTCTGGAGGATCAGCTCTGGGCCTGATCCGAGCTTCGTGACGGAGGCCGGCCGCTGAGCGGCCGGCCTCTTGTCATGTTCCGGTCTTGGAGGGGGCCCGAACCCCACCGCGTGAATCGGTCATTCGTGATCATTCGGTGTGAAAAATTCACACGTGACCGAGGTCGCCTGAGATGCGGGACACATTTTGTACCACCTGGGCGGTCATTGGGGTACACCCGTAACAACGGCACATCCGCAGAACCAGCCGCCATCCGCACTCCCCGCGCACAGCCACTCAGGGGTCACGGAAGCAGAGCGGCCGACCGAGAAGGCGACGACGACGTGCGACTCACGATTATCGGGTCCTCCGGGAGCTTCCCCGGGCCGGACAGCCCGGCCTCCTGTTACCTGGTCGAGGCCGGTGGATACCGCCTGCTTCTAGACCTCGGAAACGGCGCCCTCGGCGCCCTCCAGCGCTACACGGACCTCTACTCCATCGACGCCGTGTACCTCAGCCACCTGCACACCGACCACTGCGCCGACATGTGCGCCTACTGGGTCGCCCGCAAGTACGCGCCCGGCGGCGCCAAACCGCGCATTCCCGTCTACGGTCCCGCCGGGGTCGCCGAGCGCCTCGCTCAGATCTACGGGCTGGACCCCGACCCCGGCATGACCGAGGTCTTCGACTTCCACGAGCTCGCCCCCGGCGAGTTCCGCATCGGTCCGATGACCGCCCGCGTGGACCGGGTCAATCACCCCGTCGACGCCTTCGGCATCCGGCTCGAACACGAAGGCGCCACCCTCGCCTACTCCGGGGACACCGGCTCGTGCGACTCCCTGATCGACCTGGCCCGCGATGTCGACCTGTTCCTCTGCGAGGCCGCCTTCCACGACCACGTCGACCATCCCAAGGACATGCACCTGACCGGTAGCGAGGCCGGCGACCACGCCGCGCGGGCCGGGGTCGACAAACTCCTGCTCACCCACCTGGTGCCCTGGAACGACGACGACGTCACCATGGTCGAGGCCCGCTCCACCTTCAGCGGCGACATCGAACTCGCCCGAGGCGGACAGGTCCACCGGATCGGCGGCTGACCGTCGGACGAGCCACGAGGTGTGCCGACCGGAGATACGCTCATACCCATGGCCCGACCTGACGGACGCGTTCCGACCCAACTTCGACCTGTGACCATCACCCGCAACTGGCTCCGCCAGGCGGAAGGCTCCGCGCTCATCGAGTTCGGCGACACCCGTGTGCTCTGCGCGGCCACCGTCGAGGACGGTGTGCCCCGCTGGCGCAGAGGGACCGGCGAGGGCTGGGTCACCGCCGAGTACGCCATGCTTCCGCGCGCCACCGACACCCGTGGCGCCCGGGAGTCCGTGCGCGGCAAGATCGGCGGACGTACCCACGAGATCTCCCGGTTGATCGGCCGTTCCCTGCGCGCCGTCGTCGACTTCAAGGCGATGGGCGAACACACCATCACCCTGGACTGCGACGTGCTCCAGGCCGACGGAGGAACCCGCACCGCGGCGATCACCGGCGCCTACGTCGCCCTCGCCGACGCGATGAAGTACCTGCGCAAGCGGCGCAAGCTCAAGACCAACCCGCTCATCGGCTCGCTCTCCGCGGTGAGCGTCGGCGTCGTCCAAGGGCAGCCCAGGCTGGACCTGAACTACCTGGAGGACTCCGTCGCCGACACCGACATGAACGTCGTGATCACCGGTGATGGCAAGTTCATCGAGATCCAGGGCACTGCGGAGGGACAGGGCGCGGCATTCGATCGTGAACTCCTCGACAAGTTGCTCGACCTCGCCACCACCGGCTGCGAGGAACTGACCGCGATCCAGAAGAAGACCCTGTCCGAGTAGAGCGGGGAATGACAGTGAAGATCGTGTTGGCCACGCGCAACGCGAAGAAGGTGCCGGAGATGCGCGCCATCCTCGCCGAGGCGGGGGTGGCGGCCGAGGTCCTCGCCTTGGACGCGTTCCCTGACGCGCCCGAGGTCCCCGAGACCGAGGCGACCTTCGTCGGAAACGCTCGCCTGAAGGCCAAGGCGATCGCGGCGCACACCGGTCTGCCCGCGGTGGCGGACGATTCCGGGTTGAGCGTCGACGAACTGAGTGGGATGCCCGGGGTCCTCTCCGCCCGTTGGTCCGGCCGCTTCGGCGCCGGGAACCAGGACCGGGCCAACCTCGAACTGGTCCTGGACCAGCTCGCCGACACCCCGGAGGAGCGTCGAGGCGCTCGGTTCGTGTGCGCGGCCGTGCTGGTGATGCCCGACGGGACCGAGAGATCCGCCGAAGGTGTGCTGCGTGGACGCCTCGTGGAAGAACCCGAGGGGGAGAACGGGTTCGGTTACGACCCGGTCTTCGTCCCCGAGGGCCATGAGCGGACCACCGCGGAGCTGACCGCCCAGGAGAAGAACGCGATCAGCCACCGAGGTATCGCCTTCCGCGCTCTGGCGAAGGAACTGGCCGAACTCGTGTGACCACGGTGGGGCGGACCCGGTTCCGCCCCACCAGGGTCCCCCGCTCAAACCCACGAAATCGAAAAATCTCTTCGATCGGTGTTTGGCGGATGGAACCCCCGGGCAGGATCGCTCTTGCACGACCAGCAAGCCGATCTGAGACTCCGACCCCGAAGCAGGGGGTCGCGAGGATCGGGGCGTCACCCCGCGATCAGCCGCGGGACACCAGGACACATCGGGGATCTCCTCACCGGTCCGAGTGGATTTGACGTCTCCGAGACAGTTGCTTAGACTCACCGAGTCGCTGCGGGACGGCGAACGTACGAACCTCAGGGTTCGCGTTCAGAACCGGGCCGCGATCACAGACATCCTCTTCACAGCAACCTGGTTCGAGCGGTGCTCGGAGCATGTAAACTTCGAAGAGTCGCTTCAAAAGCCCAGCGGAAACGCAAAGCAGAAGAAGCACAACGGGGCC